>JAZUGR010000001.1:0-43287 GCA_045641345.1 Bacteroidales bacterium
GCAAGATTCACCACAATGTCGAACTTATGCTCTGCGAAGAGGCTGTCAATGAGCGCCTTGTCGGCGAGGTTACCCTTAACGAAGCTGTACTTGCTTTCGGGGTGCTTCCCGGCTTCGGCCTCAATCTGCTGCAGCCGCCACTCCTTCAGGCTCACGTCATAGTAGTCATTGACGGAGTCCAGACCCACAATCTCAATGGGCGACTCCGTCCTGAGCAGTCGGAGCACCAGATTGCTCCCTATGAATCCGGCTGAGCCGGTAACAAGAACCCTCTTCATACTAGTCACGGCGGAACAGGTCGCGGGTATAAACTTTTGCAGCTACGTCGTCAAGGCAGCTGTCGTAGCGGTTGGCGATGATGGCGTGGCTCTGCGCTTTGAAGGTGGCGAGGTCATTGACCACCCTGCTGCCGAAGAAGGTATCTCCGTCCTGCAAAGTAGGCTCGTAGATGATAACTGATGCACCTTTGGCCTTGATGCGCTTCATAATGCCCTGGATGGCGCTCTGGCGGAAATTGTCGGAGCCCGCTTTCATCGTGAGGCGATAGACTCCCACCACAACTTCCTTCTCCTTGCCGGAGGCGTACTGCGCATTCTCGTCGTAATATCCGGCCATCTTGAGCACCTGGTCGGCAATAAAGTCCTTGCGGGTGCGGTTGCTTTCCACAATGGCGGACATCATATTCTGCGGCACGTCGGCATAGTTGGCCAGCAGCTGCTTGGTATCCTTCGGGAGGCAGTAGCCGCCGTAGCCGAAGCTCGGGTTGTTGTAGTGCGTGCCGATGCGCGGGTCGAGGCCGATGCCGTTGATGATAGCCTGCGGGTCGAGTCCCTTGACCTCGGCGTAGGTGTCGAGTTCGTTGAAATAGCTTACGCGGAGAGCCAGATAAGTGTTGGCGAAGAGCTTGACCGCCTCGGCCTCCTTCATTCCCATAAAGAGGGTGTCGATATTCTCCTTGATTGCCCCTTCCTGCAGCAAGGAGGCGAAGATGCGCGCGAATTCCTCCGCCTGCGGGTTGCCGATGGCGGCGATGGCCGCATTCTCCTCATCCCACTTGCTGTCGCCGGTGACCGTAATCATTTTCGGGTAACCGACAATGATGCCTCTCGGCTAGACGTTGTCGTACAGAGCCTTGCTCTCGCGCAGGAACTCCGGGCTGAAGAGCAGGTTGAATTTCCTGCCCTTGAGGGCCGGGTCGGTCATAAACTTGAGGGCATACTTCACGTAGAGACTGCGGGTGTAGCCCACGGGTATGGTGGATTTGATGACCATCACGGCATCGGGGTTGACGCTGATTACCAGGTCGATGACCTCTTCCACGTGTGAGGTGTCGAAGTAGTTCTTGACCGGGTCGTAGTTGGTAGGGGCCGCAACCACCACGAAGTCGGCATCCCTGTAGGCCGCCACTCCGTCGAGGGTCGCCTTCAGGTTGAGCTTCTTCTCTGCAAAGTATTTCTCGATATATTCGTCCTGAATGGGCGAAATGCGGTTGTTGATTTTTTCCACCTTTTCGGGAATAACGTCCACTGCCGTCACCTGATGTTTCTGGCTGAGCAGCGTGGCGATAGAGAGGCCGACATATCCTGTGCCGGCCACCGCAATCTTCAATTCTTCGAATTTTCTCATTGTATGTCTGTTTGCTATTTCGCCAGATTCGCCACTCCGTTGAGTTCGTTCTGGATGTACTCCAGACTGGCGATTTTGGCTTTGGTCTCGGCCACGGTGAGGCGCTTGGTGTTGTCGGAGTTGAACTCGGTGAGCACGTTGCGCTTCTCGTCGCCTTCCTTGAAGTATTTGTCGTAATTGAGGCCGCGGTTGTCGGCAGGGACGCGGTAGAAGTTGCCCATATCCTCGGCCTTGGCGCACTCCTCGTTGGTGAGGAGCGTTTCGTACATCTTCTCTCCGTGGCGAATGCCGATGACCTTGATTTCCTCCTTCTTTCCACCGAAGAGCTCGCAAACTGCCTCAGCCTGTGTCTGAATGGTGCAGGCGGGAGCTTTCTGCACGAGGATGTCTCCGTTGGAGCCGTGTTCGAAGGCGAAGAGCACGAGGTCAACGGCTTCTTCGAGGCTCATTATGAAGCGGGTCATCTTGGGCTCGGTGAGGGTGATGGGGTTGCCGCTGCGTATCTGCTCAATCCAAAGGGGGATGACGCTTCCGCGGGAGCACATCACGTTGCCGTAGCGGGTGCAGCAGATCTTGGTGCCGTGGAAATTGCCGTTTTCGTCGTAAGTTCCGCTATTGCGCGAGCGGGCAACTGCAATCTTCTCCTCCAGTGCCTTGGAGATTCCCATCGCATTGATGGGGTATGCAGCCTTGTCGGTGGAGAGGCAGATGACGCACTTAACTCCCTCATCTATAGCGGCATCCAGCACATTATCAGTACCGATGACATTGGTCTTGACGGCTTCCATAGGGAAGAACTCGCAGCTGGGCACCTGCTTCAAGGCGGCTGCGTGGAATATGTAATCCACACCTTTCATCGCGGTCTTCAGTGTGCTTTTGTTACGCACGTCACCGATGTAGAATCTGATTTTTCCTGCCACCTCAGGCATCTTGGCCTGATACTCGTGGCGCATATCGTCCTGCTTCTTCTCGTCGCGTGAGAAGATACGGATTTCTGCGATGTCCGTCTTTAGGAAGCGGTTGAGAACCGCATTGCCGAATGATCCCGTACCTCCGGTGATCATCAATGTTTTACCTGCAAAAATGCTCATATCTTTTTCGTTTTATATTTTCTTTGGGTTTGCGCAATGTTACATATCTCCTGACCAGCCGTGGCCGAGGTCCCAGTGTTCGTCATATACGAACTCGAAGTACGGGAGTGCGAATTCCTCCTCTATCATCCGAGAGAGTTCCGCCTCTATGGGTTTGGCCCATTGGCCCACGAAGACGATGAACTTGTTGATGTTCCAGGCCACGCGGCCCCTGGGTACTTGGGTGTAGTCGCCTTTGAATTTGGTAACTTCGCCCATTGCCTGGGCGCGGAAGTATTCCTTGGCCCATACCTGCCGGTGCAGATGCGGATAGTTGATGAACGGCAGGCCCTTGTCGGCCGCTTCTTCTGCCTGTTTTGGGGTGAGTTCCTGCTTGCACACGCCGAAGAATGCCTTGTCCTCGGGGTCGTACCAGAAGATTCCCACCTGCGGCATAGGCTCGTCCAAGGCTCTCATCGCCTCCATCTGCTGCTGTATCTCGTTGTCCGACATATATTTGTTCTAGTTTTTGCGCCACACCATCTTATTGACGATGCCGACGTAGGACTGGATGATTTTGACCACCTTGGTGCTGACGTTTTCGTCCACATAATTAGGTACCGGGATGCCGTTGTCGCCATTGGCATTCATCTCGACTGCCGTGTCAACAGCCTGGAGCAGGCCCTTCTCGTCTATGCCACTGATGAAGAAGCAACCTTTGTCGAGGGCTTCGGGGCGTTCGGTGCTGGTGCGGATGCAGACTGCGGGGAACGGGTGGCCTACGCTGGTGAAGAAACTTGATTCCTCAGGGAGCGTGCCGCTGTCGCTGACCACCGCAAAAGCATTCATCTGAAGGCAGTTGTAGTCGTGGAAGCCCAATGGCTCATGCTGGATGACACGAGGGTCGAGCTGGAATCCGCTGGCTTCGAGACGCTTGCGGCTGCGAGGGTGGCACGAGTATAGTATCGGCATAGCGTATTTCTGCGCCATAGCGTTGATGGCGTTGAACAGGCTCAGGAAGTTCTTTTCCGTGTCGATGTTCTCCTCACGATGTGCTGACAATAATATATATCTGCCTTTCTCAAGATTCAAGCGCTTATGGACATCAGATGCCTCAATCTCGGCAAGATTGTTGTGCAGTACCTCTGCCATAGGTGAACCCGTAACGTATGTGCGCTCTCTCGGCAAGCCGCACTCTGCAAGATACCTGCGGGCGTGCTCGCTGTATGCCATATTGACATCGGAGATGATATCTACAATCCTGCGGTTAGTCTCTTCCGGGAGGCATTCGTCTTTGCAGCGGTTACCGGCTTCCATGTGGAATATGGGTATGTGGAGGCGTTTGGCTCCGATTACGCTCAGGCAACTATTGGTGTCGCCTAACACAAGCACTGCATCCGGCTTGATTTCCACCATCAGCTTGTAGCTCTTGTCTATGATGTTGCCCATCGTCTCGCCGAGATCCTCACCTACTGCATCCATATAGACATCGGGGTCTGCGAGTTTGAGGTCGCGGAAGAAGATGCCGTTGAGGTTGTAGTCGTAGTTCTGACCGGTGTGAGCCAGTATGCAGTCAAAGTACTGACGGCATTTGTTGATTACTGCCGCAAGACGTATGATTTCCGGTCTTGTGCCCACAATGATGAGCAGCTTGAGTTTCCCGTTGTTCTTGAATGATGCCATATCTTTATTCCTTTACTTCGTCGAAGAATGTATCCGGTTTATTCGGGTCGAAGATTTCGTTGCACCACATCACGGTAACAAGATCCTCCGTGTCGCTGAGGTTGATGATGTTGTGGGTGTAGCCGGGGAGCATTATCACGCTTTGGATGTGGTCGCCGGTGACTTCGTATTCTAGAATCTGTGGCTGTCCGTCGGGCCCGATCTGGTCGGGACGGGGGTTCTCCGGGCGCATCTGGATAAGGCCGTGGCCTTTGACTACGATGAACTGTTCCCATTTGGTATGGTGCCAGTGTTGTCCCTTGGTGATTCCGGGTTTTGAGACGTTGATGCTGACCTGTCCGCAGCCAGCTGTGTGCACAAGTTCGGTGAAACTGCCTCTTGCGTCCTGGTTCATCTTGAGGTCGAAGATGGCTTTGTCGGCCGGAAGATAGCTTAAGTATGTGCTGTACAGGCGTTTGGCAAACGAATCAGCCGGAATCTCCGGAATCAGGAGGGTCTGCGGCAGCTCCTTGAACTGCTGCAGCAGCTCGACAATCTGCCCGAGGGTGGCTTTGTGTGTCACGGGACAATAGCAGTAGCGGCTTTGCGCATTACGCGAGTCACTCGCGTCCTCGCAACTTTTTTCCGGTATGACTTCGAGGCCGTTGAATTCGCAACGATGTTCCTCGTCCTTCAGCGCACTGATCATCTCGGCAATCAAATCATCGATATACAACAGCTCCAGCTCCACGGAAGGGTCATTGACCGTGTAGGGCAGGTCGTTGGCGAAGGCATTGCAGAAGGTTGCGACTGCCGAATTGTAGTTCGGACGGCACCATTTGCCGTAGAGATTCGGGAAACGATAGACCAGCACTTTTGCACCGGTTTCCTTGCCGTATTGCAGAAAGAGGTCCTCACCTGCCTTTTTGCTGCGGCCGTATTCGGAGTTGCCGAAGCGGCCCGTCAAAGACGCCTGCTGCGAAGAGGAAAGCATCACAGGACAGGTGTTTCCATATTTCCTGAGAGTATCAAGAAGCGTGGAAGCAAACCCGAAGTTGCCTTCCATAAACTCGGAAGCGTCCTTCGGCCGGTTCACTCCTGCAAGGTTGAACACGAAATCACACTCACGACAATAGTTATCCAACTCCTCGGCCGAGGAGTCGATGTCATATTCAAAAACTTCCCCGACAGCCAGGTCTCCCCAGCATCTTGACTTTCCGTCTCTGATATTCTTGAGTTCAAGGCATAGGTTTCTCCCCACAAATCCTTTCGCTCCGGTTACAAGTATTTTCATTGTTGTTAGAATTTATCTCCCCTTATACATATCATCGTAATACCTCTGGTAGTCCCCGCTGGTGACGTTGTCCATCCAGTCCTGGTTATCCAAGTACCACTTGACCGTTTTCTCAATCCCTTCCTCGAACTGGAGGGAGGGCTCCCAGCCGAGTTCCCTCTGGAGCTTGGTGGAGTCGATGGCGTAGCGCAGATCGTGGCCGGCGCGGTCGGTGACGTAGGTTATCAGGTCAAGGTCGGCGCCCTCGCTGCGGCCGAGGATGCGGTCGACGGTGGCAATCAGCACCTTGATTATGTCGATGTTCTTCCACTCGTTGAAGCCGCCTATGTTGTAGGTTTCGGCCACGCGGCCCTTGTGGAATATCGTGTCGATGGCCCGGGCGTGGTCTTCGACATAGAGCCAGTCGCGCACGTTTTCACCCTTGCCATAGACCGGGAGGGGCTTGCGATGACGGATATTGTTGATGAAAAGGGGTATCAGCTTTTCGGGGAACTGGTAGGGGCCGTAGTTGTTGGAGCAGTTGGTGACTATCGTGGGCAGGCCGTAGGTGTCGTGGAAGGCCCTCACGAAGTGGTCGCTCGAAGCCTTGGCGGCGCTATAGGGGCTGTGCGGCTGATACTTGAGGTCTTCGGTGAAGAACTTTTCGCCGTAGGCAAGATGGTGCGCTCCGCTGGAGGCCTTGGTGGTGAAGGGGGGCTTGATGCCCTGAGGGCAGGTCATCTCGAGAGCCCCGTACACCTCGTCGGTGGAAATGTGATAGAAGAGCCGGCGAAACACAGCGCTCTCCGAGGCCGAAGCCGCCCCGGAAATGGCGTTTTCGTCCGAAACAAACGGCGTCTCCTCCCAATATATCTTGGCCGCCTGCAGCAGCGACAGAGTCCCCATCACGTTGGTCTGCGCAAAAGTGAAGGGGTCCTTGATGCTGCGGTCAACGTGCGATTCAGCCGCAAGGTGGATTATGCCGTCGACCTTCTCCTGCCGCATCAGTGCCAGCACACCCTCGAAGTCGCAGATATCCATCTTGACGAATTTGTAGTTGGGTTTGTCCTCGATGTCCTTGAGGTTGGCCAGGTTGCCGGCATAGGTCAGCTTGTCGAGGTTGATTATGCGGTACTCGGGGTACTTGTTCACAAAGAGCCTCACCACGTGGCTTCCGATGAATCCGGCCCCGCCGGTTATGATAATAGAGCGCCTCATATCAATCGTTTTGATGGGTTAAAGTCGTTGAGTTGATCTCCTCCCTACATTCATCTATCACTTTGAGCAGATACTGCCCGTACTGGTTCTTGAGCATCGGAGCGGCGATTTCGCGCATCCTCTCCTCGCTTATCCAGCCGTTGCGGTAGGCTATCCCCTCGAGGCAGGCTATCTTGAGGCCCTGCCTCTTTTCGATGACCTCCACGAAGTTGGACGCCTCGCTCAGGCTGTCGTGGGTGCCGGTGTCGAGCCAGGCGAAGCCGCGGCCGAAGACCTGCACCTTGAGTTGCCCGTCTTCGAGGAAGCGCTGGTTCACCGTGGTTATCTCAAGCTCCCCGCGTGCCGAGGGTTTGATATGCTTGGCCACGTCGACCACCTTGTTGGGGTAAAAATAGAGCCCCACCACAGCATAGTTGCTTTTGGGTACCTTGGGCTTTTCCTCTATCGAAAGGCAGTTGCCCCGGCGGTCAAACTCCGCAACGCCGTAGCGTTCGGGATCACTCACCCAGTAGCCGAAAACCGTAGCCTTGCCATCCTGTTCGGCGGTGCGCACAGCTTCCTTGAGCAGGCCGGTGAAGCCGCTGCCGTAGAAGATGTTGTCGCCCAGCACCAGACAGGCGCTGTCGGAACCAATGAACTTTTCGCCGATTATGAAGGCCTGCGCCAACCCGTCGGGGGAGGGCTGCTCGGCATAGGAGAGGCTCACTCCGTAGTCAGACCCGTCACCTAGCAGCCGCTTGAAACCGGGCAGGTCCTGCGGAGTGGAAATGATGAGGATTTCGCGGATGCCGGCGAGCATCAGGGCCGAGATGGGATAATACACCATCGGCTTGTCGTAAATCGGCAGAAGCTGTTTGCTGACCCCCTTGGTTATGGGATAGAGTCTTGTGCCGGATCCTCCGGCGAGTACAATTCCTTTCATTTGCCTGTAAGGTTGATTATGCATTTCTTAAGGCTCGCCGTCCAGTAGGGGATGTCAAGGCCGAAAGTTGATTTTATTCTGGTTTTGTCGAGCACCGAATAGGCGGGGCGCCTTACGGGGCTGGGGAATTCGCTGCTGTGGCAAGGGAGCACCTCGCAACGGGTGGTATTATTCATCTCACGCACCATCGTGGCAAAGTCGAACCAGCTGCACACCCCTTCGTTGGAGTAGTGGTATATGCCCCGACGCGGGTAGGCGCCGCTCCCGCTACGCTGCCAGATGGAGTAGTCGTCAACCACCCTCATTATGGCGCGGGCCAGATCGAGCGCGTAGGTGGGGGTGCCCGCCTGGTCGAACACCACCTTGATCTGCGGCTTGGTGGCGGTGAGATTCATCATAGTGCGGCAGAAGTTCCTGCCGAACTCGGAGTAGAGCCACGCGGTGCGGACAATCACCGCATTGCAGTCCGAGGCGAGGATATTGCGCTCCCCCTCGAGCTTGGTGCGGCCGTACACTCCGGTAGGAGTGCCCGTCCGGTCCTCGCTGCAGGGAGTGTTGTAGGGCTCGGCGCCGAACACATAGTCGGTGGAGACGTGCACCAGCAGGCCGCCCGCCTCACCCATCACCCTGGCCAGGATTGCCGGGGAGTCGGCATTCAGCTTGCGGGCCAACGGTTCGTTGGTCTCGGCCGCGTCCACGTTGGTATAGGCGGCGCAGTTGACTACAACCCCGATTTTGTGCTCAGCCACAAAGGCGCGCACGGCAGCCTCGTCGGTGATGTCGAGCCGGAGCGAGGACGTGTCCACGCCCTCCCCGGCCAGGCGGTGCAGAGTCTCCAGCGACTCCTCCGCCTCGGGAGCTATGTCGGTAAAAATGAAATTCGGGGATTCCTCCCGCCCGGCGACAGCAGACGTCGTGGATGCCACAATGCGCATCTCATTGCCAAGCTGGCCGTTTGCTCCTGTTACGAGGATGTTCATCTTCTCTTCCTGATTGATATTTTCTTCTGCGATTTTCGCTTCACAAAGAAAACGGACTGTCGAAGTCCTTGAGAAGCGGATGGCGCGTGTCTTTTTCGGAGAGTATCGCCTTATCCGAGGGAATCCTCCAGTCGATGCCAAGGCTCTTATCGAGTATCGAAAGGCCTCCGTCGGCCTCGGGATGGTAGAACTCGTCGCACTTGTACTGGAACACCGCTATCTCGCTGAGCACCGCAAAGCCGTGGGCGAAGCCCTTCGGGATGAAAAGCTGACGGTGGTTCTCTTCGGAAAGCTCCACTGCCACGTGCTGCCCGTAGGTGGGGCTGCCGCGACGGATGTCGAGGGCCACGTCGAGCACCTTGCCGCGGACGCAGCGTACCAGCTTGGCCTGGGCGAAAGGGGGCCTCTGAAAATGCAGGCCGCGCATCACTCCGTAGGACGAAAGCGACTCGTTGTCCTGCACGAAATCCACGCTTTTCGGCGCACCCGGTACAGCCGAAATCTTTTCGTTGAATTCCCTTTGGGAATAACTTTCAAAAAAGTAGCCGCGCCCGTCGCCGAAAACCTTGGGTTCGACAATCAGGACGCCCGGTATGGAGGTCTCCAATAACTGCATTGTAAACGATTATTGTTCAGATAATTATACACTCCGTGAGCGCCTGTCACATCCGATTTTGATGCGAAGGCGCACACTAACAGCACGTTAATCAGCAAATTTATGAAATTCAACCCGCTTTTACAATAAAAAATTACGGTCGGCAGTCGCCTTCAAAGAGGCCTGCCGACCGCTGTTGTCGTCGTAGAATTCCTAGCCTATCTGCGCACCGTTGCAGAGCGCCTCGGCAGGGGTCACGAAACGCATCCTGCCGTCAGGCTCGCTTGCCATAAGAATCATTCCGTGGCTCTCTATGCCGCGGATCACCCTCGGCTTGAGATTGGCCAATATGCATATCTGCTTGCCGAGGATATCCTCGGGCGCGTAGAATTTGGCGATGCCACTCACAATGACGCGCTTGTCTATCCCTGTATCTATGGTGAGCCTGAGCAACTTGTCCGTCTTGGGAACGCGCTCCGCCTCCAATACCGTAGCGGTGCGGATATCCATCTTTTCAAAATCCTCGAAGGTGCATTCTTCCTTCTCAGGAGCTATGGCAGCGGATGGAGCGGCAGCGGCAGCCTTCGCGGCATTCTCAGCCGCGATTTTCTCCAGGCGCTCAAGCTGCGCGGCTATAGCCTCATCCTCAATCTTTTCGAAGAGAAGCTCGGCCTCCCTTATCGAGTGCCCTTCGGCAAGGATAGATGGCGACCCGAAGACATCCCAGTCGAGAGGGGAGTCTATCATCCTGCGCAGGCGGGCGGCGGCTTGCGGAGTGAAAGGCTCGAATGCCACGGCCAGGTTGGCGCATATCTGAAGGGAGGTGTTGAGTATCGTTCCGGCGCGTCCGAGGTCGGTCTTGGCCACCTTCCACGGCTCGGTGTCGGAGATGTATTTGTTGCCTATGCGGGCTATGTTCATTGCATCCTTGAGCGCCTCGCGGAAGTGATAGGTCTCGATATTGCGCTCTATCGATGCCTTGAGTGCGGGAATCTGCGCAAGCGCCTCGCGGTCAGCGTCAAGCAACTCTCCGGCTGCGGGGACCTTGCCGCCGAAATACTTGTGCGTGAGCACCACCGCGCGGTTCACGAAGTTGCCGAATATGGCCACCAGCTCGCTGTTGTTGCGCATCTGGAAATCCTGCCACGTGAAGTCGTTGTCCTTGGTTTCGGGAGCGTTGGCGCAGAGGGTGTAGCGCAGCGCGTCCTGCTTGCCGGGGAAGTCGACCAGATACTCGTTGAGCCACACGGCCCAGTTGCGCGAAGTCGATATCTTGTCGCCCTGCAGGTTTAGGAACTCGTTGGCCGGCACGTTCTCCGGGAGTATGAAATCCCCGTATGCCTTGAGCATCGAGGGGAACACGATGCAGTGGAACACGATGTTGTCCTTTCCTATGAAGTGCACCAGCTTGGTGTCGGGATCCTGCCACCACTTCTTCCAATCATCACCCACAAGCTCGATGGTGTTGGAGATATAGCCGATGGGGGCGTCGAACCACACGTAGAGCACCTTGCCGTCGGCTCCCTCGACCGGCACAGGCACGCCCCAGTCCAGATCGCGGCTCACCGCCCTGGGCTGCAGGCCGCCGTCGAGCCACGATTTGACCTGCCCGTACACATTGCTCTTCCACTCCTTGTGCCCCTCCAGAATCCACTCGCGGAGCCATCCCTCGTATTTGTCGAGAGGGAGGTACCAGTGCTTGGTAGGACGCTTCTCCAGAGGCGCGCCGCTGATTGCCGAATGGGGGTTGACCAGCTCGTCGGGACTCAGGGTGGAGCCGCATTTCTCGCACTGGTCGCCGTAGGCCCCTTCAGCGCCGCACTTGGGGCAGGTGCCCACTATGTAACGGTCGGCCAGGAAGGTATGGGCCTCGGTGTCGTAGTACTGCTCGCTCTCCTTCTCGATGAACTTGCCCTCGTCGTAGAGCTTGCGGAAAAAGTCGGCGGCGAACTTGTGGTGGATGTCGCTCGTGGTGCGGGAATATATGTCGAAATCTATTCCGAAGTCGCTGAACGACTGCTTGATTATGCCGTGGTACTTGTCCACTATATCCTGGGGCTTGCACCCCTCTTTGCGGGCCTTGATGGTGATGGGCACTCCGTGCTCGTCGCTGCCGCATACGAAGAGGACGTCGCGACCGCGCATTCGGAGGTACCTCACGTAGATGTCGGCAGGTACATAGACTCCGGCCAGATGCCCGATGTGGACAGGGCCGTTGGCATAGGGAAGCGCGCAGGTCACAAGTGTTCTCTTGTAGTTTTTCATAGCAGTCTGTTTTGCGGGTCCGCCTACGGCGGGCCTTGTGTATTACAGGCGGCAAAGATAGGAAAAAAAACTGCATTCGCCCCTCTGAAGCAGATGCCATCAATGACATCTGCTTCAGAAAAGAGAGGGAGGAGAGCTGATTTACTGCCTCTCCACCGTCTCCCGCGCCTTGGCCAGGGCCAGGAAGATGTGGGGGAAGATGCTCTCGGGGCCCAGAAGCTCGTCTATCTTGTAGAGCCTCAACGTGGAGAGCACGCTCTCGTTGACACCGGAAAGGATGACCTTCACCCCGCGCTTGGAGGTGCGGCGGATAAGGGTTTCGAGGTTTTTCACTCCGGTGGCGTCGATGAAGGGCACCTGCCGCATACGGATTATCTGCACGCGGGTGTCCTTGTCGGCACGCGCCTCGAACTCCTCGAACTTGTTGGCCAGACCGAAGAAATAGGGGCCGTTGATTTCGTACACCTCGACCCCGGCGGGGATGTCGAGGAATTCGGTGTCTTCGGGATTGTATTCGTCACTCTCGCTGGAGGCCACCTTGTGGCTCTCTATCACGTGTATGTCTGAGGTCTGCATCACGCGGCGCAGGAAGAGCACCACAGCCAGCAGCAGGCCGAACTCGATGGCAGCCGTAAGGTCGACCAGCACCGTGAGCAGGAATGTTGTAAGAAGCACTGCCACAGATGGTTTGTCGCCTTTGAGCAGATAGCGGAAAGTGCGCCATTCACTCATATTGTACGACACCATCACCAATATCGCCGCCAGGCAGCTCAAGGGCACGTACACCGCGTATGGCATAAGGAACAGATAGATGAGCAGCAGCACCGCGGCATGCACTATGCCGGCCACAGGGCTCTTGCCGCCGTTGTTGATGTTGGCCATCGTGCGGGCTATCGCGCCGGTTGCCGGAATACCGCCGAAAAGGGGCGTGACGAAGTTGGCAATCCCCTCCCCTATCAGCTCGGCGTTGGAATCGTGGTGCTTGCCCGTAACTCCGTCGGTCACCGTTGCGGCCAGCAGCGACTCGATTGCCGCCAGCAGTGCAATGGTGAAGGCCGGCGAGACGAGGGAGCGTATCGTGTCGTGATTTATCACTGGCAGCGAGGGCCCCTCGAGCGACATCCCTCCCGAAAGCTCCGGGAACTTGGAGCCTATCGTGGCCAGCTCGACCCCGCACCAGCGCTTCAGGGCAAGCGAAGCCAGGGTACAGACGATGAGGGCGATGAGCGAACCCGGCACCTTCTTGGTGACCTTCTGCCCCCAGAACACTATCAGGGCCAGCGCCACGAGGCTGGAGGAAAGCTCGATCCAGTTGGCTCCGCCCGGGTGGGAGAAATAATATATCCACTGCTCCACGAAGCCCGAGGGAACTGCGGCGGTGAAGCCGAAGAAGTCTTTCATCTGGGTGGTGAAAATGGTCAGCGCAATGCCGCTGGTAAAGCCCACCACAATGGGATACGGGATGAACTTGAACACTATCCCGAGACGGAACAATCCCATCAGGACCAGCAGGATACCGGCCATCATCGTGGCAAGGGTGAGCCCCGCCATACCGTACTGCTGCACTATACCGGCAACTATCACGATGAAGGCGCCGGTAGGGCCTCCGATAAGGAATCTGGTGCCGCCCAGCAGTGAAATCAGGAAGCCGGCCACTATCGCCGTTATCAGTCCCTGCTGAGGGGTCACGCCGCTGGCGATTCCGAAGGCGATGGCAAGGGGCAGGGCGATGATGCCCACAATGAGGCCCGCCACAAGGTCGGAGACAAATGTCTTGCGGTTGTATCTGCCGCCGGAAAGGATGCTGAAGAGTTTGGGAGTGTAAATGGAATTCATCTTTCTTGAAAAAACGGCGCGAAGATAGCAACAATTCCGCTGTTGGCAAAAACAAAAGCGAGCCGGGTGCAGAATCACCTGACTCGCATTGTAATCAACTGACTGTTAATTTAGTATTCCTCCTCGTTGAAGCTTATATATCGTGCCTATATATTACTGATTATCAGTTGGTTTGCTTGCATTCATTAATCAGGGGAGCCATAGGGAAGTTTAAGGCTATTGAAGATGCTCTAACTGATAATACTCACCCAATTACACATCCTACATATTGTTTTAGTGTTGTTATTTGAATATTGCATCAAGGCATTTTAGAATAGCCTTTCTTACATCATCAGCTTCTGTATTGGAAAATCCGCGCGCGAATGACCCCCTAAACCGAAGCAGTTTGACCCTCTGCGCCAAAATATGGCTGACCCCTTGTGCCAAAATAATATTGACCCCGTCCAAAAATCTTCAACAGCGATATTGATATATGATTTCAAGAAAGGCAAAGCTACCTCCTGTTTCGCAAAAGTCAAGGCTAAATGGAACACCCTACGGGTGGCCTTGACATATTGCTCTTCAGGGTCTATTGGTGGCCTATCTTGAACTCAAACATACAATGTAAATCCAATGAATAGTTCCGTTGTTTATTGATTAATGCGAGCTAACTGGCAAATCCAATCTTCAATTGACCCCTCTATTCAGAAGCGGAGGGGGTCAAAATAAAATAATTTTCGGGGGTCAATGTTATTTTGGCCGAAGGGGTCAACGAAGAACGGAATTTCCAGTCCTTCCCGAAACTCTTCAAAAGGTTGTTGATAAGAGTTTGAATTTTCAAATATAAAACATTGCAAATCAATATTTTGAAAGGCATCTACCTGAAAATGGTTGATGCCTTTTGTTTTGGAGTTACTATTACCTTTTTGAGGAGGATTTTCAAAAATTTGGGATAGTAATTGGATAGTAGAGGCTTCAAAAGTCCTCGATTTTTGACCATATTTGGCACAAAAAAAGCTGGGGAACTATCCCCAGCTTTTTTGTATCTCATTGATTTTCAGTGCTCAATTATCTGACAATCAATTAATATTCTTCCTCGTTGAAGAAGAAGTCATCCTTGGTGGGATAATCGGGCCAGATGTCTTCGATGGATTCGTAGATTTCGCCGTCATCATCAAGGTCCTCGAGGTTTTCAACCACTTCGAGGGGAGCACCGCTGCGGTTGGCATAGTCGATCAATTCGTCTTTGGTTGCCGGCCAGGGGGCATCTTCAAGTTTGGATGCCAGTTCGAGTGTCCAATACATATCTGTCAAATGTTTTGCTGTCCAACTTATGGGCCATCCGGCCCGAGGGGGAGCAAAGATATAAAAATTCCAATAAAATTATCTCATTTCGACGGGACCTGCAGGTTCAGATGGAATCCACTTGTCTTCCGGCCCTCCGGCCTCCAGACAGAGGTAGCGTGCAAGGGTGAAGAGGTAGTCCGACAAGCGGTTGAGATACTGCATTCCGAGGGCGTCCTGCGGAGTTTTGCCGGGGATTGACACTGCGCTGCGCTCGGCCCTGCGGCACACTGTGCGGGCCACGTGGCAGTCGGTGCTGATACGCACTCCGGAGGGGAGGATGAAACTCTCCTGAAGGGGAAGGCGCTCCGTGAGGAAGTCGGTCTCCTTTTCGAGGAAAGCCACCTCGGCGGAATCCAGAGCCTTGAGGCGGGGGATATCCTTTCCGGCGGCAAAGTGGGCCGAAACGGTCATCAGACAGGCCTGGATCCGGCGCAGCACCGAATCAAGCGGATAGCTGCCGCCACCCGGGAGAGATCCGCTGCGCAGCACCCCTATCCAGGATATCAGTTCATCCACGTCACCGTATGCCATGACCCTGGGGGAATCCTTGGCGACCCTCTCGCCTCCCACCAGTGAGGTGGTGCCTCCGTCGCCTGTTTTGGTATATATCTTCATCATATCTTCAATTTATCCGTCATCGTATCGGACTCGAGCCTGCCGTCGCGAAGCCTTATTATCCGGTGCGCACATTGCGCTATGTCTTCCTCGTGCGTGACCACGACCACCGTGTTGCCCCTCGCGTGGATCTCGTCGAACAGCCGCATTATGTCGGCCGAGGTACGGGTGTCGAGGTTGCCCGTGGGTTCGTCGGCCAGGATGATGGAGGGGTTGCCCACCAGCGCCCGGGCCACCGCCACCCTCTGCCTCTGCCCGCCCGAAAGCTCGCCGGGCCGGTGCTGCGCCCTCGCCTCGAGCCCCACGCTCACAAGCGCCTCGAAAGCCCTGCGGCGCCGCTCCGATGCCGGCACTCCGGCGTAGATCAGGGGCATGGCCACGTTGTCGAGCGCGCTGTAGCGCGGTAGCAGATGGAACGCCTGGAACACGAATCCTATCTCGCGGTTGCGCACCGCAGCCAGATCGTTGCCGTCCATCACCCCGACGTCCCTGCCGCTAAGCAGATAGCGCCCCGAAGTGGGCACGTCGAGACATCCGAGGATGTTCATCATCGTGGACTTGCCGGAACCCGAAGGCCCCATTATGGCCACATACTCATTCTTTTCAATCACAAGGCTCACTCCGTCGAGGGCCCTGACCTCCTGCTGCCCCACGCGATAGTGCTTCCTGAGCGCGTCGAGCCGTATTATCTCCCTTCCCATCACAATCCTTCAAGTTTCGAAATTACTATTTTTTTATTAATATTGCTTGTTTTTTAAGTGTTCTGAAATGAAAATAGTCATTGCGGGAGCCGGTGAAGTCGGGTGTCATCTGGCCAAGATGCTCAGCGAGGGATACCACGACATAACCATCATCGACAGCGACGAAGACCAGCTCAACATCGTGAGCCAGACGATGGACGTGCTCACGGTTGCAGGCAGCCCCACCTCCATCGAGGTGCTCCACAGGGCCGAAGTCGAAAATGCCGACCTGTTCGTGGCCGTAAGCCCGGCCAAGGCGCAGGACGTCAATATAGTATCCGCAATGCTCGCCAAGAGGATGGGGGCCCGCAAGGTCACCTGCCGCGTCAACAACGCCGAATACCTTGAGCCCGAAAACAAGCTTATATTCAAGGACCTCGGCATCGACCTCCTCTTCTATCCCGAAAAGATTGCCGCTTCCGAAATCGGCGACCTGCTGCGCAAGAGCGAAATGTCGGAATTCATGAATTTCGCCCACGGCCGTCTGCAGCTCATCTCGTTCCGCCTCTACGAAGGCTCCAACCTCATCGACAAGGCCATGTCGGAATTCGACTACCCCACCGACAACCTCCCCTTCAGGACCGTCGCCATAGTGCGGGGCGACGAAACCTTCATCCCCCGCAAGGACACCATCCTCAAGGCACACGACCTCCTCTTCGTGATAGCGCGCCGCGAGGCGGTGGGAGAGCTTATGGCCTCTTCCGGCAAGGAAGACATCGTGATCAAGCGGCTCGCCATTCTGGGAGGCGGGCGTATCGGCGAAATGGTTGCGAAGGAGTTTGAAAAGAGCGCCGAATTCATCAAGATCATCGAGATAAACAAGGAGAAGTGCGAGGCGCTCTCCGAGAAGCTCAACAAAACGATAATCATCAACGGCGACGGGCGCAACTCCGACTTCCTGTACGAAGATGACATCCGCTCGTGCGACGCCTTCGTAGCCGTGACCTCCTCTTCCGAAACCAACGTGCTGGCCTGCGTGGCAGCCAAGAAGATGGGAGTGAGCAAGACCATAGCGGAGGTGGAGAACCTCGAGTACATCTCGCTCGCCGAGGAGATGGGCATCGACTCGGTGATCAACAAGAAACTCATCACCGCCGGCAGGATTTTCCGCTTCACTATGAGCGACAAGGTGCGCACCATCAAGTGCCTCAACGGGTCCGACGCCGACGTGGTTGAATATATCGTCAACCCCGACAGCCTCATCACCAAAGGCCCGCTCCGCTCGCTGCATTTCCCCAAGGATGCAGTGATAGGAGGAGTTATCCGCGGATCCGACACCATAATCGCAGTTGGAGACACCCTCATCAAGCCCTACGACCGTGTGGCGGTGTTCGCCCTGCCCGATGCGGTGAAGGATGTGGAAAGATTCTTTGCCTGAGCCGAAGCGAGGACCTTGTAGCGGAAGGCCCGCGCCCGGATTCCATAGGTTTTCATAAGGTAGTGGTTCATCGCCCTTTCGGAAGTGAATCCGCTCAGTTCGGCAATCTCCGATATCTTGAGCCGGCACGTCCTGATGTCCGACACCAGGCAGGCTGCGTAGCGCACCCTGAAGGAGTTGATGTATGAGTTGAACCCACCGCGCGATGCAAGCGCACGCGAAAGATACGCCCGGTTCGTACCCACCTCCGCGGCCAGCATTTCGGCCGACAACGTCTTGTTCAGGAAAAGCCTCTTGCCGTAGACGGCCTTCGCACACAGGCCGAGAATCCGCTCCCGCTGCAGGGCCTCCGAGTCGGAGGCCGGCTCGCGCAGGCGGGCCGAGAGACGCCTTATCATCCATCGCAGCACAAGGATGCACCTTGATTCAATGCGCCCTTTTCCTCGCTTCATTCCCGCTTTTCCTCAAAAAGTCACGGCACCACTCCGCCGGGGTGTAGCCGGTGCTGCGGCCGAATGCCGTATTGAAAGTGGTCTGGGAGTTGAAGCCCACCATCTCACGCAGTTCTCCGGTGGAAAGGTCGGGATTGAGCGAAAAGAGCCGCATCGCCTCCCGCACCCTGAAATAGTGTATCAGCTGGCAGAAGTTCTTGCCGGTCTTCTGCTTGATGGCCCTCGACAGCTGGGTTTCGCTGGTATCGAGCCTGAGGGCTATCTCGGTAATGCGGACATCGGGTTTGAGATAGAGCTTCTCCGTCTCCATAAGGGCGAAGAGGCGCTCCTTGAGCCTCTGGTAGGAGTCGCAGGCGGCCACGTCTTCAAAAAACCGCTCCTTCCCCTCATCGGGCGGGGAACCGGAGACATAACCGATGGTCAAAGGTTGCGGAGGCAGCGGCGGGGCAGCCGTTCCCCTTGCTTTCTTGAGGCGCAACAGCAACACTGCCACCGAGGCGGAGAGGGCGACGCACACAAACAGTAGAAAAAAGACAGCGTCCATAGCAAAAATGTTACGGACGCTAAACTACCCAACGGGGTTATAAGTCTGAAATCAAAAATCTAATACCTTCCCTCGGAGAGGGTCAACGGTGTTTTACAACATCCTGCAGGGATTTGTTGTTTTTTATCTTGTCGAATCCCTCACCATACACGCCCATAACGGTACCTACCGACGTGAAGGCCGAAGGATCCTCCTCCTTTATTATGGCCATCACACCATCCAGCTGCGTTTTCCGCATTATAGCCAGAAGCACCCTGACATCGCTCTTCGAATACCACCCCTCGGCGGTTATCACCGAAACCCCGCGGTGCTCCTCGCGCATTATGCGGTCAGCTATCACATCGTATTTTTTGGAAAATACGAAAAGTTGCACGCATTGCCTGTTAGACTGAAGCACGTGGTCGAGAGTGGTGCTGAAAATCCCCACTATCACGAAACCGTAGATAACGGTGGCCACCCTGGCTCCCCAGCCGCTTTCGGAGGGGATAATGAGCGAAGAGGCTATGATGAATACATCGAGGAACAATATCACATGGCCCGGCGATATGTCGTAGAATTTGTTGAATACCAGCGCTATTATGTCGGTGCCGCCGCTGCTGCCCCCGTTGGCCACCATCATCGACACGCCCACTCCTGTCAGCCCGCCGCCGATTATGGCGCAGAGCAGCTTGCCGTTGGCTATCGACACGCTGGCTATGAAATCTTCCGGAATCACCTCCGGGAACACCCTGAGCAGCAGGCTGAGCAGCGCCACGGCATATACCGTGCGCACTCCGAACCCCTTGCCCAGCACCTTGACCGAGACCAGCAGCAATATCGAATTGATTACCGCAAAAGTGTAGCTCATCTTGATGCCGGTGCAGTACTGCATAATGGCGCTGATACCCGACACGCCTCCCGAAACCATATGGTGGGGCAGGATGAATATGGTCCAGGCCAGACAGTATATGAGAGCTCCGAGCGTTATCAGGAGATAAGCGCGGAACACCTTCATCTTGCTTTCTTTCATAGCCGGAATTTATTATCAGAATACAACGTTGACTATCTTTCCGGGGACAACCACCACCTTCTTGACAGGGGCGCCCTGCAGATATTTGGCGGTGGAAGGGTCGGAGAGCACCGCGGCCTCGACCCCGGCGGCGGGAAGGCTCTTCGGGAGGGTTATCTTGAAACGCATCCTGCCGTTGAAGGATACGGGATACTCGAAGTCATCCTCGCGGGTGTAGCTCTCCACATACTTGGGGAACTCTGCCTTCGAGACGCTTTCGCCGTGGCCCAGCAGGCTCCAGAGCTCCTCGGCGATGTGCGGGGCGAAGGGGGAGAGCACCACCACGAGCGGCTCCAGGATCTCACGCTTGTTGCATTTGAGCTCGGCAAGGGCATTCACTGCAATCATAAAGGCGCTTACCGTGGTATTGAACGAGAATCCCTCTATATCGTCCTGGGCCTTGCCTATCAGGCGGTGGAGCACCTTCAGCTCTGCCGCAGTGGCCTTTTCGTCGCTCACGCAGAATGTGTCCCTGTCGAAATGCAGGCCCCAGAGCTTGCGCAGGAAGCGGTGCACTCCGTCGATGCCCTGTGTATCCCAGGGCTTCGACTGCTCGATGGGGCCGAGGAACATCTCGTACATACGGAGAGTGTCGGCACCGTAGCGGTCGCATATATTGTCGGGATTGACCACGTTGAACATACTCTTGCTCATCTTCTCGATGGCCCAGCCGCAAACGTACTGCCCGTCCTCGAGGATGAACTCCGCGTTGCGGTATTCGGGCATCCACGCCTTGAAGGCCTCCATATCGAGGCGGTCGTTGTGCACTATGTTGACGTTCACGTGGATTTCGGTGGTGTCGTATTTGTCTTTCAGAGAGTGGGAGACGAACGTATTGGTATTCTTGATGCGGTATACGAAATTGGAGCGGCCCTGTATCATACCCTGGTTGATGAGCTTCTTGAAGGGCTCCTGCTCGCAGACATATCCGCAGTCGTAGAGGAACTTGTTCCAGAATCGGGAATAGATGAGGTGCCCGGTGGCATGCTCCGTGCCACCTATGTAAAGATCAACGTTGCGCCAGTACTCATTGGCCTTCCGCCCTACCAGAGCCTCGTCGTTGTGGGGGTCCATATAGCGCAGATAGTATGCGCTGCTCCCCGCGAATCCGGGCATTGTGTCCTTCTCGATGGGGTATCCCCCGTATTCCCATCCCTTTGCGCGTGCCAGAGGAGGCTCCCCGCTCTCGGTGGGAAGGAATTTGTCAACTTCGGGAAGGGTGAGCGGCAGGGCGGAGAATTCCATAGCCGTCGCCTCCCCGTCCTTGTAGTATATCGGGAACGGCTCGCCCCAGTAGCGCTGGCGCGAGAAGATCGCATCGCGCAGACGGTAGTTCACCTTGCGGTGGCCGAGACCGTGCGACTCCACGTATTCGATTGCGGCGGGTATCGCCTCCTTGACGCTCATTCCGCTCAGGAAGCCCGAATTGCACATTATCCCGTCCTTGGCATCAAAGCTTTCCTGCGACACGTCGCATCCCTCGATGAGGGGAATGATCGGAAGACCGAATGCCTTGGCGAAGGCATAGTCCCTGCTGTCGTGGGCCGGGACGGCCATTATGGCCCCGGTGCCGTAACCCGAAAGCACATATTCGGAAACCCATACCGGGACTTCCTTGCCGGTGAGGGGGTTTACCGCATAGGAGCCGGTGAAGACCCCTGTCACCTTGCGGGTCTCGGCCATGCGCTCGCGCTCCGTCTTGCGGCGGGCAGCGGCCTGGTACTCCTCGATTGCAGCCTTCTGCGAAGGAGTGGCAAGCTTTGCCACCCACTCGCTCTCGGGCGAGAGCACCATAAAGGTGACTCCGAATATCGTATCGGCACGGGTGGTGAATATCGTCATATCGTATTCATCCGCCCCGTTGCGCACTTTGAACACTATCTCAGCCCCTTCGCTGCGCCCTATCCAGTTGCGCTGCATGTCCTTGAGGGAATCGGTCCAGTCAACCTCGTCAAGTCCGCGGAGCAGCCTCTCGGCGTATGCCGAAACACGGAGCTGCCACTGCTTCATCTTCTTCTGCTCTACGGGGAACCCTCCGCGGATGGAGATACCCTCCTTGACCTCGTCGTTGGCCAGCACGGTGCCCAATCCGGGGCACCAGTTCACCGACGTTTCGCCCAGATACGCTATGCGGTACTGCATCAGCAGAGCCGATTTCTCCTTGTCGGAAAGATTGTCCCAACGCCCCTCAGCCTTGAATTTCGCTATCAGGGTATCGATGGGTTCGGCCTTGTCGGTGACGGGGTTGTACCAATGGTTGAACATTTCGAGGAAGGCCCACTGGGTCCACTTGTAATACGAAGGGTCGCAGGTACGGATTTCCCTCGACCAGTCGTAGGAGAACCCTATGCGGTCCATCTGCTGACGGTAGCGGGCAATGTTCTGTGCCGTGGTTACGGCAGGGTGCTGCCCCGTCTGGATGGCATACTGCTCGGCAGGCAGTCCGAAGGCGTCGTATCCCATCGGATGAAGCACGTTGAATCCCTTGAGACGCTTGTAGCGACTGTAGATGTCGCTCGCGATATAACCCAGGGGATGGCCAACGTGAAGCCCCGCACCGGAGGGGTAGGGAAACATGTCAAGCACGTAATACTTGGGCTTGGATGAATCGTTGTCTGCCTTGAAAGTCCTGTGGTCGGCCCAATATGCCTGCCACTTCTTTTCAATCTCCTTGAAATTGTATTCCATGTTCGTATGATTATTTTTTCTTTTTCGTATTGAGGCCCTTGAGCCCTATCGAGTAGTTCGACGAAAGGCGGAACTCCACCGGAAGGGTGATGCGGGTCCTGACCGCCTTGCCCTTGATTTTGGCGGCAATCCAGTCGGGCGAGGCCGAAACCACGCGGAGCACTTCTTCGTCGAGAAGCGGATCGATGCCCTTGACGATGGCCACGTTGGACACCTTGCCGTTCTTTTCGACCACAAAGGTTACGGTAACCTTGCCCTGTATCCCCTCGTCGACGGCCTCCTGCGGATACTTGAGGTATTTGTACACCCAGGCCGAAAGGAAGTGCTTCTCGTCGGAATGGAAGAACTGGGCGCGCTTGTCGCAGTCGGCCGGATAGAATATCGTGTCGCCCCCGTCGTCAAACACCACTGGAGCCTTCTCCTCAACCGGAGAGAGGTCGCTTCGGCAGGAGATGGTCTTGAGGAAATAGAACACATAGTTGCATATCCTCTCGAGGCCCTGATATGAAACCAGCTGCGGGGTATCCCCCACCGTGTGGTATTCGTGCGTCATTCCGGTGGTGAAGAGGAACACCGGGATGCCCTTTTCGTAGAAGGGCATATGGTCGGAGTTCTGCACCGTGCCCCCGAACATTGAGGGAGGCGTGACCACAGGCTCGTCGAGGACCGCTTCGAGTATTGAGCTCTCCTGTGTCTTGCCGTACGAGGAGAACACGCGGAAACGGCTGCGGTCGTCACCCCGGCCAAGCATGTCCAGGATTACCGCGGCCTTGACCTTGTCCATTCCGGGGAAAGCCCTGTTGGCAAAATACCACGAACCTGCCAGACCGCATTCCGAAGCGCCGAAGGCTACCAGCAGCACGCTCCTGCGGAAATGGAAGTCGCAGGAGGAGATGAGCTTTGCCAGCTCGATGAGGGCAGCCACCCCGGAGGCATTGTCGTCGGCCCCCGGAAAGATGCGTTTGACCCTCTGCCCGTCAACTGTCGTTTCGACCGACCCCACGTTGTCGACGTGCGCCCCGACCAGGATATATTCGTGCTTGAGGACAGGATCGTAGCCCTCGACCACACCCACGACGTTGCGCGAGGCAATGTCCCCTTTCGGAGTCGTGATGGTGAAATCCTGCCCCTCGACCGGAGTAAGCATCACCACCCCGGCATCCCTGAAGCGGTTGTACACGTATTCTGCGGCGAGGCGCTCGCCGTCACTGCCTGCCCTGCGCCCCTCGAGGGAGTCGGAGCACAGATATTCCACATGGCCGCGCAGCGAATCGGATATAATAAAATTTTGTGCAGCTGAACTGACGGCTGCACAAAACAAGAGAATCGCTGACAGGGCCGCGCGGGGTACCATTATTTCTTGTAGAAAGGTGCCTTTACCACTATCGCCTTCAGGAGGTGTCCGCGGATGTCGATATAGATTTCAGAGCCCGCCTTGTTGAAGGGAGCGTCAACATATCCCATTCCTATGGCCTTCTTGACCGAAGGGCCCATCGTGCCCGATGTCACGTGCCCGATCTTGGCGCCCGAAGCGTCGCAGATGGGCATTTCGTGGCGTGCGATGCCGCGGTCGACGAGCTCGAAGGCAACCAGACGGCGCTTCACGCCCTCAGCCTTCTGGGCCTCGAGGAATTTGCGGTCGACGAAGTCGCCCTTCGCGTCGTTGAACTTGGTGATCCAGCCCAGACCGGCCTCGAGAGGGGAGGTGGTATCATCGATGTCGTTGCCGTACAGGCAGAAGCCCATTTCCAGACGGAGAGTGTCGCGGGCGCCGAGTCCGATGGGCTTGATGCCGTAAGGCTCGCCTGCTTCGAATACCGCCTTCCAGAGCTTGTCGCCATATTCGTTGGGGACGTATACCTCGCATCCGCCGCTGCCGGTGTAGCCGGTTGTGGAGAAGATTGCGTCGGGAATGCCGGCCACCTCAATCTGCTTGAAGGTGTAGTATTCCATCGAAAGGACATCCTCCTTGCAGAGTTTCTGCATTACTTCCATTGCCTTGGGGCCCTGGATGGCCAGCTGGCAGGTTTCGTCGGATGCATTGCGCAGCTCCTTGCCCACCGTCATACCGAACTTGGCGGCAAACGAGCAGAGGTGGTTCCAGCCCTTCTCGATATTGGCCGCATTGACGGCGAGGAGATACTTGGTGGTGCTGAAGCAGTAGATGATGAAGTCATCAACTATGCCTCCGCGGCCATTGGGGAAGCAGGTGTACTGCGCCTTGCCGGGGAAAAGCACCGACACGTCGTTGGTGGATACGTACTGGAGGAAAGGCAGGGCATTCTCTCCGGTCACCCATATTTCGCCCATATGGGAAACGTCGAATACGCCGACGCCTTCACGCACCGTGGCATGTTCTTCATTTATGCCGGTATATTGTATCGGCATATTGTAACCGGCAAACGGCGCCATCTTGGCTCCGAGAGCAATGTGTTTTTCGGTGAATACTGTGTTTTTCATAACTATCTGATATGTTTTTTACTCTTTGTGCTGTCATAAACCCAGGCCTGCTCGCCGAAGTGGCCCGCGGCGGCGAACGATGCCACCATTTCAGCCGCGGCGTTGGAATCGTCGGTACCCAGGATAGCCACGTATTGTGCGCCGCTTGGCAGGTCTATTGTAAAGGGACTGTATCCGTATTTCCTGAGAGCGGACATATGCTTTTCAGCATTGGCCTTTACGCCGAAAAAGCCTGTGATGACATTGTAGCGCTTCAATCCCTGCGACGGCTGCGAATCTGCCGGCAGGGAATCAGTCTCGGCCCGGGCTGCGGCCGCAGCTGCCGCAACGCTGTCCTGAAGCGCCTTGACGCGGATTTCGTGCTTCTTGCGCATTACCGCCAGATCGGCGGAGGTGGGCTTGCCCAGCGCAGAGCGCACCATATCGCATCCCGGCAAAGCCAGGACCGCTGCGAGGGAGATAGCGACAAATCCTTTCAGTTTCATTGGATATCCTGCTGCGTTACTGGTTTGACACATCTTACCGGAGCGGCCCATCCCTCCTTGGAGGTGAATGCCGACGGCATTGCGGTTTCATTGTAATAGACGTATCTGTAATATGCCTTGTCGCCGTCGGCGAAGGAACTCCAGAAGAATGCGTACTTGCCGTATTTGAGGAATTCCTTGCTCGAGGTGTTGTAGTACCCGGTAGGGATTGCATTCCAACCGATATCGTTGGTGTGACGATTGTCATACGAGTAGGGCCACATCAGTGATCCGTTGAACGACGCCTCGGCCGAAAGGAGAACTCCCGCATCGGGCCATCTGCCCGAAAAAGGCTGAGGCGAGCCTGTCACCGCAGCGGCGAGATCCTCCCAATCCTCGGCGGTGGGAACACTCCACCCTTCCGGGCACGCACCCTGCGGCCCGTTGCCCAAACCGCTGCCGGATTCTCCGCCGGTAGCCTCGTTCCAAGTATACATACGGCCGAACGACGAGTGGGTGACCGGAGAATCTCCGTAGGCCACTCCGGCCCCGCTCCAGGCCAGGTTCTGCGCAAACCAGTACAGGGAGCCGACCCTGACGGTGTCGTAATCCATATCGTCACGCGAGTCCCTGAACACTCCGGCAGGACTTGCGATGCCCTTCAGGGAACCATTCCTTTCAGGATTGACCGTTGTGAACATCTTGGTGGTGTATGATGCATAGTACCCATCGGCGAATGCGAAGGCGGTTATGGCATAGGTGCCCAGGCTGTCGGGAACCTCACCGATTATGACGGGCGAAACCACCGTGTCATTGAACATACTGTTGCACGACCATTTATAGACGTGCTCCTCCGGTTTGGTTATGCCTGAAGCCTCGGAGGTGACAGTCGAAGATGCCTTTACGAAGGAGGGAAAATCGAACTTCACCTCGCCCTCCATATAGGGTTTGGTCTCCTCCGCATCGTTCTTCTTGCACGAAGAGCACAAGCAGACTGCGATGAAACCGCACAGGATGAATGTGTATGACAAGAACCTCCTCATCAGGCAGCTTTGGATTAGACCGCAAATATGCTAATTTTGCCTGTCGTATGCAAATTTACAGACACATACTTTGCGCTGCGGCATCCACGCTTGCGCTTTTTGTGAGCGCTTGCGGCAATTTTCCGCAGTACGTACGCTTTTCAGGCTTCGCCCAGGGCGGAACCTACGGAATTGTCTGTGAACTTCCCGACCCATACGCAGCGGGCAGGATTGCGGATTCCATAGACACGCTCCTTCTGGAGATCGACAACTCCCTGTCGGGTTACAACAGAGGTTCCATCCTCTCCCGCATCAACGGGGGAGAAGACATTCCCCTTGACGGGCACTTCCTCCGCGTTATGGAAATTTCACGGGAGATGCACAGGGAAAGCGGCGGAGCGTTCGATCCTTCGGCGGGCCCGTTGTTCGACCTGTGGGGCTTCGGCTTCACCACAGGGGACGAGGTTTCCCGCGAAGCCGTGGACAGCGTGATGCAGTTCGTGGGAATGGATCATTTTTCCCTGGACACTCTGGAAGACGGCACCATCCACCTCAGGAAGGATGACCCCCGCTGCAGGCTCAATTTCAACGCCGTTGCGCAGGGCTATACCTGCGATGCGGCAGGCAATCTGCTCAGAAGGGAGGGCTGCCGCAATTTTCTGGTGGAGATCGGAGGGGAGATTCTTTGCGCCGGTGTGAATCCCAAGGGGGAGAAATGGGCGGTCGGAGTGGAAAAACCGGAAGCGGAAGAGCCGGGCGGGATTGGCGACGGGGAGCGGCTTCTGAAAGACACTTTGCGCGTCACCGACTGCGCCGTGGTCACCTCCGGCAACTACCGCAAGCACAACGACAAGGGCGGGCGCAGCCGCGGCCACATCATAGACCCGCGTACCGGTATGCCGACAGAAGAAATTCTGCGCAGCGAAACCGTAATAGTCCCCTGCGCAGAATCAGATTATCCCTGTGCCGTAGCCGACGCCAGAGCCACGGTGAAGTGTATCGGAGAATAGCCGGCAATCTGTCAAATGGCCGAACTCCTGCTTGGAATTGGCTGCCTGCCGGAGAATATATTTTCCGCTTCGGCTACGCGGAATCTACACTTTCTCCAGACCAGGCCCCCCCACTTCGTGGGCCCCTCCCTCTAGTGCCGAGGGCGGCAAGTCTTCCGAAAGTGTAATTCCGTCTCCGCCTGGACCGTCCGCCGGTTCGTAACCGTTCAGACAAAGTGCCCTCAGGGGAAAATATTCTGCCGGAGATAGCCTAACAGTTATATATCAGGTCGAGACCCTGATTGGTATAGAATGGGAATCTGGTGTCGGATGATATCAACGGAAGTATCTTGATGAAACGGTTCGTTTCGATGTCATCAACCATTTCTTCGGCTGTTTTCCAGAAGTTAAGAAGATACCGTTTCTTTCGAAACAGGACTATCAATTCGCGTACCGACTCAACGCTTATGCAGAAAGTGTTGTCAGGGTCCTCAAGGATGGCGTTTACATCTCTTGAGAGTCGGTCTGAATCTGTAATGTAAAATAAGTAGATGCTAGTGTCGAGAAGGTACCGCATCGAATTCAAAGATAGAAGGGTCCAAGATAGTGATTGCCCCTTCGATTTCATTCATTGCGAGCCAGGTCTTGTTGTATCTCTTCCGCCCCTGCTTGGAATTGGTCTCCTTCGCCTCACCCGCTTTCGTTTGACAATTCTTTTTCATACCGTTTGCTTTATCAACTCTGCAAAGATATGATAATTTTCTGCCGGTGCAAAAAGTTCGCTGCCTGCCGGAGAATATCTTTCCCCTTCGGGCACGGCGCTCCGCGGTCTTTCAGACAAAGTGCCCTCAGGGGAAAATATTCTGCCGGGTGATTTCGCGTTCAAACGGATTTCAGCGGATGCTTACAAGACGCACTTCGTCGGAGGCTTACGGTTGTGGGGAAAATTCGCCTACATCTGCAAGGGACGGCCATATTCGAGGATTGTGTCTGACGGAAGGTCGATGGAGTCCGTCCACACGACGCAGGTACGGCTGGAGTCGAGCGCCGCCCTGCAAAAAAGGCCGTCAACTGAACTCAGTGGAGAAAACGATGGAATAGTACCGATATCATCCTTCACGTCATACAAGACCACCTCCCCCGTGTCGAACTCGACACGCAGGATATAATCCTCAAGCGGGGTAATGTGTTTTATGCGAGGTATCACTTATTCCAAAGGTTCCAATTTATCCATCTTCTGCGTCTCCCACATACGCAGAAGATTTGCACAATTCGTTTTTAACCACTCTTTCACTAATACTTGAGCCTTAATTGGGAAGGTCTCCGTCCGTCATCTCGAATGTATGGATATCAAAGATTCCTACATATTCATTGTAAATGGCATGAATGTGAGCAGGCTCGTGCTCCCTGGGCTTGAAGAACATCTTGATGATGATCCCATAAAATCTGCAAATCTCCGGCATCTCAAATCTCCTTAATGTTTCTCACAAAGGTAATCAATAATAGTTACTGTGCAAGGGACGGCACAGGGAATTCCACCGCAGAAAAATACACTCCGGATGCAATCCCGCATCCGGAGTGTAAAGTGAGTGGATCAGATTTGTGTTCTGAAATTATTCTACTTTGTATTTGTAGGTTCTTCCATCATATAGCCACGAGCCTGTTGTAACAGCGCCATTAATCGTGACATTCGTGTAACCTTCAGGTGATACGTAGTAATAGCCACCATTAATTGTTACTGAAGCGTTACTTGGAACGATCTTGTTGCCTGATGTACCACTAGCTGTTCCAAACAGGGTTCCAGTGAGTGTCGCATTGCTCAGAGTGCAGAGATGTGCATCGCCTTGAAGGGTCAGTGTACTAGTTGCACTAGTATTGAAACGAATAGCGTTATATCCACTATAACTATTTCTCAATTGTCCACCGCTGATGGTTGCAGAACCTGCAGTTCTGAAATAAATAGGGAAGCGTCTTGCCACTACAAAACCACCGGTCATCGTAAATGTACCACCTTCTATATCAAGTGCAGTAAAGTTACCATTGTCACCGTTCCCATTGGCTTTACCTATAGTTCCGGCATTAAGAGTCAAACTGCCTGAAGTAAGACGTACAACCCCGACCGTAGCGCTGCTCGAAGGCATCTCGGGTGCTGAAATCGTAACAGTTTTTCCTTCTGCCTCATCTATGGTCATGGAACCTCCAGCAATGCCAATTGCACTATAAGCGGCAGATGAAGTAATAGTACCACCGGTCATTGTGACAGTTCCACCTGTCGTATGCAAAGCACGCCATCCACTGGATTCTATTGTTCCACCGTTAATCGTCACTGAAGTAGATGTACCGCTCAGGTTAACAGCAGCCGTGTTAACAGTAGTAGTGCTAGAACCAGCATTATTGCTGATTGTACCGCCGTTTACGGTCAATGTGCCGCCTGTCAAATTCAAGGTACTATAAGTTGAGCCGGTGCTGTGTGTAATTGTACCACCGTTAACAATCAATTCACCTGCGCTATAAGTTATGGTACTTGAACTTTTTGTAGTCTGGATGATCATACCTTCATTATCAGCATTGGTATCATCAATTATCAACTTACCGCTGCCTTTAACTCCGATGCGATTAGATCCTACGTGCGTCAACGTAAAGCCGTTCAAGTTGAGGGTGACGCCGGCTGTGTTCGTGACAGTTGCCGTTGCACCAACGGTTGACGATGCAATAAGGGTGATTGTGCAAGGCGTATTCTTGTTCTCTTCCTTATTTGCTTCTGTCACGGCAGCTTCTACCGATGAATAAAGTTTAGCGGCCCCGCTGCCGATTTTGAGGGTAACAACACCCGAGGCTTCTACGACTTTTACAGGGTACTTACTCTTCGTATCCGTGTCAGTATTGTCAGCACATTCGTGGTTAGTCTTTAACAATTCTTCAACCGGTGCTTTGCTGTAATAACCTCCGGAGATTTCAACTGTTGCGGTGGATGTGTTTGACTTATATACTGCAGCATAACCACTCGTACCAGTACCCGTGCCGGCAAAGTATCCACCTGTTATAGTCAAAGTACCTGCTGAAGCTGAGATGGCATTGTTAACTCCCGATACTGATCCGTTGGAGATATTTACAGTTCCACCGGCAATAGACATTCCAACTTTGGCATTACTTGTAATCACTCCGGCGTTCATTGTCAATTCTCCACCAGTTACATATACTGTGGTATAATTTGGAGTGCTCGCACTTTCAATAACCGCATCTTCTTCAATGGTCATATTACCATCATCGAGCTTTATCGTATATGAATCTCCCGAAATTTGGGCAACTGTACCATTTTTGATGGTCAACTTGCCATTTGTTGTAACGCCGAATCGAGCAGAACCGTTTTGTGTCAAAGTCTTGCCCTTCAAGTCAAGGGTGACACCATGTGAATTCGAAATGTTTTTCGGGCTATTTCCCATAGTAACCGACTCCAAAAGCTCAATTGTACAGCTTGCCTGTGCATCGTTTGCACCATCAATAGCAGCCTCAATTGAAGTGTAATTCGTAGATTCACCGCCCACCACCGTGAGTTTTGCAACGTCTGTAATTTCCACGACCTTTGAAGGATAAGAAGTCTTTGTATCCTCATCATCATTGGCAACACATACGTAGCCTGTCTTCACCAAACCTTCAACCGGGGCTTTGCTGTAATAACCTCCGGATATTTCAACCGTTGCGGTGGATGTGTTTGACTTATATACTGCAGCATAACCACTCGTACCAGTACCCGTGCCGGCAAAGTATCCACCTGTTATAGTCAAAGTACCTGCTGAAGCTGAGATGGCATTGTTGACACCGGTTACTTTTGCATTTCCGGAAATTGTTACTACAGGATTTGATCCTTCATCGCTGGCCATTGAAATGCCAGTCTTTTCAATACCGGTGATTTCACCGCCGTTCATAACCAGAGTACCATCCGTAATATATACCGTTATGGCGGTCTGTCCTTCCGCGCAGGTAATCTTGCCGCCGCTGATGGTCAGGCTGCTGCCTTCATTGGTCAGGGAAATGGTGTTGGAGCCTTTTGCATTCTGGGTTATTGTACCCGTCTTGTTCGTACCATTATCAACAATGGTCAAGCTTGAATTTTTAGCAACATAAATACGGTCAGTGCCTCCGAATGTCAACGTCTGGTCGTTCAAATCGAGGGTGACGCCGGCTGTATTTGAAATGACTGCCTGTGCGCCGACGGTGGAAGGTGCGGTGAGGGTGATGGTGCAAGCCGTTTCCTTGTTCTCTTCCTTGTTTGCTTCTGCCACGGCATCTTCAACTGATGCGAATTCCTGAGCTTGGCCGCTGCCTACCGTGAGGGTTGCGACTGCCGAGAATTCCTTGACCTGCTTGGTATATTCTTCTTTCGTTACAGGGTCGGTGTTGTTGAGGCACACGTAGTTTTCAGCCACATAATCGGAGTTCGGCGCCTTGCTGTACAGACCGCCGGTGATGTTCATTACCGGCAAATTAGCTCCTTCACCAGTTTCAGCGAGGATTATGGCACCTGTGCCCGTGGTCTTGAATTTTCCACCGGAAATGTTCAAAGTCAATCCTTCTCCGTAAGCATATACTGCGCGACTCTTTGATGTAACGCTCGTCGCATCACCACTGATATTGCAGGTATACGTTTTACCTGCGGTAACTGCAAAGCGCATCGCGAATTCTGCGTTGTCGCACACGAACGTTCCACCGGTGATGTCCACGCTCTTTGCGTCCATGATTCGCATACTGTTGGACTGGGCGGAGAAGGTTCCGCCGCTTACAGTTATTGCAGCACCGGGGTTATCTACATAAAGGGCGTAAGCACGTTTTTCTTTTACTCCGTCTGCGAAGGATGCGGGGCCCTGGATATTAGCGGTACCCTGAATAGTAACGGAAGCGTCCGTAGTTGCTCCGGATGTTGCCGGCTCGACCCATATTGCGGCATTTCCGCCGGCGGTGCCGCCGGAAGGTGCTTCAATTGTACCGGATGCCACCGTCAGGTTACCCTTGATGACTTTTACGACGTCCTGATCGGGGGCCCTGCCTACGATTTTACCGCCGGTCTGGGAGTCCCTGATGACCAGGGTGGCGTTCTCTTCGTTGAGATATATGCGGCTCTGCTTGCCGTTAAGCGTAGGGCCGTTGGTGAGGGTGTGGCCATACAAGTCCAGGTAGATTGTGCCTGTCTTGCCGGCGAGGGTTATCTGGCTGTCGAAAGTGCAGTCATTTTGAAGTTGGATTTCATCTCCGTTATTCGCAGCTTCAAAAGCTTCGCTGATGGTTGCGAATTGTTGATCAAGGCCGATAGTGGCCACGGTGCCGCCGTAAACCTTCTTGCCGAGGTAGTAGTACTGACCGGCATTTATCTTGCCGGTGATGGCTGCATTGGTCTTGCAGGAGCTGCCATCGCAGACAGCATCGATGCTGAGCGAGGCGTTGTCATCGGGTATCACCGCGAAATAGGGAGCAATGTCATCGGCTGCGACATTCACGGAGCTCTCCGTGTCCGTCGTGAGACTGAGTCCGCTTGCAGTGATGCCTTCAGGGTCTTCCGTACCGGGCACGAGTGTCAGGACACCTCCCTCTACCTTGATTTCACCTTTCGCACGTGCTCCGTTGAGCGTCACGGCCGTGACTGTCTTGTCCGCGCCGACGGGCTCACCGTCATTGAACACCTGCATCTTGTAGATGCCGACGATGGCTGTCTGGTTGGTGAATGCGAAATTGACTACATTGTCCTTGATTTCTCCGGTGGCGCACATAATCACGGGCGCGCTGCCGTCGAGCTTGCCGCTCTGGGACGAGAGGTCGACAGCAATGGTTTTATTATCGATATCGTTGATTGTCTTGCCCGGATAATAGACTGCGTACAGTTTTCCGGACAAACCGGTTGCAGACGATGCATCGAAGGTGGCCTTGCCGTCTTCACCGACTGAAGACACGGTGAAGGTGAAAGTAGTTCCGGCCTCGTCGAAGCCGAAGATTGCATCGCCCACCACCCAGGAGGGCTTGATGCCGGATTTGACATTTGTGGGGTCGCTGAAAGCGTACGACACCCTGGTGCCGTCGAAGTTGACGATGCTGGCCGTGACGGTCAGGTTGTTTGATGAGTCAGGAGCGATTTTCTGTTCGTCAAGCTTCTGACAAGCCGCCGATACCAACGCGAGACCGGCAACGATAATTGAATAAAATATCTTTTTCATTTGAATTTAATTTCCGTTATGTTAAAAGTCATCGCTGTTGTCCAGCTGGTCTTCCGAAGCAAGATATTCCAGAATCTGGTTGGAAATCTGCTGACAGACCGAATTCCTCAATGGAATGTTGACTTCCTTGAATCTGGGAGAGATGTAAATAGATTTAATCATAATATCAGATGTTTAATCGTCCATCTCTCCCAAATTCTCATAATTCATATCGTCAATGCCATACGGAGACCCGCACATAACCTTTCTAACTCCGACAGTCACTGTTCTGAAGGACGGTGTGATATAGTTCTGTTTTGTATTTTCCATTTTGTTGCAGTTTTAATCGTCCATTGAATCCGTAAAGTCATCACCGTCGCCGCCACCGAAGGGCTTCGGGGTGTAGTCGCCCACATATCCGTCGGTCATTATTCCGATGGAGTAAGGCACTCCGTTGAGGACTTGAGTCTTGCCGGAATATGTGCAATAGTTGGCGCTCTGCGAGGCCGTCACCTTAGTTGCGCAGAATACGCTCACGTACCAGGTGCCGAAGGGAAGGTGCTTGATGCGGATTTCCTTCTGGCCTCCCTTGTTGCAGAGGGTGTAGTCGGCATTGCTGAGCCAGGCCTTATCGCCCTTCCTCAAACCAAGGTAGAGGTCGATGCCGGAATTGCTGTCATACTTGCTGTCGAGTTTCAGTATGAAGTTATCATATCCGCCGGCAGGCACTTCAAACTTGAAATGATGATACTGGCGGTCTCCGATGCCTGCATCGTTGTCGGCAGGATTGTCGTAAGATGACGGGGTTGCATTCATATAGCGGGTCTGGCCGAGGGTCAAATCAGTACTCTTGACAAAGGCCTCGCCGTTGCCCTCCATAGCGTAGCGGAACATAAAGCCGGTGAACTGCACATCGCAGTCCCTGCCCGGCACCTCGGGATGGGAGCCGGTGCATACGGCGCGGCCGGTATTGCCGTTTGGTTTCTTATATGCCCAGGCGCTGATGTAGTGGTACTTGCCGGGACCATCCAACTTTATATCATCTGTACCATACTGACTGTTCGACCAGAAAATAACATTCTTGTTTTTATTTGTAGGATAATCCGTATAGAAATTGTCTTCGCGGTAATAGCGAAAATCTGTTTCGTCTCCCGGGTACGTTTCAGAATACCAATATTTCATCAATGTTTCCACTCCGTCAGTTTCTGACTGGTCATCGGGCAAATATCCGCCTCCGTGATGCCTTACGTCCTTTATGCCGACATTGGAGTTAATGGTGTATATGTTGGGATCCGTACCGCCGAGGAGGAGGTTGAACTTTCCGTCTCCATTCAGACCGCTGATTTTCCCATTGGTTCCGGAAAGGATTTCCATATTCGTATAGATGGCGGGATTGCCGCTCATAGGGTGCGGCAGACCCGTGTGGGTAAGAGTGACGGGGATAAGATTGTAGGTGAATGGCTTATCTTTGTCATCTGCATCGCTTACATCCTGTGCAGCCAGAAAAGCTCCCGCACAGACGCCGGAGTAGCTTCCGCCGTTGTCGAAGAAGGTCTTGAACCTGCCGCGCCCATCTTCTCCGAGCGATTGGCCGTGACTCACGGAATTGCCGCCGCGGTTGAATACCAGCCTGAAGCGAGGGGAGCCGTCGGGGTAGAGGAGCACGCCGTTGGCGTCATCGTCGTTTTGGATGATGATGCCGGTCTGAGTGTCGGTATTGCTGGTGTTTATATACTCGTAATCATTGCCGAGCCCCATATATTCGATGGCGGGGATACCGTCTTCCTGATCACCGGGCTTGAAAGCGTCCAGGCCTTTGCCGGCATTTACGAACAGGCTTTTGTAGTAGCCTCTTCCATTCGCTTCATATGCCTCGGGCTTGGCTGTAACAGGGGCATTGACTTCGAGGATGCCGGCGCGGGGCATAGCCTTGGTGCCGGTAATCTTCTGCATAAAGGTATATGCGCGGCCAACCTCATTATCAGCTGTCTTTGTTTTATCGTACTCGTAAAGGACTATGGAGAAGCCGTCTGCGAGAGCCCCCTGGGGAATAGGGAGATAATAAGCAACGGGTGTCGAAGTAATCTCCTTGGGGTCATTCAACGTCATCGTGATGGTGTTGTCACCTTCCGTCATTGTGATATTGTCACAATCAAGCGAACCATCTTCCTTGATGGGCACGCTGCAGGTACCCCAGAGCATATTGCCGGCCAGATCGTGAACCGTCATTCTCTTGAGAAAGAAAGATTCGGTGGCGGACAGAGTCACCTTGAGCAGACCGAAGATGTGCTTGAACTGAGAGCCTCCGTTTTCAACCTTGGCAACAAGGGGAATGCCTTCTTTGGGAATGCCGTTAGCCCAGGCGTATTTATCCTGCTTGATGTCCAAGTCCAGATTTTCACCGTTGACGGCAACCTTTTTTTCGAAATAATTGACCACCGCATAGCAGTCGTTGGAGGTTCCCGTGGGAAGGGTTCCTTCGAATTCGCCTTTAGAAGGTTCGCCTGTCAAGGTAAAGGTCTCAGGTGCGGCGGCACCTTCACATACCACTTTGAACTTGTCCCCTTCTTGCCAGCTCAGGGCCGAATCATTTGTAAGCTTGATTCGGGTTCCACCAGTCTCTTCAATAGTTGAGTAGAGAGTAACTAACTGCCCCCCCCCATAGGATTTTCGGGGGTCACGGCCGGCTCGTCAATGTCGGCCTTGGCGCACGATACAGCGAGAACCGCTGTTAAAATCGTGAAAATTAACTTGATGCTTTTACGCATTTTACCAAAAAATTTATCACGCAAATATACAAAAATATTAATAATGCAAAAAAAGCGGTCCTAACGGCCCGCTTTTACACATTTAATGGAGAGAATGTCTCTGTTACCTGTACTTTTCTGCCGTCTCCTTGAGCAAGGCCTCGTAGGCGTCGGGCTCGAAGTAGTTTATCTTCATCGCCCTCTTCACGTCGGCAAGAGTTGCGGCAGCCACTTCACGCGCCTCCTCGCTACCCTTGCGGAGCACCTCGTACACGTATGGAATATCCTTCTCGAGCTCCTTGCGACGGGTGCGGATAGGCTCCAGAGTGTCGTTGAGCACGGCATTGAGGAAGTTCTTGATCATCATATCGCCAAGGCCGCCGGCGCGGTACTGCGCCTTGACCTGGTCGAGATTCCTGAAATCGAAGCTCACCTTCTTTCCGTGGAAGCAGTCGCCGAACTTGGCGAAATGCTCATCGCGGCAGAACGCATCGAGGTATGTGAACACCGTGTTTCCTTCAACCTTGCCGGGGTCCGACACCTGAAGATGGCCCGGATCGGTAAACATTCCGCGCACCTTCTCCCATACCGTTTCGGCAGGGTCCGACAAATATATGCAGTTGCCCAGAGACTTGCTCATCTTGGCCTTGCCGTCGGTACCGGGAAGACGCAGGCAGGAGGCATTGTCGGGCAGAAGGATTTCCGGCTCCACGAGAGTGGGGCCGTAAACGGCGTTGAACTTGCGCACTATCTCGCGGGTCTGCTCTATCATCGGCTCCTGGTCCTCGCCCACCGGAACGGTGGTGGCCTTGAAGGCCGTGATGTCGGCAGCCTGGCTTATGGGATAACAGAAGAATCCTACAGGAGTCCCCGCCTTGTTGTCGCACCCTTCGGCCGACTCCGAAAAGCCGCGCATCTGTATCTCCGCCTTGACCGTGGGGTTGCGCTGGAGACGCTGCACCGTAACAAGGTTCATATAGAAGAAAGTCAGTTCGGTGAGCTCGCTCACCTGCGACTGTACGAACAGGGTTGACTTGGCAGGGTCGAGCCCGCAGGAGAGATAGTCGAGAGCCACCTCGATTATGTTGGAGCGCACCTTGGCCGGGTTGTCGGCATTGTCGGTAAGGGCCTGTGCGTCGGCAATCATTATGAAAATCCTGTCGAATCCGCCGCTGTTCTGCAATTCGACCCTGCGGCGCAGCGAACCCACATAGTGCCCGATATGCAACCTGCCGGTGGGGCGGTCGCCTGTAAGGATTATCTTGGACATAGGGAACTAATTCTTGGTTTCCTTGAGTTTTTCACGGATTTTGGCCTCGATTTCGTCGGCCAGCTGGGGATTGTCCTTGATGAGCTGCTTCACCGCCTCCCGACCCTGTGCGAGCCTGGTGTCGCCATAGCTGAACCACGAACCGCTCTTCTTGATTATGTCGAGATCCACCCCGAGGTCCACTATTTCACCCGACTTGGAGATACCTTCGCCGAAGACAATGTCGAATTCGGCCTTGGTGAAGGGAGGTGCCATTTTGTTCTTCACGATCTTGGCACGGGTGCGGTTGCCGGTGGCGTCCTCGCCGTCCTTGATCTGGGTTACGCGGCGCACGTCGATACGCACCGAAGCGTAGAACTTGAGGGCGTTGCCGCCGGTGGTGGTTTCGGGATTACCGAACATCACGCCTATCTTCTCCCTCAGCTGGTTGATGAATATGCAGCAGGTGTTGGTTTTGGAGATGTTGGCCGTAAGCTTGCGCAGGGCCTGGCTCATCAGGCGTGCCTGGAGGCCCACCTTCTTGTCGCCCATCTCCCCTTCTATCTCGGCCTTCGGGGTGAGGGCCGCAACCGAGTCGATGACAACGATGTCGATGGCACCGCTGCGGATGAGGTTGTCGGCTATTTCGAGGGCCTGCTCACCGTTGTCGGGCTGCGAAATCAGGAGCGTGTCGATATTAACGCCGAGGTTGACGGCATAAGTGCGGTCGAACGCGTGCTCGGCATCGATTATCGCGGCTATGCCGCCCTGTTTCTGGGCCTGTGCGATGGCGTGTATGGCCAGAGTCGTCTTGCCCGAAGACTCGGGACCGTAGATTTCGATGATGCGGCCGCGCGGGTATCCTCCGATACCGAGCGCGTGGTCGAGACCGATGGAGCCCGATGCGATTGTCGAGACCTCCCAGGTGGGCTGGTCACCCATTTTCATGATTGTACCCCTGCCAAAATCCTTTTCGATTTTGTCAATAGTAGCCTGCAGAGCCTTGAGCTTCTCCAGATTTTTGTCGGCACCCTTCTTGTCAATTTCTTCTTCTTTTGCCATAATCTGTTGTGTTAAGTTTAATCGCAGCGGGATTTTCCCGTACGTCTTGCAAATATACCTTTTTCAAATCAAAAAACTGCGGGAGCCGGATAAATTTTCCTAAGGGAACAGCAGCGCCGCGGCTCCTGTCCCGGAGGTCTGGACCATTTTCCTCGCCTCGTGGGCCACTCCCGGCACGTCAACCTGTTTCCAGTTGAACGGCACCCCCAGACGCTGCGCCTCGGCCTTGCAGGCGGCAAAGAAATTCTTACCCCTCTCGTAACGGCAGGCGCCCTGCGGCATTGCTCCGGCGGTAACGGGCAGATCGGGGTCTTCAGCCTGGGTGGTGGCCGTGTCGGCAGTACCCAGATGGACCGTAAGGTCGCGGGCGAAAAACTTGGCCAGTTGGCTGTCGCTCATCCCCATATCGCTCACCGAATAGGGGAATCCGTACACCGTGCCATCCCCGTCCTTGACACCGGCCTGTACCGCAAAAGTGTACGAACCGGCATTGGAGGTCACGGCCCTTCCCACACGGCAGCCGGGCATATTGAGCAGCATCCTGTGGGTGAACTGCGACCCGGCCGAATGGCCCCAGAGATCATATGTATCGCTCTTGTTGCCCAGCTTGTCCCTGAACATATCGAACAGAGCCTCTATTATGTTGTATGTCATCTCCTCGGCTTTGCGCGGCATATATGCCTTGTTGGAATAGGAGACACCTCCATACTGATAGTCGATGTTAGGATACAGTTCCTTGGTGAAAAGCGGGGCTATCACTATGAACCCCTTGCTTTCGGCATACGACTTCCAATATGAAATCTGACTCTCGCCGGCGCGGCTTGCTCCGTGCATGGCGAAGAGAATCGGCATTTTGGTCACGTCGCCCTTGGTGGGGATATAATAATAGACATCTATCGGACGGTGGGCCAGAGGGTCGTAATACTGATATACGAACGAACGGGTATTCCCCGAAGAGGTTCCGCGGCTGAGCGTCACATCATCGTAGCTCAATTTGGAATAGGGCACCGCCGTGCGGGTGAAGGTCGAAATATCCAGATTTATCGGATGCACGGTTCCCGATTCCATGGATATCGACTTGCTTATCGTCTTTTCGTAATAGGCCCGGCGGGTTATCACCGTAACCTTGGTGAATTTGACCGTAGAGCCGTTGTCGCCGCGGGGAAGCGTCACCAGATAGGCCTTCGCCCCCGCCGCCTTGTCCACTTTGATTGTTGGAGGATTGGGGAAATCGGCCGTAAGATAGGCTTTGCCGGTGTTGCCGTTGAATGCAAAGCTGTCGCTGCCGATATTCCATTCGGCGGTACCTATGCAGCAGACGCTCGTGGTGGCATTGAGCTTGACATAGCGGAGGGTTTCGTTGTTGAGCCCGGAGGGGTGCTTGCCATAGACGTTGATTTCGAGCAGTGAGGCTCCGCACCTGAACGTCTTGCCACCTATCACGTAACCGTCACCCTGCTTCACGAAGTCCGACGACGACACCTCGGCGAAGAATGGGACGTCACGCCAGGGAATCGAGCCGTCATCCATCTGGATGCAGTCGGTTGTCCCCACCTGCATCACAATGCGCTTGCCTGCCGTGCTGTGATATTTGCCCCAGCAATTGTCGGCGCTGTAGGGATACACCAGACCAACTATGTCGGAGAGACTGTATGATCCCAGATCTATACTGCCGGAGAATACTCCCGGATGCCCTGGCATTGTGCCCAGGCGGGCCACATATTTGAAATTTGTCGTGGATGTGGTTTTCCTGGCAAATACGACCCCTACCGCCTCGTCGCCGTCCCAGGCTATGGTTCCGGGACCTGTCGAAGAGATTCTTGAGCCGTCCTCCTGCACCGGCTCGAAGTCGGCATATACCGTGAGATTGATCTTGTTTCCGCCACCATCATACTCATCGGCGGCGGAAACGGGCATCTGCTTGGCGCACCCTGCAAGGGTGAGCAGGGCCACGGCCGCAATTATGACAAACTTACCAGTCCGTTTCATCTCCGTAGTTGATTTTGGGAAGGGTTGATGGATGGGACGACTGTGCCAGGCACTCTCCGGCGCAGCAGTCGATACATTCCACGACAGGGGTAAAATACTTCGTTTTCATTTCTTGTCCTCCATCAGGAATATCTTCATGAATTCCTGTATATCACCGTCAAGCACGGCCTGGGTGTCGGAAGTTTCGTATCCGGTGCGCAGGTCCTTGACCATCTTGTAGGGATGCAGTACGTAGGAGCGGATCTGCGACCCCCATTCGATTTTCTTTTTCTGACCCTCCAGTTCGGCCTGCTTGGCCTGCCGCTTCTTGAGTTCGAGGTCATAAAGATGCGATTTGAGGATGCGCAGGGCGTTCTGGCGGTTGTCGAGCTGTGAGCGGGTCTCGGTGTTCTCGACCACGATACCGGTGGGGATATGGCGCACCCTCACTCCGGTCTCCACCTTGTTGACGTTCTGTCCTCCGGCACCCGATGAGCGGAAGGTATCCCACTCCAGGTCCGAAGGGTTGATTTCTATCTCGATGGAATCATCCACCAGAGGATATACGAATACCGACGAGAAGGTGGTCTGCCGCTTGCCCTGTGCATTGAAGGGCGAGATTCTCACCAGACGGTGCACCCCGTTCTCGGCCTTGAGATAGCCGAATGCATATTCGCCTTCAAATTCAATGGTACACGATTTGATGCCTGCCTCGTCGCCTTCGAGCACCTCCGAGACGTGCACCTTGTAGTTGTTGCGTTCGCCCCAGCGGGTGTACATACGCATCAGCATAGCCGACCAGTCATTGGCCTCCGTGCCGCCTGCGCCGGAGTTGATCTTGAGTATGGCGCCCAGATTGTCGCCCTCGTCACTCAGGGTGTGACGCAGTTCGAGGTCGCTCAGTTTCTTGTCGAAAGAGGCCGCCGCCGCATCAATGTCGGGGGAGGCATCCTCACCGAAATCCATCAGGGTTTCGAGGTCGTCCTGCATTGCCTTGGCCTCGTCGTAACCTGAGACCCAGTATTTGATGGCCGCCACATCCTTGAGGAACGCCTCCGCCGCCTTGGCGTCGTTCCAGAAGTCGGGAGCCGTTGTCTGCTGCTGCTTCAGAGCAAGGTCTTCACGCTTGGCAGCGACGTCAAAGACACCTCCCCAACGTCTCCAACCGCTGTTTCAATTCTTTAAGTTGTTCTGATGTTATCATAGGTTTCCAATATTTGGTCGTAACCGTATCCTCTTCCAAGGGCGAATCGCAACACCTTCATTCTGCGCACCGGTTCCTCCGTATCGGAGAGCTGCTTCATCTTGCCCCTTATCAGCGATTCAAGCTTGCCGCGGGAGACATCCTCATCCATCCCCTCGAGCGAGGCGGATATTATTTCGCCGCTTATCCCCTTGGATGCCAGAGCACGGCGCAACTTCAGGGGGCCCCACCCCGCAAAAGCGCTCTTGTCGTGCACGAAGGCCGCCGCATAACGCCTCACGTCGACAAATCCTTCCCTGCAAAGATAATCAATAATATATTTGATATCCTCCCCTCCCATCTCCAGACGCCTGAGTTTTGCCTCCACATCCATAGGGGCATACTCCCTGCGGCTGCAAAGGGCCATCATACGGTCGAGAGCCTTCTGCCGGTCCATCACTTATCCCCCTTATGCAATCCCCTGCCGGCCAGAAGACCGCAGGCCGCCATCACGTCCTCTCCTCTCGAGGCGCGCAGCGTGGTTGTTATCCCGGCATCGTTAAGACGCTTCTTGAACACCTCTATGGCGGGAGCCGTCGAGGGCTTGAGAGGGAAATCGGGTATCGAGTGGAACCGTATCAGATTGATGCGGCACTCCAGAGGGCGCAGCAGACGCACCAGTTCGGCAGCGTGGCGCGGAGTGTCGTTCCATCCGGCGAACATTATATATTCGAAGCTCACGCGGCGCTGCCCCGTGAAGTCGTACTTGCGCAGCATCTGCACGATATCCTCAAGCGGCCAGGCTTTCTGCGCTGGCATCATCTCTCCCCTCTCCGCCGCAAACGGGTTGTGGAGGCTGATTGCAAGGTGGCAGCGGCTCTCCTTGAGGTACGTTTCCAACTTGGGCAGGACTCCCACCGACGAGAGGGTTATGCGCTTGGGACTCCAGGCCAGACCCCAGGGGGCGGTAAGGATTTCGAGAACACGGGACACGTTGTCCCAATTGTCGAGAGGCTCGCCCATCCCCATAAACACGGCATTCGTGAGCGAGGCGGATTCGTCGATCGAGAAAAACTGGGAGATTATCTCAGCCGCATCGAGGTTGCCGTGGAATCCTCCGCGACCGGTCATACAGAAACGGCATCCCATCCTGCAACCGATCTGCGAAGAGACGCAGACCGTGGCGCGCGAGACCTCACCCCCGTCCTCGTATTCGGGTATCATCACCGTTTCGATCCACTTGCCGTCCTTAACGGTGGGAAAAAGATATTTGCGGGTACCGTCGACCGAAGTGAGCGCTTCGCCGTAGCTTGTGCGGCCCACCTCGAACCTTTCGGAAAGGGCGGCGCGGGCGGCAAGGGGGAGGTCGGTCATTTCGTCGATCGACGACACCCTGCGTGAGTAGAGCCAGCGGGCTATCTGCCCGGCGGCAAAACTGCGCAGGCCATACTGCCGGACGATGGCCGCAAGTTCCTCCGGATTCTTTCCAAGCAGTTTCTCCTTCATCTGTACGCGTTCTTCACTGTCCGCGAAGTTAGCAAAAATACCGGAAATCGCCTCAGGAGGATATCTTTCCCCTGATGGCGCTTTGTCTGAAAGACTACGAACCGGCAGGCTGCCCAGGCGGAGACGGAATTACACTTTCGGAAGACTTGCCGCCCTCGGCACTAGAGGGAGGGGCCCACGAAGTGGGAGGGCCTGGTCTGGAGAAAGCGTAGATTCC
>JAZUGR010000002.1:0-20926 GCA_045641345.1 Bacteroidales bacterium
CGTGTTTGCCAATCCCCGCAGCTTTTCGCAGCTTACCGCGTCCTTCTTCGCCTGTGGAAGCCAAGGCATCCTCCGTTCGCTCTTTCTTCCTTCGTCTTGAATCATTCTTGAAATTGTAGTCCCTCATTAAAAAACAGAAAATCTCTACTCTCTAATTCCAGACTATTCTTTTGCTTACAGTTTTTTACCTCGTTATCTCTCTCAATACTTCAATGAACTAACCGCTTCGCGCTGCAAAACCGCAGGTCTTTCCGAAACGGGCTGCAAAGGTAAGTAACTTTTTTCTATTTCCAAATTTTTTTCACAATTTTGTGTAGGTATTTTTACCGCCTGATTCTTACACCTATTATATATGGGCGATATCCTCGACAGATTCCTCAGATACATAGCCATTGACACGAGATCCGATGAAGGGAGCCCGTCACAACCCTCTGCGAAGGGGGAGCTGAAACTTTCCTCCCTGCTTGCAGACGAACTCAGGGAAATGGGTCTGGACGACGTCATCCTCGACGAATACGGCTACGTGATGGCGACCCTCCCAGCTTCGCAAGGGTGCGGCAACTGGCCTGTGATAGGATTCCTGGCCCACGTGGACACATCCCCGGATGCTCCGGGAGCCTGCCTGAAGCCACAGATAGTAAGCAACTACGACGGAGGCGATATTCCGCTCAGGGGAGTGAGGGGCCTTGTGCTGAGTCCGAAGGATTTCCCCGAGATGCTCCGTTACAAGGGCCTGACACTGATAACCACAGACGGCACAACCCTTCTGGGAGCCGACGACAAAGCCGGTGTAGCGGAAATAATGTATGCGGTGGAGTATCTGCTGAACCATCCCGGAATCAAACACGGCCCGGTAAGGATAGGGTTCACCCCCGACGAGGAGATAGGTCGCGGCGTCGATGCCTTCGACGTGAAGCGTTTCGGGGCCGACTATGCCTATACCGTTGACGGGGGCGAAATCGGCGAGCTGGAATTCGAAAACTTCAATGCAGCAAGCGCAAAGGTATCCATCCGCGGGCGCAACGTCCACCCGGGATATGCCAAGGGCAAGATGATCAACGCCATAAGCGTGGCCGAGGAGTTCGATTTGCTGCTCCCTCACCTGGAAAGGCCGGAGTACACTTCGGGCTACGAAGGATTCTTCCACCTTGTGGCAATGAGCGGAACCGTGGAGAACGCATCCCTTTCCTACATAGTTAGGGATCACGACAAGGATATGTTCACCCGCCGGAAGGCCGCGATGCAGAACGTTGCGGACAAGATAAATTCACGTTACGGCGAGGGCACGGCCACTCTGGTAATGAAGGACCAGTACTACAATATGCGCGAGGCTGTGGAGCCCCACTACCATATTGTGGAAAAGGCGATTGAGGCGATGAAGATGGCGGGAATCAAGCCCAAGGTGCAACCCATCCGCGGCGGCACCGACGGGGCAAAACTCTCATTCATGGGGCTTCCGTGCCCGAATATCTTTGCCGGAGGGCTCAATTTTCACGGAAAAATGGAGTTCATACCGCTCGAAAGCATGGAAAAAGCGGCCGAGGTCATCATAAATCTCGTAAAAAGTAGCTGAAAACGAAGAATTATGATACATAATTAAAACAAATGTTATACCTTTGCCGAGTGATTATCAATTAAATTAATTTAATCAATCATGAAAAAACTTACACTTGTCGCTTTCGTAGCATGCTTGTCTATCCTTGCTGTTTCCTGCAAGAACCAGCCTAAGGAAGAAGCTACAGAACCTGCAGCTGTTGAAGAAGTTGCAGCTCCCGCAGAAGAAGTTACTCCCGCTGACGCCGTAGAGGCTGTAGAGGGCGCAGCTGCTGCTGTTGAAACCGCTGCACAGACTGTTGAAACAGTTGCTACAGAGGTAGTTGCAAAATAACTATTTGTATAAATAGTATTTTACACTAAGCTGGCGGAAGGATGATTCATCTTTCCGCCAGTATTCTTTTATGTCCTCGAAGCAATGGCGGAGACCGAAATCCTTTCTGATGCGGGTGGATCCCATACAAAGGTCGAACATACGGTACTTGCGCCCTTCAACGCCCATTGCAGGATGTGAAGGATACATCCCCACGGCGGTCTGAACCAGATAGAAGCCTATCTCGGTAAGCCGCACCTTGTCGTAGTCGGTGATGTGTATCTGGACGCCCCCTATCTGCATATCCTTGCGCGAGCCGTAGAACGGCTTGAGAAAAATCGGTCTGAAACTGACTCCCGGCAGGTTGAGCGCATTCATATGGCGGGCGAACAGGTCGGGGTCTGAAATCCATTCCGAAGCGAACAGCTTGAACGGCAGAGTATATCCCACACCTATGCACACATAGCCCGACAACTCTCCTATGAAACCGGTAATGGGATAGAACAATGCCGAGGAAGCCTCCGGAACGTGGGGTGATGTGGGAACCCACGGAAGACCGGTGTCGTCAAAGGTCATATTCCTCTCCCATCCCTCCATCGGAATCACGGTCAGTTTGCAGCGTGCCGCCGAAGGAGCATCATTGAGCATCATTGCCAGTTCACCCACCGTAAGCCCGTATATGTAGGGTATTGGGTACTGGCTGATGAAGGAACGGCAACCGTCTTCCACGATGCATCCCTCGACTTTCTCTCCGCCAAGCGGATTGGGACGGTCGAGTACCATAACCTCCACCCCGGCCTGGGCGCAGGCTTCCATTACGAGGCCGAGCGAACTGATGAAGGTATAAGAGCGGCATCCCACATCCTGAATGTCATATACCATCACGTCGATTCCCGAGAGCATCTGAGGAGTGGGCTTGCGTGTGCCGCCGTACAGGGAATGCACTTTCAGCCCGGTGAGGCGGTCGCGGCCTTCCGACACCTTGTCGCCGGCATAAACGTCGCCCCTCACTCCGTGTTCGGGAGCGAACAGGGCCACCAGATTCACCTCCGGAGCGGTATAGAGAATGTCTATCGTCGACCTCAGGCGGCTGTCAACCCCTGTGGGATTGGTCAGAAGACCGACCCTCTTACCCTTGAGATGGGCAAAATGGCTGTCGCGAAGCACCTCTATCCCGGGCTTGACCCTCGGGGCAGCCCAGGAGGGAGCGGGGATGAGAAACGATACAAGAACAACTAACAGCGCCGCCGCGCAAGCAAGGTTACGATTATGGTTACCGTACAACATATCATTACAAGAGTAAAGAATCCTTTATATCCGAGAGCCTCCTGGGCATATCCGGCCACCGCGCCGGGCAGTTTCATCGACAAGGCCATGAATCCCGTGCAGATGGCATAGTGCGAGGTCTTGAGCTCTCCGTCGGCAAATTTCATCATATACATCATATATGCCGTGAAGCCGTATCCGTACCCGAACTGGTCGAGCACGATGAAGGCACCTATGAGCCAGAGCGACGAAGGCTGGAGAATGGCCATTATCAGATACACCGCGCAGGGCAGCGCAAGGGCGAGGGCCATCGGCACAAAACACCTGCGCAGACCGCGACGCGAAAGGTCCACTCCGCCGAGAATCCCTCCGAAGAGAAGTGCGATGACCCCGAAAGTGCCATACAGTGTACCGAAGGCTTCTTTTCCCAGGTCAAGCCCGCCACAGGAGAGAGGATCGCTGAAGAACGGATAGAGAAGTGTCACCGAAAGAGCTTCGGGAAGCCTGTAAAGCAGCATGAACAGCAACGCCACGACTATGCCCGGTTTCTTGAAGAAAGAGACGAAAGCCCCCACGAAGCAGCGCATCACTCCGGCGGCGCTTTTGCCGGAGGCAAGAGCATCCTCCTTCGGAGAGGGCAGTGAAACAATGTGGTGAAGCGCAAGGGCAGCAATGATCAGGGATGACATTACAAGTGTAAGGCGCCATGCCATCGGCACATCCCCCGTGCGGCGCTCGAGGATCCCGGCCAGGACAACCAGCACCCCCTGGCCGAAGACCATTCCGATACGGTAGAAGGTGTTTCTGATTCCCACGAACAATGCCTGACGCTTCTCCTCGAGAGCCATCATATAGAATCCGTCGGCCGATATGTCGTGTGTCGCCGATGCGAACGCCACGATGGTGAACAGCATCAGCGTTACGGTGAAGGCGCTCACCGGAAGGCCTCCGGAGGCGATTTGCGCGGCATCGGGGCGGGGAAGCGTCAATGCGATGAGCAGCACCGAAAAGGCCATCACAAGTTGGGTTACGGCGATCCACCATCTCTTGCTGCGGAATATGTCGACAAACGGACTCCAGAGCGGCTTGACGACCCACGGCAGACCAATCAGGCTGGCGAGCAGGGCAAGTGTGCCGTTGTCCATCCCCATATCCTTGAACACTATCACCGATATGGTATTGACCAGAAAATAAGGTATCCCCTCTATGAAATACAGGGTAGGTATCCATCTCCAGGGGGATACGTTGCCGGAAGCTCTGTCGGGAATCAGTTTCATACGCCACAGGGTTTTATTTCCGCTCCCGGAAAATAGTGGTTGAGTATTTCGCGGTAGGAATATCCTCTCGAGCCCATTACGGCGGCGCCTATCTGGCACAGCCCCACGCCGTGGCCCCATCCCCGGCCCTCGAGTACGATGGAATCCCCATCATACGAAATCTCAAAGGCCGAACTTTTGAGATGGCTCTCCGACAACCATTTGCGGATGGTAAGTTCCTTGCCCACCGTCATTGTCCTTGCGGAGCCCGTTATCCTGAGGAGACTTATGCGGCCCGAAGCCCCGCGCCCGAGTGGTTCGAGAGCAGTTATGCTGTCACCGAAATCGATGCCGCTGCGACGGCGGATGACGTCTGCCATCTCCCTTCTGCCATAGGCCACCCTCCACTTGAAGAAATCCCTGGTTTCGAGGTCATAATCGTTGAGTACCTGCCTCAGTACGGACTCATCGCTGCAGGAGCAGAAGGGCTCCCCTCCGGAGGTGGGAGTATCCTCGACAGGAGAGAGATAGGGATAGTCTTCGTCCCCCCAGCAGGTCGAGAATCTTTCGGTAACGCCTCCGCAGCATTTGGAGAAACGGGCATCGCATATCTGCCCACCGTAAAGCAGCACCTCACCGGCAGTGGAAGCCACGGCGCTGTCTGCGACAGGGTTGCATTTCCCTTTCGGAATACCCTGATAGCGCTGGCAGTGGTCGTCGGCACACACGTCGAACCGGCTGTGGTCGTCACGGTCCTGCCATCTTATGATACAGTCGTCGGTTTCGGTAAAAGAGCGCCCGCCACCATTGTCTTTCCCTTTCAGGGATATCTGCTTCAGGAGCCACGAGCGGGAGATGACGGCATGCGCCTTGAGAAATTCGAGGGAGGCGGTGGCCTTCATTTCCGAAGAGATTACGCTGCGCAGATAATCTTCCACTCCGATTACGTTGACGGCAGTCAGCACCGTCCCGTCTGTGATTATCTTCAGGGAACCTGCGAAACTCTGCCGGCGGAGCCTCTCCCAATGGAAGCCGATTCCTATCTTCACGTCTTCCAGAGTGAATGCCGCCGGAGCGAAGACATCACCGCCGCAGGGAGTCTCACTTGCGAATTCCAATTCGTCGTACAGGCGGCCGTCGAACAATATGCGCCCGTCAACCAATCCGGCACTCAGGCGGCCCGAACAGCGGCGGCCGTCGAAGATGCACTCCGAAAGGAGCGTGAACCTTATTTCGGCTGCAGAGAGTATCCCGACTTCTATTAGGCGTCCTTTCATCAGCGCCCTTCATTCATTGCAATCCTCGCCCGGAGTTCCCAGGTGCGGATGCGGTCTTTATAGAGGTTGTTGGCATTCACCTTCTCGGGCGAAAGGTCGGCATCGGAATTGCCGTCCCAGCGGCGGCAGTTATATACCGGCTCATATATGCGGCCGACTCGGTATTCACGGCATATCCTCAACGCCACGGCATAATCCTCTCCATACCGCGTAGTGGGGAAATTGATCCGCCTTGCCAGCGGAACCCAGAATCCGCGCGGCGCGCCGAGACCGTTGATGCGCAAGGCGTTGTTGCGTCCGTTGTCGGGAGTCCACTCCCTATGGTCGATTATTCCGGGAGGCAGGGGGTTCATTTCGAAGTCGGTGATACGGTAGGTCCCCACCACCATCGCACAGCGTTCACGGCGGAAGGTGTCGACAAACTTCTGCACGGTGGAGGTATCGCTGTACACGTCGTCCGAATCAAGCTGTATGGCAAAACGGCCGCACTCGGGATGGTGCAGAGCCACGTTCCAGTTGCCACCTATCGCATGGAACGAAGGGTCCTGTGCAACATATATGAGTTTGTCGTCGGCAGCGGCGAAACGCCTTATCACGTCCACGCTGCCGTCGGTGGAGTTGTCGTCCACCACAATCACGTTGTATTTGAAGTCGGTCTTCTGCGAAAGGGCCGACGCAATCGCATCACCTATCGTCTTTACCCGGTTGCGGCACGGAATCACGACGGAAGCCTCGCATCCGAAATCCCCCTCTTCCATATCAATGTCCTTGAACGACGGCTTGAGCCATCCTCCAATGGCCTTCAGGTGGGAGGTGCAGGCATCCTCCATCTCAATCTGGCGGGCCCTGTTCCTGGGATCTACATAATCGAACTGCTTCTCCCCGCTCTTGCGCAGGTCGGAGAGGACGTCATAATAGAGATACTCGTTTATATGCTCCAGCGGAGCTTTGCGCGATACCCGCAGGCGGAGGTCATACAGCCCGGCAAAGGCATATTCGCGGTCGGTCTCCTTGACAGCCTCGCGCAGCAGGTCGCTGCGGTAAAGGAGCAGTGAGCCGAAATCGAAATCATCGCGGAGCGACCCCGCCTGGTACGCTATCACCGGCGCGGCAACATCCTTCGAGCCTCTCCTGTTGAAGTGATCGGAGTAAACCATACCGGCTCCTGTATCTTCGGCCACCTGCATCATACGCTCGAGGGCATAGAGCACAAAATCAAGAGAGGTGTATTTTGTAAATATCAGCGAAAAGCGGCGGAGGGAGAGCGACGCGATCAGGCGCACCGTTGCGGTGGACTGAAGGCCGCTCACCTTGAGCACGTCGCACCCGAGCGCCTGCGAGGGTGCATAGTTACCTGCGGCAAGCAGGTATATCTCCCTTACAGGAGCCTGACGGCGGAGAGCCTCGACGGCAGGCCGCGCCTGCCCTTCACTTTCGAACGGAATAAAGCAACTTATCATATCTGTTTGCGCTTCCATACGCCCAGGTCGGTGGCTCCGGTATTGGTAAACACCAGCGATTCGGCCTTTGACCACAAGTGCGGTATGTCGAATTTTATCCTGAAATGCGTCGACGACGAATTGAACGAAAATTCATTGCCGCCTTCGTGCCTGAGGGGGAACCGGAATCCCGTCTTGACGATATTGACATACAGGCGGCCCATTTCTCTCTCAATCCGTATGTCGCCGACAATATCGTTATTGGCGTAAGTCCCCTCGAGTTTCCCGAAATCAGGAGTCAGCCCCACGGCAGGCTTTGCCTCAGTCGGGATCGAATCGTTGGCGGCGTGCCACTGCTCGAGATACGCGGCGCTGTAATCATAATCCTCCAGGGAGAGCATAAGATCGACGGCCCTGCGGACAATGGCGAAACGGGGTTCGTTGCCAACCTGAGTGTTGGCGTTTATCGTTATCACACGGTTGAGTTCGGGAACTATGACGCATATCGACGTCTGCCCGGAGTTGGTGCCGGTATGCCATATCATACGGCATTTCTGAGTCTGCTCGATGAGCCATCCGTGCCCGTAGAGAGTGGTCTGTATGGGACTCTGGCTCACTATGTTGATACCTCTGTGGAGATAATCCATCCCCTTGGCGGAGATAACCCTTGCCCCGTTGTCGGCCACACCTCTGTTGAGATGGAATCTGGCCCACTTGAGCATATCGCCGGGGGTGGAGATGATGCCTCCGGCAGCCTCCGATGAGGCCCATACTCCCGGGCACACGTCTTCCGGAGTGAGACGGGTGGTCACCATATGGCCCCCTTCGCCCCTCCAGCCGTAGGGCTGGGACGCACTGTGGAGAGCAAAGGCAGCTTCATATACCGGGCCGCGGAAAGTGGATTCGGTCATGCCCAGAGGCTTGTAGAGACGCTCCACCACGTTCTGCTCCCAACTCCTGCCGGTAATCTTCTCGACAATGAGGGCGCACACGCAGAAAGTGTGGTTGTTGTACTGATAGCCCCCGCGGAAAGGATAGACGGGCTTGAAAAAACGCATAAAGCGCATCATATCCTCCTTTGAGTAGCCAAGGCGGGCCAGACTGGCCCCGGCACTCCCTTTGAGCCCCGTGCGGTGGCACGAAAGGTCCTTGACCAGCATATTCTCCGTAACCCAGTCGTCGTACATCCTGAATTCGGGAAGGATGTCAACCACCCTGTCGTCCCAACTCAACTTGCCTTCGTCGACAAGGATGGCCAGAAGCGCCGTGGTGAACGACTTGGATACGGAAGCGATTTGGAAGAGTGTATGGGAATCCATCGGAATCTTTTCCGCAGCCTCGTCATCCCGATAGCCGTAACCGCGGCTGAACAGCACACCCTTGCCGTCCCCTATCTGCACTACAAGGCCGCGGATGTTCCAGTCGCTCTTGACCTTGCGGATATAGGCATCCAGATTTTCGTAAATTGCGGATTCCGCCGGATGGCGGCGCGACACCTTGGCGGCATCGAGATTCTCCACCGTGGGGGCAGGCTGGGCCGGGAGGGCGGCCATGCACGAAAGAAAAACAAGACAGACGGTGGACAATCTTTTCATAATCCCTATTGCCTTATGACTTCGACTTCCCCCTTCAGGCCGACCTTGATTATCTGCGACGCCTTGCCGGTGGACCCCTCCTCCAGACACGGGTCGGCCACCCAGTCGGCGGCCTCAATTATCTCAAGCGGTATGTCTTCGTAGAATGCCGGGGAGGGACAGCCCGAGACGTTGGCGGAGGTCGACACTATCGCCTTGCGGAAGCGGCGTATCAGCGCGGTGCAGAAATCGCTTCCCGAAGGGATGCGTATGCCTGCGGTGCCGTCGGGAGCCACTACGTTGGGAGCCAGCGACATCGCTCCGGGATAGATGATGGTCATAGGCTTGTCATTGACCTCGATCAGGTTTATCGCCATTTCGGGAATCACCTTTACGTAACGGCCCAGCATATCGGCATCGGCAACGAGCGAAATCAGGCTCTTGCAGTCGTCCCGGCGTTTGATTGCATATATCTTTTTCACGGCCTCGGGGTTGGTGGCATCACAGCCGAGACCCCATACGGTGTCGGTTGGGTACAGGATGACCCCTCCTGCGGAGAGGACTTCAACGGCCTCGTCGAGGTCGGCCATGTCAAAAAGTTTTTCTTCCTCCATCAGTTGTACAGTTTATTCGATTTTTTCCAATATTTGATAAGCAGCCACGCGAACAGCATACCGCCCAAATGTGCGAAATGGGCTATCCCGTCACTGTGGCCCAAGGTGCCCATCGAAAGTTCTATCAGGCCGAAGGCAACGGCCAGCCACTTGGCCTTGAGTGGGAAGAACGGAAAGAAAATGAGCCTCAACTCGGCTTCGGGATACAGCATTGCAAAGCCGAGCAGCACTCCGTATATGGCTCCGGATGCCCCCACGGTCGGAATGTTCATAATGGCGAGTGCCGCCATCGAACTGCCCGAAGTCATCAGATGGGATATCTGCAGATGCAGCACAAGATTGTGGCAGAGGGCCGCGCCGATGCCGGTGACAAAATAGAAAATCAGGAATTTGCGGGAGCCCCATATATTCTCCAGCACGGTGCCGAACACGGCCAGCGTGTACATATTGAAGAAGAAGTGCCAGAATCCGCCGTGCATGAACATATGGGTGACCAGCTGCCAGGGCTTGAACTGGGGCGAGCCGAACGAGAACAGGGCCAGGGCCTTGTACATCGGCTGTTCCCCCACCACATACGTGGCCAGCAGCATTATCGCATTTATTATGATTAGATTCTTAACCGCAGGCGAGATATTGCCGAAAAGGCGGTCGAAGAATCCGGGGCGTCCGTTATAGTCGTTATAGTAGTAACTCATAGCTTCCTCTCTATTTCTTCCAATGTTATTTCACTCGTTATCCTTCTTCCGTCGGATGTCGTTCCGGGACAGCGACAGGCATACAGCCGGTCCAGCAGGGACCGCGCCTCGGTGACGGACATGAATCCGCTACGCGAAGCGGCTGCGCTGCGACTCAGGTGGGATGCGATTCCCTGACGGTAGTCGTCGGTAAGTGTATCGTCTTTAAGTGCGGCAATCAGGCCCTCGACGGCCTTGCCGGCCCCTTCCCGGTCGGAAGAGAATCCTTCGGGAAGTCCGCACACCCTGACCGAGCCGTCGGCCTCCTGCAGATCGAATCCCATTTCACTCACAGTCGAAGCCTCCTGCCGCAGCAGGGCAAGGTCTTCGGCATCGAGATTCACAATCTCTGGGAAGAGCGGATGCGACACCACCGGTTTCTTTTCCATCACCTGCTCGAGATAACGCTCATAGAACACGCGCTCCCTTGCGCGCGATATGCTCACGGCGGCAATGCCCTGCCCGGAACGGGTTATTATATAGCGGTTCCCGACAACCAGCAGCTGGTCATCGACCGGAGAATCCTTGAAAAGCCTCTGCTCCTCCACCCGGGGGCCGTCCTCCCTGAAAGGGTCGAACAGCGGATTGAAATCCATTCTGGGCGGCGCCACATAACCTCCGCTGCGCACTGCGGTCCGGGTGGACTGGATTGTGGGTATGGCGGGAGCCCCCTTCTGGTCGAAGTCTATCGACGGTATGAGGGAATTGCGCCCGAGGGCTTCGCGCACCGCAGCCGAAACAATTTCGAATATCATCTGCTCATCCTCGAACTTGACCTCCGTCTTGGCAGGATGGATATTGACATCGACCCTTTCAGGATCGGTTTCGAGGAAAAGGAAATAACAGGGGACATTCCCTTCGGGAACCAGCTTTTCGTAGGGTTTGCAGACCGCCTTGTTGAGATAGGGGGAGCGGAAGAAACGGCCGTTGACAAACAGATACTGTTTGCCGGCGCCCTTCTGTGCGTCTTCGGGCGCACCGATGAAACCATTCACCCTTACCACCGAGGTCTCAACCTCTATCTGGGCAAGACCTTTTGTGAGGCTGTCGCCGAATATGTCGCGTATGCGCTGCTTGAGGTTTGCAGCGGGGCGCAGGTTGTATATGTCCTTGCCGCCCGATACAAGACGCATCGTCAGGGACTGCCGGATTATGGCCACTCTCAGGAACTCCGAAATTATGAGGCGCATCTCGGAGGCGTCGCTCTTGAGAAACTTGCGGCGCGCCGGGACATTGTAGAAGAGGTTGCGCACCTCGATGCTTGTCCCCTTTGGAGCGGCACAGGGCTGCGACGAGACGAAGCGCGAAGAGGCCATCTCGACCTTTACGCCCACTTCGTCATCAGCCCTGCGGCTCTTGAGGGTAACCTCGGCGACCGAGGCGATGGAGGGGAGAGCCTCCCCCCTGAAGCCGTAGGTCATTATATGCTCGAGGTCAGAGGCTTCCGATATCTTGGACGTGGCATGGCGCTCGAAGCACAGCCGCGCCTCATCCGCCGACATACCGCAGCCGTCGTCTATCACGGTTATGGAGGTGCGGCCCGAATCCGAGACCACCACCGTAATCGAGGAAGCTCCGGCATCGACCGAATTCTCCACGAGTTCCTTGACAATCGAGGCGGGGCGCGAGACAACCTCTCCCGCCGCAATCAGATTGGATATGTTCTCCGGAAGGACCTTCAGCATCATTGCAATATTTTCACCAGGCCTTCGGCTATGAAATATGCCGCAAGCATCGCCGCCACCAGAGTGCAGAAACCTATCAGGAACCGCAACGGGCTCTTTTTGGGAGCCTCCCTACGGGCAAAGTCCTGATTGCGGTACGCATTGTGGACAAGCGATCCGGGGATATAGTGGTCGGACTTACCGGCGGCGCGCTCTTCGGCCCGCAGCTGGCTCTCGGCCCGCTCCATACCCTCCGGAGTTTTGCCATACTTGGCGTACAACTCCTCCAGACGCTCCTTGCGCGGGTCGTAGTACCTCGGTGAATAGTTGTACACCCGATGCTCGGGGATTCTGAAAAATGAGATTTTAGCGCACATCTGAGGCTTGGTTTGTTCTACAAAGATACAAATTGTACGACAAAAAAAATTACGGCCACGCTGACTTCCGCCAAGCATTGCCGCAAATTTCAAGTAGCGGGATCCAGGATTGAACTGGAGACCTCATGATTATGAATCATGCGCTCTAACCAACTGAGCTACCCCGCCGTCAAATCCATGGGATTTGTTGAGGTAGACGGATTCGAACCGCCACTAAGAGGACCAGAATCTCTTGTGCTGCCATTACACCATACCTCAGTGTTGGGACTGCAAAGGTATAAAAAAATTGTTTTGTTACAACTCACTGAGTTAATTTTTTACCCCCTGCAGAGCAAAGCCGTCGCATACGACGACACACCTTCCTCCCTCCCTTCGGGACCGAGATGCTCGGTGGTCGTGGCCTTGACACTGAAACAGCCGGCGTCCACACCGAGGATTGAAGCAACGACACCGCGCATCTCCTCTATGTAGGGAGCGATTTTGGGCTTCTGCAGCAGCAGGGTGACATCTGCGTTCACCACTCTCCACCCGGCAGCCGAAACCATCTTCATCACTCTCCCGAGAAGTATCTTGCTGTCGATTCCGGCAAATTCGGCGGAAGTGTCGGGGAAATGCTTGCCTATATCCCCGAGAGACAGCGCCCCGAGCAGGGCATCGCAAAGCGCATGGAGCGCCACGTCGCCGTCGGAATGCGCCACACAACCCTTCGAGTGGGGAATCTTCACCCCGCAGAGCACCAATGGCAGGCCGTCTGCCAAACGGTGGATATCATAACCGTTGCCTATCCTGAATTCCATAGAGCTACAATCTTACGGTGAAACCTATTCCATAGAGGCCGAGCCCGGCTATGAACCCGTCAAGTCCACCCTTGCGTATATCCCACGAAGAGGTTGTCTCTATCCTGTTGTCGTAGTGCGACGTGGTCCCCACCCATCCGAGGGAGAGAAATCCGAGATGAAAATCAATCGACAGATGCTCGTTGAGCATTATATCGATTACCGGAACTATCTGAAACCCGTATATGCTCTGATATTTCCATTCATCCATATATTGGATGGAGCTGTTGGAATTGTACAGCTGATAGAAGGAGCCGTTGCCCTCAACCCATACCGTGACCTTGTTCCAGTCAAGTATCCTGTACGAATAGAAAGGCGACACGCCCCATCCGCCGGCCCTGTCAACCGAAGGGATTTCCTTTCCGGAATCATCGCCGGCGGTACCCGGTTCGATTTTCTTGCCGACCGTAAGCTTGCCGAACATCACACCTATACGGGTTCCGGCCTGCATTTTTTCGTTGAGCCGCCAAACCAGCTTCGGATTTACCGAAACCGTAAAGGTTCCGTCAGCGCTGGAATAGGAGCCGTCGGACATTTTTATCTTATAGGTATCGACATTCACGTTGACGTTGCCTCCCACCGAGAATTTCGGCTTCGGCTTGGGGGCGGGCTGCTGCTGTGCGGTATCCTGAAGTGCAACGGGTTCCTGCGCCGCCGCTGTCAGGGCTGCCGCCATCAAGACAAAAAGAAAGACAACTATCCTTTTCATAGTGGTAATCGGGTGATTATGAAAAAAGGCCGTAGCGGGAACCACGGCCTTTCTTCGGGTGGTGGAAACACTATTTTCCGCCGGCCTTGCGGGGAGCTGCAACCTTCTTGACAGGTGCAGCCTTCTTGGCAACCTTTCCGGTTGCCTTGGGTGCTGCATTCTTGGCAACGGGCTTGCTTGCAGCAGGTTTCTTTGCTGCGGGCTTTTCTGCGGGAGCGGCGGTTGCCTCGGCAGCCTCTGCAGGAGCAGGTGCAGCCTTCTTGGCGCCACCACGGCGCGTAGAGGCCTTCTTGGGAGCCTCAGAGGGAGCCGCCACAGCGATCTCGTTGAAATCAACGAGTTCCATTATGGCCATATCGGCAGCATCACCTACGCGGAATCCTGTCTTGAGGATGCGTGTGTATCCGCCCGGACGGTCTGCAATCTTGGGAGCCACTACACGGAAAAGCTCGGAAACAGCCTCTTTCTGCTTGAGATAGCTGAATACCACGCGGCGTGAGTGGGTAGTATCCTCCTTCGATTTGGTGATGAGAGGTTCTACATACATTTTGAGAGCCTTGGCCTTGTCGACCGTGGTCTCAATGCGCTTGCCCAGTATGAGCGAAGACGCCATATTGGCCAGCAGCGCCTTGCGGTGTCCGCTCTTGCGGCCCAGATGATTGATTGATCTATTGTGCCTCATATCATTAATCTTTTGATTCGATGTTATACTTGGAGATATCCATTCCGAAGTTGAGCTTCAGACGATCGACCAGAGCGTCAATCTCACTCAGGGACTTCTTTCCGAAATTGCGGAACTTCATCAGTTCGGGCCTCTGGTGCGAAACCAGATCGGCGAAAGTCTCGATGCTTGCAGCCTTGAGGCAGTTGAGCGCCCTTACCGACAGTTCCATATCGGAAAGTTTGGTGAGAAGCAGATGACGCATGCGGAGATCCTCCTCGGTAATGTCGTTGCTTTCAACGTCGGTAGTGGTTTCGAGCGAGATTTTCTCATCGGAGAACAACATGAAGTGATAAATCAAAATCTTGGCCGCCTCTTTCAAGGCATCCTTGGGAGAAATCGATCCATCGGTGGTTATCTCGATGGTAAGTTTGTCATAGTCTGTCTTCTGCTCCACGCGATAGTCGTCGACCGTGTAATTCACATTCACTATAGGGGTGAATATGGAGTCGATGGCGATGGTGTCCACGGGAGCTGACTCCACCTTGTTTTCGTCTGCAGGAACCCAGCCGCGGCCTTTTCCGATCTTGAACTCCATCTTGATCTGCACATCGGGCTCCATTGAGCAGATGTGGCAGTCAGGGTTGAGCACCTTGAAGGAGGACAGGCTCTTCGAGAGGTCTCCGGCAGTGAATTCCTTCTTGCCTGAAATGGTGACGGTAACGGCTTCTGAATCGACATCTTCTATCATTCTCTTGAAGCGTATCTTCTTGAGATTGAGGATAATGTCTACCACACTCTCGATAACGCCGGGGATGGTGTCAAATTCATGACGCACTCCGTCGATCTTGATCGAGGTAATGGCAAAGCCTTCCAAGGAGGACAACAATATGCGACGCAGGGCGTTGCCTATCGTTGTGCCGTAACCCGGCTCCAGAGGACGGAACTCAAAACGTCCGAAGGTGTCGTCGGATTCAAGCATTATGACCTTGTCAGGTTTCTGAAATGCTAAAATTGCCATATCAATGATTCAAATTTATTCAGTTATCCAAAACAAGCTATTACTTAGAGTACAATTCAACGATGAGCTGCTCGTTGATCGTTTCGGGAACCTCGGAGCGCACGGGCATGTTGGCGAACTTGCCGCTGCACTTTGCAGCATCCCATTCAAGCCAAGAATACTTGTTGGCGCTGCGTGCGAGGCTGTCCTGCACTACCTCGAGGCTCTTTGAACGCTCGCGGACACCTACAACATCACCGGGCTTTACGGTTGCGGAGGGGATGTTGCAGACCTCACCGTTGACCGTGATGTGGCAGTGTGAGACAAGCTGACGGGCAGCCGGCCTTGAGGGAGCTATGCCGAGACGGAAAACGATGTTGTCCAGACGCGACTCGAGAAGGAGCACGAGGTTCTCACCTGTACGGCCCTTCATCTTTGCCGCCTCACCGTAGGTCTTGCGGAACTGACGTTCGAGGACACCATACATATATTTGACCTTCTGCTTTTCAGCGAGCTGGGTGCCGTACTCGGATACCTTCTTGCGCTTCTTTGCCAGGCCATGCTGTCCCGGAGGATAATTCTTTTTCTCGAAAAACTTATCCGGGCCGAAAATGGGCTCGCCGAATTTACGGGCGATCTTGGTCTTAGGACCTGTATATCTTGCCATAGTCTAGATACTATTAAATTAACATATTAGGTTATACTCTACGGCGTCCCTTGGGGCGGCAGCCATTGTGAGGCAGAGGAGTGACGTCAATGATTTCGGTCACCTCGATACCTGAAGTATGGATGGCGCGGATGGCTGATTCGCGTCCCTGACCAGGACCTTTGACATATGCCTTGATCTTGCGCAGACCGAGGTCGTAAGCTGTCTTGGAGCAATCCTGGGCTGCAACCTGCGCTGCATAGGGAGTGTTCTTCTTGGAACCCCTGAAGCCCATCTTGCCGGCCGAAGACCAGCTGATTACCTGACCTTCGCTATTGGTCAGCGTTACAATGACATTGTTGAAAGTTGACGAAATATGGGCTTGACCATAAGCGTCAACCTTGACAACTCTCTTTTTGCTTGTTGCTGTTTTCTTTGCCATAATCTAACCCTTATTTAGTTGCTTTCTTCTTGTTGGCTACGGTCTTCTTCTTGCCCTTGCGTGTACGGGCGTTGTTCTTGGTGCTCTGCCCGCGAACAGGAAGGCCGAGACGGTGACGGATGCCACGGTAGCAGCCGATATCCATCAGACGCTTGATGTTCAGCTGAACGGTGGAACGGAGTTCACCTTCGATTTTGAATTCGTTTGCAATCTTGCTGCGGATTGCTGTAATCTGGTCGTCATTCCAGTCCTTGACCTTGATATTGACGTCAATACCGAGATCTGTAAGAATCTTCCTAGCAGAGCTGCGACCGATTCCGAAGATATAGGTCAAACCTATCTCTCCGCGTTTGTTGTTTGGTAAATCAACACCGGCTATACGTGCCATAACTATTTTTTACTTTATTGGTTACAAATTAAAAAATTATCCCTGGCGCATCTTGAATTTAGGATTCTTCTTGCAAATAACGTACAGGCGACCTTTGCGCTTTACGATTTTACAATCCTCGCTACGCTTCTTTATGGATGTTTTTACTTTCATTTGTGTATGTTTTATTATTTGTATCTGAAAGAAATCCGACCTTTGGTCAAATCATACGGCGACATCTCCACACGCACCTTGTCTCCGGGGAGGATACGGATGTAGTGCATCCTCATCTTACCCGAGATATGGGCGATTATTACGTGTCCATTGTCCAACTCCACTCTGAACATCGCATTGGAGAGAGCTTCAATGATCGTTCCTTCTTTTTCTATTGACGATTGTTTCGGCATATTTGTTCCCGTATTGACTTTCTATCGGTTGTTTTCAATGAATTCAAATGTTGACAAAACCTCGGGAGCCTGATGACGGATGGCCACGGTCAACTCGAAATGAGCCGATTTGGAGCCGTCGGCGGTGTGGATACCCCACCCGTTGTCATCAAGATATATCTCCTTCCGCCCTGCGTTTATCATAGGCTCGATACAGATGACCATTCCCTCCTGGAGCTTGACGCCATGACCCCTGCGGCCATAGTTGGGAACTTCGGGCGACTCGTGCATATTGTGACCTATGCCGTGGCCGACCATCTCCCTGACCACCGAAAATCCGAGGTTCTCCACATAGGACTGGACGGCCTCGCCGATATCGCCTATGCGACCGCCGGCAACGGCCTGTCCGATTCCCTTGTAGAGCGCCGTTTTGGTGGCGTCAAGAAGAGCCTGGTCCTCCGCGCTTATCTTTCCGACGGGGAAAGTATAGGCGGAGTCTCCATAGAATCCTCCATACCTGGTGCCGCAGTCAACTGAAACTATGTCACCCTCCTTCAGCTTGTAGGCCGAAGGGAATCCGTGAACCACGGTATCGTTGACCGAGATGCACAAAGTATAGGGGAATCCTTCGTAACCCAAGAAACCGGGTTCGGCGCCGAGACTTCTTATGTACTTCTCGGCAATGGCATCCAACTCCTTGGTGGTTATACCGGGAGCGATGTTGCGACCCACCTCGGCCAGTGTCTTGGACACCATCAAGGCGTTCTCGCGCATCAGAGCGATGTCATCCTGTGTCTTGAGTTTTATCATCTTTGAATCCGAATCTTACATACCCGAACGGCCCTTGAGACGTCCTGTCTTCATCAAACCGTCGTAGTGACGCATAAGCAAATGACTCTCGATATGCTGCAGAGTATCCAGTATGACGCCTACGAGAATCAGCAGCGAAGTGCCTCCGTAGAAACTTGCAAACTGGTTGTTGACTCCGAGCAATCTTGCGAATGCCGGCAATATCGCCACGATGGCCAGGAATATTGACCCCGGGAGAGTAATGCGCGACATCACGGCATCGATATATTCGGCGGTCTTGCGGCCGGGCTTGCAACCCGGGATGAATCCGCCGTTTTTCTTCATTTCTTCGGCCATGTTGGTAGGGTTCACCGTGATAGCGGTGTAGAAATAGGTGAACAGAACTACCAGGATGGCGAAGACGAAGTTATACCAGAAGCCTGTCGTATCGCTCATGACAGCCGCCAGACCCTTGGTGGCATCGAACCTTCCGAATATGATGGGGAAGAGCATCAGTGCCTGTGCGAAGATAATCGGCATAACGCCGGCCGCGTTTATCTTCAGAGGGATATACTGGCGCACGCCGCCATACTGTTTGTTGCCGACGATGCGCTTGGCGTACTGTACAGGTATCTTGCGCACAGCCTGCACGAGGGCTATTGTTGCCACGAATACGAAGAAGAGGATGAGGAACTCGACGATGAGCATAAGCACACCACCGGTTGTCTGATTGAACTTCTCCACGAATTCGAGATGCAATGCCATCGGAAGACGTGCGATGATACCGATCATGATGATCAGGGAAATTCCATTACCAATGCCGCGGTCTGTAATCCTTTCACCCAACCACATCACGAACATCGTACCTCCGATAAGTATCAGCGTCGCGAACGCACCATACCAGCCTGAGCCTATAGTGGTGACGAAGGCTTCCGGCGGAAGTGTGGTACGGAGGCTCGCCATATAGGCGGGACCCTGTATCGCGAGAATAAGTATCGTAAGGTAACGGGTGTACTGGTTCATCTTGCGACGACCGCTCTCACCCTCCCTCTGCAGACGCTGGAAGAAAGGCAGGAAAACACCCAGAAGCTGGATTACGATCGAAGCCGAGATATAGGGCATTACGCCCAGAGCGAAGATTGAAGCATTACCGAAGGCACCGCCGGAAAACATATTCAGCAAGCCGACAAGACCTTCGGAAGACTTCGCCTGAAGCGTCGCCAGCTGCGACGCGTCGATACCCGGAATCACAACGTAGCTGCCGAGACGGTAAACCACGATGAGAAGGAAGGTATAGAGAATCCTCTTGCGAAGCTCTTCAATCTTGAAAATATTCGTTAATGTTTCAAACAAGCGTTTCATGATCCGTCATCAGATTTTTGTTACGGTTCCGCCCTTCTCCTCAATCTTCTTGATGGCCGCCTGGCTGAATGCGTTGGCGGTTACGTCGAGCTTCGATGTGAGCTCGCCGCCTGCAAGAATCTTGATGAGGTCGTTCCGTGATGCGAAACCGGCCTGAATAAGAACGTCCGCGTCGATGGCAGTGACGTTGAACCTCTCGCTTATTGCCTGAAGGGCTGAAAGATTCACTGCCTTGTATTCAACACGGTTGGGATTCTTGAAGCCGAATTTCGGGAGACGGCGCTGAATAGGCATCTGGCCACCTTCGAAACCGCGTTTCTCGGAATAACCGGAACGTGCCTTGGCACCGTTCATACCACGGCAGGCTGTCTTGCCGTGACCCGAACCGGGTCCGCGACCGATGCGCTTCTCCCTGTTCCTTGACCCCGCTGCCGGGGTTAATGTATCAAGTTTCATAACTTTTACTCTCCTTTACTTTACTTCTTCAACCGTGACAAGGTGAAGAACCTTTTCAATCATACCTTTGGTTACAGGAGTATCTTCAACCTCTACGGTCTGATGAACCCTGTGAAGTCCAAGAGACACCAGGTTGGCAACCTGCCTCTTGGTAGCGCCGCTACGGCCCTTGATCTGCGTAACTTTTAATTTTGCCATAACGATGTTTCTCCTATCCGTTAAACACCTTGCTCATAGGGATACCGCGAAGCCCTGCCACCGTATATGCATCGCGCATTTCGGCGAGAGCGGCAACCGTAGCCTTGACAAGGTTGTGAGGGTTAGACGAACCTTTTGACTTTGCAAGCACGTCAGAAATGCCCACTGACTCGAACACGGCGCGCATTGCACCACCGGCTTTCACTCCGGTACCGGGAGCTGCGGGTTTCATGAACACTCTTGCACCGCCGAACTTGGCTTCCTGCTCGTGAGGGATGGTGGACTTGATGAGAGGAATCTTCACCAGATTCTTCTTTGCATCCTCAATGCCCTTGGAGATGGCGGTTGTAACTTCATTGGCTTTGCCGAGGCCGTATCCGACCACGCCCTTTTCATCTCCAACCACGACGATAGCCGCAAAGGAGAAGTGACGTCCACCCTTGGTGACTTTGGTCACCCTCTGGACTGCAACCAATCTGTCTTTGAGTTCAAGATCGGATGTCTTTACTTTCTTTACATTGATATCTGCCATAGTTCCTAGAATTTAAGGCCACCCTCGCGAGCGGCGTCAGCCAAACTTTTAACTCTTCCGTGATAGAGGTAGCCCCCACGGTCAAAAGAAACGGTGGACACACCTGCTGCAATTGCACGCTCCGCAATGGCCTTGCCTACGATAACGGCAGCCTCGCAACCGGTCTTTCCCTTGCACTGCTCAACGAGAGCCTTGTCATTGGAAGAAGCCGAGCAAAGGGTGATGCCCTTGGTATCGTCAACAACCTGAACGTAAATCTGCTTATTGCTTCTGAACACCACCATACGGGGCCTCTCGGCAGTACCGTTGACAACCTTGCGGATGCGGTAGTGAACTCTCTGTCTTCTTTCTGATTTTGTCAATGCCATAACTTTATCTCCTATTATTTAGCGCTGGCCGACTTACCGGCTTTACGACGAAGTTGTTCACCGACAAACTTGATACCCTTGCCCTTGTAAGGTTCAGGCTTACGCA
>JAZUGR010000003.1:0-29588 GCA_045641345.1 Bacteroidales bacterium
CCGATGAATACAAGTTTCTGCATTCTGTCGCCGTAGGTCGGATCCCAGTCGCGGCGCAGCCCTTCGTCCCAGGCCATGCGCTCGCGCAACTCCTCGTCGCTCATTGTGGCGTACCACTGTCCGGCGTCCCTTAACGAAACCTGATGTCCGGCCTGCTCGAATATGAAGCAGGTGTCTCTCTCGCTCTCGAAATAGCAGATGCCTTTGGCCCTGATTATCCCACTCGGCCATTTTTTGGCTATGAAGTGGTCGAACTTGTTCATATCAAACGGCTTGCGGCTGTAATACACGAACGTGCCGATTCCATACTCCTCGGCTTCGCCTTCGTCATCGTCGTGATGATGGTGGCCGTTTTCGTGGTCGTGGTCTTCGTGCTTCTCTATTTCGCTGAGCCAGGTGGCCGAAGTCACCACGTCATCGAAGTCGAACATACCCGTGCCCACCAGACGGTCGAGATCGACGTCGCAGTAGTCGCAGTCTATTATCTCCGCCTTGGGCTGGATGGTGCGTATGATGGTGCGTATCCTCTCGAGCTCCTCGGGAGCCACCTCGGAGGCCTTGTTGAGCAGGATTATGTTGCAGAATTCAATCTGCTGTATCACGAGGCTCTTGATGTCCTCCTCGTCGAAATGCCCCTCGAGCAGATCGTTGCCGGAGGCGAATTCGTCTTTCATTCTGAGTGCATCTACAACGGTGGTGATGCAGTCCACCACCGGTATGCCGTTCTTGACGAAATCTCCTCCCATCGAAGGGATTGAGCAGATGGTCTGGGCTATCGGCTCAGGCTCGCAGATGCCGCTGGCTTCGATTACGATATAGTCGAACCGGCTCATGGCCGCTATGTCGCACAGTTGCTTTACGAGATCCATCTTGAGGGTGCAGCAGATGCATCCGTTCTGGAGCGCCATCAGACTGTCGTCCTTGCGTCCCACTATGCCTCCCTGCTGGATGAGGTCGGCATCGATGTTCACCTGGCCTATGTCATTGACGATTACGGCGAACTTGATTCCCTTTCTGTTTGAAAGGATTCTGTTGAGGAGGGTTGTCTTGCCGCTGCCAAGATATCCAGTGAGCAGCAGTACGGGTATTTCTTTCATCCTGATGAAATTTTGTCTTTTAACTGCGGCATTGCTGCCGGCGGGCGACAAAGATACGCAAATCCCGGCTTTTTTGTTAAATTTGCCCGACCAATAAATACAATGCATATATGAAAAGGATCTTTCTTCAGGCGGCAGTCATAATGCTCGCAATTTTCTCGGCAGTTCCGGAATCGGAAGCCTGCACCTCGGCCATCATTTCAGGAAGGCTCACCCCCGACGGACGCCCCATATTGTGGAAACACCGCGATACCAAGGAAGAGAACAACCGTGTTGATTATCACGGCCGCAGCAAGGACAACAAATATGCATTCGTGGCCATCGTCAACGGCACCGACCATTTGGGACAGGCCTGGATGGGTGTCAACGAGGCCGGTTTCTGCATCATCAATACCGCTTCCAGCCCAATGCGCAAGTTCAAGGAAGATGAAAACGACAGGGAAGGATACGTGATGTACAAGGCGCTTGGCTGCTGCAGGAGCGTGGCGGAGTTCGAAGCCTATCTGTCCGACAAGAAGAATCAGCCGATAGGGGTTGAAACCAATTTCGGCGTGATGGACGCCGAAGGCGGCGCAGCCTATTTCGAAACGAACAGCTACACTTTCGTCAAGCAGGATGTGAACGACCCCGACGTGGCTCCGCTCGGTTACAAGGTATTTACCAATTTCTCTCCTGCCGGCAAACTTGACGCCGGCGGAGGATACATGCGTTACGTTGCAGCCGACAGAATCCTGCAGAACGCAGCCCTGTCGTACATTCCGGTAACACCGCAGTGGATTGTGGACAATCTCGACAGGTCGTTTTATCATCCCCTGCTTGGCATCGACCTTGTAAGGAATCCTGAAATGACTCCCCAGGGATGGTTCTATGATATGGACTTCATTCCCCGCAGGAGCACCACCTCGGCTGCCGTGATACAGGGCGTAAAGAAGGGGGAGAACCCGCTTCTGACTACGATGTGGGCCGTCCTGGGCTATCCCCCGGTGTCCGTAACCGTGCCTGTGATGATTGAAGGCGGCGCCGACCAGCCCTCGCTCATATCCCGCACCGGCAAGAACGACCCTACCTGCAAGGTGTGCAACGCGGCTCTGCAGCGCAAGGCCAAAGTGTTCCCCATCAAGAGGGGCAACGGCAAGAATTATCTGCACTTCAGCGTAATCTACAATGAGGAGGGGACTGGCTACATGCAGCGTCTTGCTCCGATAGAGGCGAAGAACTTTGCCGATTTCGCTGCCTTGAGGGCAAAATGGCTCAATGCTGGCAAGGTCGACAAGGCGGAACTTGCCGCATACTATGCCGGCCGTGACTTCGGCCTCGATATAGAGTGATCCTTTTCATTTGCGGATGAAACCGGGGCTATATGCCCTCGAAGGTATATTCCGTCACTTTCTTGATGCCGGGCATCGAGAAGTATTCGGATATTATTCCGCGCAGGAACACCTTTTTTCCGAGATTGCCCGGGTTGCCGACCAGATTGAGAGCCTCCTTTATGGAGGCTTTCGACAATTCCACGGAGAAACAGTCGCTGCGCGACGACACTCCGGGCCTGGAGGCTATCGCAATATTGGAATCCTTTTCATAAGGGCCTTTGAACGAAATTCCGCTGGCGGTCAGGTCGCCTCCGACTATGTAGCCCCAGACCCACAGGGTGTCGCCCATCCTTGCCGAGGCCGTGGCCACGTCGAGCGCCTTTTCAGGTGAAGATCCGTCGGCCCCTTCGAAACGCTGGTCGCCGACCGTTATGGTTTCTTCGATGACCTCGGCCGTGTCGTCGACCGCAATCGAGAACCCGGCCTCTGATTCGTTGCACGATGCATTGAGCGCCAGGCGGTGAATCTGCCCTGCCGTCACCACTCTGTTGAACAGGACCTCTTCCTGCCGGCCGTCAATTACAAAGGCGACGTTGCCCGGAATGAAATAGCCTGTACACCCCTCCATCCCGGTATAATCGAGCTGGCCGCTCTCCTGACGCAGAAGAAGACGACTGTCGGAATAACGCTTTTTGAAATTGTCTGTAAGGGAGACCTGTATCCCTGCGTTGACCAGTTTGCAAAGAAGGCTGACCCTTGCCGGCTTCCCGCCCGAAATCACCACCATCTGGTTGTCGCCGTAAACCGGGCAGTCGAATGCCGGCGCATCGAACTCCAGTGATGCGACGCTTATTTCATAGGTCCCCGCGCCGAGGATGATTTCCTGCGGCCTGCCGCCGTAGGAGCCGTGGTATATGGTATCCCCGGCATTGGATTTTATCGACAGAATGAATGCGTTGGTGTCGTAAGCCGATTCGGACCTCGTGTATGCAATCCCTGCGGAAACTTCGACAGGCTCGGCGAATCCCAGCAGAAGCCTGCCACCTGTTGAATCGAGCCTGTCGGAGCATCCGGCGAGGCAAAGCAGCGCTGCGGCTGCAAAAATTGAAAATCTCTCCATCTTCATAATCTCCTGTTTTTTTTGTCCGGCAAATATAATGTGCCGGCAGGAGGCCTTGCAAATTTTATCCGGATATGTCCGATTGTATTCGGATAGCCGGCTTTTTCAACATTTTATTTATAACTTTGCCGGCGAAAGGTGAGACGTTCTATCGCCCGCCGCAAGGCGGGAGGAAAGTCCGGACAGCGCAGAGCACCTCCCTGCGGAAAGCGCAGATGGGCGTAAGCTTATGGGGAGCGTAACAGAGAATTACCGCCTCCGTCAGGAGGCAAGGGTGAAAACGCGAGGCAAGAGCTCACGACTTGCGGCGGTGACGTCGCAGGGGTACGCACCGGAGGGCTGCAAGGTCAAATATACCGGCAGATGAGGGCTGCTCGTCCGATGCCGGGGGGTAGACTGCGTCAGATAAATGATAGAAGCCTCCGCTCGCGGAGGTACGGAATTCGGCTTACAGGCTCACCTTTTTTTTGTTGGTAAATGTAGTTTTTGTACCTTTGCCGGCACAAAAGCCACTTTAGCTCAGCTGGTAGAGCAGCTCATTCGTAATGAGCAGGTCGTGGGTTCGAGTCCCATTAGTGGCTCCGGAAGGAGAGTCGGAACGGGCTCTCCTTTTGTTTTCATTCTATCCCGTATTTCTTCAGGATGTCGAGGATCGGCTGTTCGATGGACTGCTCCCAGAGGTAATAGCCGTAGTTGTCGGGATGCGTGCCGTCCACTGACGTTTCGTGGTTGAATGAGGCGTTGGGGGTGATCAGGTAGACATCCTTGTATTTCGGATTGCCCAGAATGCTCGCGAACATCATTTCCACCGCTTCGGCCTTGGCTTTCTCGAAGGCATCTTTCTTCGTGTCGAAATTGCGTCCTTCACGGTAGATGGTGCGTTGGAAAATCAGGGGTTTGCCCGGATGTGCGGCAATCAGGCCGTCGATGAACGGCATCAGCCTCTTGCAGATTGTGGCTGAATCAGGATTGGAGAACGTGTCGAAAACATAGGCGTCAGCTTCGATTGCGGCGAGGACCGGAATCATATAGCTCTGCAGACGGCTGCGTCCGCTCATTCCCAGACCGATGATCTCCATCCCGGTGCTGCGCTGGAACTGGAGCGGATAGCTCATCCCCGGGCGGGTCGTGCTCACTCCGTGGGTGAAAGACGACCCGTGGAAGAGTATTTTGTGGCGGAACGGGGATTCGACAGGCTCGATTACGGCATCTTCATCCACGCCGATCTTGCAGGAGATTACTTCGGAATAGGATGCCATATGAATCAGGCATTCGTGCATCGAGCCGTCCATATCTGACACGAGCTTGATGATGTCGGGCTTCTCCTGACCCCTCTTGTAATTCTTGTTGGAGGCGCATCCTGCGAAGACCCATTTGCCGTCCTTGTCCTTGATATAGAGGTCATACCCCTTCGACGATGTCCTCGCGGTAGATGAGCCTGCGTAGATATATCCCCATTCCGTGGCCGTCTCGATGCTTGTGGAGTTGGTTCGGAATACAATTGACATACCGGGGGTGCAGTGCAGGATGGCCTGTTCCCCTTCGGTGAAGCCCCTGTATTTCTCGGTATCGACCCTGTGGTAGGGGTTGGGGGTGTCGTAGAAGGCCTTGCCCAGAATTTTGAGGTCGGTGGCTTCCACATACTTGATTTTCCCGCTCTGTGCGTTGATTGACACCAGCGCCGCCGCAACGGCCGCGAATGTAAGTACAATACGTTTCATACAACGAAAAAGGGCGGTATTGAACCGCCCTTGTGCTCCCTCAGGGGCTCGAACCCTGGACCCCAACATTAAGAGTGTCGTGCTCTACCAACTGAGCTAAGGAAGCATTCCCGTTTTGGGACTGCAAATGTAGATATATTTTTTCACTCTGCAAACTTTTTTTATTTTTTGTACCTTTGTGCAGTTATGAAACGTTTATCTGTCCTGCTGATATTCTTCGTTGCGGTCGTCCTGGTGTTTTTGTGCCGCAACGCCACCGCTCCCGGAGCGGACTCTCCGGTGGAGGCCCGCATGAGAGCGGCCGGCCTTGTAGACGTGCACGACGTGGATTCGTCGATTGCAGTGCACCTTGTATACGCCACACCTTACAATTTTATGGGCAAGGTGCTTTATCACGACATGTCAAAGGCATTCATGCTGCCGGAGATGGCCTCCGGGCTGGTCAAGGCCAACAGGCTCCTCAAGCGTCTGCGGCCCGACCTGAACCTTGTCGTGTATGATGCCTGCCGCCCGGTAAGCGTGCAGTGGGATATGTGGAATTCCGTCAAGGGTACGTATGCCGAGGATTATGTGGCTAATCCCGAAACCGCCAGCGGCCTTCACAACTACGGGGCGGCCGTCGACGTCACTCTTATGGACTGCACCGGTCATCCGCTTCCGATGGGGTCTGAATATGATTTCTTCGGCCGTGAGGCCCGCACCGACTGCGAGGCGGAACTTGCGGCGGAGGGGCGCATCACGGCCCGCGAACTGGAGAACCGCCTCCTGCTGCGCAGGGTGATGACCGAAAGCGGGTTCCTTATGATCGCCTCGGAATGGTGGCACTTCAATCTGATGCCGTCGGCCGAGGCCAAACGGACTTTGAAAATCATTGATTGAATCGTATGAAGAAAATAGGCATATATCTCGCCTTTGCCCTGGCTCTGGTCGTGATGATGGCTGTCTATCCCAAGAACAGCCGTTTTGACAACGTATATGAAATCGGTATGCCGTGGGACTACGAAACGCTCATCGCGGATTTCGATTTTCCCATTCTCAAGACGGAGCAGGAGATGCTGCGCGAAAAGGAGGAGAAGTCATCGGATGTCATCGATTGCTATATATACGACGCCTCCGTTGCCGAAAACGCAATAAAATCGTTTGAAAGCGCAGCTGATGCAGGCGGGGTCAGCAGGGTGCTTGTCGGAATCATATCGGATGACATGCACGATATGTATGAAACCGGAATAGTGCCTGCGGTGGATGCCGATTCATCCGACGAGGTGATACTTGTCAAGAGGGGCAAGAGGATGTCGGAGGAGAATCTGAAGAACGTATGGTCGCTGCACGATGCGTTGGGGCGCCTCGGCGAAGACGTGAAGAAGTTCGACCCTGAACTCAATGCCGACGAGATACTCGCACTGTGTTCCATCAAAACGGCGCTGGAACCCAATATGTGGTACGACGAGAAGACTACCTCCATGTTCCACAAGGAGGCGGTTGATTACATATCTCCCACCAAGGGGATGTTCTACGCCGGGCAGCTCGTAGTCTCTGAAGGCGAGTTGATAACACCCGACATCTGCGAGATACTCGACTCGTACAGGGCCGAATACGAAAAGATACACGGAGAGGACACTACCGGATGGCATTACTGGCTGGGCACTTTCTGCTGCGTGGTAGTATTCCTCGGAATCATGCTGACAATGATGTATGCCGGTGACAGCTCGATATTGAGCGATATCAGGCAGACCTCTCTGGCCCTGACCCTGTTCCTGATAGCCTTCGTGTCAGCTTCGCTGTTTGTGAGGTACGGCTCTTCATACTGGATGTTCATCCTGCCCTTTGCGGCGCATGCCGTCTATCTGTCATCGTTCTTCAACCGCAATTCGGCGATGCTTATGTATGTGGCCGTCGTCCTGCCGCTGATTCTGGTGCCCGAGTACGGCATCACGCTGTTTATATGCAACCTTGCCTCGGGCGTGGTGGTGTTCCTTACATCGGAATGGCTCAACAGCGGCTGGAAGCAGTTCCTCAACGCCGTGTTCGTGTTCGTGGTGATGTTCCTGATAGTTTTTTCAATCTACTGGCTCACCAGCATGTCTCCTGATATGGAGACGATAAAGGTGACTGTGGCAGTATTGGCAATCAACTCGGTTCTGGTGGTGGTGTGCTATCCTTTCATATTCATATTCGAGAAGGTGTTCTCGCAATTGTCATACGCTCATCTGTGGATACTCACCGACACCAACAACAAACTGCTTTCGCGTCTCGCCCATCTGGCTCCGGGGACTTTCCAGCACTCGATGCAGGTGGCCAACATGGCTGAGGCTGCGGTGCGCGAGATAGGCGGCAACTCGATGCTGGCAAGGGTGGGGGGCCTGTATCACGATATCGGCAAGATAGATAATCCGCAGTGCTTTGTGGAGAATCAGCTGCCCGGGGCGGACGACGATTTCCACAAGAAGCTCTCGCCCGACGAAAGCGCCCGCGAAATAATAAGGCACGTGGAGGACGGTATCGCACTGGCCGGAAAGAATTCACTCCCGGACATTGTCACCGATTTCATCAGAACCCATCACGGAAGCACCCTTACAGGATATTTCTATTCCAAGTACTGCAATGCCGGAGGGGATGCGTCGAACAAGGCTCCATTCATGTATTCAAGCGGCCTTCCCAGGACAAGGGAACACGTCGTGCTGATGCTCGCCGACTCGATAGAGGCTTCGTCGCGCACGCTCAAGAGCTACAGCCCCGACAATATCTCCGCGCTTGTCGACGGGATATTCGACGAGCGGCTCAAGGGGCGTCAGTTCGACGAGTCGGATATTTCGATGAAGGAAATCGGGGCTCTCCGCAATTTCTTCAAGACTTATCTGCAGCAGGTTTACCACGCAAGGATTTCCTACCCGAAGCGCAGGAAATGAAAGCCAGCAGAAGGAGCGCCAGCGCTGCAACGGGTGCGCCGCGGCCGATGAAGTCTCCGTGCATTGAAAAGAACGTGAGCCCGTTGCGGGTATGTATGGTGCCGCGGATTGCGGTCTCCACCCAGTAGGGGGTGGATGAAAGCACCTCGCCCTTCTGGTCGATGAATCCGGATATCCCGTTGTTGGCAACCTGCACAAGGTCCCTGCGGTTCTCTATGGCACGCAGTTTGGCATATCTGAAATGCTGGTGGTAGCCTGGGGAGTCGCCCCACCATCCGTCGTTGGTTATTACGGCGAGGAAATCGGCGCCTGCCTTCACCGCCCTGGACGAGTAGTCGCTGTAGATCGATTCGTAGCATATCATAGGCGCCGCCACGTGGCCGTCGGCTCCCTCGAGCGGCTCCATCCTTGAGGAGCGGCCGTAACTTTCGGTCGAACCTCCGAAATGGTCGAAGATCTTTCCGAGGAACGTGAATTTGTCCTGATAAGGTATTATCTCGACTCCGGGTACGAGCTTGGATTTGTTGCTGAAGCTTATTTCTCCGCCGGCATCGAACATCATCGCCGAGTTGTACACGTCGGTCCATCCGCTGCTGCGTCTGCGGGCCGAAGTGGTGGGCTTGGGGCCGTGGCCGTAGTTGCGGTAGGACAGTGCGCCCAGAAGCATGCTTGTCCCAGGGCGGGATGAAAGGAATTCGCAGTATCTTGCGAAGGAGAGGTTTCCGCCTGGATTGTCGAGGTCGATGTCGTAGGTAAACGTTTCGGGGGTTATGATGTACCTGGTGGCCGGGGTGGCAATGCTGTCGGCAAGTGCGATGAGCCTCTCGTCAAGCGACGACTGCGCAATCACTCCGTATTTTGCAAAGGGGTCCACGTTGGGCTGCACCGCCACCACCTCGACAGGCTCCCCTTCCTCTCTGTAGGAGTAGAAGCGCACAAGGGACACCGCCGTGGGGACCGTCACAACAACCGCCCATATCGCCGCATGGCACAGGGCGCGCCGTTTCGCGCCGCACTGCAGGGCGCGGATGGACAGGAAAAGGGTGAGGCCTGAAAGAAGTATCCAGAGGGAGCCGCCTTCGGCTCCGGTGACGTCATACCATTGCACGAGACGGGTGGAAGTGGCAAACGAGTTGCCGAGGGTGAGCCAGGGCCACGAGAGCTCTATCTCGTGGTATGCGTGTTCCCACGCCACCCAGATGCAGATGAAAATCAGGTGCGGAAGGATGGTGCAGCCGCAGCCTTTCCTGCAGCAGAAGTTGCGCACCGCGATGAAGATGGCGAAAATGGCCGTCATAAAGAGCGAATTGCAGGTCAGTGCTCCTACCGCTCCGGCCGGGGAGACATACCATATCCAATATGTGGCGGCAATGTTGAAGAGGGCGAAAGCCGTGAAACAGTACCACCCTTTGTGGCGTGCCTTCTCCCTGCGCAGCATCTCCTCCATACAGAAGAGCGGGGCGAAACTTGCAAGGGCAAGGAATCCTGCCCCTTCGACCAGATAGGGGATTGCCGCAAGGGCGGCGAAAAGTATTGCAAGGCTCAATGCGGACAGCGCTGTCCTGCCGGTCATCCGTGTCATCCGAATCACTCTTAAAATGTATTTCTCTTGGCAAAAATACTCAATTTGAATATATTTGCAATTCATAACGCAGCGGAATGATTCTCGTCAACTTCATAAAGGCAGTGATAATAGGTCTGGGCGCTTCCATCCCCCTCGGCCCGGTGGGTGTGCTCTGCATCCAGAAAACGATAAGCAAGGGGCGCTGGGCAGGGTTCTCCCTCGGCCTGGGCTCATCTCTCACCGATGCCTTCTATGCCGGTGCGGCGCTGCTGTCGCTCTCTTTCGTGAGCGGATTCCTCGACCGCAACCGTTTGTGGGTAATGCTTATCGGTGGAATCATAGTATTTGTGGTGGGGGCCAACATAGCGTTCAAGAATCCCGTAACCCAGCTGCGCCAGCGCAACAATCCAGGCGCGAAATCGAGATTCTTCGCCGATGCCCTCCAAGGCTTTGCAATGACCATCACCAACCCCGGGGCCCTCGCTCTGATGATAGGCCTTTTCGCATTCGTGGGTATCAAGCCGGAGGCCTATACCTCGTCCCAGTCGATTATAATAATGATACTCGGCGTAGTGGCCGGCACCGCTACCTGGTGGTTCATACTCAGTTGGGTGATCAACCTCTTCAGAGACAGGTTCAAGCTCCGCCAGCTGCTTATCCTGAACCGTATCTCGGGAGCCATAATATCCATTCTCGGTCTGGTTGCCGCAATCGACGGTCTCGTCGAACTCTTCCATGAAGTCCTTGTTCTCTAGGCTATGGACGAGCGGCGCGACATTCGGATAATTTTGAATTTTGCCCGCGAGGAGGCCTCGCGTATGGGCAGCCTTACCATCGGAGCCGACCACCTTTTTCTCGGGATGCTCCGTCTGGGCAGCTGTGATGCCGTCAAGGCCGTCTCCGCCGCAGGTGTCGACCTTGCTGCGGTAAAACGCAACATAGAGGCCCTGATTGCAGCGCCGGAGCCTGTCCCCTTCGACAAGGCGGGGGAGATAGAGATATCCGACCAGGTCAAGGAGATATTCGAGGCGGCTTCGACGCGCTTTGCCCGTGGCGGCGCCCAGCCCGGCACGCTTCATATATTGCTTGCGATAATGACCTCCCCTTCGGGAGTGACGCGCGACCTGCTGCTGGATGCCGGAGTCGATCTGCGAAGCCTCGTCAATATGGCATCGGTGGCCGACACTTCCACCGAGAGCGAAATCATCCCCAAGCAGGCCGAAATAGGGGCGCAGCCTCTTCTCGACGAGTATGGGCGCGACCTTACCGCGGCTGCCGCAAGCGGGCAGCTCGATCCTGTCGTGGGCAGGGATGCCGAAATACGCAAGCTTGCGCTGATACTCTGCCGCCGCAAGAAGAACAATCCGGTGCTCATAGGAGAGCCCGGTACGGGCAAGACCGCTATAGTCGAGGGACTTGCCGGCCTGATAGCGTCGGGGCGCGCCCCGAAGGCCCTTTCGGGCAGAAGGATAGTGTCGCTTGAGGTTGGCTCCCTGGTGGCCGGTACCAAATTCAGAGGGCAGTTCGAAGAGCGCATCAAGGGGCTTCTCAAGGAGATTTCGGCCGAAAAGGGGCTTATCATATTCATTGACGAGCTGCATACCATCGTGGGCGCCGGAGGCGGGCAGGGCTCTATCGATGCAGCCAATCTGCTCAAGCCGGCTCTTGCATGCGGCCGGATGCAGTGCATCGGAGCCACCACCGAGGATGAATACCGCAATTTTCTGGAGAGGGATGCGGCTCTCGACCGCCGCTTCCAGAAAGTCGTGGTGGAGCCTTCCGATTTTGCACAGACCCTTGAAATACTTAAGGGCATAAGGGAGCAGTACGAAACCTTCCACGGCGTACATTACAGCGACGAGGCGCTTGAGGCGTGCGTCAGCCTTTCGCAGCGCTATATCAACGACCGCTGTCTGCCCGACAAGGCCATAGACGTGCTTGACTTTGCCGGCAGCCGGGCCGGACTGGACGCCGCTCCTGCGCTTTGCGACGGAGAGAGGCTCGACAATATCCGGGCAGCCAAGAGGGATGCGGCCCTTGAGGGCGATTTTGCCAGGGCTGCCGCATTGAGGCGGCAGGAGAAGGAGATGCTTTCAAGCTGCAGCGACTCCCGTAAGGCCGACACCCCTGTGGTGGAGATTACCGCCGATGACGTGGCAAAGGCAGTGTCTTCGATAACCCGCATTCCCGTTCACCGCATCGCCGCAAAGGAGAGCGACCGTCTCCTCAATATGGAACCGGGCCTCAAGGGCGAGGTGATAGGGCAGGACGATGCCGTAGCTGCCGTTTCCAGGGCCATAAGGCGCAACCGCACCGGAATGAAGGACCCGCTCAAGCCGGTTGGCACGTTCCTCTTCGTGGGGCCTACCGGTGTGGGCAAGACCCTCCTCGCCAAAAAGATCGCCGAATATATGTTCGGCTCCTCCGACCGCCTTGTCAGGATAGATATGAGCGAGTATCTCGAGAAATTCTCCGTGTCGCGCCTTGTTGGGGCTCCTCCCGGATACGTGGGCTATCAGGACGGCGGGCAGCTGAGCGAGGCGGTGAGGCGCAACCCGTATTGCGTGGTGCTCCTTGACGAGATAGAGAAGGCCCATCCCGACATATTCAACCTGCTGCTGCAGGTCCTCGATGAGGGCCGCCTTACCGACGGCCGCGGCCGCAGCGTGGATTTCCGAAATGCCGTGATAATCCTAACCTCCAACGTGGGGAGCCGTCAGGTGGCCGATTTCGGAGGAGGAGTCGGATTCTCCACAACCTCGGCCCGCGATTGCCGCAGCAAGGCCGGCAGGAATCTGGTCCGCAAGGCGCTCGGCAAGACCTTCGCTCCCGAATTCCTCAACCGTCTCGATGAGATAGTGTATTTCAACACACTCTCGCGTGAGGATATATGCTCTGTGGTGGGCATCGAAACGGCATCTCTCAAAAAGCGCATGGCCGCTTCGGGATTCGACCTTTCGATCGACGACGATGCCCTGCAGTTCATAGCAGGGGAGGGATATGACTCCGATTATGGGGCAAGGCCTCTCAAGCGGGCTGTGCAGCGCTATGTGGAGGATCCGATAGCCGACCTCATAGTCGGAGGCTCCATTCCGGAGTCCCGCCCCGTGGTGGTGAGGGTGTCGCTCAACGGCGAGGGGACGGGCACCGTGGCCACCTGCCGCTGAGAGGGCCTCTGCCTACTGCCGCCCCAAAAGGGTCAGCACGTATTTGATGCTTCCGAGATTATATATCGTCACTGCATTTGCGCTCACCTCCCCGAGACCGCGGATGCGGTCACGCTCCACTTTCCGGCAGGATATCCGGCGCATGGTGGAGGGGTCGACCAGAAACTTCTGAGGCGGCAGCTGTGCGGTGCGCGTGAATCCCAACTTTTCGTAAACCCCGCCCTCGGACCATTCCCTGTCGGCGTAGGTCATTATGTCGTCGGGGTGCACCTCATCGATGAATGCCTTGAGCAGGCGGCCCATTCCGCCGCATATCCTGCAGTCGGGAAGAGAGGCGGCCCTCACCCATTCGTACGACGATACAATCCGCTCCCTGCCGTTTATCATCCGGGTTATCGGTCTCGGCGCGGAGAAAGTTGACACTGCGACAAGCTCGCCTTCGTATTCCAGACCGTAGCGGTAACTGCATTTGGCATAGCCGTAAACGTGATTGTCTTCGAGAAACCTCCTTGCAGTGGCGGCATCGGGCCTTGAGACAAGGCACTTGCGTGCGAATATGGATCTGAATCGCCCCTGATGCGCCGCAAGCCTCTTTTCGATAAGTTCGCGGCGGCTCTTCCACCGGTCTTCGAACACATAGATGGTGCCGGCCTCCGGAGCTATCGGCTCCGCGGCCTCCTCGAGGGTGACGTGACGGATTACAGTCAAACTGTTCGGGTTTGTCTTACCAAAGATACCAAAAATTTGTAATTTTGCAGACAGCGGATTGAAATCAGGCAATCACAAAACATAACAGAATGAAAAAATCTTTATTTCTCGTGGCGCTTGTGGCACTTATGACAATCGCTCCCTTCAATGTAGCAAAGGCGCAGAGCGCCCTTTCGAGCGTCGCTTCAGCCCTTACCGCAGGCAACGGCAAATCTGCAGGTGCGGCCCTCCTTTCGCTTTACACCCAGTACAAGGCAGACGGCAAAATGGATTTCGCAAATCCTTCAAACATCTCCAATCTGCTGACTCTCGTGCAGAACATCAAGGGTTTGAAAGAGACCTCCAACACCACCAATTTCCTCTCCGGCCTCATCTCGGGCTCCAAGAATCTGGTCAACAAAAGCAACTCTTCGAGCGTGATGAGCACCCTCTCCTCGCTGTCCACCCTCGACACTTCCGCTCTCGCCTCACAGGCAGCCGGCAGCGCGGCCACGTCGCTTCTGTCAAAGCTCGGCGGCAGCAAGTCAAGCGGCAGCAACACCTCTTCGGCCGTAACAAGCGCCGCTTCGTCGCTTCTTTCAGGGTTGTTCGGAAATCTCTGATTCCGATACGGAGCCGGAATATGAAACAAGGACTGACGTTTTCGTCAGTCCTTGTTTTCTTGTTCCGGAGCCTTGCCATCTTCCGGTGCCTTGTCTTTTTCGGACTTGGATTTCTTCAGGCCGTTTATGAACGACATTACGGCGCAGGCGGCTCCGGCAAAATGGCGGATGCCGTTGTATTTGTCCGAGATGGCGGCTTCGCTTGCGGCGATGTCACGCTCGATTGTGGGAATCCCCTCTTCCGGATTGCGGCTCCTGGCGGAGAAAAGGCCGGTGAACATAGCGTCGAACACGCGGTGGAGCAGCCTCTTGCGGCAGATTACGAGGATGACCAGCATCACCAACAGGGTTCCGCATACGATGAGCGCGCCCCACGGAGAGCCTATTTTGGCATTGAGGTACTGCATAGTGGCCACCGAGGCCAGGGCAAGGAGTATTATAAGCACCATCAGGGCGAGGAAGAGCGATATCATCTGCGACATTATGCCGGAGAAGCCCTTGGCGAACTTGAGTTTCGCCTCCTCGACGCGAAGGTCGGCGTAGCGTTTTATCTCTGTGAAGATTTCGTCCATAGCGGTGTCAGTCGCAGTCGGGCCCCTGGCCGTCGGAATATGATTCCTTGACAGCCTGACGCAGTTCGTCTATTTTCCGTAATACTTCGTCGGAATACTTTCCGGCTGCCTTGCGGCCTTCCCTGACCATTTCGCGCCCCTCGTCGGTAAGTGCGAGATAGGCGGCTGCTGCTCCGGCTGCTGCTCCGAGCAGGAATGTGAACAATGACCCTGATTTTGCCATTTCGTGTAAAATTTGTCCAAATATAATAATTTGATCCGCAATTATGAAAATTCTTATATTTGCCATATAAACGTCACCGTTATGTCGGAAGTATATTTCACCTCACTCAGAACGCACGCCGGATGCAACCTCCAGGACAAGCTGGAGCGTCTGGTCAAGGCTGCTGGAATTGAAAGAATCGATTTCTCAAACAGGTACACGGCTGTGAAGCTCCACTTCGGGGAGCCCGGCAATATGGCCTATCTGCGGCCGGGATATGTGCAGACCATAGTCAGACTGCTCAACGGCCTTGGGGCCAAAACGTTCCTGTGCGACTCCAACACCCTCTACAAAGGGCGTCGCGACAATGCGGTTGACCATCTCTCGAGTGCGGCCGAAAACGGATTCAATCCCATCCAGGTGTCGGCTCCGGTGATAATCGCCGACGGTGTCAAGGGCACCGATTATGCCGAGATGCCGGTCAGGGGAGGGCAGATGTGCTCCTCGGCCAAGATAGGCAGGGCTTTCGCCGATGCCGACATAATCGTTTCGATAACACACTTCAAGGGGCATGAAATGACAGGTTTCGGAGGAACCATCAAGAACCTTGGTATGGGGTGCGCCAGCATCGCCGGCAAGAAATTCCTCCACTGCGACAGCAACCCCACCATAGGCGACAACTGCGTGGGTTGTGGTCTTTGCGCCCGCAACTGCGCCCAGGGGGCGATTTCCGTTTCAAACCACCGCGCCCATATCGACTCTGCAAAGTGTGTGGGCTGCGGGCAGTGTATCGCCACCTGCACCATAGGGGCGGCCAGCGCAAGGCAGGACACTTCGCTTGTGGATTTGAACAAGAAGATAGCCGAGTACGCCCTCGCTGTGGTGGACGGCCGTCCGCAGTTCCATATAAGCCTGATAATGAACGTGTCGCCCGAATGCGACTGCTGGGGTCACAACGATGCCGCCGTGGTTCCTGATCTGGGAATGGCCGCTTCGTTCGATCCGGTGGCCCTCGATGAGGCCTGCGCCGATATGGTGATCAAGGCCCCCTGCCTCGAAACCGACAACGTGCTCTCTTCGGCAATGCGCGCCGAGCCTCACACGCACGCCGACAAGTTCCACCTGATGCATCCCGACACCCGGTGGGAGGTGGCTCAGGAGCACGGCGAAAAGATCGGCCTCGGCTCGCGCAAGTACACGCTGATAGAGGTCTGACCCTTTATTTTATTTTCGTATCGCAGTAGGCGCAGCGTACGGTGCCGCTGCCGGTTGTCTTGAACAGATGCCCTATGCGCTCGTTGTTGCATATGCATCTGGCGTTGGGGCAGTGAAGCGACGCGTCGCTGAATGAGGGCTCCGCCGCGGGCATTCCGTGGGACGGGTCGTCCTTCCACTCGAGAAGTTTGCAGATGAGTGCCATCCTCACGAACTTGCCGTTCTCAACCTGCCTGAAATATGCCGCGCGCGGGTCGTCGTCGACTTCGGTGAGAATCTCATTCACTCTCGGCAGGGGGTGGAGCACAGCCATCCTTTCCTTTGCCAGAGCCATCTTCGCCTTGTCGAGCACGAAGCTGTCCTTGACTCTCTCGAATTCGTCCTTGTCGAAGAACCTTTCCCTCTGGACCCTGGTCATATAGAGAATGTCGAGCTCGCCGATGGCCTCTTCGATGGTTCTTACCTCCCTGTAGGGTATTCCGAGGCGTTCGCACACGTCCTGCTTGATATAATCGGGCAGACGCAGTTCGTCGGGGGCGATGAGCACCACCTTTATGCCGGGATAACGCGAGAGCGCCTTTATCAGCGAATGCACGGTGCGGCCGAAACGCAGGTCGCCGCAGAAACCTATCGTCAGATTGTCGATATGGCCCAGCTCACGCCTGATTGTGAGAAGGTCGGTGAGGGTCTGGGTGGGATGGTTGTGACTGCCGTCCCCGGCATTGATGATGGGCACCGTGGAGACTTGTGAGGCAACCTGAGGCGCCCCTTCGACGGGGTGCCTCATAGCTATGACGTCGGCGAAACACCCCACCACACGTACGGTATCCGCGACTGTCTCGCCCTTGCTCACTGACGAGTTGGCCGCATCGGAAAAACCCAGCACGCTGCCTCCGAGCTCCATCATGGCCGAGGTGAAGCTGAGCCTGGTGCGTGTGCTCGGCTCGAAGAAGAGCGTGGCCAGCTTCCTGCGGGCCATCACGTCCTGATACTTCTTCCTGTCGGAGATGATATCGAGGGCAAGGTCAAGGATGCTGTCGGTTTCCTCCCGGCTGATGTCGGCGGGGTCGATCAGATGCTTCATAGAGAGTCCCTGAATTTGAGGATGTCGTCTTTCTGCGATGCTGAGATATACCCCTGGGCAACGGCGACCTCGACCAGGGAGTCCAGATTGCTGAGGGAGTAGTTCACTGTTTTGGCTGCCGCAATCCTGTCGAGGCCCTTCTTCAACCCGTAGGTGAAGATGCTGACGATTCCTCTCACGTCGGCACCCTCCTCGCGCAGGGCTTCAACCACGTCGATGGCACTGCCGCCTGTGGAGATGAGGTCTTCGACTACAACCACCTTGGTACCCTTTTCCATCCTGCCTTCGATCCTGTTGGTGCGTCCGTGGGTCTTGGCTTCGCTGCGGACATATCCCATAGGAAGGTTCAGCAGCACTGCGGTCATTGCCGCGTGTGCGATTCCTGCGGTGGAGGTGCCCATCAGCATCTCACATTCTGGGAAATGCTTGCGCACAAGCGCTGCAAGGCCCTCTTCCACCTTGTCTCTCGCCGCGGGGGCGGAGAGTGTAAGCCTGTTGTCGCAATAGATGGGACTCTTGATGCCGCTTGCCCAGGTGAACGGGTCGTCGGGACGGAGAAATACTGCTCCGATCGAGAGGAGCTCTTTAGCAATTGCCTTTTCCATATACAAAGTCATTTAAACATTTCAGATAAGCTTCCACCGGGTCGGCGGCTGCGGTGATGGGACGGCCCACCACTATGTAGTCGGAGCCTATCTCCCTTGCACGTGCGGGAGTGGTTATCCTCACCTGGTCGTCAGCGGCCGAATCGGCGAAACGGATGCCCGGGGTCACCGCAACGAACTTTTCTCCGCAGGCCTTCTTCACCATCCCTGCCTCGAGAGGGGAGCATACCACTCCGTCAAGCCCGGCCTTGCAGGCATTGGAGGCATAGTGGACGATTGTTCCGGCAATGTCTCCGGGGATGAGAAGCTCCTTCTGCATCACTTCCTCCGAGGTGGAGGTGAGCTGCGTCACCGCGATGAGCAGGGGGCGCGAACCGTCTTCGCGGGTAAGCCCCTCCAGGGCGGCCTTCATCATTTCGATGGTGCCTGCGGCGTGTACGTTGCACATATCGACTCCCAGGCCGGAAAGGACCTTCATCGTCTTGCGCACGGTGTTGGGAATGTCGTGCAGCTTGAGGTCGAGGAATATCCGGTGCCCACGGGCCTTTATGTCCTCCACTATCTTCGGACCGCAGCTGTAGAAAAGCTCCATTCCGATCTTTACGAAAGGTTTCCTCTCGCATCCCTTGAACAGGTCGAGGAATGATATCGTCTGCAGGTGACTGCTGAAATCGCAGGCTATTATTACATCATTTGCCATAATCTATACTGTTTTGATGATTTCCCTGATATCGTTGATGCCGAGCTCTTCCATAAGTTGCGGAAGTCCGGCGACCGTTTCCGAACAGACCATAGGATTGCGGAGATTTTCGGCCCCTATCTGGACCACGCTTGCCCCGGCCATCATCATTTCGATGACATCCTGTGCCGAAGCCACCCCGCCGCATCCCATCACCGGGATTGCACAGGCGTGGGCCACCTGATAGACCATACGGAGCGCGATGGGGAAGATGGCGCTTCCGGAGAATCCGCCCATCCCGTTTGCGACCACCGGCTTCCTGCGCCTTATGTCGATGCGCATCCCCAGAAAAGTGTTGACCAGCGTCAGACCGTCGGCCCCCGCATCCTCGCAGGCGCGGGCGATATCCACGATGTCGGTGACGTTGGGACTCAACTTTACGAATACGGGTTTATGCGTTACGGCTTTCACCGCACGGGTGACCTCCGCTGCATTTGCGGCGCAGGTGCCGAAAGCCATCCCTCCATTGTGGACGTTGGGGCAGGAAACGTTGACCTCGATTATGTCGATTCCGTCACATCTGTCGACAGTGGAGCAGTTGAAGGCATATTCTTCGACGGAGAATCCGCTTACGTTGGCAATGGCCACCCCGTCGTAGATTCTGCGCAGGGCGGGGACTTTTTCACTGACGAAGGCCTCTACACCGGGATTCTGGAGCCCCACGGAGTTGATTACGCCGGAGGTGCACTCCGCAATGCGCGGCAGCGGATTGCCGAACCGGGGCTCACGGGTGATTCCCTTGAGGCTTATGCCTCCCAGAAGGTTGAGGTCGAAGACCCCGGCGAGTTCGATTCCGAAGCCGAAGGTGCCGCTCGCCGGAACTATCGGATTCTTGAACTGCACTCCGCAGAGATTCACTGAAAGATTCCTTACCATACTATCTCCTCCTTCTTGAAAACCGGACCGTCCTTGCACACCCTCCTGGAGCCGCTGGTAGTCTGGCAGGTACATCCGTAGCAGAATCCGGCTCCGCAGCCCATCCTCTGCTCGAGGCTGGCTTCGCCGCGGCAGTTGAGAGAGGTGCAGAGAGATTTCATCATCGGCAGCGGCCCGCAGCAGTAGAAATAGTCGTACTGCGGAGAGGCCTCCGCTATGGCATCCGTTACAAATCCTTTCGCCCCGCAGCTTCCGTCCATTGTGGCAATCAGAAGATTTGCGCCGAGGGCCCTGAACTCGTCGGCGAGCACCACTTCGTCCTTGCAGTTGAATCCGAGCGCCACGGTGACCTTCTTGCCCTGCTCGAGGAGCTCCTTGCACAGAAGGTACAGGGGAGCCGCCCCGATTCCGCCTCCTGCAAGCAGGGCCGCATCCCTGCAGGCTGACAGGTCGAATCCGTTGCCCAGGCCGGTGAGCAGTTCCAGTTCCGTTCCTGTGCCCATACCCGACATCAGGCGAGTGCCGCTTCCGACCACCTTGTAAAGCAGGGTGAGCCTTCCGCGGGAGGAGTCGCACACCGATATGGGGCGGCGCAGGAACTTCCCTTCGAGGGCGACGTCGACGAACTGCCCAGGTTTCATCTTCTCATTCTGCGGGCATTCGAGCTCCATACGGAACGTGAGGCGGGCAACCTGTTCGTTGGCGGTTATGGTGAATGTCCTCTTATCCATTGTATTCGGCGTCGATTGTTGAGATTCCGAGGGTTATCTCCTCGAGCACGTCGAGGAGCACCTTCACCGTCTCGAGCGAAGTGAACGTGGTTACGTTGTTCTCGACGGCGGCCCGCCGTATTTCGTATCCGTCGAGATGGGTGGAATGCTGGTTCAGGTCGATGGTGTTGATTATGTAGCGGACGTGACCCTTGCGCAATGACTTCGCGATATCGTCGCTGCCCTCGCTGATCTTGCGCCTGCAGCGTGTGCGTATGCCTCGGCAGCGCAGGAACTCGGCCGTGCCGCGGGTGGCCTCGATGTTGAAGCCGAGATTGTAGAAACGGCGTATCAGCGGCAGAGCCTCCTCCTTGTCCTTGTCGGCGATTGTCGCAAAGAGAGTTCCGTAGTTGACGATGTCCATCCCCGATGCCTGCAGCGACTTGTAGAGGGCTCTGTTGAGTGAGTCGTCGTATCCTATCGCCTCGCCGGTGGATTTCATCTCTGGGGAAAGGTAGGTGTCGATGCCTTTGATCTTTCCGAACGAGAATGCGGGGGTCTTAACGAAATGACGCTTGCGCTCGGGAAAATAGACCTCCGTGATACCCTGCTCGGGCAGGGAGTGGCCGAGCATTACACGGGTGGCTATCTTGGCCATCGCCACGCCTGTCGATTTGGATATGAAGGGCACGGTTCTGGAAGAGCGGGGATTGACTTCGATTACATATACGTTGTCGGAAGAGTCAACTATGTACTGGATGTTGTACAGCCCCTTGATGCCTATTTCGCGCCCGAGCTTTACGGTGTCGTCGATTATCGTCTGCTTTACCTTGTCGCTCAGGCTGAACGAGGGATAGACGCTGATGCTGTCGCCCGAATGGATGCCGGTGCGTTCCACGTGCTCCATTATGGCGGGTATGAACACGTTCTCCCCGTCACAGATGGCATCCACCTCCGTTTCCCTGCCCATTATGTACTTGTCGACCAGTACTGGGGAGTTCTCGTTGATTTCCACGGCGTTGTGGAGATAATGCCTCAAGGCCTCCTCGTTGCATACAATCATCATCGCCCTTCCGCCCAGCACGAAGCTCGGGCGCACCAGCACCGGATAGCCTATTTCGGAAGCCGCCTCGACTCCGTCCTCCACGTTGGTAACGGCGCGGGCCTTCGGCTGCGGGATGCCGGTGCGGCGCATTATCTGCTCGAAGAGCTTCCTGTCCTCGGCATTGTCGATGGCCTCTATTCCGGTGCCGATTATCCTGACTCCCATCTCTGCAAGCGGTCCGGCAAGGTTGATGGCCGTCTGGCCTCCCAGAGTGACGATCACCCCGTCGGGATTTTCAAGATTGATGACGTTCATCACGTCTTCGACAGTGAGCGGCTCGAAGTAGAGCTTGTCGGATATCGTGTAGTCGGTGGAGACGGTTTCGGGGTTGTTGTTGATGATGATGGCCTCATATCCCTCCTCGCGGATTGTCCAGATGGCGTGCACGGTGGAGTAGTCGAATTCCACTCCCTGCCCGATGCGGATGGGACCTGAGCCCAGCACCAGAATCTTCTTGCGGGGAGAGACGACCGATTCGTTTTCATCCTCGTAGGTGGAATAGTAGTAGGGCACGTCGGCCTCGTACTCGCCGGCGCACGAGTCTATCATCTTGTACACCGGGAGGATGCCTGCGTCCATACGCATCCTTATCATATCGGCCTCGGACCTTCCCCAGAGCTGCCCTATGAACTTGTCGCCGAATCCCATCCTCTTGGCTTCGCGCAGCAGGCCCATATCCATCGGGGCCTCCTTGAGCCTGCGTTCCATACGGATTATGTTGTATATCTTCTCGAGGAAGAGCATATCGATCTTGGTGCGGTCGTAGATTTTTGACAGGTCGATGCGCAGCCTCAGAAGCTGGGCGATGGCGTGGATACGGTCATCGGTTGGGGTGCAGATGTATTTCAGGAGCCGCTCTTCGCTCCAGTCGTCGAATTTTCTGCTGTGTATGTGGCATACGCCTGCTTCGAGCGAACGCATTGCCTTGAGGATACTCTCTTCCAGGGTTCTTCCGATGCTCATCACCTCTCCGGTGGCTTTCATCTGGGTACCGAGTTCGTTCGACGCTTCGCTGAATTTGTCGAACGGGAAACGGGCCACCTTCGTCACCACATAGTCTATCGCCGGCTCTGCGCAGGCGGGGGTTGCGCCTATCATTATCTCATCCAGCGTGAGCCCCACCGCAATCTTTGCCGTCACCCTCGCTATCGGGAAACCGCTGGCCTTCGAGGCCAGGGCGGAAGAGCGGGATACCCGCGGATTGACCTCTATGATGTAATAATTGAACGACAGGGGGTCAAGGGCGAACTGCACGTTGCAGCCCCCTTCGATGTTCAGTGCGCGGATGAGCTTGAGCGCGCTTGAGCGCAGGAGCTGATATTCCTTGTCGGTCAACGTCTGGGCCGGGGCCACCACCATCGAGTCGCCGGTATGCACTCCCACCGGGTCGATGTTCTCCATACTGCAGATTGCTATGGCGGTATCGCGCGAATCCCTCATCACCTCGAACTCGATTTCCTTGTAGCCCTTTATGCTCTTTTCCACCAGCACCTGATGGACAGGGGAGAGGGAGAGGGCGTTGGGCATCAGCGTCCTGAGCTCCTCCTCATTGTCGGCGAACCCTCCGCCGGTGCCGCCAAGGGTGAATGCGGGGCGCAGAATTACAGGATATCCTATCTTTTCGGCTGCGGCGAGCCCTTCGTCAAGGCTGTAGCAGATTTCCGACGGGATGACGGGCTCACCTATTTTTATGCAGAGCTCCTTGAACTTCTCCCTGTCCTCGGCATTCTCTATGCCTTCGAACGAAGTGCCCAGAATCTCGACTCCGCACTCCTCGAGCACCCCTTTCCTGGCGAGCTGCACTGCAAGGTTGAGTCCTGTCTGCCCGCCGAGTCCGGGCACGATTGCATCGGGCCTTTCGTAGCGGATGATCTTGGCCACATATTCGAGCTTGAGGGGCTCCATATACACCTTGTCGGCTATGTTGGGGTCGGTCATTATGGTGGCAGGGTTGGAGTTTACAAGAATGACCTTGTACCCCTCCTCCTTGAGCGCAAGGCAGGCCTGGGTGCCGGCATAGTCGAATTCTGCGGCCTGACCTATCACGATGGGGCCGGAGCCGATGACCATCACTTTCTTGATATCTGTTCTTCTAGGCATTTTTATCTTCCTCCATCAGCTTTATGAATCTGTCGAAGATTCCGACGTTGTCGGTGGGGCCGGGGGCGGCTTCGGGCAGGAACTGCACGGAAAGTATCTTGTCACGCCTGCATTCGAAGCCTACCACATAGCCTTCCGGAACCGTTGTGTGAGTGGCGCTCAGGGGAGTCCCGTCGATCGATTTGATGCAGAATGTCTGATTGAACACCCCGATGTTGATGCGCCCCGATACGAGGTCTCTCATCGGGTGGTCGCCGTGAAGCCCGCATGGCGTGCTCTCCACCGCGGCTCCGTATGAAAGGGCGAGCAGCTCGTGGGCGATTCCCACGCCGAGGATGGGATAGCGGCCCTTGAGGCTTTCTATAAGCTCCGCCACTTCGGGGACGTCGAACGGGCTGCCCGGACCGCAGGTGAAAAGGATTCCGTCGGGATTGAAGGCGCAGATGTCCCTGGCACTGGTGTTGAACGGAACGATGGTCACGTTGCAGAGGCGTTCGTTGAGGAGCCTGATGGTCGAGTGCTTGATGCCGCAATCGACTGCAACGACGTTGAACTTATGGTTGGGCGTGCGTGAGAACCATCTTTTCCTGCAGCTCACCTTCGCCACGATGTCTTTTCGGTCCGGCGTCGCCGCTATGAGGGCAAGGGCCTCATCCGCGCTCAGGGAGGCATCGACTATGGCGCCGCGCATCTTGCCGCAACTGCGGATTGTCCTTGTGATCTTGCGGGTGTCCACTCCGCTTACGCAGGCTATTCCGCGGTCTTCAAGTTCCTCCTCGAGCGTCTTGGTGTAGCGGAAATTGCTCGGTGTGTCGCAGCATTCCCTAACTATCAGACCGGTGGGAGCCGGAGTCCTCGACTCGAAGTCTTCGTCGGTTATGCCGTAATTGCCTATCAGGGGATAAGTCATCACCACAATTTGCCCGGCGTAGGAAGGGTCCGACAGGATTTCCTGATACCCTACGACCGAAGTGTTGAAAATCACTTCACCCACGCAGTTCTCCCGGGAACCGAAACCGATTCCGCAGAATTCCTGCCCGTTTTCCAGCACGAGCTTCTTTTCAGGTCTTTTCATCTTTGTCCTTAATGCTTCGACCAGACTGTTTCCCCGCGCAGGATTGTCCTTACGACTTCTCCCTTGACCCTCCAGCCGTCGAACGGCGTGGCGCGGCCCTTCGAGAGGAAACCATTGCTGTCGATTATGAATTCTTTGTCAATGTCTATTATTGCAAGGTCGGCGCTGCTCCCCTCTGTCAGAGGTCCGCCGCCGATGCCGAATATTCTGCGCGGAGCGTCACACATCGCATCGAGAAGCCTTTCGAGGCTCACTTTGCCTTTGAGGACGAGGGATGTGTAAAGCACCGGGAATGAAGTTTCGAGCCCCACTATGCCCATCGCGCTCCCCTGCAGGCCGAGGGATTTCTGCTGCGCCGTATGCGGAGCGTGGTCTGTCGCTATCACGTCGATCGTGCCGTCGGCGAGCCCTTCGATGAGGGCGTCGCGGTCGTCTGCGCTGCGCAGGGGCGGGTTCATCTTGAAGCGCCCGTCCTCCCGGAGGTCTCCCTCGCACAGCGCAAGATAATGGGGGCCTGTTTCGCAGGTTACATTCACTCCGGAGGCCTTGGCCTTCCTTATTATATCCACGCTCTCTTTGGTGGAGATGTGGCACACGTGGTAGCGGCAGCCGGTTTTCGCGCAGAGTTCGAGGTCCCTTGCTATCTGGCCCCATTCGCTCTGCGAGCAGATGCCCTTGTGACCGTGGGCTGCGCAGTAGGCGCCGTCGTGGACGTATCCTCCATTCAGCAGGGAATTGTCTTCGCAGTGGGCGGCTATTATGCAGTTTTCCCTGGCGGCTGTCTCCATCGCCCTGAGCATCACCTCGCCGTTCTGCACTCCGCTTCCATCGTCTGAGAATGCCACGCAGCGCCCCTTGAGGGATGGCATATCCACGAGTTCGAGCCCCTTGCGGCCTTTGGTTATGGCGGCATACGGCAGGACGTCAATCACTGCGGTGCGGTCGATTATATCCTGCTCGGTTGCCAGGGTGTCGGGACTGTCGGGGACAGGGTTGAGGTTGGGCATCGTGCACACCAGGGTGTATCCGCCGCGGGCGGCCGCCATCGATCCGGTGCGTATCGTTTCCTTTTCGGGGTATCCGGGTTCGCGGAAATGGACGTGAAGGTCTGCAAAACTCCGGGTTACTATGCAGCCCGAAGCATCCACCACCTCGCAGGCGGCGGATGAGGGGATGTCGCCGATATGCCCGATATGCCCGTCCCTGATGAGAATGTCGGCCCTCGCGGCCTTGCCGCCGCTTATGATAGTTCCGCCTTTGATTGCAATCTCCATAGTCCGGACAAAAAAAAGACAGCCTTAAAAGCTGTCCGAAACAAATAAAAACAATGCGGCTGACCTGCTGAATATGTTCGTATGCGGTATCCGTTTCATTGCCTTTGGTTTCTGCAAATTTATGAATTATTCTTGAATGTTGTAACTTTTTTGTGCCCGACAGGCGTCAATCAGCCTGGCTGAAGACCTCTGCGAACTTGTCGAAGAATTCAGGGGCCTGCTTCTGGAGCAGGGAGTAGAAATCCCCGTCGGAAATTTCTCCGGCGCGCCATGCTGCGATGGCAGGCTTGGACTTCCCGGTGATGAAAGCCTCCACGAGGCGGGTCTTTTCGATCATGGCGGCGGTATTTGCCACGTTGAACCACTCGAAGGGTTTTTCCTTGCCGCTGTCGTAGATGTATTTGTTGCGGATCGCCGTCGATGCGGCAACGAGGGTCGCCGGAGTCTTGGGCGCCCCGGTGAGGTATTCGGGGATGAAGCCCGAATTGACTATGAGCGGCACCGCCGGAGTGGTTATGGGCGAAGCGATATTGACCCACATCGCCACCCTCGAGGCGGGTTCCCCCTCAAGCGCGCTTTCGAACGATACTATGGTGTTCGTGCGGTTGCGCGTCACGAAATCGGAGCCACGGAAATATTCCTTGCCCTTTAGGTCGGCGAGGGAGTGCACCTTGCGCCCGGTGTGGCAGAAGGTGCGGGTAACTGCATCCATCAGGGAAACCGGGTCGAGGTCGAATTTGCCGTCGGCGGTACGTGGAAGGGATTTCATCACCTCGACCGTCGATTCGTACCTGATTTGTCCGTGACCGAGAGCCGAATCGCCTGCGAACGTGAAGTTGGTCATCACGCGGAATCCTTCGGGAGATGCCTTGGGGTCGTCGGCGTCGTATTTCACATAGCGGTCGCCTATGATTTCATACATTGCGGCATGGCCTTGCGCATCCAGGGCGGCTATGTGCGCCACGATAATCCTGCTCTTGAGCATCTCCTCGACCATCTGCTCGAACTCGGCAAGGTCGGCGCAGCTGCCGAGAGCCTTGAAGTTGAGTTTGCCTCCGGAGACTTTGTTCTTGGCCGAGTCGTAAGGGAAACCCTTGCCAGGAGTGAGGCTGGCAAGGCACAGGCCGGCGGTGTTGCTGCCCGAAACCACTCCCTTGATTTCCTCCACCGTCTTGTCGAGATTGGCGGTCTGGCCGAAGAATTCGTATTTCGGGCCCTTGAATTGCTTCATGTCCGTGACACTGTCGCTGTCGCGCACCTTTATCATCAGTGCGCGGCCCGATGCGTTGTGGCGGCCCGATACTACGACTGCGGTGCAGGCGCAGGCCTCGATGCTGAAGCCTATGGCAAGCGCTGCAACCAGAATGAGGGATATGCTGAATCGTTTCATAGCTGAAATGTATTTGTGCAAAAAATCGGCCAAATATAGTGATTTTGTCATAAAATAATGAGTTGATTGCACGATAATGACTATTTTTGCCACTATGATTATAGCAATCGTTTTAGCCGTATTCTTCTGCGTCGCGCCGGCCGTCGTGCTGGTGTTGTGCAGGAAAGTCGCGTGGATAGGCAAACTCGGGCCTGTACTGGTCCTCTATATCCTCGGTGTGATTGTCGGCAATACCGACGACATTCTCGGGAGCCCTATGCCGGAGCCCGTGGTCGGAATGCAGAAACTTCTCAGTTCCGCCACCGTGCCGTTTGCAATCCCTCTGATGCTGCTGGGCTGTTCATTCAGCAGAAAGGACTGGCGCCGCTATGCGATGGTCCTCGTCACGGGGCTCGTCGCGGTGGTGACAGCCATAATATCGGGCTATTTCATCTTCCGCCATCCGATCGGTTCGGGTGCGATGGGGGAGGATGGAGCCGCCAAAATCGGCGGTCTGCTGGCGGGTTCCTACACGGGAGGAACCATAAATATGGCAGCCCTCAAAACGATGCTCGACGTCTCCGACAGCACCTACATCCTGCTCAACAGCTACGATATGTTGGTCGGCTTCCTCTATCTTGTGTTTCTGATGACGGTGGGCATAAGGATTTTCCGCCATTTTCTCGACAGCCGGAGCAAAATCATCATCGACACCGTGACGGGCAAGGCCGACCGGGTCAGGAAAGCCGTCGCCGGATTCATAACCCGTCTGCTGCCCGAAAAGTACCGTGAAAAAGCGGAGAAGAAGTCTGACGGGGCAGGCAATCCTTACAGCGGGCTGGGCACGAAAAAGGGGATGTGCATCCTCGGCATCCTCGTTCTGCTGTCCCTGACCATCTGCGGCATATCGCTTCTTGTCGCAAGGCTCTTCCCAAGGATTCCGATGATGACCCTGTTCATTCTCTGCCTCACCACTCTGGGCATAGGCGCCTCGTTCATCCCCAGACTCAGGAGCCTGCCATACAGCTATGATGTGGGGATGTACGCCATCTACATATTCAGCATCGTGGTCGCATCGATGGTTGATGTCAGGAATCTCGACATTGCCAGCGGTGCCGGAGCGTTGGGGTATCTTTTCTTCGTGGTGTTCGTCTCACTCGGGCTGCAGGCCCTGCTGTCGAAGGCCTTCCATATGGATGCCGATACCACGGTCATCGGCTCGGTGGCGCTGCTCTGCTCGCCCCCGTTCGTCCCTATGATTTCCGCAGCGATGCTCAACCGCCGTGCCCTTACCGCCGGACTGGCCATAGGAATAGTCGGGTATGCCGTGGGCACCTATCTGGGATTCGGAATCTTCCGGCTTCTGTCGGTATTGTCTTAAATCAAGTGTTCAACCGATATGGGCAAGGTCATACTCATAACAGGAGCAAGCAGCGGGATAGGTTTTGAAACTGCCTCGGCCCTCGCATCGCAGGGTTTCGCGGTTTATGCGGCGGCCCGCAGGATTCATCTTATGGAGCCCCTCAGGGAGCGCGGCGTGCATATCCTTGAGATGGACGTGACCGAGGAGGAGTCGATCCGCTCCGGCATAGATGCGATAATGAAGGCGGAGGGGCGCATAGACGTCCTTGTCAACAATGCCGGATACGGCTACTTCGGAGCCATAGAGACGGTGAGTATGGAGGAGGCCCGCCGTCAGGTGGAGGTTAACGTATTCGGTCTTGCACGCCTCACCCAGCTGGTACTGCCGGTAATGAGATTGCAGGGAGCGGGACGTATCATCAACGTGGCGTCGGTGGCCGGCAGAATGTGCCTCGCGTATGGCGGCTGGTATCACGTGTCGAAATATTCCGTCGAAGCATTCTCGGATGCCCTGCGGATCGAGGCGAAGCCTTTCGGAATCGATGTGGTGCTCATAGAGCCCGGCGCCATACGCACCGACTGGGGCATAATAGCCGCCGACAATCTGGTGGCATCGTCCAAGGGCACCGTGTATGAAGAAAGCGCCGGGAGAGAGGCCCGGCTTATGTATTCAGCATATCGCTCCAAACTCCTTTCCGGCCCCGGTGCCGTAACCCGGACGATATGCCACGCCGTCAATGCAAGGCGCCCGCATTGCCGGTACAACCCCGGCCGCGGCGCCACTATGCTGCTCTTCTGGCACGCAGTTCTCCCAACCCGCCTGTGGGACGCCCTCAACCGCCTGATTGTAAGGATGTAGGGTGGGGAAGTGGAAAGGATGGTTGCTGGAATTCTTGTATGAACTGACCGGTCGGGATAAGTGTCCACATAGCTACAGAGAAGCAATGAACTCATTCCACTTGGAAAGATCCAACGCCTCTCCTTCTCCTGTCATCGCCTCCTTCATCGCAGCAATGGTAATCTCGTTCGGCTCATCATAGGCCACAGCCATAAGAACCCTCTCAACATAATTATTGAGGCTCCTGTTCTCACGGCGGGCTTTCAC
>JAZUGR010000004.1:0-35066 GCA_045641345.1 Bacteroidales bacterium
TCACCACCGAGGACGGTACTGGTATCGTACATATTGCACCTACCTTTGGGGCTGACGACGCCAAGGTGGCCAAGAAGGCAGGCACCGGTTCGCTTCTGATGTTTGATCGCGATGGCCGTCAGATGCCTATGGTAGACCGCCAGGGTCGTTTTGTCCCCATCGAGAATCTTGACCCCGAGTTTGTGGCTGCCAAGGTCAACGTTGATCTCTATAAGGAATATGAAGGCAAGTTTGTCAAGAATGCCTACGATGCTACCAAGACAGACAAGGATATGTCCCTCGACGTTGAGGTTGTGGTAATGCTCAAGGCTGAAGGCAAACTCTTCAAATCTGAGAAGCACTCCCACAGCTATCCCCATTGCTGGCGTACCGACAAACCAGTGCTCTACTATCCTCTCGACAGCTGGTTCATCCGTTCCACTGCGGTCCAGGAGGATATGGTCAGGCTCAACAAAACCATAAACTGGAAACCCGAAAGCACCGGCAGCGGGCGTTTCGGCAAATGGCTCGAGAATCTGCAGGACTGGAATCTTTCGCGCAGCCGCTATTGGGGCACCCCGCTTCCGGTATGGCGCACGGAAGACGGCTCCGGCGAAAAGTGCATAGGCTCGATAGAGGAGCTTTACAATGAGATCGAGAAGGCGGTCAAGGCAGGAATAATGACATCCAACCCCCTGCGGGCAAAGGGATTCGTGCCTGGCGACTTTTCCGACGAAAACTACAACCGCATCGACCTGCACCGTCCGTATGTGGATGAGATATTCCTGGTTTCGGACGATGGCCGCAGAATGGTCCGCGAGAGCGACCTGATCGACGTGTGGTTCGACTCGGGTGCGATGCCATACGCCCAGGAGGGGCTTCGCCACCTTGGCGACAAGCGCTTCGGGCAGACGGCCGATTTCATCGCCGAAGGCGTCGACCAGACCCGCGGATGGTTCTTCACCCTTCACGCCATCCACACGATGGTAGATTCGTCCTGCGCATACAGAACGGTGATATCCAACGGCCTTGTGCTCGACAAGGACGGCAACAAGATGAGCAAGAGGCTCGGGAATGCAGTCGATCCCTTCAAGGCGCTCGACACCTATGGCGCCGATTCCCTCCGCTGGTATATGCTTACCAATGCCCAGCCCTGGGACAACCTCAAGTTCGATGAGGCGGGAGTGGGCGAGGTGCAGCGCAAGTTCTTCGGAACCCTCTACAACACGTATTCGTTCTTCGCCCTTTATGCCAACGTGGACGGGTTCGACCCCGCGGCCGCTCCGGTGGGCGAGGACAATCTGCAGGAAATAGACCGCTGGCTCGTATCCCTGCTCAACTCCCTCATACGCAAGGTTGAGGAGGCATATGAGGATTACGACATAACGACGGCAGGGCGCCTTATCCAGGATTTCGTGTGCGACGACCTTTCCAACTGGTACGTAAGGCTCAACCGCAAGCGTTTCTGGGGAGGCGGTATGACCACCGACAAGCTGGCCGCATACCAGACTCTCTACAACGCACTTTGCAAAACGGCCCTTCTGGCTGCCCCCATCGCGCCTTTCTTTATGGACCGCCTGTGGTGCGACCTTGTTCCCGGTGCCGGGAGCGTCCATTTCGAGAAGATGCCCGAGTATTCGGCCGGCCTTGTGGATGCTTCTCTCGAGGAGCGTATGGCACTTGCCCAGCAGGCCACCTCGATGGTTCTGGCGCTTCGCCGCAAGGTCAACATAAAGGTGCGCCAGCCGCTTGCAAAGATCATAATCCCCGTACTCGATGCCAACCTCCGCAGCCAGATAGAGAAAGTGCAGCAGATAATGCTCACCGAGGTCAATGTCAAGGAGGCTGAATTCATCGAGAATACGGTAGGTTTGATAACCAAGAAGATAAAGCCGAATTTCAGGTCACTTGGCAAACGCTATGGGGCGCAGATGAAGGAAATCGCTTCGGCTTTCTCCAATATGGACCAGGCCACGATCTCACTCGTCGAGCAGAGCGGGCCGTACACGCTCGACCTTGCATCAGGCAAGGTGGAACTCGAAGAGGGGGACTACGAAATAACTTCGGAGGATATGCCGGGCTGGCTCGTTTCGACCGAAGGCAAGCTGACTGTCGCCCTCGACGTCACAATCACCGATGACCTGCGCCGTGAGGGTATCGTCAGGGAACTCATCAACCGTATCCAGAATCTTCGCAAGGAGAGCGGATTCGACGTAACCGACCGCATCAATGTGACAATCGGCAGCAACAGTGAGGTTGAAGATGCCGTATCCCGCTTCGGAGCCTATCTGCGTGAGCAGACTCTGGCAAAGAACATAACCTTCGCCGACGAAAGCTCGATGCACGGCACCCGGGTTGAGTGGGACGATGCTTTTCTGATGATTGCGGTGGAGAAGATTCGATAAACCGAAAACATTTGACATATGGAAACAGGAACACAGGAAAAAGTCCGTTACAGCGACGAGGAACTTCAGGAATTCAAGGTTCTCATCCTTGAAAAACTGGAGCAGGCCAAATCTGAATATGAGATGCTCAAGAGTATGGTCAACCACAGTTCCAGCAACGACACCGAAGACACTTCGCCCACTTTCAAGGTGCTTGAAGAAGGTGCGTCGTCGCTTTCGAAGGAGGAGCTGGGCCAGCTGGCCACACGTCAGTACAAGTTCATACAGAACCTTGAGGCCGCACTCATCCGCATCGAGAACAAGACCTACGGCATCTGCCGCGTAACAGGCAAGTTGATACCCAAGGAGAGGCTGCGCCTCGTGCCCCATGCCACCACAAGCGTGGAGGGCAAGGAGATGCTCGGCCATTAGGATATGAAGAAATCCCGCGGAGCAATACTGACGGCGTTTGTCGTTTTGCTGCTTGTCATCGACCAGACCATAAAGATTCTGGTCAAGACCGGTATGACGATAGGGGAGAGTATCCACGTGTTCGGCGACTGGTTCCAGATATATTTCATCGAAAATATGGGGATGGCCTTCGGAATGCAGTTCGGAGCCACGGCGGGCAAGGTTGTGCTGAGCATCTTCAGGATTGTCCTTGTGGTTGCCATCTTCATCTACATCCGCAGGCTTCTCAAGCGCGGGGATACCCCTTCGGGAGTCCTGTTCGGCCTTGCCGCCATCCTTTGCGGTGCGCTGGGCAACATAATGGATTCGCTCTTCTACGGTATGATATTTTCGGAAAGCACCGTCTCGTCGGTGGCCGAGATTTTTCCCGCCGGCGGAGGGTACTCCTCGTTCCTCCTGGGCAAGGTGGTGGATATGTTCTATTTTCCAATAATCGATACCTCTCTGCCGCAATGGGTGCCGCTTTTGGGTGGCGAACATATAATCTTCTTCCGTCCGATATTCAATTTCGCCGATTCGTGCATAACCTGCGGCGCGATATACCTGCTCCTGTTCCAATGGCATTTCTTTGCCGGTGAAAGGGCGTTGTCAAATGAAAAAAAGAGAACTGAAATATGAACAAACTCGTAAAAACAGCCGTTGTTACGGTGCTCTCGGTCGTGGTTGTGCTGTTCGCTGTCCTTTTCTGCATCTGGGGCAGGGAGATAAGCACCGTACGTTCGGTGGAGAGGGTTTCGGGCAACGAATATCTCTACCGGATGGAATACAGGGCTTCCTATGACCTCGACGACGTACTGGCCCACAATCTGGACTCCAACGCCAAGCTGGTGGAATATGTGGTATCCAGGGTGGGCAAGGGTCTCCCGATACATATCCACAGCTCGCAGGTCGATGGCGACCAGGTGTTCAGCTGCACCAGTTTCCAGGCGGCCAGAAGCGGAAAAGACGGCTATTATTACGGCCGTAACTACGACTTCTACAAGAATCCCACGATGGTCACCTTCTCGCATCCTGAAAAAGGATACGCGTCCGTCGCCGTGAGCGATATGTCGCACTTCGGCTACAGTCTCGACAAGGTTCCCACTTCACTTGCCAGCAAGGTGATGTGTCTGGCCTCAATATATGCCCCCGTCGACGGTATCAACGAAAAGGGCCTCTGCACTTCGATAATGGCCCTTCCCCATCAGGCTTCAATGCAGAATACGGGCAAGCCGGTGGCCGGGACCACCATCCTGATGCGTCTTTTCCTCGACCGCTGCGCCACAGTGGAGGAGGCCGTCGAACTTCTTTCGCAGGTTGACGTGCGGCACGATGCCGTGGTTGACTACGGCTATCATTATATGGTTGCCGACGCTTCGGGCGACTGTGCCATAATCGAGTTCGACAAGGACGACGAGTGGAAAACGATCGTTCTGCGCAAGGATGAGGGGCAGAAGAGCATGCTTGTCACCAACCACCTGCTCAACCCCAAGCACCGTACCGAATTCCCCGACCCTTCGGTGGGCAATCCTACGAGCAAGAGTTGGGAGCGCTACAGCAAGGCCGGTGCGTTCCTCGCCGAAAACGACGGCACCCTCACTTTCGACCAGATGCAGGAATGCCTCGCATCAGTGCGTTGGGTGGACCTTCCGATCGAGGGTGACGACAAGCCCGAGAATACTCAGTACAGCAACGTGTACGACCAGACGGAACTGACACTTTCGCTCCGCAACTGGAACAGATACGACACAACCTATGTATTTGCTCTGAAATGAAAACGGGAAGGAGGGTTGTCGTTACAGGCGTGGGCATATGGTCCTGCATAGGGCAGGATATCTCCCGGGTGAGGGATTCTCTCTACAGGGGCCGTTCCGGCATAGGATTGGACCCTGCAAGGTCGGAATACGGTTTCCAAAGTTGTCTTACCGGAATCGTACCCAGGCCGCAATTGAGGGAACTGCTCGACCGCCATATGCGCCGCGGCCTCAGCGAGGAGGCTGAATATGCTTTCATGGCCGGCAAACAGGCCTTTGAGCAGGCCCGTGTGGATGACGCTTATCTGTTGGCGAATGAAATAGGCTGCATCTTCGGCAACGACTCGTCGGCAAAGCCTGTCATCGAAGCCCACGGTATCATGATGGAAAAACACGATACCGAACTGCTGGGTGAATCGTTCGTATTCCAGGGTATGAACAGTACCGTAAACATGAACCTGAGCACAATCTTCCACCTCAAGGGGATAAATTTCAGCGTAAGCGCTGCCTGCGCGAGCTCAAGCCACGCAGTGGGGCTCGCCAGTATGTTCATCAGGGACGGCCTGCAGGATATGGTGCTCTGCGGAGGTGCGCAGGAAGTCAATATCTACGGCATGGCCTCATTCGATGCCCTGGGGGCATTCAGCAAGCGTATGGATAATCCGGCCGGAGCCAGCCGTCCGTTCGACAGGGACCGCGACGGTCTTGTGCCGAGCGGAGGCGCCGCCGCACTTGTCCTTGAAGATTATGACCATGCGGTGGCCCGCGGGGCGGACATCCTCGCCGAAGTGGCCGGCTACGGCTTCAGCAGCAATGGCACTATGGCGATCAGCCAGCCCAGCGACGAAGGCTGTGTGCGGGCTATGCAGCGTGCAATGGATGATGCCGGAGTCTCCGCTGCGGACATCGATTATATCAACGCCCATGCCACCGGTACACCGCTCGGTGACCGGTATGAGGCTGTGGCCATAGACAGATTGTTCCGAGGACAGCACGCCCTTGTGAGCAGTACGAAAAGCCTTACGGGCCACGAATGCTGGATGGCCGGAGCGAGCGAACTGGTATATAGTATAATAATGATGCAGAACGGGTTTGTGGCTCCAAACCTGAATCTGGACAACCGGGACGAGTTCTCGCAGCATCTTAATCTGGCTGAGGCGACCGTCGAGACGAATGTCGGTACGGTGCTGAGCAACTCATTCGGTTTCGGAGGAACCAACAGCGCAATTGTAATTAAAAAATTGATATGATGACAAGATCTGAGATTGAAGAGAAAATAAAGGCTTTCCTGATCAACGAACTTGAGGTTGACCCCGACAGGATAGCTCCGGGGGCGAAACTTAAGGATGACCTCGGGATAGACAGCCTTGATTTCATCGACATTGTCGTGATAGTCGAGAAGAATTTCGGTTTCAAGATCAAACCGGATGATATGGTCGGAATCGACACATACAGCAAGTTCTGCGATTATATAGAGCGTATGGTGAAATAATTGCCTATGGGAAATCAGTGGGCTGGTACAACTTACGGTAGCGGATGGATGCACAAGTGTCTCATCTGCTTTTTGCGTTATGTCGATGTACGCGTGCTCTATGTTTTCTCATATATATTCATCATTCCTGTGGTGCTGGCAGTCGGAGGCAGCCGCGGCTGCTCCTACCGTTATTTCCGCCGCCGCCACGGCTATGGCCGTCTCAAGTCGGTATGGCAGACATATGCCAACCACTGCAGGTTCGCTGAAGTGGTGATAGACAAGTTCGCAATGTACGCAGGCCGCAGGTTCAAGGTGGAGATAATCGGCAGGGATCTGTTCGACTCGCTCGATGCCGGGCCCGACGGCTTTGTAATGATGAGCAGCCACATCGGCAACTATGAGATTGCCGGCTATTGCATCGAGTCGCGCAAGAAAAGCATAAATGCGCTGGTGTATGACCGGGAGAAGGAATCCATTATGGCCAACCGCGGCATGATGTTCAGCAGGACAAACGTCAGTATGATTCCCCTGAAAGATGATATGAGCCATCTTTTTGAGATAAACGCAGCCCTTGACGGAGGCAATGTCGTGAGCATCCCGGCCGACAGGGTGACGGGACCCAGGGTCATCAGGCGCAATTTTCTCGGGGCTCCGGCTTCCTTTCCGCAGGGTCCTTTCAGTGTCGCCGCCATGCGTGGCCTGAATGTCCTTGCCGTAAACGTGATGAAGTCAGGATGGACGGGATATACGATATACGTCGTGCCTCTCGATTATGACACTACGGCAAGCCGCGGGGAGCAGATTGAACAATTGAGCGGGGCCTATGTCGCCGAGCTGGAAAGACGGTTGAGGCAATATCCTGCCCAGTGGTATAATTTTTATGAATTCTGGCAATGACAGATTACGCTTCTCCCACCGAAGAATTGCTTCGCAGCATAGACGTCCACCAGCTCCTGCCCCAGCAGGACCCTTTTGTCATGGTCGGATGTCTGGTGCGCTTCGCCCAGGGTTCTTCCACTACGGAGATGGAGATCCGCGACGGGAATATCTTCGTGGAGAACGGCTTCTTTTCTGCAATAGGGATGCTGGAGAACATTGCCCAGACATGTGCCGCGAGAATAGGTTATTACAACAAGTTCATCCTTCATAATGAAGTCAGGGTGGGCTTCATAGGGGCTGTAACCGGCTATTCGGTCCATTCTCTTGCAGGGGTCGGAAAAAGGATCGTCACCACGGTCGACGTGCAGGAAGAGGTGTTCGGGATGACCCTTGCAAGTGCCGTGATTGAATGTGACGGGGAGGTCATTGCCACGGCCGGAATCAAGTTGGCGGTAAGATGAATCAAAGGTTATGAAGAGTGGAATGATACTTCAGGTGGAGAAGCGGATTGAGGTCCGCTTCAGTGAGGTGGATATGATGAGAGTTGTATGGCATGGCGCCTATCTGAAATACCTCGAGGATGCCAGAGAGGCATTCGGCGCAAAATACGGTCTCGGATACGATATGTTTATGAAAGCCTGCACTATGGTGCCGCTTGTTGAGGTCAACGTCAAATACAGGCATCCTGTGGTGTATGGAATGAAACCGTCGGTAAGGATCACTTATGTCCCGACCGATGCGGCCAAGCTCATTTTCGATTACGAAATATATGATCCTGCCACCGGCGTCGTGTGCCTTACGGCCCGCACCGTGCAGGTCTTTATGGATAACGAATACAAACTGTTATTGTACAGCCCGGCATTCTACACGCAGTGGAAACGGGCGATGGGAGTGGAATGATAGCGGTATTGGGTACAAATGTCATCTCGCCTCTGGGCCGTACTTCGCAGGAGAACTACAACTCTGTGAAGCGGGGCTTCTGCGGGTTGAAGTCATTCGACCGCTGGAAGGATATCCCGGAGAAAATAACGGTGTCGGTCTTCGACCAGGAGCAGGATGATGCCTCAGGGTGCGGCAGATTTGAGTCGCTGGCCGTTTCAAGCATTGCCGGAGCGCTTGAAGAAACCGGCATCGATCCGTCTTCTCCCGGAACCCTGCTTGTACTTAGCACAACCAAGGGGGATATCGACGCTCTCCGGGAGGGAACCGGTTCAGGATATGAAGGCCCTGTTGCCGTGGCAGGACGCATTGCCGGCCACTTCTCAATGACAACCGAGCCCATAATAGTCTGCAACGCCTGCATCAGCGGATCAAGCGCGCAGCTTCTGGCTGCCCGTCTGCTTGAGGCGGGGGTTTACGACAATGTCATTGTATGCGGCGCCGATATCGTAAGCAGCTTCACCGTCTCCGGATTCCTGAGCCTTAAGGCCCTGTCGCCCTTCGCATGCCGTCCTTTCGACATCGAGCGTCTCGGCCTCAATCTCGGCGAGGCGGCCGCCACTATGGTCATGGGCCGTGTGGCCGACAACAGGACGGGGCGCTGGATATTGGAAGCCGGGGCTCAGACAAGCGACGCATACCACTCCTGCGCTCCCTCACCCGACGGTGACGGGGTGTTCCGCGCTCTATCTGCAGTGATGGAGGGCATATCTCCGAAAGATCTGGACTGCATCAGCCTGCACGGAACAGCCACTATGTTCAACGACCAGATGGAAAGCAGAGCCGTTCAGAAAGCCGGACTCTGCGATGTGCCGGCAATGGCCTTGAAGGGATATTTCGGGCACACACTCGGTGCGGCCGGCATCATCGAGACAATAATCACGATGCAGGCTTTGGAAGACGGGGTGGTGCTGCCTGCCAAGGGATTCGAAGAACTCGGGGTGAGCGGGAAAGTGTCGGTAAGAAACTCCCTCCGCAAGAGTGATGGCAACGGCCGTTTCATAAAAGTCCTGAGCGGTTTCGGGGGGTGCAACTGCGCGCTTCGCTACAGCCGTCTGGAGGATGCTGCAGCCATAAGGGTTGACCCGGGCAGAGTGAAGGAACTGCACCGCGTGCGGCTCGACGGCAGGGATAATCTTGCCGGGATATACAGGGACCGTCTGAAGGATTATCCGAAATTCTACAAAATGGGTGACTTTTCGAAACTGGCATACGTGGCCTCCGAGCTCCTTCTCGAAAAGGACGGCGCACCTCGTCCCGATGCCATAATCCTTTTCAATAGAACATCTTCCACGGCCGATGATTGCAGGTATCTTGCCTCTTTCAGCGGCCCTGACGGTTTCTTCCCGAGCCCCTCGGCTTTCATCTACACGCTGCCGAATCTTGCAGCCGGTGAAATAGCGATACGCAATGCAATAAAGGGAGAGACCGACCTGTACATATTGCAGGGAAGGAACGAATCCCTTATGGATACCATCGTGACGGCCACTCTCCCAAAAGGGGCAACCGCCTTGACAGGGTGGGTGGACTACCGCTCCGACTCCGATTATGAAGCCGATTTGAAATTGATAACAATTGAATGATATCATGAACGAACAACTTGTTGCTGAAATAAAAAAGCAGATAATCGAGGCTCTCAACCTGGAAGAGCTCGCTCCCGAGGACATCGACACCGATGCCGCACTGTTCGGAGAGGGCCTCGGCCTTGATTCGATAGATGCACTCGAACTTATCGTGATTCTCGACAAGAACTACGGAATCAAGCTCTCCTCTCCGGCAGAGGGGAAAGAGGTTTTCCGCAGTGTGGCGTCGATTGCCGAATACGTTGAAGCCCACCGTACGAAATAATGCAGAAAAGCGCGAAGATAGGAATCACCGGAATCGGAATGATATGTGCCATCGGGAACAATCCCGGTGAAGTGCTTGCCTCGTTGCGTGGCGGCTCCTCCGGTATCGGTCCTGTCCGTTATCTGCATACCGCCCACAGCGAACTGCCGGTGGGTGAAGTCAAACTTTCCAACGACGGAATGGCCTCTCTTCTCGGCCTTGAGAAGGGCCGGCAGTACAGCCGCACGGCCCTTATGGGAGCCATTTCAATACGGCAGGCGCTCAGTCAGGCCCGTATCGGATCAGTCGCCGGCAGGCGTCTCGCCCTTGTCTGCGGAACCACTGTCGGGGGGATGGACGTTGCGGAGCTCTCGCAGAAGACTGCGATAAGCAACGAATGCGGCCGCAGCACGGTTGAAATGGCCGAATATGCCGGGATTGCCGGGGCTCGGTGCTGCACCGTGTCCACTGCCTGCAGTTCCGCTCTCAACAGTATTATGGTGGGCTGCGAAATGTTGATGCGGGATGAGGCCGATGTTGTCATCGCCGGAGGCAGCGAAGCTCTCAGCCGGTTCCATCTCAACGGCTTCAATACCCTGATGATTCTCGACAAGGACCGTTGCCGCCCCTTCGATGCCGGTCGCGCCGGTCTCAATCTGGGAGAGGGGGCCGCGTTCGTGGTATTGCAGAAAGAGCCTGCAGGTGCGCTGGCCTTCATTGCCGGGTACGGCAATCGTTGTGACGCATACCATCAGACCGCCACTTCCGAAAACGGGGAAGGTGCATTTCTGGCAATGAGCGACGCTCTGGCGATGGCCGCCATCACCCCGTCGCAGGTGGACTATATCAACGCACACGGTACAGGTACGCAGGACAACGACATTTCCGAAAGCCGTGCAATCCTTAGACTTTTCGGGACACGGGTCCCTCCCGTATCCAGCACCAAGGCGTTTACAGGGCACACCACTTCGGCTTCCGGGTCGATAGAAACGGCGATATGCATCCTGGCTATGCAGAACAGGTTTATCCCGGCCAATCTGGGATGGTCGCTCGGGATTGAAGGGGGCATAACCCCTTCTTCCGGTGCGGAGGATGTAACGCTCGACAAGGTGCTTTGCAATTCGTTCGGTTTCGGAGGAAACGATTCATCCCTGCTGATCAGCGCTTCGGAATCATCCATTCCCTGCCCTGAGATGGAGTTCCGGTTTGAGGTCGCTGCCGATGTAGAGGTGAACGACCCTGATGAACTTGGCGCTCTCAAGGAATATGTCAGCCCTATGGAAAGCCGCCGTATGACCTCGCTTCTGAAGGCCGCCACCCTTTCGGCGCTCCGCGCCCTCAAGATGGCGGGAATCGATTGCCCCGATGCCATAATCACCGGAACGGCCAACGGCATGCTTGAGAGCAGCAACCGTTTTCTTGAAGATATAGCGGCCAACGGCGAAGAACTGTTGAAGCCCACCCTGTTCATGCAGAGCACCCACAATACCATAGGCTCATCCATCGCCATCCGTACGAAATGCCACGGATACAACATAACCTACAGCCACGGCGGGGATTCCCTCGAATGGGCTCTGCTTGATGCCGGGTATAGAATCCGCACAGGCAAGGCGGCCTCCGTTCTGGTGGGTTCTTACGACGAGACATCAGACGGCGGAGTATGTGCGAGGACCTTAATACTGAAAAGAAAATGAAGATACCTCTGCTGATTCTCGCTGTGATACAGAGTCTCCTGCTTACCGGCGGGCAGGTGTTGCTGAAGTTCGCGCTTCTCCGTATGCTTCCCTTTTCCTGGAGCCTCTCCTTCTGGAGGTCCGTTTTCGTGAACTGGCAGTTCGCCCTGTGCGGCATCTGCTACGGCTTCGGCAGCCTGTTGTGGTTCTACATAATAAAACATTATCCGTTCAGCATGGCATATCCTCTCGTATCGATGAGTTACGCGTTCGGGATGGTCGCCGCCATAATATTTTTCCATGAATCCGTGGATTGGACGAAGTGGCTGGGTGTCATTCTTATCCTCGGAGGATGTTATCTTATCGCGAAATGAGGAGATTCGTACCGGTTCTGATGATGTTCCTTGCAGCGGCGCTTCCCGCTGCCGCGCAGGATGCTCTTCTGCGTGAAATAGCCGCCTCCTGTCTCAATCGCAGCAGCATAGAGTGCAGCTTCACCCAGACCAGGCATCTTCCTATGATGGATGATGACATCGTGTCGGAAGGCCGTCTGTCATACAGCAGGCCCGATGCCATCAGGTGGGAATATACTTCTCCCGAGCGTATGCTCCTTGAAATGAAAGGCACCGACATCAGGGTGTCCCGTGGAGAGGGCGCCGATGCAACCGATATCAGTGCAAACCGGATGTACAGGGATCTGGCCGGCCTGCTGCTCGGTGTGGTTTCGGGCAATTTCCTTATGGATGACAAATGGTTTTCCGCTCTTGCCCGGCAGGATGGCAATACGATAACGTTGCAGCTGCTTCCGCAAAAAAGAGAACTGAAGCGTATGTGGACCGGGATGACGATGCGTTTTGACAGCGTTTCGCACAATGCGTTGCGCATTGAAATAACGGAGGCCGGCGGAGGCTCGACAACAATCGAATTCAGCAATTACAAGAACCAGTTTTGAAATCATTCCAGTCTATGAAACTGCTCGATAGCCTGTTCAATATAATCTCGAGGGATGCCTCTGCTTTCACCCTGCATCTGAACCCTGAGCATCCCATATACAAGGCCCATTTCCCGGGAGAGCCGATAACTCCCGGAGTGGTGCTCATCCAGATGGCCGTCGAACTGTCGGAAATCATATCTGAAAGGACATTGCAGCTATCCGCGGCCAAAAACGTGAAATTCCTGCATATTGTCAACCCTCTGGAAATGCCGGAGGTGAAATACGATTTTCAGAAAGTGCTTATGGACGGCGAGAATGTGGCGATACAGGCAACCGTAATCTGTGGCGATACACTTTGTGCCAAATTATCACTTGTATGCAGTCCGTTGTAGACAACATATCCGAGAGCAGGCGGATCCTGGCCGAACGCGGTATCTGCGTCATTATCCCGACATACAACAATGCCGGGACGATAGCCGACGTGGTGACGCGTACCATGGCCCTGTGTTCCGATGTCATAGTCGTATGCGACGGGTGCACCGACGGAACTGTCGATATTCTCCATTCGCTCTCCCCGGCGCCGGAGATAGTTGAAATACCTGATAACAAGGGGAAGGGGTTTGCCCTTAAAACCGGTTTTCTGCGTGCGTTGGCCGCGGGTTTTGCCTACGCGATAACCCTTGACGGCGACGGCCAGCATTTCCCCGAGGACATTCCACTGCTTCTTCAGGCGAACATCGACAATCCGGGGGCTCTGGTTGTCGGTGCCCGCAGTAATCTGGAGAATGTGCAGCGCAGCCGTGGCAGCAGATTCGCCAATTCCTTCTCGAACTTCTGGTTCGCCGTCCAGACAGGACGTTATCTTAAGGATACCCAGACCGGATACCGGCTCTATCCTCTAAAGAAGTTGCCTTGCCTTGGATTGCTGACCTCCCGTTATGAGGCCGAACTGGAGCTGCTTGTCCTTTCGGCGTGGAAGGGAGTAAGGACGGAAAGTGTACCTGTAAATGTCTTCTATCCTCCTGCAGGAGAGAAGGTGTCGCATTTCAGGCCTGTCATTGATTTTATCCGCATCAGCATATTGAACGTCGTGCTGTGTGTCGCCGCGCTGGTTGCAGGATATCCGCTGGCGTTGCTGCGTATGGTTGCGGCGCTACTACGGTCGCTGGTCTCCCTTGTGGTTTTCTCCGTCTTCACGGTGTTTTTCTTCACTCCCGCGATGCTGATCTATTTTACCATCGGCGGGATGTCGGAGAAAAAGAGGGAGAACCTGCACGGGATGATATGCTCCGTCGCGCGTTTCACCCTGCTGCGCCTCGGTATCCCGGGAATCAGATACACGCTTGCCAACAACAGCGGTGAGACATTCGAAAAGCCTGCCGTCATCATCTGCAATCACCAGAGCCACCTTGACCTTGTCCCAATGCTGGCCCTGACGCCCAAACTCATAGTGCTTACCAACGACTGGGTCTGGAATGACCCTTTCTATGGATACATAATACATCGTGCCGAATTTCTTCCCGTGTCGAAGGGCATCGATTATATCCTGCCGCGTCTGCAGGAAAAGGTTCTCCGCGGCTACAGTATAGCCGTCTATCCCGAAGGGACCCGCTCGAAGGATTGCCGGATAGGGCGTTTCCACTCCGGAGCCTTCCATCTGGCCGATGCATTGAATCTGGATATCGTCCCGGTGGTCCTCTATGGGGCGGGCAGGGCCCTTCCAAAGCACGGAAGGTATCTGCGCAGATGGCCGGTCCATCTGGAGGTGGACAGCCGCATTTCTCCGGAGGAACAGTCGCGTATGGGCGACACTTTCCGGCAGAGGGCTTCGGCCATGAAGAAATATTACGTCGAACGGTATGGCGCCATAGCCAACAGAATGGATCAGGATGTGTGATATGGATGGAGGCAGGAAAAGCGTTGTCATAATAGGCGGCGGGTTGGGAGGCCTGTTTGCCGGTGCCATATTGAGCAGGGAGAATATGGACGTCACGGTTATCGAGAAGAACCCCACCGTCGGCGGAGGCCTCCAGAGCTTCGAACGTTTCGGTGAAGTGTTCGACACGGGTATGCACGTAGTGGGAGGAATGCGGCCGGGTGGCAATATCCGCCGTATCTGTGAATATCTCGGCATTATGGACAAGGTGCATCTGCAGGACGTGGGCCCTGAAATCATCGACACCGTGTATTGCGCCGAAGATGGCATCACCTACAACATCGGGTTGGGCAGGGACGGATTCGTGAATTCTCTCGCGGAGAAGTTCCCGGGCCAGAGGGATAATATACGCCGTTATGTGGATGCCATATTCTCGATAGCCGATGAGCTGGACCTGTTCTACCTGCGGCCTTCTTCCGACGATATGAAGGTGCATTCCGACGATTTTATGATTGCTGCCGATGCCCTCGTCGCCAAATACATCACAGATCCCAGACTGCGTGGGATAATATCTTATCTCAATCCGTTGTATTCAGGGAGAAAGGGAGTCACTCCGGCCTATATGCACGCAGTGATATCCGTCCTTTACATAGAGGGGCCGAGCCGTTTCGTCGGAGGGAGCCAGCTGTTTGCCAACACCTTGAGCGAGGCCATTACGGCCAACGGCGGCAAGGTCATCGTCTCGGACGGCGTCGCATCGGTGCACTCCGCCGGCAGGTCTGTAACAGGAGTGACCACCGCAAGCGGGCGTGAATTCAAGGCCGACTGGTATATATGCGACATACATCCGTCCTGCTTGATGCAGCTTCTTGAAACCCCGTCTCTTTTCACTCCGGCCTACCGCGCCCGTCTTGACAGTATCCCCAACTCATGTTCCGCCTTTACCGTCAACCTGAAACTCAAACCGGGCTCGTTCAGGTACATACCCCATGCACAATACTACCTCAGCCGCTACGACAAAGTGTGGGAATGCAGCAATCCCGATTTGGAGTGGCCTCAGGCTTTCCTGTATATAACCCCTCCCGAATTCGGGCAGGGCGAATTCTCCACCAAGATGATAGTGACCTCTCCGATGGACTGGAGTTATGTCAAACGGTGGGAGAATACGCGGGTCGGACATCGCGGGGAGGAATACGAAAAATGGAAGGAGGAGTGCGCCGGTCGTCTTCTTGACAAGCTTGAGGAGATACATCCCGATATCCGCAGCTGCATAGAGGACGCCAACACCGCATCTCCATTGACCATACGCGACTGGTATGGCGTCAAGGAGGGGGCCATGTGCGGATATTCAAAGGATTGCAGCAACATCCCCCTGTCGCAGGTTCCCGTCGTGACGAGGGCGTCCAATCTGCTGCTGACAGGGCAGAACTGCAACCTTCACGGTTTCTGCGGAGTTCCCCTCACCGCAATCAACACCTGCGAAGCCATTCTTGGGAGGAATTACATAATAAACAGAATCAACGATGTTTGACGATATACGGCCATACAGGGACAGTGAGATTCCGGCAGCCATTCATCGTATGGTCGCCGACCCGTTGTTTCCGTTGGTGGCCTCCTATGTGTTTCCATCCACACCGCCGGAGAAGGTGGCGGAGGACGTGCTGTCGATGGGCAGCATACACGATTTCCAGTCCCGGTTCATGTATCACGCCGTCAACCGTATAATAGAGAACTCCACGTCAGGGTTTGTCTGCACCGGGCTGGAAAACATAAATCCGGATCGTCCCCATGTATTCGTTTCCAACCACAGGGACATAGTGCTGGATGCTTCGCTGCTGCAGAACAAACTGCTTGAAAACGGATTCGATACGACTGAAATCACTTTCGGAGCCAATCTGATGAAGGGTGACTTCATCGTGGATTTCGGAAAATGCAACAAGATGTTCAGGGTGGAGCGGCCCGGCGGCGGTGCCAAGGCATTCTACGCTGCCTCGAAACACTTGTCGGAATATATATTCCACACGGTGCTGGACTCCGGGCATAGCATCTGGATTGCACAGCGCAACGGCAGGACGAAAGACGGTATCGACCGCACCGACCCGGGCATTGTGAATATGCTGACAATGGGCAGCGACCTTCCTGCGTCCGAGGCCCTGTCCAGCCTCTCACTCCAGCCAATAAGCATCTCATATGAATGGGAACCCTGCGACGTATTCAAGGCAGTTGAGATGCTCAAAAGGGAGTCCGGACCGTATGTCAAATCGGATGGCGAGGATCTCAACAGCATCATTGCAGGCCTGCTGCAGCAGAAGGGCCGGGTGCATATGCACGTTTGTCCCGAGATCACGGGGGCGGAACTTGAGGATTCGTCCCACTGCACCCGGTCTGACTTCAGGAAGCGTGTGGCAGCGCTGCTCGACATCCGGATATGCTCCGCCTACAGGCTGTTTCCCAATAATTATATCGCGCACGACCTCCTGACAGGCTCCGCCGCGTATGCGTCCCGTTACAGCGCCGAGCAGAAAGAATCCTTCATCGGGCATATGGGCGTGCTGCGTAATATTGACCCGGAATGCAACAGGGAGAGGCTTGAGCGTATCTTCCTGGGTATCTATGCCAATCCCCTTGACAGTTTCAATCTATTCGCCGGTTAAGTCATGTTCTGGTTGCGCATATACGATTTCTTCGAGAAGCACAGGAAGGTTATGTGGCTCTCCCTGGGAGCCGTTACCGTGGCTATGGTCTTTTTGGCGGCGACAATGCGCTTCAGCGAGAACATCACCGACTTCCTCCCTCTGGGATCCGACGAAAGGGAGGCGATGGAAGTCTATCAGAAGGTCTCCGGAGCCGACAGGATAGTGTGCCTTTTCTCCAATCCCGGCGATATCGACCTTACAATCGAAGCCATCGACCGCTTCGCCTCGCTCGTCAGGGAAAAGGACACCGCGCTCTGGTGCACAAGTCTGACGACAGCTTACGATATGGACCGCATCCGTTCCACGATGGAGTTCGCGTATGAAAATGTTCCGTATTTTCTCGATGAGAATGATTATATCAGGATAGACAGCCTCCTTTCGCAGCCCGGGTATATCGCCGGCAGGCTGCGTGAGGACCGTACTGCACTTTTGTTTCCAAGCGGGGGGATGGCCGAGACTGCCATAGCCCGGGACCCTCTCGGATTGTTCTCTCCCGTGATGCGGGCCCTTTCGGGGAATATGGAGCAAAACTCCTTCGAACTTTACGACGGATATGTCTTCACGCCCGACGGAACCCGTGCGATTGTCTGGATGAGGTCGCCGTTCGGCAACGGCGAAACCAGGAACAACTCTGTTCTGGTGGCAATGTTGCAGGAAGCCTCCGATGAGGTGATGGCGGAGTATCCCGGTATCGACATCCATCTGACGGGAGGACCGGTGATAGCCGTTGGCAACAGCGACCGCATCAAGAGGGACACCGTCATTTCAGTCGCCGTTTCGACGGTGCTGATTCTGGCAATCCTTCTTCTTTCGTTCGGTTCCATCTTCAACATATTGCTCATTGTCCTGACAATCGGCTGGGGATGGCTGTTCGCAGTAGGGGGTATGTCTCTCCTGAGCGACCACGTCTCCATCATAGTGATAGGCCTTTCGAGTGTAATCCTCGGCATAGCTGTCAATTATCCTCTCCATCTGGTGGCGCACGTCTCCCACCGGGGCGGCAGGAGGTCGGCCGTTGGGGAGATCGCCTCGCCTCTCGTTGTGGGCAACGTCACCACCGTCGGCGCTTTCCTGGCCCTTGTGCCGCTGCAGAGCGAGGCGCTCCGGGCCCTTGGAATCTTTGCATCGCTCCTGCTCGTGGGCACGATTGTCTTTGTATTGGTGTATCTTCCCCATATGGCTGTGCAGTCAGGCGGCAAGGATATGCGCTGCGGAAGGATAATACCGCTTCTGGCGGAACTGCGGCCCGAAAAATGCAGACCGCTTGTTGTCGCCGTCATCGTGCTGACAGCGGTGCTGGGATATTTCAGCACCGGCACGCGGTTCAGCTCCGACCTGTCGGACATCAATTACATGACCGAATCCCAGCGCGCCGATATGGCCTACTTCCGCAGCTTGTTCCCATCCGGCCCGTCGCATCAGGAGCACGAGCTCCTTGTGGTGAGCAAGGGTGGCAGTTTCGACGAGGCTCTGGCGGAGGGTCTCAGGCACAAAAGCATCTCCGACAGCCTGGCTGCAGAGGGAAAGATCCTCTCGTCCAGAAGCGTCAACCCGTTCCTGAGCACTCTCGCCGAGCAGCAGAGAAGGCTCCTGATGTGGAAGGAGTTCGCCGCCCGGTTCAATTCCGGATATGGAGATGAATTCAGAAAAGCTGCCGTCGGGGCCGGTTTCAGCACCGCTGCATTCACCCGTTTCGAGACACTCCTTTCACAGGCAGACGACTTCCGTCCGCAGGATATCGATTATTTCGAGCCTCTTGCGGAGGGGCCGCTTTCATCCTGCCTGACAACTGTCGGGGAGACCTGCTGCATAGTCGAGTCCATAAATGTCGATGCCGGGGATATTGATGCCGTCAGCAGCCGTTTCGACAACTGTTTCGACATATCCCTGCTCGACAATGCACTTGCGGAGAGTCTTTCCGACAACTTCAATTATATCGGATGGGCCTGCTCCCTGATAGTGTTCTTCTTCCTTTGGTTCTCGTTCGGCAGCTTCTCCCTGGCATTGATTTCATTCCTGCCGATGGCCATAAGCTGGGTATGGATACTCGGTTTGATGTCCGTCCTCGGGATAGAGTTCAATATAGTGAACATTATCCTTGCCACGTTCATCTTCGGGCAGGGTGACGATTATACAATCTTCGTGACCGAAGGATGCCAGTACGAATACGCCCGCGGCAAGCCGATAATGGCCTCGTACAAGAGCAGCATAATCCAGAGTGCGCTGATAATGTTCGTGGGCATCGGCACCCTGATCGTGGCCCGCCATCCGGCGATGAAATCACTTGCCGAGGTTACGATAATCGGAATGTTTTCGGTGGTGTTGATGGCATACCTCATTCCGCCGTTGCTTTTCGGGTGGATGACGACGAAGGACGGAAAGAGACGGCAGTATCCGCTTTCGTTGCGCACACTCCTGCTTGGCGCGCCCGACAAGCCTGAGGACATCGTGATGGGCCGCTATATGTACAAGGGCAACGGGATATGCCGCGAGGTCCGGCGGAATCTCGCTTCCGCCAGCGGGCAGGACTTTACTGAAGAGGGCGGGGAGATCCTCGTCAGGGATTCAGGTTATGGCGAATCGGCCATATTGGCTGCCTACCTGCACCCGGAGGCGCACGTCAAGGCCCTTATGAATGACGAAGACAGGATGCTGATAGCTGCCGTGTCCGCAAGGGACTTTGTCGGAAACATAGAATTCATCAAATGTGATATAAAATAATGAAAAACAGAATTGCTGAACTTATTTCGGCTGCTTTGCCTGCCGTGAATCCAGAATCCGACTTCCTTTTCGGCGAGCTTGACTCGCTCGGAGTGGTTACTATAATGATGATTCTCGAAAAGGAATATAAAGTCAAGCTTGAGGCCACCGATGCCACCCCGAAGAATTTCCGTTCGGTGGATGCCCTTGCCGCTATGGTCGAAAACAAACTATCTGCAGAAAAGATATGACACAGGAAGAAGGAATCAGGAAGTTCGCGGCACTTACCCCGGACAAAGCCGCAGTAGTCTGCCGCAGCGGGCAGATCTCTTACAAGGAATTGTGGAACGCGATTGAACTGCGTGCCGAAGAGTTGCGCGCTCTCGGAGTGAAACCGCACCGCCCTTATGTATTCCGTGCCAGTCAGGATACGGAATTCATAGTCACCTATTGCGCGGTACACGTGCTGGGGGCTGTCGCCGTTCCTCTGGGATTCGACGCTCCTCAGGAAAATTTCGACTCGGTGTGCGCGCAGGTGGATGCTTGCACCTATTCCGATGATATCGTGGACATCCTTTTCACAACCGGCACCACCGGGAAGGCGAAAGGCGTGATGATCAGCGAGACTTACCACACTGCCTGCGCCGAGAACTTCATCTGCGACCTCGGTTTTTCGGCCGATCTGGCATTCATTGTCAACGGGCCGCTGAATCACATCGCGTCGCTCTCGAAAATACATCCCATGCTGACTGTCGGAGGCACTCTCTGCATCGTCGACGGCCTGAAGGATATGAACGCGTTCTTCGACGTGTTCAATCTTCCGTTCGACAAATTCGGAATCTTTCTGGTCCCTTCAAGCATAAGGATGCTGCTCCAGTTCTCCTTCGAAAAGCTGGCGGCTCTCGCTGACAGGATAGACGTGATTGAGACCGGTACCGCACCGATTATGCAGAGCGATATGGAACTGCTCAGCAAGGCCCTTCCCCATACGCGGCTCTACAATACCCTGGGAGGTACCGAAGTGGGGTGTGTCTGCACCTACAATTTCAACGACGGCATATTCAAGGAGAATTGCGTGGGGCGCCCGATGAAGAACACTTCTGTCGAAATCACCCCGGAGGGCGACATAGTCATTTCGGGCCGCACCGTGATGAGCGGCTATGTGGGTGATGAGCAGGCCACCCGTGCGGTGCTCGTCGACGGCAAGATCCACGGTTCCGACGTGGGCTATTTCGATGAAGACGGAATGATCAGGCTCAAGGGCCGCCGCGGCGACGTGATCAACGTCGGAGGATTCAAGGTGGACCCTACCGAAGTGGAGAATGCCGCCTCGTCGCATCCTTGCGTGAAGGAGTGCATCTGCATCGCCGTGCCGCATCCGATAACCGTCAACGCGCTGAAGCTGCTCGTCGTGCTCCGCGAAGGCTGCACCCTCGACAACCGCTCTCTGGCGCTACATATCAAGACGAAATTGGAAAGCCACAAGGTGCCCTCCCTGTATGAGGCGGTGGACGAAATCAAAAGAACGTATAACGGCAAACTTGACCGGAAGGCCTACAGAAAATAAAAAATTTTTTGGAGAAGCCGCTCCTGCTCAGAGCACAACTATCAGTTCGATACGCTTGCCGCCGCGCAGCAAAGTGATGGCGGCCTGTTCGCCGGGGCGCAGACGGCTCATCTGCTCCTGTACGGCGGCTGCGTTCCTGAGGGGCGTGAGATTGATTTCGGTGAGGATGTCACCGGCTTTGATCCCGGCCTTTTCGGCCACGCTGCCCTGTTGCACCGCCTCGATATAGACTCCGCCTGTGCCATTGAGGCCCAGTTTTGCAGCGCGTGCCCCGTCGATTTCCGACATTGAGATTCCCAGCACCGCGCGGCGCACCTCGCCGTATGCTATGAAGTCTTCGGCGATCTTGCTCACTATGTTGACCGGCACCGCGAACGAATATCCGGCATATGATCCGGTGAGGGATATGATGGAGGTGTTGATTCCTACAAGTTCACCTGCGGTGTTGACCAGCGCCCCGCCGCTGTTGCCGGGGTTGACCGCAGCGTCGGTCTGAATGAACGATTCGATGCGGAACTGCCCGTCGTAGTTGGGGAGGGAGCGTCCCTTGGCGCTAACGATGCCTGCCGTGATTGTGGAACGCAGGTCGTAAGGGGAGCCGATTGCCAGCACCCAGTCGCCCAGGCGCAGCCGGTCGGAATCCCCGAGGGTGATGCAGGGCAGGTCGGAAGCCTCTATCTTGAGCAGCGCGATGTCGGTGGCCGGATCGGTGCCGACCAGGCGGGCCGGATATACACGGTCGTTCTCGAGAGTCACCTCTATCTGGTCGGCTCCGCTTATCACGTGGTTGTTGGTGACGATATATCCGTCGGGGCGGATTATCACGCCGGAGCCGAGGCCTATCTGGTCCTGCGGGGTCTGGGCGAAGCCGAACAGCAAGTCGAGCATCGTGGTGGGCCGGTTGCCCCTTGCGCGTTTCACCACCTTGACATAGACCACAGTCTGCACGGCCTCCTCGGCCGCGTCGGAAAACGATGCCACATTGGCGGAACCCGTCCTGCGTGGCTGGCTCTGCCACCGGCCGTCCGCTGTGACGCTTGCAGAGGATGCCCGGTCTTGATTTGACGTAAGGCTGCGCTGTACAACTTCGGTAGCAGTAAAGTATGCCGCCCCGGCAGAGAGGGCCACACAGAGCAGTACGAAAAGAAATTTATGCTTCATGACAACTCCAATTTGCCAATTTGCGGTCAAATTGTATGCCAAAGGCATAATTTTTGTATTTTTGCAGATGCCAGTGAAACCTGTCACTGGCATCTGGAGTCAGAATGTTATGATAATTTCGCTCAAGGACGTAAACAAAACCTATCAGGGTGCACAGCCGCTGCATGTGCTCAAAGGTATCAATCTCGATATAGAGGAGGGTGAATTCGTTTCGATAATGGGGGCTTCGGGCTCCGGAAAGTCCACCCTGCTCAACATTCTGGGCATACTCGACGGTTACGATACGGGTGAGTACCGCCTTGCCGGCCGTCTCATAAAAGACCTGAGCGAAAAGCGCGCCGCCAGGTACCGCAACCATATGATAGGGTTCATATTCCAGTCGTTCAACCTCATAGGATTCAAAACCGCTGTGGAGAACGTGGAGCTCCCTCTTTTCTATCAGGGTGTAGGCCGCAAGAAGCGCCATGCCGTGGCTATGGAGTATCTGGAGCGTCTGGGGCTTGCCGACTGGGCCGGCCACTATCCCAACGAGATGTCGGGAGGGCAGAAGCAGAGAGTGGCCATCGCCCGGGCGTTGATAACCAATCCGAAGATCATTCTGGCCGACGAGCCCACGGGAGCGCTCGACTCCAGGACTTCGGCCGAGGTGATGCAGCTGCTTACCGACCTTAACCGCAGCGACCATGTCACGATAGTGGTGGTGACCCACGAAAGCGGGGTGGCCAACTGCACCGACAAGATAGTGCATATCAAGGACGGAATCATAGGTGCCATAGAGGAGAATGCTTCCCACGATGCCTCTGCCTTCGGTACGTCAACCATAATGAAGTGATGGGCGACCTTTTCACAGAAATATTCAGAAGTTTCCGCCGCAACAAGATGCGTACGGCGCTTACGGGATTCTCCGTATCGTGGGGCATCTTTATGCTGATTATGCTTCTTGGGGCGGGCAACGGGCTGGTGAATGCCTTCAATACCGACAGCGGACGGTTCGCCTCCAATACGATGATGGTGGGTGGCGGATGGACTTCCAAGCCTTACGACGGCCTCAGGGCAGGCAGGCGGATCCAACTTGAAGACAAGGATGTGTCATTCACGGCAAGCGATGCGTTTTCGGAGCATATAGACGCAGTTTCGGCTACGGTCGGAAAGGAAGTCGTCGTGTCAAGGGGCTCCAGGCATTTCAGCGGATATGTGGAGGGCAATTACCCGGAGCGTGCGGAGATTGAGAAATTGAATCTGATTGCCGGGCGCTTTGTCAACAGGATTGACATAGAGCAGCGGAGGAAGGTTGTCGTGGTGCCCGACAACGTTCTGGAATATCTTCTCGTCGGCAATGAAAAACCCGAGGACCTCCTTGGGGAGGAGATGAGGGTGGAGGGGATATCTTTCAAGGTCGTGGGCATCACCAAGGGCGACGGGATGCGCAATGACAGGCTGTTCTATGCTCCCTTCACCACGGTAAAGACGATATACGCGAAGGGGAAGGACATAGACGACCTTACCTTCACTTTTCACGGACTCGATACTCAAGAGCAGAACGAGGAGTTCGAGAAAGCCTACAAGGAAGCGATGAACGTCAGCCACCGTGCCGCTCCCGACGACGAGAGGGCTCTGTGGATATGGAACCGCTTCACCCAGAATCTCCAGATGGACAAGGGGCGCCGCATCATATCGACGGCGCTGTGGGTCATCGGGCTTTTCACCTTGCTCGGAGGGATAGTGGGTGTGAGCAACATAATGTTGATAACTGTCAGGGAACGCACCCACGAATTCGGAATCCGCAAGGCGATAGGCGCCTCGCCCTGGAGCATAATGAAACTGATAATGGCCGAGAGCGTCACGATAACTGCGGTGTTCGGTTACATAGGTATGGTGCTGGGGCTGATAATGTGCGAGGTTATGGACCGGACCGTAGGGTCGGAGCCGATTGAGGTGATGGGCGAGACCTCCACGATGCTTGTCAACCCCGGGGTGGGCATCGACGTGGCCCTGTCGGCAATGGTCGTGCTGGTTGTAGCAGGCACTGTGGCCGGGCTGACCCCGGCAATCAAGGCCGTTAAGGTCAGACCCATAGAAGCATTGCGAACGGAATGAGGCTGGATCTGGATTCATATCGCGAAGTGGCCGACTCCCTGACCAGGAACAAGAGGCGCAGCATCCTCACGGGATTCGGCGTGTTCTGGGGCATATTCATGCTGCTTTTCCTGATGGGAGGAGGTGCGGGCCTGAAGGAGCAGCTTATGGCGAATTTCGAGGGCTTTGCCACCAATTCCGCATTCATCATCGCAGACAATACCACCAAGCCTTACAAGGGGATGAAGGAGGGGCGCGTCTGGAGGCTTGAAGAAAAGGATGTCGAGCGCCTCAGGACGATGATTCCGGAGCTGGACATAGTTTCCGGAGTGATCGGCAGGTGGGCGCAGGTCGCCGAGGCGGGCGCCAATACGTTTTCGTGCAATGTAAAGGGTGTGGATTCCAACTACTCCGGCGTCGAGACGCCGCAGCTCAGGTACGGCCGTTTCCTCAATGAAACCGACTGCCGGATGAACCGCAAGGTGTGTGTGATAGGGAAGAGGGTATATACGAGTCTCTTTCCGGAAGGTGGAGACCCCTGCGGAAAGACGATAAAGGTGGGACCGGTCCATTACAGGGTGATCGGGGTCGATTTCAGTGCCGGCAACATCAATATCGGCGGCAGCGCCGACCAGACCGTACTCATCCCCGTGAAACTTGCACAGCAGATTTACGGATACGGGACGAAGTACGATATAATCGCCCTCACGGGCAGGGGTGACGTGAAAATGTCGTCGCTCGAAGAGCGTATCCGCATCGTGATGGCACGCCAGCACAATTTCGACCCCACCGACAAGCACGCCCTTTTCGTACTCAATACGGAGCAGATGTTCTCCCTTATGGACAACCTTTTCAAGGGAATCAACTTCCTGATATGGCTGGTCGGTCTCGGAACCATCCTTGCCGGCGTGATAGGCGTGAGCAACATAATGATGGTTACCGTAAGGGAACGGACGGTCGAGATAGGCATCCGGCGCGCCATCGGGGCCACTCCGTACGAAATCCTGTCGCAGATAATCTCGGAGAGCGTCACCCTTACCCTCGTGGCCGGAAATGCCGGCATAGTGTTCTCGGTGCTCGTGCTCTCGATAATAGAGAAGGCATCGGGCAGCCCGGCTTTCGGAATCAGTTTCGCCGCGGCCGCGGGCTCGGCGCTCCTGCTGGTTCTGCTCGGGGTTTCGGCCGGAATGCCGCCGGCATTGAGAGCTATGAAAATCAAGCCGGTCGATGCGATGAGGGATGAATAGAAACAAATGAATCGAACAATATGAAAAGAACTCTAAAGTACATTCTTGCCGCCGTCATAGCGGTGGTCTTCATCGGAACATTCGTGTTCCTTTTCAAGAAATCGAGGCCCGAAGTGGAGAGATATGAGGAACTTGAGGCCGTAAGGGGCACAATCCGCAGGACTACGGTCATAACCGGCAAGATTGCGCCCCGGAACGAGGTCAACGTCAAGCCGCAGATCAACGGCATCATATCGGAGCTCTACAAGGAGGCCGGGCAGCAGGTGGCGAAGAACGAAGTTATAGCCAAGTTGAAGGTGATTCCCGATATGACCCAGCTGAGCTCCGCCGAGTCGAGGGTGCGTATGTCCGAAATCAATCTAGCACAGGCAAAGACCGACCTCGAAAGGGAGAAGTCCCTTTACGACAAGTCACTTGTGAGCGCCGACGAATACGACAAGATACTTCAGGCCTACAATCAGGCAATGGAGGAGAGGGCTGCCGCCCAGGATGCGCTCGAAGTCATCCGTGACGGAGTGTCGAGCACCAATGCCAACGGAAGCTCGACCCTCGTGCGCTCCACCATAACGGGCCTCATACTCGACATTCCCGTCAAGGTGGGCAATTCCGTAATCCAGGCCAACACGATGAACGACGGCACCACCGTGGCCACCGTGGCCGATATGAACGACCTGATATTCGACGGCAATATCGATGAGACCGACGTGGGCTCCCTCGTGGAGGGGATGCCGGTGGTGATAACGATAGGGGCGCTGCCCGACTACAGTTCCAATGCCGTCCTCGAGTACATCGCCCCCAAGGCCGTTGAGAACAACGGCGCCAACCAGTTCCAGATAAAGGCTGCCGTGAAGGGATCCGGCAGCAGCGTCATCCGTTCGGGTTACAGCGCCAATGCCGACATCGTGCTCAGCGAGGCCGCAGACGTGCTCACTCTTCCCGAGAGTGCACTCGAGTTCAGCGGCGACAGCACCTTCGTCCATGTCAAGACAGGCGAGGGCACATATTCCAGAACACAGGTTGTCACGGGCCTGAGCGACGGGATAGTAATCGAAATAAAGGAGGGCCTTGCCGAGGGTGACAAGGTGCGCGGCAACAGGATAATCGACTTCGACAAGAAGGCCGGAAAGGAGGACAAGTGATGAAGAGTCTTTTGATATCTCTGGTGATAATGCTCTCGGGCACAGGGCCCTGGTCGCTTGCCGACTGCATCCGGCATGCTCTCGAGAACAATATCACCGTAAAGCAGAGTGCCGTTACGGTGCAGCAGAGGGAGGTGGAGTTGAGCACGGCCAAGGGGCGCCGTCTTCCGTATGTTTCGGCCTCGATGGGGGAGAACTTCTCGTTCGGAAGGAGCCTTACCTCATACAACATTTATGAAAATACGGACGTCAATTCCACGTCGATGAGCCTCGGGGCGCAGATGCCGCTCTTCGACGGACTGAGCATCTACAACGGGATAGAGATGGGCAAGCTGAATCTGGCCGCGGCCACCTCCGACCTGGAGAGGGCAAGGGATGATATCCGCGTTGCCGTGGCTCAGGCCTATGTGCAGATTCTCTACAACAAGGCGTTGATGGCCGTGGCACAGTATCAGGTCGATATAGATTCGGTGCAGCTTGAGCACAAGACGGCCAGGATGAACACGGGCCTTGCCAGCCGTGCCGACGTGCTCTCGATCCAGGCAACCCTGGCAAAAAGCCGGCTGTCGCTGACCAGGGCCGTGAACAATTTCAAGCTTTCAATCCTCGATTTGACGCAGTTGCTTGAAATTCCCTCTCCCGACGGGTTCGACATCGCGGTTCCCGACTCCTCGCAGCTCCTTCTCTCGCCGCTTGCCAATCCCGACGAAATATATGCCGATGCCGTTACGCGCAAGGCTGTGGTGCGCTCGGAGGAGATAAGGTTGGATTATGCCAGGACCAACATAGCCAAGGCCAAGGGCGGATATCTGCCCACCCTGGGCCTTTCGGGAGGGATAGGTACCAACTATTACTATTCCAGCAAAGGGGTGGCGCAGGCTTCGTTCGGCGACCAGCTGCGCAACAATTTCAGCCAGTACGTGGGCCTCACCCTCAATATCCCGATATTCTCACAACTTTCGACCCGCAATTCGGTGAGGGCTGCCAAACTGTCGTACCAGAACCAGCAGCTCGAGTTGGAAAACGTCAAGAAATCGCTCTACAAGGAGATACAGCAGGCATACTACAATGCACTGGCGGCGCAGTCGGAGCACGAAAGCAGCCGCAGCGCGGCTGAGAGCGCTTCCCATTCCTATGACCTGGTGCGGGAGAAATATGAGAACGGCAAGGCCAACATCACCGAATACAACGAGGCCAAGAGCCGTTATCTGGAAGCCGAGGACCAGTTCCTCCAGGCGCGTTACCAGTGTCTTTATCAGACGAAACTTCTGGATTTCTATCGTGGTGCCGATATTGTTTTCTGAAAATTTACTACTTTTGTAAACTGACGTTGAAGAAAACAAATAACAAACAATATCATGAAATTTACAGTATCCAGTTCAGAGCTTCTCGACGGGCTCATATCGGTTTCGAAGGTTATCTCCAGCAAGCCTGCGCTCGCCATATTGGAGAACTTCCTGTTTGATTTGAGTGGCGGAACACTTACCGTCACGGCTTCCGACGGTGAAACCACTCTCCGCAGCTCAATGCCGATAGCCCAGGTCGAGTCGGAGGGCAGGACAGCCGTCCCCGCCAGAATCCTGACCGACTCCCTCAAGGAGTTCCCCGACCAGCCCATCACCTTTACCCTCAATGAGGGAGTGATGGATATGGAGTGGAGCAGCGGAGCTTCGCAACTGCCTTGCTGTGATGCCGCCGATTTCCCCGTCCTTCCCGAGATAGGCGCCATTTCCGAAAGTGTCACAATTCCTGCCAACATACTCCTTGCAGGTATCAACAATACGATTTACGCCACTGCCGAAGAGGAGCTCCGCCCTGTAATGAACGGTATATTCTTCGATATGGACACCGACAGGACAACCCTTGTGGCTTCGGATGCCCACAAGCTGATATGCTACGAGTTCACAGGCGCCAAGCCTTCGCAGAAGTCATCGTTCATTCTTCACAAGAAGCCCGCTGCAGTGCTCAAGAGCATACTTGCAAAGGTGGACGGCGAGGTTTCGGTCAAGTTCGACAACAAGAACGCCTATTTCAGCTTCGACGGCGCCGTGCTGGTATGCCGTCTCATCGAAGGCAACTATCCCGCATACCGTACGGTTATCCCCAAGAACAACACCAACAGGATGATGATTCCCCGTGGTGAGTTCCTCAACGTGGTAAAGCGTATTGCCGTATGCTCCAACCAGATTTCCAATCAGATCAAACTGAAGTTGTCGTTCAATCAGGTGCTGATATCGGCCCAGGACCTCACTTTCTCGATGTCGGCTCACGAAACTCTTCCCTGCCAGTACGACGGTGAGGAGATGGAAATAGGGTTCAGGAGCAATTTCCTGCTTGAGATACTTGGCAATCTCCCTTACCAGAACATCTCGGTGCTTCTTTCCGATCCGTGCCGCGCAGCTCTTATCGTGTCGGCCGATGAAGCCAATCCCGACGAGAACATCAGTGCGCTCCTGATGCCCGTGATGATCGATGCATAGTGACGGGAGACCTTCATCATGCAATTGAATCTTAAAAACCCGATAGCCTTCTTCGACATAGAGAGCACCGGGCTGGATGTGGCCGCCGACCGCATAGTCGAGATTTCGATAGTCAAGGTGTCGCCCGTTTCGGCGGGAGAGCCCAACAGAATCGAGGTCAAGACGCGGCGCATCAACCCCGAAATGCATATACCCGAGGCGGCAAGCGCCGTGCACGGCATCACCGATGCCGACGTGGCCGGAGAGCCCACTTTCGGCCAGATAGCCAAGTCGCTCGCCCAGTGGCTCAAGGGATGCGACTTCGCCGGTTTCAACTCAAACCATTTCGACATACCGCTTCTGGCCGAGGAGTTCCTGCGCGCCGGGGTGGATTTCGACTTCCGCCGTCACAAGATGGTTGACGTGCAGAACATCTTCCACCGCAAGGAGCAGCGCACCCTCAAGGCAGCCTATAAGTTCTACTGTGGAGGCGACCTTGAAAAGGCTCATTCCGCCGAGGCCGACACAATGGCCACCTTCGAGGTCCTCGAGGCCCAGCTCGACCGCTACAAGGACGACGAGGAGGAACCTCTGCAAAACGACGTGGCCTTTCTTTCCGAATATTCCTCCAGGTCGAAGTTCGTCGATTATGCCGGCCGTATGGTCTACGACGACAACGACGTTCCGGTGTTCAATTTCGGCAAGCACAAGGGCGAGGCGGTGACCGACGTCCTGAAGAGGGAGCCCAGCTATTTCAACTGGATGATGGAAGGCTCTTTCACCCGTGACACCAAACACCAGTTGGAACTCATCAAGCTTTCGATGAAATGAACATCATCGTAGTGCGTCCCGACGGAACTTTCTATACCCGCCCCGATACCACCCTGTCGCGGTTTCCGCGTGATTTCTATATGCCTGAGAGTCTGAGCGAGGTCACTGCCGTAACGTGCAGCTACATCAGGATAACAAAGGCCGGGAAAGCCGTTCCCCAGCGTTTTGCATACAGGTATTTCGACGCTCTGGGGCGTGGAGTGATGCTCTATTGCGACAATCTCCCCTATGTTGACGCATCATCATATTTCTTTCAGGAAATGACTCCGTCATCCAATCTGACTCCGGAGCATATAGGGGCGATATGCAGCAAAATAGCGGAAATTACACTCCGGATGTCGGTGCGTTTCGCCGACCTTGTGGCGTTCGAGGATTCGGGCGGCATCAAATATCACCGCGGCGATACGGTCGATCCCTACCCTTCGGCGGAGCCTTCCCTTTCCTTCAGGATTTTCTGAGCCGCGCTGCGACCTGCCAGAGCGCCTGTGGAGAATGCCGTCTGGAGATTATATCCTCCGGTATCTCCGTCGATGTCGAGCACTTCTCCGGCGAAGTAGAGGCCCGGAACCCTGCGCGATTCCATACTCTTGGCAATGATTTCCTTCTGCGCCACCCCTCCGGAGGTGACGACGGCCCGCTCATAACCCACATAAGATACAATCCTGAAAGGCCATTCCTTCAGCTTCCCCGCGAGGACTTCCGGCGACAGATCGGGATTGGCCCTGACAAACGGCGCCACGAGATTTTCCGGCATAAGCCGGCGCAGGAGCGCACGCATCTTTACGGGCCCTCTTTCGCTGCGGGTAATGTTCATTCCGGCGAGTTCCCTGTCGATCCTCTCTTCAAGGGTGGCAACCGACAGGGCAGGCTTGAGGTCGAGCGTCAGAAGCACCTTCTGCCCCCGGTCGAGAGCCTTGACAGCCTTGCGGCTGACACGGAATCCGAGAGATCCTTCGATACCGCCCGAGGTGAAACTCACATCGCCCTGCTCCATCTGGACAAGGTCGTGGTCGACGAACAGGTTGACCCCTACGTTCTCAAGGTCGACACCTTCCAGGAGAGGGTCATAGTTCTGCGGCTTGAGTGCGGTGAGCGACGGCAGGGTGGGGACAATGGTGAGTCCGAAATTTTCCGCGAAGGCGTATCCCGCTCCGGTGGAGCCGGTGGTAGGGTAGGAGAGCCCTCCGGTTGCCACTATTACGGCCTTTGAAACTACAGTGCGGCATTTGCCAAGGCCATCTCCCGTGCCGCAGCAGGCGCACTTGAACCCTTCTTCCCCGGCGGATGAGATGCTCATCACCTCGCAGTTGCATACCGTTTCCACTCCCAGAGCGCGCAACTTGCGCACGAGGGTGAGTGACACGTCGCGGGCATTCATCGAAGCGGGGAATACCCTTTGCCCGCGTTCCACCGTGGTCGGCAGCCCCGCCGCACCAAGCCAGGCCACGAGAGCGTCGTTGGAGAAGTCGAAAAAGGCGTTCTTGAGCAGCGTCGCAGAGGGGTGTATGTGAAGCGAGAATTCGCTCCAGGGACGGGCGTTGGTTATGTTGCAGCGCCCCTTGCCGGTGATGTTCAGTTTCTTGCCGCAGAAACCGTTCTTTTCGAGAAGCAGCACGCGGCATCCGTTCTCCGCAGCCTTGGCTGCAGCCATCATTCCGGCAGGGCCGCCTCCTATCACTATTATATCGGGATTCTCCATTATGGCGGTCATTATCTGTTTATGACTCCGCTGCCGAGCATTTCTCCGTCCTCAGCATACCACACGGCGAACTGTCCTGGTGTGATGCCTCTCTGAGGTTCGTCAAAAAGTATATACATTCCCGTTTCCTTGCATATCAGAGTGGCCTTCTGCAGCGGTTGGCGGTACCTTATCCTTACCCGGTATCTCCGTTCTTCTCCGGGCTCCATAGCCTTGTCGGGCCTTATCCAATGCACTTCCTTAGTGGTTATGCGGAGCGCCTCGCGGTACAGGCCGGGATGGTTGCGCCCCTGGCCGATGTATATGAGGTTGTTTTCGATGTCGTTGGCAATCAGGAATACCGGCTCCGCGTGCCCGCCGAGATTCAGCCCCTTGCGCTGCCCGATGGTGTAATATTGGGCCCCTATGTGCCTGCCTGCGGGCTTTCCGTCCTCCCTGCGGTAGATTATGGGCTCGGCTTTCTCCTCTATGCTCTGCGGCTGCCTCCTGCCTTTGTAGAAGTCGGAGGATATCTCTATCACGTCGCCCTCGCGGCTCTTGAGCTTCTGCTGCAGGAATACCGGCAGGTCGACCTTGCCTACGAAGCAGATGCCCTGGCTGTCCTTCTTGTCTGCGCTGGGCAGACCGGCTTCGTGCGCGATTCTGCGCACTTCGGGTTTGCAGATGTCTCCAATCGGGAACATCGCTTTTTCGAGCTGCTTCTGGCTGAGTTGGCAGAGAAAATAACTCTGATCCTTGTTCGGGTCAGCCCCCTCGAGGATGCGGTAGAGCGTTTCCCCGTCGGGCCCCTTGACGGCCTCCTTGCGGCAGTAGTGGCCGGTGGCCACCATATCGGCCCCCAGGTCCATTGCAGCCTTGAGGAAGGCGTCGAACTTGATTTCGCGGTTGCACAGCACGTCGGGGTTGGGGGTGCGCCCCTTTGCATATTCGTCGAACATATAGTCCACCACCCTTTTCCTGTAGGTGTCGCTCAAGTCCACGAAGTGGAACGGTATGCCGATTTTTCTGGCCACCATCTCGGCCACCGAGCGGTCTTCCTCCCACTGGCAGTCGCCGTGCAGAGTGCCGGTGGTGTCGTGCCAGTTCTGCATGAACAGGGCCAGAACGTCGTATCCCTGCCGTTTGAGAAGCAGGGCGGCCACGCTCGAATCAACTCCCCCCGAAAGGCCGATGCAAATTTTCATATTTGGAAAAAACTTTATACTTTTGCTGCGGGTAAGTCATATACGACCAGCTCCCACTGAACTCCCCCAGGGCTTGATCGCAGCAAGGGTAGGTGGTTGTAGCGGTGCGATATATCAAGCTTACCCTTTTTTTGTTGCGCTGCCCCGGAGCAGGCCGGAAGCGGAATCATCGCAAAAGTAGGAATTATTTCCGTTATTTCCTTTCCCACGTTGCGCCGGGAAGCATTCATCCTCTTGTCCAGGCTGGTTTTTGGGCTAACCGCAAAATTAGGTTGGATTCATAGCCTTCTTTGAAGAGAAGCGATGTCTCCACATTGCAATTTCAGGTTGGAAATGAGATTAAGAATGCCGAACACTTGATTTGGAGAGAGGAAAACCATGCCTCTTCCTCGGCCGCTCGTTCAACATAAGGAAATGCTGGGAAGGCGCATCACCGACAATCGCGCCTGCTTGGATTTTTGACGACACGTCAAAATCATCGTTATGCGCGTATGAACATGAATCAGAATAGCAGCCGGGAGAAAGTTTCATTCATAATTTTTGTGTACTAAATAAAAAACACTAATTTTGTTCAGTACACAATAGTAAGTGAATGAAAACAATCGTTAAAAAGCAAAGAGAGGAAAGGGATAAACTACTCTTCATTGAGTATCAAGAAAGGCATAGTCTCGCCAAGGCAGTTCTTTACAGGGATTCCAAGCCGATAAAACTGATAACCGGACCAAGGCGAGCGGGAAAGTCCGTGCTTGCCCTTCAGATACTTTCCGACAAGAACTTTGCGTATCTCAATTTTGATGATGCGGCTCTGCTTGAAAAATTCTCCGAGGACTCTGTGGAGCAGGCTCTTGGTGAAGTGTACCCCGGATATGAATACCTGCTTCTCGATGAGGTTCAGAATTTGGATGGTTGGTCGATGTGGGTTGAGAAACTCTACAGAAACGGGGTAAACATGGTCATCACTGGATCAAATGCGAACCTTCTCTCCGATGACCTTGCAGCCGTCCTTTCAGGCCGTTATATGGAAATACGTTTGTTCCCGTTTTCGGCTAGTGAGTATATGGGATATCTAGACTATCCAGTTGAGACAGAAACTCCGTCACAGACGGCAGAAGTCAATAACCGTCTCGAAATATTCATGAAAACAGGAGGCTATCCTGAGATTGCGAAGACACCTCAGGTCAAATCAGGATACCTCTCCGCCCTATACGATGCGATAATCTTGAAGGACATAGTCCGCCGTTACAGGGTGCGGAAAGTAGAGGAACTTTACAATGTCGCCGACTGGCTTCTTTCTAACTTTACGAATCCGTTCAGTGCAACATCACTTGCTGAAGAACTAGGTATGTCCAGCGTCCTTACTGTTCAAAAGTTCTCCAGCTATCTTCAAAATACATATCTCTTCCAGTATTTGCCACGTTTCTCAAACAAACTGAAACTGATGAAGAAGGCCGACCGAAAGACATATGTTGTGGACAATGGCTATATAATGGCACGCGCCTTCGAACTTTCATCGAACATGGGAAAGTTGCTTGAGAACCTGGTCTTCCAGGAACTGCTCAAAAGAGGATATGATCTCAAGAAGTACGAGTTGTTCTACTACCGCTCACGCAATGACAAGGAAACCGATTTCGTCTGCCGTAGTGGAGTCAAGGTAGAGCGGATGATACAGGTGTGCTATGATATGAGTGCTGCAAAGACCCGCAAACGTGAGGTAGAGTCCCTTGCCGAATGCGCAGGTGAGCTTAATTGCAGTTCACTTTCCATCGTCACATGGAATCAGGAGGAGACAATAGAAAAGGATGGATATACAATAAAGGTTGTCCCGCTCCGCAAGTGGATACAAGAAAAGGTCTGACATTCCTGACTCTTTCTATCTTTATTCCTCAAACGAAACTGGTTCATTCGGCTGGATGGATGAATCAGATATGCCTAAGCCGCCTAATGATGTATGTTTTGTGACTCCAGAGAAAGAATTGTCATTTAAGAACATCCGTATAACCCTCCGAGTTAGTCACCTTCTCTATCCAGAAAAGACCTGCAATATTATTGCCGTTATCGGCAAGTTTTGCTATATTTGCAATTGCTTGATTAGTATTTTTGCCGATAGAATATGGAATATATATCAATTACATCATTTG
>JAZUGR010000005.1:0-5493 GCA_045641345.1 Bacteroidales bacterium
GGACAATCATATCGCGTTAAAGAAACTCAAAAATTGCTGAAAAACTTGGAATGATAACAAGACTTGTTTACCTTTGAAAGCCTCTTTCTGTGGCCCCTTTTTCAAATACTATCTGGGGGAAATCCACGTTACCATCTACACGGGATGGCGCAATTTCAGCCTGACCATAAAAGGAAGGGACGGGCGGATTCTTCTGAGCGAAAAATGCTCCGATAATGCATATATGCAGGATTTCCTGAATAATCGCAATATCAGGCCTTCGTGCTTTTCCTGTCCTGCCCGTGAAGGACGCAGCGGAAGCGACATCACCATAGCCGATTTCTGGGGCATTGCCAAGACGCACCCCGAGTTGGATGACAACGGGGGCACCGGACTTGTGATGATCAATACCGGAAAGGGGCGCAAGGCTTTTCGGGAGATTGCGGAAAAAGGAAGCATACGTTTCACAGAAGCATCTTACGAGCAGGCCGTGGCCCGTAATAAAGCCATTGTCAGTGATCCGTAAATTCTCAGAACAGGCCGAACAGGCGGGCGTCGAGCCTGTCGGTGATGGAGGCGAAGTCTTCCGGCCGGTTTTCGAAATCCAGACCGTCGGTATCGATTGTAAGCACCTGACCCTTGTATGAGGCGATGAACTCCTCATAGCGCTCGTTGAGGCCCGTCAGATAATCGAGGCTCATCCCCTGCTCGTAGTCGCGCCCCCTTTTCTGTATCTGGCTCACAAGGTGAGGCACCGAGCTGCGCAGATATATCATAAGGTCTGGCATCCTGACCGACTGCATCACCACGTTGAAAAGGTCCATATAGGCATCGAAATCGCGCTTGGAAAGGTTGCCCTGGGCGTAGTTGTTGGCTACGAACACCTGCACCCCCTCGAATATGGTGCGGTCCTGTATCACGGTTTCGCTGCTGCGGGCGATTTCCATAACGTCCTTGAGCCTCTGGGTAAGGAAATATATCTCCAGATTGAATGACCAGCGGGGTATGTCCTTGTAATAATCTTCCAGAAACGGGTTGTAGGTGACGGCTTCATACTTGGGCGTCCAGCCGTAGTGCTTTGCCAGCATACCGGTGAGGGTGGTCTTGCCGCTGCCGATATTTCCTGCTACTCCGATATGCATAGTGAAGAAGATTGGGTCACGAAGTTAAGAATTTTACCGGAATATTCCCATCACTGCGCTGCCGCTGCCGGACATTGCGGCATAGACTGCACCCCGGCGGTAGAAATCCTCCTTCACCGCTGCAATCTCGGGATGGATGGGGAAGATGCTCTCCTCAAAGTCGTTTTGTAGAAGACCCTTCCATCGCTCCACGGGGAGAGAGAGCACATCTTCCAGAGGCATTGACGGCAGATGAGGGTGCACGCCCGAATAGGCCTCCCGGGTGGATACCGCCACTTCGGGTTTGACGACCTCTATGCGGTATGCCGACAGATCGATCTCCATCGGAGTGAGAATCTCCCCGCGGCCCCGGGCAATCATCGGCCGGTTGTAGACGAAGAACGGGCAGTCGCTGCCGAGGGTCGCGGCAATGGAAGCCATCTCCTCTTTGGAGAGATGGAGCGAAAACATTTCGTCGAGCATCGTTATGGCGAATGCCGCATCGGCGCTTCCTCCGCCGAGCCCCGCCCCGAACGGGATCCCCTTCCAGAGGTGCATCTCGACAGGGGCGATGCCGAATTCGACGTGCATCACTTTCCACGCCTTGAAAACGAGATTGTCCTCCTGCGGACCGTCGATGGAGATGCCGTAAAGATGCAGCGAAGTCCCGCCTGAAGCGGAAGGCACGATTTCCAATACGTCGCGCAGGCCGCAGTAGGGGATGAAGAGGCTCTCCAGATCGTGATACCCGTCCCCGCGCTTGCGGAGGACATTGAGTCCCAGATTCAGTTTCGCGTTGGGGAAAGTTATCATCGCCTGTCCTTGAAAAAGTCTGTCATCAACTCTCCGCACTCGCCTGCCAGAACGCCTTTTGCCACTTCGGTGCGGGGGTGCAGCAGCGACGGGCTGAAAAGGGTGTATCCGCGCTTCGGGTCGTCGGCCCCGTACACTATACGGCTTGTCTGCGCCCAGGCCATTGCGGCGGCGCACATCGGGCAGGGTTCCACCGTTACGTAGAGAGTGCATCCTGCCAGATATTTGCCGCCAAGATAATCGGCAGCCATCGTTATGGCCTGCATCTCGGCGTGGGCCGTGGCATCGTGCAGCGTTTCGGTAAGGTTGTGCGCCCGCGCTATGATCCGCCCCCGGCACACCACGACGGCCCCTATGGGCACTTCTCCCTCTTTCAATGCCGCCGCGGCCTCCCGCAGCGCTTCCTTCATATATTTTTCGTCGTCGGTCATATCTTTAGGGTCAGAGTTTTGAAAGCACCAGTTCGGTGGGGGCATCCTTGCATATCACCCGTTTGTCCTCGTCGAGCAGGTAGAGCGAGGGGATGGCGCGCAGATAGTATGACTTGTCGTCGTGGATGGTCATCTCCTCCTCGAAACAGTTTATCCACTCCTGAGGATAGTGCGGCATATATTTGTACCATTCGCCAAGGTCGGAGTCGGGGTATACGTTGAGCACCTTGAGAGTGCCTTCCTTCATCATCCCGCCCACTTTCGCCGAAGCCTTGAGCGCGTCGATTATCTCCTTGCAGGAGGTGCACCCCGGGTTGGAGAAGAACATTATCAGGCGCTCCGCCTTTATCTCGTGCATCCTTCCGGAGCGCCCGTCCCTGAGGGTGTATGTAAAGTCGTTGGCCACCGTGCCGAGCCGGTTGAGGGATACCAGAGGGAGATAATGCTCCGCCCTTTGCTTTGCCGCGGCATCGGCAAGAGGGGATGAGATGATTTTCTGCAGCACCGGAATGTAGCACTCCTCGTTGCGGTAGGGGGAGTTGACGTCGAAAAGATATTTCTCCTCCAGGGAGAGCACCCGGTCGAAAATACGATCGCCGATCCCTGCGGCCTGTTCCCTTTCCGCCCTGGAAAGCAGAGAGTCCTGCGCGGGCCGGATCAGCTCGAGAGGCGCATTGATGAGCAGGGACACATACTGCGAAAAAGCTTCCTCGAATACCAGTGTGTCGCAGCTGCACCCTCCGGCAAAGTATCCGTTCCAGAAATGGGTGAGGAGATACCCCGCCGCCCCCTCCTGCGAGAGCATCACCTCCGGAACCTGCGGATAGGGAAAAGCCTTGCCGGCCTTCGGACCTTTGCCGCTTCCGCCCGAGCAGGAGAGTGCCAGAAGGCACAGGATTATGAAAAACGGATATTTTTGCATATTTTTATGTCAAATTGTCAGCCACGGACCATTGGCACTCATTTTGCCGTATCCAAGGCCGTAAACGGAGCGTAAAAATACCAAAAAAATACCATTATGAAAATTAAACCATTAGCAGACAGAGTTCTGATTGAGGCCAAGGAAGCCGAAACTAAAACAGCGTGCGGATTGTACATACCCGATACGGCCAAGGAAAAGCCGCAGCAGGGCAAGGTCGTTGCGGTAGGCAGCGGCAAGAAGGACGAACCTATGGAGCTTGCAGAGGGTGACATCGTTCTCTACGGCAAGTATTCCGGTACCGAAATCACGGTTGACGGCAAGAACTATCTCATCATGCGCCAGAGCGACGTAGTGGCAGTTCTGAAAAAATAGTTGATAATCAAGTTTAACATGAATCGCGGCGGAGTGAAAATTCTTTTTTTAAGGGCCGTCCGCCCACGGACTTAGTGGGAGGGGCCCGAACCGACAGGTTTGGGAGGGCTCGTCACTGGCCCGAGAAAAGAAATTTCACGAAGCCGAGGCGGAAATTAACGATTAAAATATTATGGCAAAGGAAATCAAATTCAATACTGAAGCGCGCAACCTCATGAAGGAAGGTGCCGACGCGCTCGCAAATGCAGTCAAGGTCACACTCGGTCCCAAGGGCCGCAACGTGGTTATCGACAAAAAGTTCGGTGCTCCCCACGTAACCAAGGACGGTGTTACCGTAGCCAAGGAAATCGAACTCGAGGACCGCTTCCAGAACATGGGCGCACAGATGGTCCGCGAGGTGGCATCCAAGACCAACGACCAGGCAGGTGACGGTACAACCACCGCTACGGTTCTTGCACAGGCCATCATCAACGTGGGCCTCAAGAACGTTGCCGCCGGTGCAAACCCTATGGACATCAAGCGCGGTATCGACAAGGCTGTCGAGGCTGTTGTGGCAGACCTCAAGAAGCAGAGCAAGGAAGTCGGCGACGACTTCTCCAAGATCGAGCAGGTGGGCACCATCTCCGCCAACAACGACGGCTTCATCGGCAAGCTCATCGCAGATGCAATGAGCAAGGTCAAGAAGGACGGCGTGATCACCGTCGAGGAGGCCAAGGGCACGGCTACCGAGGTCAAGGTGGTTGAAGGAATGCAGTTCGACCGCGGCTATATCTCCGCATATTTCATGACCAACGCCGACAAGATGGAGGCTGTTCTCGACCAGCCCAGCATCCTTATCACCGACAAGAAAATCTCCACGATGAAGGACCTTATGCCGATTCTCGAGCCCATCGCACGTGACGGCAAGTCGCTCCTTATCATCGCCGAGGACGTCGATGGCGAAGCCCTCACCACCCTTGTGGTCAACAAGCTCCGCGGCACCCTCAAGATTGCCGCAGTGAAGGCTCCCGGCTTCGGCGACCGCCGCAAGGAGATGCTTCAGGACATAGCAACCCTCACGGGAGGTACGGTTATCTCGGAGGAGAGGGGCTTCACTCTCGAAAACACCACACCCGATATGCTCGGCAAGGCTGAGAAGGTTGTCATCGACAAGGAAAACACCACTATCGTCAACGGCGCCGGCGACAAGGCTGCAATCGACGACCGTGCAAACCAGATCCGCAAGCAGATATCCACAACCACCAGCGACTACGACCGCGAAAAGCTCCAGGAGCGTCTCGGCAAACTGTCGGGCGGAGTGGCTGTGCTCTATGTGGGCGCCGCTTCGGAGGTTGAGATGAAGGAGAAGAAAGACAGGGTTGAGGATGCGCTCAATGCAACCCGCGCCGCTGTCGAAGAGGGTATCATCCCCGGCGGTGGAGTGGCATACCTGCGTGCAATCGCTTCGCTCGACGGCCTCAAGGGCGACAATGAAGACGAGCAGACAGGTATCAACATCGTTGCCCGCGCAATCGAGGAGCCTATCCGTACAATCGCCGCCAATGCCGGCAAGGAAGGCAGCGTGATTGTCCAGAAAATCAAGGAAGGCAAGGGTGACTTCGGATACAACGCCCGCGGCGACAAGTTCGAGAAGCTCTTTGCCGCAGGGGTCATCGACCCTACCAAGGTTGTGCGCGTGGCTCTTCAGAACGCCGCTTCGGTTGCAGGAATGTTCCTCACCACCGAATGCGCTCTGGCCGACATCAAGGAAGAGACTCCGGCAATGCCCGCAATGAATCCCGGAATGGGAGGTATGATGTAGTCAGCGTCCCTCGCAATACAGAAAGGGGGGTCCGGAAACTCCGGCCGGGCCTTT
>JAZUGR010000006.1:0-6736 GCA_045641345.1 Bacteroidales bacterium
GGCGCTCGTTAAAAGCGACTTGGTGACTACGTATTACAACTTTGGAGAGACTAAGAGGAATTTGTACTATAAGCTTACAGATATGTTCTGTTTGTTTTATCTGGGGTTTGTAAGCAGGAATCCTACTAATAATCCTCACTATTGGTATGATAATCAAAACTCGCCCAAGTTGAACAGTTGGAGGGGAATTGCGTTTGAGGATGTATGTTTTGTGCATCAGGGCCAGATACGTGCCGCACTCGGTATTTCCGGAGTTCAATCAGAGATATACCCGTGGAAGACTTTAGGGGAGAATGAATCCTCAGGAGCACAGATTGATATGCTCATAGATAGAGCAGACCGTGTCGTAAACCTTTGTGAGATGAAGTTCACAAGGGACGAATTCATAATTGATAAAGACTATGATGCAAAACTGAGGGCTAAGATAGAGGCACTGACGCGTACCACGAAAAACAAAAAGAATATTCAAACTACTATTGTGACGACTTATGGTCTGAAAAGCAACATGTACAGCGGAAAGGTCCAGCGGGTAATAACCATGGATGACCTTTTTGGGAAGGTGTAAAGGATTCGGTAAGCGCTCCGCGTGGACGTAGCCGATGCATAATTCTTTCGTAAGCCTCCGAAAAAGTCCATCGCCTTTCATCTTCCCCGCAGCAGACGCCGGTGACGCTCCGGTTCCCGGAAAGAAGATTGAAGAATATGAGTCAAGTGCCCGGGACGGGAATCGAACCCGTACGGCCATTGCTGGCCACGGGATTTTAAGTCCCGCGTGTCTACCTATTCCACCACCTGGGCGATGGGGGTTCAAAGATAGAAAATATTTTGCTACATTTGTAGGATATGAAACCCAAATCTCTGACAGGGCTGGTTTGTCTGGCGCTTATGTGCCTGACTGCCAATAGTATGTTGGCGCAGCCGTATGCTGTCGTCGATACGGTGGGGGAGCGGTATCAGCGTTTCGCTTCGTACTGCTGCCCCGAGAAACTGTTTCTCCACGTGGACCGTACTTATTACGCTGTCGACGAAACCATGTATTTTATGGGCTATCTCGATAACGCCACCAGGATGTCGCTCCTGCCTCCAAGCAATTTCATATACGTGGAGCTGCTCGACGGAAAGGGCCTCGCAGCTGTCAGGGTGAAGGTCAAAAAGAGCGCCGGGGGAGGCTTCCCGGGGCAGATTTACATTCCGGAAGATATCGCCACGGGTACCTACACCCTCCGAGCCTATACTGTATGGCAGGTCAACGGCGACCCTGAATATATGTTCCACGAGGAGGTGAGGATTCTCGGCGTCGGTGAGCCGCAGCGCAGGCAGTACACCGCTGAGGACGACTCAATCGACGTCACCTTCTACCCTGAGGGCGGACGATACTACGCCGGCCATCGCTCTTCGATAGCCTTCAAGGTGATGAACCCCCGGGGGCTCAGCGTGGAGGTTCCGGCCACTCTGGTGGATGCCTCCGGCAGGGAGGTGCTGCGCACGGCCACTGTCCACGACGGTATGGGTCTTCTGCTGTTCTACCCCGAAGAGGGGATGCAATACAGCCTGAAGGTCGAAGGGGTCGGGTCATGGCCGCTTCCCGCTCCCTCTGACGAGGGCCTTACGATGAATGTCCGCAAAACCCCCAAGTACATATATGCCACTATCATAGGCCCGGCCACCGGCACTTTCTGCCTCTTCTCGCGCGATGCCTCGGGCATCAGCTTCCTCGGGAAGATGAGGGTGAGCGGCGACGAAAAGGACGTGAAGATAAGCCGCGACAAGTTCAGCCCCGGCATAAATCATCTCATACTGACCGACGCCCTGGGCAATATAATGTCGGAGCGCCTTCTCTACAGTTACGAAGACCCCGCGGCAGTGCCGGTGTGCACCTTCCAGACGGTCGAGCGCAAGTATGGCCCCCGCGAGCTGATAAAGACAGTGGTGGGCCTTGCCGACGGCAACGGCGCCCCTCTCGAGGGCACCTTCTCGATGTCGGTGGTCCGCGGTGCGTTCAGCACCTTCTCGCAGAAAGACGACATAGTGTCGTATATGAAGCTCTCGAGCGAGCTCCGCGGGCGCATCAACGACCCGGGCTATTATTTCGACGCAAGGATACCTTCGGGCGAGCGCGGTTCGAGGCTCGACCTTCTGATGATGATACAGGGCTGGCGCTTCTACGACCTCGACGGGATATTCTCTCCCGGGGCCTTCGCCCCCTCCTGCAAATACGCCAGGGAATATGCCCAGAGCATCACCGGCACCATCACCAATCCCTATTCCGAGAAGATACCCCACAAGTTCATATTCACGGTGTTTTCGCCCAAGCTTCACGCGGTGGTGGCCGAGGACGTGGAGGTGAGCAGCGCCTTTGCGCTCGACAGCCTCGACTTCGGGGAGGGCACCGGCTTCTTCATCAAGATAAACCGCGACCACGGGGTGAACAACTACCATCCCGAGTGGGACGGCGATATCTTCGCTCCGAAATACGTTTACAACAATACGGTGGGCCGCCATTATCTTTCGGCCCCCGCAACCGAGGAGATAGTGCCTCTGATACACGACGGGTCGATGGTCGATACCATCGAAACCGCCGTGGTCACGGCAGTTTCGGAATACGACCCTTATACCGACAACACCCACGGCTGGGAGAAGAATGCCTCCGACCTCAAGCTCTACAGCGAGCAGACTCTCATCGAGTACCTGCAGTTCAAGCAGCCCAAGTTCGTGTACGACGGGGAGGGGATGACCAACACCGTCGCCGAATCGTCGTCCTTCAGGGAAGGCGGCTCCGGGTTCGGCAAGGTAAAGCTTATCGTGGATGACATAGAGGAGGAGTGGTGGATGTTCGACGCCCTCAAGCTCGAGGACATCGAGAAGATTGCAATCTCCTCCACCCCTGACACCTACTACAACTCCCCGGGAGGCATAGTGTCGATAAAGCTCCTCTCCGGCCGCACACTGAACAAGATGTCGAAGAAGGACCCTACGCTCGCCTATTTCGTTCCGCTCGGGTACCAGAAGCCCCAGAAATTCTATGCCCCCCGTTACGACAAGGGTGACGTATATGAGGGCTTCGACAAGCGCAACACCATCTTCTGGCGTTCTTCGATCGCCACCTCCGGCGGCAAGGCCGGAGTGTTCTTCAGCAACACCGACCAGATGGATTATCCCTATGTGGTGCACGTCGAGGGTATGACCAGGGACGGGCGTTATTTCAGCTGGCACGGCAAAATGATTTCAAAATAGATATGTTAAGGAAAATCAGAATACTCATTGCGGCCGTGGTGCTGGCCGCTGCGCTCTTCCTGTTTCTGGACGTCACAGGATATGCGGCCCCTTTCACGGGGTGGATTGCAAAAATCCAGTTGGTTCCGGCGGTGCTGGCCTTCAATTTCGTGGTGGTCGCCATTCTGCTGGCCGTCACGCTTCTCTTCGGCAGGGTCTATTGCTCGGTCCTGTGCCCGCTCGGCATAGTGCAGGATCTGCTTTCGCACCTGGGAGGGCAGGCCAAGCCCAACCGCTTCAAGTTCAGAAAGGGAGTGCCTGCCGTAAGAGCCCTCTTTCTGGTGGCGTTCGTGATTCTTCTTCTGGCGGGGATGGCGTCGGTGGCAGCGTTTGTCGAGCCCTACGGCATTTTCGGCCGGATAGTCACTTTCTTCGACGGCAGCCCCGTCGCCAGGGTCACTTCGTTCGTCACCCTGGCCCTGATTGCGGTGCTTTCGTTTGCCGGAGGGAGGCTGTGGTGCAACTGGGTGTGCCCTGTCGGCACGCTTCTGGGCTTCGTGTCGTGCCACTCTCTCTTCAAGCCCGTGATAGACGCCTCGAAATGCACCGGATGCACGCTGTGTGCACGCAACTGCAAAGCTTCTTGCATCGACTCCGGGGCGCACAAGATAGATTACAGCCGTTGCGTGGCCTGTATGGACTGCATCGGCAAGTGCAAGGGCGGTGCCATAAGCTACAAGTTCGTGGGATGGGCCTGCAAGGGCAAGCCATCTCCCGAGGGGAACGGCCCCTCCGACGGCTCGCGCCGCACTTTCCTTGCGGCAGCGGCCATGGCTTCGACGGCAGCCACCCTGGGCGCACAGGAATATAAGGTCGACGGCGGTCTGGCCGCACTCGAAAAAAAGAAAGTGCCTGAGATCAGGGTGCCTCTGCGTCCTGCCGGGGCGCAGAGCCTGAAGCATTTCTCCCGCAACTGCGTGGCGTGCCAGCTATGCGTGAGCAAATGTCCTTCGTCGGTGCTCCGCCCCTCTTCGTCGGCCCTGACCCTGATGCAGCCCGAACTGGACTACCGCTACGGGTGGTGCCGCCCTTCGTGCAACCTCTGCTCGCAGGTGTGCCCCGCCGGGGCCATCAAGCCGGTGAGCGTTGAGGAGAAGAGCTCCATAAGGATAGGCCACGCAGTCTGGATCCGTGAGAACTGCGTGGTTGTCACCGACGGGGTTTCGTGCGGCAACTGCGAGCGGCATTGTCCCGCCGGAGCCATCCGTATGGTGCCCTCCGCATTCGACGGCGACCTTATGATTCCTTCGGTCAACGCCGAACGGTGCATAGGCTGCGGCTCGTGCGAATACCATTGCCCCGCGCGCCCCTTCAGCGCAATATACGTAACGGGGCACGAAGTACATTCCACCAAATAGAACACAACCGGGATGAAAAAGTTTGACAACAATATCAATCGCAGGGAGTTCCTCAAAAAGATGGGAACCGGTGCGGCGGTCGTGGCCGCCGCCTCCTGCTCGCAGGGCTCTTCGCCTGCGGAAGAAACCTCCCCGGAGGAGTCCCTCGGGGATATGACCATCCGCACCCTTTCAAACGGCGACGGGGTGTCGCTCCTCGGATACGGATGTATGCGCTGGCCCACCTGCACCGACGATGACGACAATGAGATAATCGACCAGGATATGGTCAACAGCCTTGTCGACAAGGCCATCAGCTGCGGAGTCAATTATTTCGACACCGCCCCGGTATATTGCAAGGGCAAGTCCGAAAGGGCAACCGGAGTGGCTCTCGCACGATACGACCGCAGCAGTTATTTCATTGCCACCAAACTCTCCAACTTCGGCGGGGAGCATACCCTTGCCGAGGCCGTGGATATGTATCACAACTCCCTCAGGGAGCTGCAGGTCGATTACATCGACTACTATCTGCTGCACAGCGTGGGAGCCCGCAGGGGGCTCTCGGGCATAGAGGGCTTCAACGGGCGTTTCCTCGACAACGGCGTGCTTGATTATTTTGTCAGGGAGCGCGCTGCGGGGCGCATCCGCCATCTGGGCATATCGGTACATTGCGACGAGGAGACCTTCGAATACCTTATGTCGCTCCACGGCAAGTACCACTGGGATTTCATACAGATCCAGATGAACTATGTGGACTGGCACCATATGGACCGCGGCGCCAACGCCGAGTATCTCTACAGGCGGCTTTATGAAACGGGCATCCCCGTGGTGGTGATGGAGCCGCTGCTCGGAGGGAGCCTTGCCGACCTGCCCGACTACCTTGCAGCCGAGTTGCAGGAGAGGGAGCCGCAGAAGAGCCTTGCCTCGTGGGCGTTCAGGTTTGCGGGCACGTGGCCCGGGGTGATGACCGTGCTCAGCGGAATGACCTATATGGAGCACCTCGAAGACAATCTCCTTTCGTTCTGCCCCCTCAAGCCTCTCGACGAAGGCGAGATGGCCCTTCTCGAAAGCGTCGCCGAGAGGTATTCGCAGTTCCCGCTGATCGAGTGCACGGGCTGCCAGTACTGTATGCCGTGCCCCTACGGCCTCGACATACCCGGGATATTCAAGTATTACAACAAATGTCTCAACGAGGGGCTGCTCAGGGAGGATACGGGCGATGCGGAGTATCGCCGCGCCCGCCGCGCCTTCCTGCAGGGCTACAACAGCAGCGTGCCGCGTCTGCGTCAGGCGGAGCAGTGCATAGGCTGCGGCCAATGTATGGAGGCCTGCCCCCAGCATATAAAGATATCCGATCATATGCGCGAAATCGACAGATTCGCCGAAAACCTGAGGGCGCAGTGGCCCGACAAACTCTAATCACAAGGGTATGGCATCATTCATAATAGAAGGCGGGCATCCGCTGTCGGGTGAAATCAGACCCCAGGGGGCCAAGAACGAGGCGCTCCAGATTCTGTGTGCAACCCTGCTCACCGAAGAAAAGGTTATAGTGCACAACGTGCCCGACATCCTCGACGTCAACAACCTCATCACCCTTCTCTCCAATATGGGGGTGAAGGTCGAAAAACTCTCGAAAGGGAATTTTTCGTTCCAGGCCGACGACCTCGATTTCGAATATATCCGCAGCCGCGAGTTCCTCAGGCGCAACGAGGCGCTCCGCGGCTCGATAATGTTCGTGGGTCCTATGCTGGGCCGTTTCGGCTGGGCCGTGACTTCCAAGCCCGGTGCCGACAAGATAGGCCGCCGCAGGCTCGACACCCATTTCGAGGGGATGAAGAACCTCGGGGCGGAACTCACCTTCAACAGGGATGAACTCACCTACGGGGTCAAGGCCTCCTCGCTCAAGGGCTGCGATATGCTTCTCGACGAGGCTTCCGTCACGGGTACGGCCAACATCATAATGGCGGCCGTCCTTGCCGAAGGCGCCACCACCATCTACAATGCGGCGTGCGAGCCGTATCTGCAGCAGCTCTGCAGGATGCTCAACAGGATGGGGGCCCGCATAAGCGGCATCGCTTCCAACCTGCTTACGATAGAGGGCGTGACTTCGCTCCACGGGGTCGAAC
>JAZUGR010000007.1:0-34229 GCA_045641345.1 Bacteroidales bacterium
GCTATAACACGGGAGGAGCAGAAACGTTCGCTTTCACAGAGCAGGGCGTTGCTATGCTGGCAACTGTTCTCAGGAGCAGAAATGCGTCTGAAATGAGCATTGCCATTATGCGAGCCTTCGTTGCGATGCGCCGTTTTCTGGTTGCCAACGCTGATGTGTTCAAACGCATTGATTCTCTTGACCGCAGGCAGATGGAAACCGAGCATAAACTTGATGCAGTTCTCAATCGTCTTGAAGACGGTACGATGAAGCCCAAGTGCGGAATATTCTTCGATGGCCAAACCTTCGACGCCTATGTTCTCGTTTCTGACCTTATCAAGAGCGCAAAGAATCGCATTTCCCCGCAAGATATTCTATTGACATTTCCGAATCCCCCTCAAATTCTTTGCGATTGATTTTCAATTTGCCTTCAATCATTTTTCCAAGCTCTCAGTGCAACAGGCAACCTTCAGAGCCAGGCGACCATCTTTTCGAGGAAGGTGCGGTCGAGAGAGTCGAATGCGGAGAGTTCCCTGCTGTCGATGTCGAGCACGGCTACAGTCGTCCCGCCCTTTATGACGGGAACCACTATTTCGCTGCGCGACAGGCTGGAGCAGGCTATGTGGCCCGGGAACTTTTCGACATCGGGCACGATGATGGTCTCCCCCGCCTTCCACGCGCTGCCGCATACCCCTTTTCCGAAAGGGATGCGGGTGCAGGCAATCGGGCCCTGGAACGGCCCCAGAACCAGTTCATCCCCGCATACACGGTAGAATCCCGTCCACCAGAAGCCGAACGCCTCGTGCAGCAGGGCGGAAAGATTGGCCATATTGGCAATCACGTCATCTTCGCCCCGAAGAAGCGACCGTACCTGGGGCAGTATCGTTTCATAATCTCTCATATCGGCAAATATAAACAGTTTCTACTAAAAGTTGCTATTTTTGTAATACTGAAAGTTGAAGGTATGGCAGCAAAGGAAAGATTCATGCAAATGGCCATAAACGAGGCCAGGGAAGGCATCCTCAAGCAGCACGGAGGGCCTTTCGGATCGGTGATAGTGAAAGACGGCGAAGTGGTCGGCAGAGGCCATAACTGCGTATTGAGGGACAACGACCCCACCTGCCACGGCGAAATTGCGGCAATCCGCGACGCATGCAGGAGGCTCGGCACCTTCGACCTGAAGGGATGCGAGCTCTACACCACCGGCGAACCGTGCCATATGTGCCTGTGCGCCTGTATGTGGGCCAATATCGACAAGGTATATTACGGCTGCACCATCGGTGACAACGGGCGCATCGGATTCCGCGACGACAAGTTCAACGACATATTCGGAGGCCGCGAAAAACTAGGCGGCTACCTCGTGGAGACAGACCGCGAAGCCTGCCTCAAACTGTTCGACGAATATGTCGGATTGCAGCACAAGACGTACTGATCCGCTGATGAAATTTTACGTATCAGGTATCACCGATTTTATTATAAAACGGATTAAAAATACCTTTTCAGATTGACTTCAGACCATCGTCCGAGGCACGGAACATGTATATACAGCGTGTAGTCAGCCGGTACGGCGACAATCTGATACCGGGTGAGGTTATGGAAAGGTCCGCCATCCTCAAGAGGAGCCGACATGATCTCCTCCATTGTTTCCACGTCGATGCCCCCTTTGTATTTCTCCGCCATCTTCAGCAGATTGGCCCTTCTGGTGATTGAATTCCAACTCGACTCATCATTGGGAAGAGCGTAATCCCATTTTTTGCTGACATAATGGTTAGCGCTGGCCACGACTCCCCCGCAATCGGCCGAATCGCCCCTGTTCACACCTTCGTGGCACCATTCATAGATACGGGCCTCGTCCTTGTTGCACACACCTATTACGAATGATGCGGAACTTTGCGTGGTATTGAAGAAACTGTCCACCTCATCCATCGTTTCCGCTTTCAGCAGAAGTTCGAGAAGGCGGCAGGTGCTTGGACACAGGTCCCAATGGATATCCCATCCGGCAGATGGCATACCATTGTTCAATTCAAGGAAGAAACCCTTTTCATTGAAGCCGTTGACGCAATATATCTCACCCGCATATCCCACGATGGCAACCGCCATTCCGCAGTCGGGATGGAATACGGTAACGATGATGTCCTTGTCGATTTCACCGAAACTGACCGCGTCGTAGTTGCGGCCGGCGACAAGTTTCCCGCCGGAATATTCACCCCGGGCGGCCATGAAGGAGCAGAAGAATGACCCTTCGGCATATTCCACTGCATTGCACAGCTTTACCCTTTCGAGGCCGATGTCGGAAGTCTCGCTCACACCGTCGAAAAATTCCTTTATATACTGCGGGGAGGCGGCGTATAGCCTCTCGGCAACGGCTGCGGCCGAATCCGCCTTTTCAACCCTGCCCGCGAGTTTCGAATCTATGTAGCCCAGGACATCCAGCATCTCCTTTCTGTTCAGCCGGCCATATTGACATCCCATCCGGTGCCACGTGCCGTAAAGGTTGACGACCTTCACCCCGTCGGCATAGCGGACGTTCCCCCTCCCGGGATTGCAGGCGCACAGTAACAGCGCAAGAATGCATATCAGGCCGGCCGGCCCCATCTTCTTCATGGTGGTTCCGCTATTTTACGGTTGCCGTTATGACATATGGCACTCCGTTGAGAACGTCGGTCCTGCCACAGTACTGCTCGCCATATACGGTATCGACCGCATCGACGGTCGTGGCGCAGAATACCGAAATGAACATCCTGCCGGCAGAAGGTCTGTCGATGACAAGCGACTTGCCAATCCCCGTATTGACATTGAACCATCGGGCGTTGTCGTTGAATGCAGGACCATCGGCAGCGGCATAGAGGAACAAATCGAAATCGTTGCGCCCGCTCACGCTGCACAAGTCAATCTTCAGGCTTGACGCACCCTCGGGCACGTCGATTGTGAAATGGTGGTACTGCCTGTCGCCTATAGCCGTGAAGTCAGGGTCATTGTCCGGAGTGAACTTGTCCATCCTCCTGGCCTCACCGCTCGAAAGAGAGCCCTTTATCCGCACAGCGCCCTGCCCCTCAAGGGCATACCTGAACATCGCCGTAAACATCTGAAGACGGTCGCCCGAGGCCATCCGCTCCGGATGCGACCCCGTAACAACGAGCCTCCCGCTCTTTTCAGAAGCCTTGTAGGCCCATGCGTTTATCGTTTTGTGTATGGACTTCTTCAACTTGAGAGTGTCGCCTATATAGCGAAGCAGCACCTCCGTACCCTCGGGGAGATTCTTGTCGCTAATGTAGCATCCGCCGTTGTGACGCACGCTGTCGATTGTCATATCACCTCCGAAATCGTAATACCGCAGAAGCGGGGAACCATCTTCCACACTCAAGCCGGTCGCGGATTTGCTGAGACCTGTGTAAACCGCATAGCCGGGCCAGATGCCAAGATACCATTCGTTATCGAACGGTCCGGCCTTCCTCACCGGGCCCCGCGAACAGAAGTAGGCTCCGGCGCAGGTACCCACATATGAGCCGCCGTTGGCGTAGAAAGTGCGTATATTCTCCAGGCCCTCCTTCGTAATGCTTTGCCCATGAGCTGTGGACTTGCCTCCGTTCACATATATGGCCTTGAACCTCGGCGAGCCGTCAGGGTAAAGAAGGATGCCGTTATTATCCATCGGGCTTCCGGCAAAGACAGCTTTCATCAGAGCCGACTCATACGGCGTGGGGGCGGTCTTCGTATTGCCCTCCTGGGTGCTTATCCTCTCCATACTGAGATTCAGCACACAGGCAGCCGGCAGGTCGGTGTAGGTGTTGAGTTTGACACCGCTGTCCATAAAGAGGTCCTTGTAAAAGCCGTCGGCGCGCCCCCGGGCCGATAAAAGTGCCCCGGATGCAAGCAGAGCGACAGTGAAGATCATTGAAAATCTTTTCATTTCAAATTCCGATATTTCAAGCAAGGTACGAATATTTTGAAAAACGTATATCAAAAACCGTATCGTTTGCCAAACGAGGCATGGATGCAAAGGAAAAGGCACTTGGGCATCTGCTTGGATCGGAGCCTGAAATCTCCCACGAATCAAGAAAAATCACGTACATACTGACATTGCCCGGCCGTCAGTGGGATCTCAAAGCGCACATATGATGATTTCGGCGGAGAGATGCAAAAACGGCCACCGAAGTAATGCTCCGTGGCCGTAAAATTATTGCAGCAAGTGTGGTTCACCCTCCGAAAACTCAATCTTTACGAGTTATCGGAATGTGCTTGATTTCAAGGAGTGCAATCCCGTAGGCCCTATCGCTTATTCCTCTGAACTGTAATCTCAATGTGGAGAATTCCGTTGCATATTCATTCACGTTATTGATTTTTATCCGCATAGCGACAGGCACTTCCGTCGGCAGCAGAGCGACTATATCTCCACTACCGTAAAGGTCCTTTTCTCCGCCAAATGTAATTGACATATTAGACCACTTATAAACATTGCCTTCGTCATCATATAAAAGAGTTTTATTACCGTTGCATGGTTCATTATACTCCAGACGCGGTGAAATCGCTTTGCCAGTATAATTTGTAAACACCAAGTCAATGATGGCTGAATTCCCGGTGGCGACACATCTCTTAAATGCCACTTCAACATCCGAGTAAAAATCCTCCCGGATTATTTTTGGTTGAGCGGATGAACAAAAGCCGACAAAAATCAGTGAAAGAGAAAGAAGTTTCAATAAATTTTTCATAGTCTGTAACATTTAAAAATCCCGAATTGTCAATCTTTACGAGTTATCGGAATGTGCTTGATTTCGACAATGCCGTACTCACACCATGTAAGTGCGTTTCTGAAAGGAATCTGCAATAAAAGAAATTCCGTTGCATACTCACTTACGTTGTCAATATCAATCCTCAATTTTACAGGTACCTCATTAGGAAGCATAGCTACAATCTCAGTATACTGGGAAGCAATGCCTGTTTTGCCACCAAATGTTACTCGCAAACTTCCATCACACCATCTATACACATTCCCCTCATCATCATACAATAACGTAGCGGTGGAACTATTGTCGCGACATCCAGAATATGCTCTCGGCTCGAAGTTTTCTCCGCTATAATTTGTAATCATCAAATCAATAAACCCTGCACTTCCTGACACGACACACCTTTTCAGTTCGACTTTTACATTAGGCCTGAATCCTTTGAGAGAAACTGTCGCCTGAGCGGCAGAGACTTGACATACACAGATAAATGCCGCAAGGCCAAAAATGAATTTTCTCATAACTTGTAGTATTTATTAATGATTTGGTATTTATCATCCATCTGCACGACAACGGAATAGTCGTATTCGGGGTTGCTCCCATCACAATAGAATGCACAATATCCTTTCCCGCCATCGGTTGATTCATATTTTTTGATAAGATTCAACCGCCTTGGCTCCACACCAATTTTGCGATAGAGCTTTTCCGATATGACATTATGAATGTCAGCCAGATTGCCATCAACCATTCCGCGTATTCTGTCAAGAAGCGATGATTGGCTTGAACCGTTTGCATCCGTTTGAGAATCATAGACCGTGGTAAAGGTGTATTCCCGTGAAAGCCTGGAGGCCTGCTCCTTTGAAACAATTGCTTCCGGGAGTTCCTCATCATAATCGGCAATCGGTTTCAGATAAAGCAGCGGGTCTCCAAAAAGGTTGAATTCCAAAACCGTAGTTTCTATACAGCACGGAAAATCATTGGACGAATGACGCTTGATATAGATTTGTTTCGCCATCACCAAGGCCTCCCCGGCACTAACGCCTGCAAGAAGCAGTTTGCAGTAATACCGCAATACAATTTCTGCAGTCGTAGCCTTGAAACATTCAGGGTTATCCCTCTCTTCGCCCTGAGGGTCAAAATTCCCATAGGCGCTCCTTGAAGCGCCCATAAACAGCAGAAGATTGCCATATATGCCTTTGAGCAGTGACGAGTCAGAGCGCTGATATCCTATAAACCTCGCACCGTAACAGCAGATTGCAGCGATGACCCTTGCCGCCGCCGCATCAAACAGCTTGGGTGTGAATGCCATAGGCATAAAATTACGCCGCTCATACCCCTGTCCGTAATAGTTCGGTTCCCCTCCGTTTCGGCTGCCGTGAAGTATGAATATCAGCATATCAGCATCTTGCTGCAGTTTTGTACAATGTTTGCGCTCATCAACATCCTGCGCGAGATCATACGCAGGGCTTATAATAAATCTCCCGTTGCTGTATGACTCGATTTTGGGAGATTCATATAAAGGCATCCCATCCACCGTTGCCAACGCCACATTATGGCTCGACTCGCAAGCAGTCAAGAGAGGCGTGGTTTTCAAGTGGATTCCTCCGTCAAGATGCGCACTCAATGAACGCGAAAGATAACCGGCGATATCATCCTCAAATCGAGTGGCCATATTACCGTCTTCCAGCGGAAGTCTGCCCACATAAAACCGCGGCTTGGCCTGTGACATCCGTTCAAGCAGAATATCAAAAGGATCCAGACTGAAAAAGCTCGAATCATAGGCATATATCAAATCGGTATCCACTGACTGCTCCGACTCTTCCAGCCGGTTTGCCCGCTTGAAAAGTGAATACGAAGGATTAAGCACTTGCGCCATCGGAATGACGTCATTCCCGCCTATGATGAAAAGGCCTTGAGGATCCGCGCCATCCATATGGTTCGATTCGTAATAGCCGGTCAGAACTTTATGATACGCAATCCAGCTTCCTCCAGCCATCTCCATATACTCCCGATAAGCGGGTTCGGAAACGTCGAGGATGCTGTACTCGATGCCAATTTCCCTGCATTTATAAACATACTCGCGAAGCACGGATTTGACGCTGTTCGACAATGAATGAAAATTCCCTTCGTCATCAACGACACGGTTATTCCCATAATATTTCTTGGCGAGACGATCGGTATCGGTAAAAATTATGCCGCGTTTGGTCGCCCTGCCGGATTGCCCGTGGGACCGATTCTCTGCTCCAAGTTCACGGAGAATGCTGTTGATATATTCTTCATCAATGATATAATTTCCGAAAGCTTTTGTCTTTGACAAATTGAGCTTGATCCTTATCAGTGCATCGATGTAATTGTTGAATAATGTCTGGAAATCATCATAGAATCGCAAGAATCCGTCTTTGCCAATAGCACTCGTATGGCTAATAGGATTACGAGCCTTTCTTATGTTATTAAGTTTATTATGGAATGTGTCTATGTCATCAAGATAATGCTCCAACTGTTTTCTTGACCTTTCAACCATCATGCAAATTGTACCAAGAGTTTGCTTATCTCTCCATTTGTTGTTTGGGTAATCTTCCAACCCACGGTACAGATCTTCAGGGAAAGTCTTCATCAAAGGGCATAAGGAGGCATTCAATTCAATTTCAAGCGCACAACATAGAGTATTTATCAATTGGGAATAATCCAAATCAGAATAACCGAAAGATAAGGGCCTTCCTGTTTCTTTCAAATAAAGTTCCTGATATGTCCTTTCAAATGTGCCGATTTTGGTCTTGGTGAGATCCTCAAGGCGCTCGTCCACCTTCAGACGCGGCAATCCCTCCGGTGATGATGCCCTTTCAGCAGGAGCGGCATCCTTCGGCAAACTTGTCGAAGAAAGAATGGAATCGAGACGTTTGCCGATATCATCACTCGACTTTTGCACTTTGGCATTTATGTCTTCCTGCAATTTTGCCAGATAGCTATCAATATCCATCATATCCCAGTAATGTTTTTATTTCGGATGCCCCAAGAGTGGCATCTTCAATGTTTATGGTAGAAATATCCTCGCACTGCTCCTTTTTCATCCGCGAATTTGCACGTTCACGTATCTTCTCGTAAACTCGCTTGACCGTTCGAGCATTGGCGAAGCCTTCGACAGACGTTTTTTTCCTCTCCACCAATGTCAGTAGAGAATATACCCTATTGATCGCCTCCGGTGTCAGACAATACTTTTCCGCAGCGGCGAAACCGATGAATATTTCCAGCATCTCTTCGGAGGAATAATCATCAAAATGGAAAACCTTTTTAAAACGTGAGAGAAATCCTGTATTGGCCTGCTTGAAGAAAGCATCCATTTCTTTATCATATCCCGCCAGAATCACGATTATATCATTCCGATTATTCTCCATCAACGGAGTAAGCGTATCAATGACTTCACTTCCTATGTTGGCCCTGCTGCCCTGTGCATTCATCAGGGCATAAGCCTCATCGATGAACAATACACCCCCATAAGCTTCAAGAGTTGCAAGGCGGGCGATCTTTGCCGAGAAGCCAAGCCAGCCCGAAACCAGATTCGAGGCATCGGCTTCAACGTAGCAGCCGTTCGATATCACGCCCTGCTGTTTCAGGAGCCCGGCGACAAGTCTTGCCACCGTGGTTTTGCCCGTTCCCGGATTTCCTTTGAAAACGCAATTGAAAGACGTGTCAATATTGATTCCCGGATATTTCTCTTTGCGGAGCCTCTGGAAAGAGACATCATCAATGAAACTTACAATCTCTTTCTTGACAATGCCAAGGCCGATAAGATTTTGCAATTCATTGAAATAATCAGTGTCCGGGTCATACTTGATCCGCTTGATTGACGGTTTCTGATCGCCCAGTTCCGAAATTATCGATAAAATTTCGTCTCTTACTGTCGGGTCAAATTCATCTGGCTTCGGTTTATTCTCGACAACTGCATCATCATTCGATGAAGGATTCTCAATATCCGCATAAAGTATCAGGACGATATCTTCTGCGTATCGGTCAACCTTATCAATATGTTGTCTGTTACCTATGGCATCAGTTTCTTTCATAACCGATGAAACTGACACCCAAAACAAATATACCCGTTGTAATGCATCTCTATCCTTTGCACTTAATATACCTTCTTCCACGTGACCTTCTTTCACGTGAGCAATTACACTCCCGAGGCTCTCACGCACAGTTCGGTATAGCGAATTTTTATCATTATACGAAATAAGTTCGTCAACAAAATCACTTTGAGGTTCCAGCATCTCAAGGACTTTGTAAGAAGGTAATGAATCGGTGGAAAAACATCTCCGCAATTCAGGCATCTTGGCACATTGCAATGCGGACTTCACTTTTTCTTCAGGAAGTGCAAGCCCACGTATAGGTTCAAGTTCACATATACTGTTCCAATCCAGTTCTGCTCCACAATTGCTGCAAAATATATAATTCGGAGATATACGCGCCCCACAGTTATGGCAGTTCATATTCTAACTTGAGTAAACTTTGATATTATTAAAAATCATCCTGCTTGCTATTATTCGTATAGGGTATCGGCAAATTGCGGATTCGTAATTTTGTGATTTCCCATTCACCGTAATCATACTTTTCACAGCCATCCCAATCACACTGCATATCTATCAATTGAAAAGCTGTAGTATATTTGCTAATTTATCGCCATTCGATATTTTTTGGTTATACCACTTTGTACGATGCAGTTAATATGGCCACGATTGTCCGTATCAAGTTCCCAATTGGTATCTTTTTGATTGTAATTCACTCCTTCATCATCAATTACAGTAGGATCCCATAGTGTCATATGGCAATCACTTCTTGACGTGTTTTCAAACACCAAGTCTATATAAACGTTGGCGTCTTCCTGATAGCATCTTTTCACAGACACTTTCAAGCCAGAGAGTTCACTTTCAATACGAACTTGCCCAAATGAAACAAGCGGTAAACATAGCGCGCAAATAAATATTTGCAATTTTTTCACCATCGTCAAAAATTTAAGTTAAAACATATTTCTTAATATTCGCTCGGCTTTTGCATCACCCTTGTCTGCCGCCTTCTGATACCATATTTCCGCTTCAGAGCGGCTTTTTGGGACGCCTCTTCCTCCGTGATACATTTCCGCCACGGGGAAGAAAGCTTTGACATATCCGATGTCCGCGAGAGGTTTCAGATATTCGAAAGCCTTCTGATAGTTCTTCTCTACTCCATTCCCTGAATAATACATCATCCCTACCTTGTATTTTGCATCATTATCGCCCTCCGCAGCCCTGGTTTCAAGCGACTTTATCGGAGATTCCACAGGTGCGACAGAAGAATGTCCGGCATTGGCAGCTCGAACATCAACATTGTCTTCGTCTTTGGCGATGGGAGCATTTTCGTTCCTGGCAGGTTTCGTATCCGGCACAGGCGCCGCCGATGGCGCTGTCGCAGCTCCGATTTTCGGGGTTGCGGCTTTAGACTTCACAGGCTGCTTTACAGCCGGTACCGGAGGCTGGACTTCAACCTGTTCATTGCGTTCAGTGCCTGCATTCTTCTCGGCAACTCTTCCGCGGGACAATGAGAATACGGAGATAATAATTGCGAGAATGACAGCAACTGCTACAAAACCGATAATTGTCTTTGAGTTGCGCGGCTCGGGTCGGTTCAGCCCGGAATTGCGAATTGCCGTGTCAACAGCTTTTGCGGAAGGGTTCACGGATGCCGCACTGCCAAATGAAGAAAAAGCCGATGATGCGGCATAACGGCTGCTGTCTTCGATTTCAAAAATACGAGAAAGATAGAAATCCGTTTCGGGATCCCCGCTTAATTTGCCGGGGCGGGCCACTATCGCCTCCAATGCTTTCCTGAAGGGCCTGAGCCATTGGGAGACATCTCTCGCAGAGAACCTTTCAAGAAACTCCGCCGCAGCGTCATACTTTTCCTCGAACACATACTCCATACAATTCAATACCAACGCATTGTTGCAGGACTGTTCGTCCCACTGGGAAAGACGATGCATCGCTTTGCCAGCCTCGGCACGCTGACCGTTCTTTATGAATGCGAGGCATACCCAGAATGTCCTCCAATAATTGTCTGAAGACGCATCATTGAAAATTTTGATACAAGCGGACGGATTGTCGATAGCCGTAATCATCCATAGATAAAACTGGACCTGATCATCTTCGATGTCAGAAAGGGGCTCCAGCTTGGAACGATAATTTCTCAAGTCAATATCTTTGGAATTGGCAGCAATTTGAGATTTGATGTAATCCAATGTAATTCTGTCGGCATTTGACAATTGAGCCCTGTCAGAATATGATTTCCTGACATATTCTTCAACTTCCCGCTTCTGCTGATCTGTCAGCTCCAATTCATGCGCCCTCGCGTCCAACTCCAAACGGGCTTTGACCGGAATAAGACCATTCTTTATTTTTTCACGGCATAAATTTTTATATTCTTCCTTTCTGGCAGGCAATGTGTGTTCGATTTCACTTTTTCCGACGAAAACATTGGTAATATTGCTTATCGTGTCGTGGGAATCAGTATTCGTATGCGTCCCCCTGTCTATGACGATGCTCTGATCTGAAATCGATGGAGCATTCTCATGCAAATCCTTACCACAAGCACCACAATATTTACCACCTTCCACCTCTTTTCCGTATAAGGAGCAATCCTTATTGATACAATATTTGCCCATCTCAGTCTTTTTGTATCAATGATACCCCGCATTGTCCGCAGACTTTATCCGTCAGCGATATTTCAGCTCCGCAGCAAGGGCATTCCAGTACAGCCTGCCCCTTCTTTTTCGCAGTTCCGGCAGCAGTCGCTTTGGTGGTATATTCCAATGCCTTATCGGTAGTATGGTCAACTCTTGACTGCTGGTATTTCGCATCCTCCCTGTAATCACGGGCGGTCCTTGCCATTTTTTCGACCTGTGCTCCGGCAGCAACAGCATTTGATGTGACTACTGTCTTCAAAAAATCATACAACTTATCCTGCCCATGTTCGTGACGCAGTTTTTCCTCTTCACGTTCACGTTCTAATTTTGCTAAATATTCCTCCTGGAGACGTGCTTTCTCCCTATATAATTCCTCATCTTTGTGTGATGTCACAGCGCCGGCCCAGGCCTCGGAAAGGTTTTCCGCCTTTTCCGCAATGAGCTGTTCGGCCGACATTTTTTCATTGTGGGCATATTTGTCCAGGGCGATAGTTCTGGCAAATTCATTTTCTTCTCTTTTTGTCTTTCGCGTTATCTCTTCCGCCTGTTCGTCCATAGCAAGAGCCAATTCCATCCGACGCTTTTGCTCCTCGAACGCTCTGTCTGCAGCAGACTTCTCTTTACCTGCATTATACTCATCCAAATCTCTCAATTCATCCAATTTGATTTTCGCGCGAACCCTTTCATCTTCAAGCTTTTTCATTTCCAACCCAGATGCCTTCTCGTATATTTTTTCGTCCGCTTCGATTTGCGCAAGGCGCAAGGAGTACAATGACGCAATCTTTGCCTTTGCAGTTTCATCAACTGAAGCTATTTCCAGCAACTCCCTCTGTGTCCTGTCGTCAGTTTTCCGTTTGAAGACCTTGTAAGCGAGAGCCATTGCAAAGGCATGCAACTCATCATCTTTAAGCAATGAATCTCTATTTACATCTGCAAGAGCGGCCCTTAATTCCGCATCGTTTTTCGTCGAATTAATTTTGGCGGCATTGTTTTCACGTGCAAGCCGGTTCTCAAATTCATTGGTGCGGTGCAGGAAATCCAACTCTTTTTCAGTGCAGTACAATTCCTGCGTCAATGCTCTGAATCTGTCAATCGCTTCGTTGGAACAAGCTATCTCGTCAATTCGGACCAGTTCAAGTCCATATCCGAGGCCACGCATTTCTGACAACCTCGAAAAGATTCTATTTCTGGCACTTTCGCTAATTCCATAATCATCAATTTCTTCAGAACGGAGTTCCTCCTGCAGAACGTTCCTGACATATACTTCAAGAGCTTTTTGAATATCAATGATGGATACCGACCGCTTGATTGCAAGAAAAACTTTTATAAACTGAGTGAAATCGGTTATCCGCAAGCTCGCCTGAAGGGCCATATCGGCATCAAGGGTTTTCGTCCGTATCTTGATTGGCTTGAGCTCCGGCCTACCATCGGCACTTTCACCCATTCCGTAATATGTCTGGAAACTTATGTCGCGTTTCAGATAAATGGCGATGATGGAGTTTTCGTTCAGTTTTGAAATGATGTCCTCTATCTCCCTTTCTCTTCTGCTATCAGCCTCTTGATCATTCCATTTCCTGCCCTTGATAAACCTGATAAATCCTTCCAGAATCCTGGCTGCCTTCCCAGGCATTTGTTCGTTTATCAAATAATCGGAAACGAAATGATAGGTGCCTCCATCAAGCTGCAACCTCTCAACCCCATCAACATATACGAGAGCCGTAACGCCCGGCTGAAGAACCAATCCCGAAAGGGTTCTTAAGTTGATAAAATCAATTTCACTAATTTCTCGCGCCACCTCATTCTCGGAGATGCTCCACATAGCCATATGTCTGAGACGATCAAGTCCATTGTCCTGCATGGCATCGGCAGGAGAAATCAATCTTGCTCCACAGTTGGTGCAAAAATTCTGAACTTCATTCACCGGACTTTTACATTGAGGGCATATCATAGCGGTTTCCATTGTTATGCTATGTCCGGCACACCCCTTTCCGGACAGATACAAAAAAAAGACGTGGGAGTCTTACTTTTTGCCTACCCCGAACTCAGGCCTTCGCTGCCCTCTTGGAGGATAAGCAACGTAACTGCCCACGTCAGGGATGATATACAGATTTATCTGCGCCAGAACAGCGACACAGATGACTGAATCGTCATCACTACATAGGACGCTATCGTTGCCGCATCTTCTCCAAGATCAAATTGCGAAGTTTGAGTTCAGAAGATAAACGTCAGTAACGTCTTCAGTATGTCTGCCACACCCCTCTGCATCGGTATGCAGAAAGGCTCAGCACCACAAAGTTATCAATCTTTTTTTTAAATCCCTTATGTAACGGCCGGTTTTTACAAAAAAACGAATTCAACCAAATCAGAATCTGTCAGGATGAAGAATATCTTTCCCCTGAGGGCACTTTGTCTGAAAGACCGCGGAGCGCCGTGCCTGAAGGGAAAAGATATTCTTCGTCCAACAAGACACCCGATTTCCACCAATCCGTCAGGAATTGCGGCAATCCGTAATTTGACCAATCCTGTCAGCCTGGCCGACTTCGACAGAGGGGGGGGCCGAAGCTCAGAAACTGGGTGTGCCAATCGAAACGATTGCAAAGGGTACCGGCCTGCCGGCCACGGAGATTGTTCCGCGGCCGTTTTTGCAGAAATCCTTACATTTGTAAAATCAAAATAACTTGAAGGCCATGAAAAAGTTTGCTGCATTTATTTCGGCGCTGTTGCTGCCATTTGCGATGGGAGCCCACGACAATATGACTCCCGGGCAGTTCAAGAAACTCATCGAGACCCCCGGCGTGCAGATAGTCGACGTGCGCACAATGGCCGAATACATCGACGGGCATATCGAGGGATCGATACTTTTGAACGTCAAGGATTCTCTCTTCAAGGAAACGGCTCTGCAGAAACTCTCGAAAGACACCCCGGTAGCCCTCTACTGTAAGAGCGGCCGCAGGAGCCTCAAGGCCTACAACATCCTGGAAGACGAGGGATACCGCGTCTATAACCTCGAATCAGGTCTTGCCGGGTGGCTGCGCGAAGGGTTCCCGCTCGTAAAGGAGGATCTTACCCTGCTCAAGCCGTGATTCCGTCCTGATAAATCTGCCTGAACTTGCCGGTTCTCGGACTGCGCTGCGGCAGGAGGTCCGACAGGGTGACGGTGACCCCGTCGACCCCGAACTTGTGAAGATACCTGATGATATCTTCCTCCGCCTTTTTGAACACGGCGGCCCTGTCGGCGCCCGGCAGGAAATCTATCCTCAGTTCGATATCGCCGTAGCCGTGGAGCACCAGCTGGAAATTGTTGATGCCATCGATGGGCTCCACCACGAAGGTGAGCGGAATGGGGGCTATCCTGACATCGCTCCCGTCAGAGCCCTTCATCACAAGAACGTCGTTGGAGCGCCCCTCCACCTCGAACCACGCTCCGCACCTGCCGCACGGGCAGGGGTCGTGATGCATTATTATCCTGTCGGTCATCCTGAAACGGATTATCGGCTGCACGAAATTAGAGAGGCAGGTAAGCAGCAGGCTGTCGGATATCACCCCGTCCTGCACGGGACGGTCGAGGGCATCCACCGGCTCGACGATGAAATAATCGTCATTGACGTGCATATGCCGGTGAGAGCATTCGTAAGCTATTACATTGCCTTCGGTGCATCCGTAGATTGAACGCACGTCGGCACGCGGGAAAGCCCTCTTTATCTTGGCCCTCGTGGCAGGAGTGAGATATTCGCCCGATGTGAGTATCTGCGCCGGCTTGATGGAGATGTTGCCGGCAAGGGCCTCGTCGGCGAGCAGTTCGATTGAGCCGGCATAGCCCACGATGACCTTGGGACGGATCTTGTTGACCCTTTCGCAGATATCCTCCCTCGAAGCCTTGGCGTCGACGAGGAATATCCTCTTCGACATGAACGGCATCTTGCGGATATTGCTCCGTATGTTGCCGTTCTCTATGAGGAACACGTCATCCACGCAGAATGCGGCCAGCGGGAAGCGGAATTTCATATATCTGGCCATCGTCATTATCGATGCCGCCCTGAGGGAGTTGCCGTCGTGCAGCACAACCGAGGGGACTCCGGTCGAGCCGCTGGTGGTGGCCACCAGATACTTGCCCAGAAAATCGCGCCCGATATTGGAGGTGTCGGAGATGAACCGGCGGATATCGGCCATCCTGACCTTGCGGTCGGTAACGTAGTCGTCGAAATTTGACATCATCGCCGTTTTGTCGACCACAGGCAGGTCCTCCACCGAAAAATCCTTCGGGACCGACTTGTAAAGCTCCTTGAAGAAAGGGCTCTTCCTCCTTGCGTAGGAGACGAGGACCTTTAGTTTCCTGCTCTGCAGGGCGGCGAAATCCTCCTGCGTATATTTCCTTGCCTTGATGAACTTGAAGATGAGTGCGGGATAGCTGTATCCTAACATAATCGTGAAACTCTCAATTATTTTTCAAATTTAGCAATTTGTTTGACTTGATATAGTATCTTTGTCATCGAGTAGAAAAGAATATGGGTCGAAAGGCAAAACCGCTGCTGAAGGGCATAACTATGGAGGCCGTCGCCGCCGAGGGCAAATCCCTGGCCAGGGTCGACGGCAAGGTGCTGTTCGTGCCGCTCACGATTCCGGGCGACGTGGTCGACGTACAGGTCAACAAAGTGCGCCACGACTATATGGAAGGCTACGTAGTCAATATGGTATCCCCTTCCCCGGAGCGCATCACCCCATTCTGCAGCCACTTCGGGATATGCGGAGGGTGCGCCTGGCAGATGATGCCCTACGGGATGCAGCTGGAGTTCAAGCGCCGTCAGGTGAATGACCAGCTCACCCGGATCGGGCACCTCAAGTTCCCCGAGGTGCGGCCAACCCTCGGCTCGGAGACAATCGAGAACTACCGCAACAAACTTGAATATACTTTCTCGCGCCGCCGCTGGATACTCTCCGGAGAGAACCCCGAAGCCTTGAGCGAAGAAGAAAGACTGGGGCTCGGATTCCACATCGCCGGATATTTCGACAAGGTGCTCGACATCAAGCAATGCCACCTCCAGAGAGAGCCGTCAAACGCCATCCGCCTCTTCATAAGGCAGTATGCAATCGACCACGGCCTGAGCTTCTTCGACCTGAGGGAGCAGAAGGGATTCCTGCGCAACCTGATGGTCCGCACCACCTCCACTGGCGAGGTGATGCTGCTGGTGGTTTTCGGACCCGACGCACTGCCCGACGAGGGCGCTGCACGGCAGGACAGGATTGCGCTTCTCGAAGCGTTAAGGGAGCGATTCCCCGAGATAACCTCGCTCCAGTATGCCATCAACCCGAAGTGCAACGACGCGTTGGGCGACCTGCCCTGCTTCACCTTCGCCGGGGCCGATGCGGTGTACGAACAGATGGAGTCGCTCAGATTCAAGATAGGCCCCAAGTCGTTCTACCAGACCAATTCCGCCCAGGCCTACCGCCTCTACAGCGTGGTAAGGGATTGCGCCAGGGAGTATACCGGCTCGGAGCAGTTCAGTAACGGCGGCAAACGGAAGCCCGTGATATACGACCTTTACACCGGAACCGGCACGATAGCGCTCTTCCTCTCCGAAATGGCGGAGAAGGTCATCGGAATCGAATACGTTCCCGAGGCGATTGAGGACGCCAATGTCAATGCCGTGGTAAACGGCATAACCAACGCCGAGTTCATAGCCGGCGACATGAAGGACATCCTCACCGGAAGCTTCATCTCGCAGCACGGTCATCCCGACATAGTGGTGATAGACCCTCCAAGGGCCGGGATACATCCCGACGTGGCCAAGGTGCTTTTGGAGGCCGCGCCGGAAAGAATGATATACGTAAGCTGCAACCCGGCCACACAGGCCCGCGACCTGGCCGTATTCTCGGCTATGTACGACATCACCCTGGTGCAGCCCGTGGATATGTTCCCCCACACCTCCCACGTGGAGAATGTGGTGAATCTCGAAAGGAGGTCACGGCAGAATGGATAAGCCCCTGATACCGCTGCCCGAAAGGATGAGGCCCAGAACGCTCGACCAATACGTGGGGCAGGAACACCTTGTGGGCAAGGGGGCCGTCATCCGCAAGATGATCGAGTCGGGCAAGATATCCTCATTCATACTGTGGGGGCCTCCGGGAGTCGGCAAGACCACCCTGGCCCGCATAATAGCCAACACGCAGGGCTGCGAGTTCCATACGCTTTCGGCCATCAGTTCGGGGGTCAAGGACGTAAGGGACGTGATAGAGAAGGCCAAAAGCGGCAGAATGTTCGCCAAGGCCGCGCCGATTCTATTCATCGACGAGATACACCGTTTCAACAAGGCGCAGCAGGACGCGCTTCTGGGCGCCGTGGAGAGCGGAGTCATCACGCTCATCGGAGCCACTACCGAAAATCCGTCGTTCGAGGTCATAACCCCTCTCCTCTCGCGCTGTCAGGTATATGTTCTCAAGGAAATGCAGGTCAGCCACCTCGAAAAGCTGCTCTCACGCGCCCTCTCGCAGGATGCCTGGCTCAAGAGCCGCAATATCGAGATAAAGGAGAAGGAGGCATTGCTGCGCTTCAGCGGCGGCGATGCCCGCAAGCTGCTCAACGTCCTGGATATCGTCATATCGTCGTTCCCCGATGATGCGCCCGTGGTAATCGACAACAGAACCGTAACCGAATGCCTGCAGGAGAACATCGCCCTCTACGACAAGAACGGCGAACAGCACTACGACATAATATCGGCATTCATCAAGAGCATACGCGGCAGCGACCCCAACGGTGCCATATACTGGATGGCGAGGATGCTCGCAGGAGGCGAAGACCCTCTCTTCATAGCCCGCAGGATGCTGATACTGGCCTCGGAGGACATCGGCCTGGCCAACCCCAACGCAGCCCTTCTGGCCCAGTCGTGCTTTGCCGCCTGCCACCAGATAGGGATGCCCGAAAGCAGGATAATCCTGGCCGAAACCTGCATCTATCTGGCCACTTCGCCCAAGAGCAACTCATCGATATGCGCGATCGATGCCGCACTGCAGCAGGTCAGGCAGGAATCGAATCCACCCGCCGTGCCGCTGCATCTGCGCAACGCCCCTACCAAACTGATGAAGGACCTGGGCTACAGCGACGGATACAAATACGCCCATTCGTTCGAGGGCAACTTCGCCGACCTGGAGTTCCTGCCCGAAGGGCTCGAAGGCAGCAAGTTCTATGATCCGGGCAAAAACGCCCGCGAAGAAGAACTTCGCAGGCGTCTTGAATCTCTCTGGAAAAAATATAACTACTAGCCCATCATGATGAAGCGGATGACTTCCACTTCACCCTTGAGCTCGTTGAGCTGGCTCTTGAGCTGCTCCACGCTGATTGCGTTGATTACATAGAGCGGGGAGAGTATCTTGTCGAGCGACTCCATTTCAGGATAGAACTCGATGAGCTGGCGGATGTTTTCGTGAACGCATACGAAGTTGTAGGTCACGTCGCTGGCAGTTTTGTCGTCGAAGGCCGACATAAACTTGTCGAGGTTCTTGGTGCAGATGTAGATCTGCTCCACGAGACCTGCCGAAACAGCCTCCCAGAAGAGGTTTGCACGGCCTGCTTCGTATTCCTTGTCGCAGAATTCGCTGATCACCTCGCCTGCATCCTCACTTGCGCTGAGCTTGTCGGAGAATTCCTTGAGGGCGGGATCGTTGACATCGACCGTAAGCTTTGCAAGAGCTGCCTCGTAATCTGCGGTAGGCATATCGTAGAGAGCGGCTATGGACTTGTCGATGCTCAGCATTGCAACTGCACGGTACTTCTGGGTAAGGGTGACATATTCGCCGATATGGTCGGTCGTGAGCAGGTAATCGGGCTTCACCATCTTTTCCTTTTCGGAAAGCTGGAGCTCGCCGTTCTTGTTGTTGAGGAAGGGAACAGCCTTCATCTGCTTGGTGGATTCGATGAGCTGCTCAAGGTTGTACTTGAGTTCCTCGGTAACGTACTGCTCCTTCTGGCTTATCTCGCGTTTAGCCTCTTCGCTGACGGCTTTCTTCTTGTTGTTCTGGTTCTTGCAAGAGGGTAAAGCCACAAGCGCGATGGCGAGGAGGATTACTGGTAGTCTTTTCATATTGTCTGTTTTTTGTATGTATTTCCGATATATCAGTCAATCAATCTGCAAATATAACAATTTTTGTATCAATTGTTATCTTTCGACAGCAATTCGCCGGGGAAATTGAAGAACAGGCAGAGAGAGAGAAGCAGGCACATAAGCAGCATCACGCCCATATTGAACCAGAGCGTTTCTATCTCATAATGCCCCAGCACCTTGACTCCGCTGTAGAACGGCGCGCGGCCGCAGCGGGAGGTCGGCGTGAGGAATATGTATGCACTGCGCGGCACGATGTGGGTACCCACCACCGAATAGGGATGGTCGGCCTCGCTGTTGAACACCAACTGCTCCAGGGAGAGGTTGTAGTTGTCTTTCTTCATCTTTAGGAATGCCTCCTTGCCCTGCTCCCTGTACTGGGCCGCAAGGAAGCGGTCGAGGGCCAGCGTGGTGGCATTGCTCCTGTGGGAGAGCACACTCTTGGCTTCGTTCAACCATTCGCTGAGTTGCCCGTATTCATATTCGCCATCGTAAGGCTCCATTTCGCAGACCTCGGCCAGCTGCGGGATGCAGGCCTTGATTATGTCGAAATGCCTCTGCTGCACGGGTTCACCCCTGAGAGCCTCATCGGCGGCCGTTTCGAGCTGCGACTGAAGTTCGTAGAGGTAGCACTGCTCGTAGTACATATCGGAATACTTCAGACGCTCCTGCTCGAAGAGTGGCTTTTCGTACTCGTTCTTGCTGAAGCTTGCCACCGCAAGGGCCTCGTAAGCCCAGCGCGACGGTATCACGTCGCCTATCACCGGCACGTTGCCCGTTTCGCTGCCCGGGGTGAGATCGTCGAAGTGCACCACAAGGCCGCAGAGCAGGATCTGGGGAATCAGGAGCAGAGGGATTGTAATGTATATCGCCACCACGGAACTCATACTCTGCGAGAGGAGAAGCCCTATCAGGGCCGACAGCAGCGCGGAGACGAACAGTATCATCCACCATATCCAGAACATTCCGTGCACACCCATTATGGTATTGCCCACAAGGATGAAGAGGAGCGTCTGCACGAGGCATACCCCGGCCATATAGATTATCTTCGACCAGATGTAGCTGCCGCGGGAGAGGTTGAGGAATTTCTCCCTCTTGAGCAGGGCCTTGTCCTTGATTATCTCCTCGGCGCTGCCCGACATCCCCAGGAAGATGGAGACTATTATGGCCATGAAGAAGTACGACACGAGGTTCTTGTTGTCCATTATGGTGTACACCCCGCTGTCGGGCACGTAACGGGTGAGCACGCCGCATATCACGGCGAGCACCGGAGCCTCGAAGAGGGTGACGAGAATATACTGCAGGTTGCTCAGCTTGGTGTTGAAGTTGCGCTGGAGGAATATCAGGGTCTGCTTCAGGCGGCCCGGACGCTTCTGGTCGGTGGGAGGCACGTCGCTCACCTGCGGGGAATCCATTGCGCCGCGGTTGCCCAGATAGAGCTCGTGCCACTCCTGAGGAGTCTTGCGGCGGTGCTCGGTGAGCTGTCCGCGGTTGTCCATCCTCTTTTCATCCACTATGTTGAGCACTATTTCGGGATTCACGTTGCCGCAGGTGGGGCAGGCAGAGGTCTGGGCGTCGGCATAGTCTGCCGCCGTCTTGAAGTACGAAACCGCGTCGATGGGGTTGCCGTCGTAGATGGGATATCCACCCTTGTCGAGCACCCACAGACGGTCGAAGAGCCTGTACACGTCGGACGAAGGCTGGTGGATGTTGACCACTATGAGCTTGCCCTTGCCGGTCTGCTCCTTCAGCAGGTTTATCACCTTTTCGGTGTCGGTGGAGGAAAGGCCGGAAGTAGGCTCGTCGAGGAACAGGATGGCCGGTTCGCGTATCAGTTCCAGAGCGATGTTGAGCCTCTTGCGCTGCCCTCCGGATATGAACTTGTTGATGGGGGAGCCCACCTTGAGGTCGCGGGCCGCATCGAGACCCAGCTGCACGAGCATATTGATGACCCTGCGGTCAATCTCCTCCTCACTCATACTGTCGAAGCACAGACGGGCCGTATACCAGAGGTTCTGGTAAACCGTGAGATCCTCTATCAGGAGGTCGTCCTGCGGTACGAAGCCGATGAGCGACTTGGCCGCAGGCTCGGTTATGTCGTGACCGTTGATGGTTATGCTTCCCTCCTGCGGCCTGATGGTGCCGTTCAGGAGCGAAAGGAGGGTGGACTTGCCGACCCCGCTGCCTCCCATTATGGCAACCAGCTGCCCGCTGGAAAGGGTGAAGCTGAAGTTGTGCATTCCGTTGTCGCCTCCCTTGGCGAAGCGGAAGTTGATGTCGCGGCCACACATCTCCACGGTATCGCTGGGCTGCCAGTTGGAGTAGCGCGCCATTATGGAGGAGTAGTAGAGCGGCTGGAAGTCCTTGCACTTGAGCACTCCGCTCTGCTGCCAGTCCTGGAACACCCCGCTCATCACGGGGATGTCGTCCATCAGCACCGTTTTGTCGCCCACATAAGTGAACTTGAGGGAGTTGATGGTTTTGAGAAAGATGGTCTTGAGCGTGCCGCAACCTTCGGCGAGCGGAATCGAAAGCACGTTTTCAGAGGTGTTTCCGGAGACGAAGCGGACTATGTCGGCAAAGTCGTCGTCACTGATTTCCATATGGCCGGCCACATTCTTGAAGATGTCGTCGGAAGTGGCCTCCGCCCCGCTGCCGATGCAGCAGAACTCCATAAGACGTATCAGCATCGAATACTGGTCGGCCGGACGCAGCTTGCTCTTGAGCTGGCCGCACACTCCGCCGACTATGGTGTCCTTGTCAAGTTCGGGGAAGTCATCGTAATAATCGCGGAGATCGTTGTAGAGGTTGACGTACGAACCCGGATTCCTCACCCCGAAGAACCTTCTGAGATAGTTTGAAATCAGTTCGAGCGAAGTGGCCTTGTCGAGACCGTTGCGGGCTCCGAACAACGCGAAAAGGTTGATAAGCGCAGACAGTACTATATCGTTCATTTACGGAAAAATTTGCCTTGTATTTTTATCTTACAAATTTAAGAAAAGATTCCGCTGCCGCAATGTTTCTTTTTGCCTATATTTGCAATCTTTTACGACAAACATCATTGCAATGGGCAATCTTTTTCTGAAGCTGTACAGGTACTTCGCCTCGCATAAGGCTGTATTCTACACTATTCTGCTATCCACGACCGCAATTTTCGCATATTTCGCCTCGCAGGTGCACTTCGAGGAGAACATAGCCACGCTGCTGCCCAAGACGCGCAACAGCCGTGAGTGCGCGGTGGCCTTCGGCAACATCAAGGTAAAGGACAAGCTGTTCGTCGAAATCGCCCCCTCCGACGGCGTTGCAGCCGATACCGACACCCTTGCCGCGAGGATGGACGAATTCATCTCCTACATAACCTCGCAGGAGGATGCCTCGAAGTATATCGGGAGCACTTTCTACAAGATCGACACCGACGACATAATGAACGTGGTCTATTACGCCCTGGAGGCACTTCCCTGCCATCTGGGCGAAGACTTCTACCCCACTCTCGACGAGAGTCTGTGCGAAGAGACGATAGATGCCTATGCCTCGGGGAGCAAAAAGCCGCCGTTGCCCGAAATGGGATCGTTCGCGATGGTTGACGGGCATATATTCTCGCCCGACAGCGCGCTTGCGCTGGCCTTCATCGCCCCGGCGTTCGATGCGCTCGACACCAAGCTCGGCAACAGGTTCGAGACGTTCCTCACTTTCACCGTGAAGGAGTTCCAGAAGAGCCATCCCGACTGCAGGGTGCTCTACCACGGCGCAGTGTCGAACGGCACCTACAACTCCCGCCAGATCAAGAAGGACCTTGTGATGACGGTCGGCATATCGATGCTGCTCATCTGCATCCTGATATGCGTAAGTTTCAGGAGCGCCCGTACGCTGCTCCACCTTGTGCTGCCGGTGGTTTACGGAAGCCTTTTCGCTCTGGCCTGCGTCTATTTCATAACCGGGCAGATGTCGCTCATCGCGATGGCCATCGGCGCCATAGTGCTCGGGGTGGCGCTCAGCTACTGCCTGCACGTGATAACGCACCGCAAGTTCGTGCACGACGTTGAAAGGGTGATCACAGAGCAGGCCCGTCCCGTATTCCTGGGCTGCCTTACCACCATCGGTGCGTTCGCCGGTCTGCTTTTCACCTCGTCCGACCTGCTTCGTGACTTCGGCATATTCGCATCGTTCGCCCTGATAGGCACCACTTTCTTCGCGCTGGCATTCCTGCCCCAGTTCTTCAACGAGAAAGACGGAAGGCGCAACGAAAAGATATTCGCCCTCGTAGGCAAGGTCAACTCCTACCCCCTCGACCGCAACAAGTTCGTGGTAGGCTTTCTCATACTGCTCTGCATCGTATGCATCGTGGCCTCGCGCAAGGTGAGGTTCGACAGCGACCTGGGCAACATAGGCTACAAGGAGCCCAAGATCGTGCTCTCGGAGCAGGTGTACAACGAGCACGTCAACGGCAACCGTCTCAACGTGTTCTACGCCGCGCACGCCGACAACCTCGACAGCGCGATAGTTTACAGCCGCACGCTTGGCAGCACCCTCGACTCCCTCCGCAGGGCCGGGACGATATTCGGCTACAGCGGGGTCGACGGCATTCTGGTGCCATTCGACGAGCAGCAGGAGAACATCGACCGCTGGCACGCCTACTGGACTCCCCAAAAGGTTGACAAGGCCGTCACGCTTCTCCAAAATGCCGATGCAAAGTACGACTGGAGCAGCAGGGCCGGGATGGATATTCCCTCCACGTTCCGCCTGATGGCCGAGATGGACTGCGAGCCGCAGTCGCTCTACGGGGCGGGGGTCGTACCCGAGTCGCTGATGTGCAACTTCGTGGAGGAGAACAAGGACGGATGGCTGGTGTTCTCGAGCGTGCTTATGGACCCCTCGAATCTCAAGACGGTCAACGACACGGTGGGCTCGATGGAGCATATGGTAGTGCTCGACCCGTTCTTCTACACAGGCGATATGGTCGAGATAATCCACAACGACTTCAGCATAGTGCTGCTGATTTCGTCGCTGTTCGTGTTTGCGGTGCTGCTGATTTCGTTCAGGAGCATAGTGATTTCGCTCATAGCCTTCGCGCCGATGTTCCTCTCCTGGTACATAGTGCAGGGACTGATGGCGATTTTCGGGATAGACTTCAACCTTATCAATATAATGATTTCGACGTTCATCTTCGGAATCGGGGTAGACTACAGCATCTTCGTGATGGAGGGGCAGTTGGGAGGGCTCAAGGCGGGCAGCAACGAGCTTCTCCTGTGCCACAAGGCGGCGATTTTCTACTCCGGACTCATACTTCTGATCGTTACGGCATCATTATTGTTCGCAACTCATCCGGCGATATACTCGATAGGTATAAGCACCATCATAGGAATGACTTCAACGATATTACTTACATACGCGCTGCAGCCGCTTCTCTTCAGACTTGCAATGAAAAGCAGCTTCCTGCGCAAAAGAGCATCCAAATAATAAAATGAAAAGACTATTGGCTTCGATCGCAGCTCTCGCCTGCGTTCTCGTTTCACTTCAGGCACAATCATCCGACAATATCCTTGCCTCGGTGCGCAAAGCCCACGACGGCGGGCTCCCCGTCAGCAGGAGATTCGTCGAGGTCCGCAGCAACAAGGCCCTCAACATCAAGGACCGGCAGTTCAAGGGCCTCCTCAAGTTCGAAAAGCCCGACACGTTCATAATGAACTACGACAACGGCGAGGATTTCGTCATCGAGGGAGGCAAGATGACCATCAACCGCGACGGCAAGGTGGTGCAGTTCGACCTTGCCAAGAACAAGCTGATGGCAGGGCTCAGCCACACGCTCCTCTATTCGTTCGGCGGAAGGCTGCAGGATCTTGCCACCGAGCAGAAATCCGACATCAAGGCCGAGAAGTCAGGCAACGGATATCTGGTGACACTGACAGCCACCAAGAAACTGCCCAAGGGCTACAGCAGGATAGAAGTGCTCTACAGTCTCAAGGATTACAGCGTGGTTACAATCCTGATGGAGGAATTCGGCGGAGCCAGAACTTTGTACAGCTGGGAATGACAACTATGAAAAAGGCACTTTTGCTGATTGCGGCAATCATCTCCCTGGCATCCTGTTCCAAGCAGGGAACGGCCGTTTACAGGGGATATTATTCCTTCAAGACGGGAGGTTCCCTCGACATAGAGGGGAAGGTTTACGATATTGAGCGCGACACCGTCAAAATCGATACCACGATACGCGAGATAACGATAGGCGGGCGCACCATCAAGGACACCTCATACAGGTACCACATCATTGCCGACACCATCGCAGTGAGGGACACCGCCTTCACCAAACACCTCGTGGCCGAAAGCGGGCAGATGCACATCCTCAACGACAGCGGCAACGACATGTACGTCACGATGAACATAACCGGAGGCGACCCCGTGGTGTTCAAGGCCACCGTGACGGGCGGCGACATCATCCTTTCGCCTTCGCCGAGGACAGTCACAATCAGGCCCGACGATTCCGACTCCGACAGGACGGTGCTCTGCGATATGGAAGTAAGCGGCCGCGGGCACCGCTACGACAATATGATATTGTTCAACCTCACATATCTGGGCAAATATTCGTACGACGACCTCGACGGGAGCGTAAAGAACTCCAGAGTCGACTGCATAGCCACTGAAAATGAATAGGTACCTTCTTCTTGCAGCCTGCACCCTGGTCGTTGCGGGCTGCGAAACGACCGACAAGGTCAAAGCCAGGCTCCACGAGCAGAAACCCGTCGAGCCCGTATCGGTGGTCTGCCTCCGCGCCACGAACGGCAGCAGGCGCAGCGAGGTGTGCTATGTAGGCACGGTGGAATCATCGGCCTCGGCGACCGTATCCTCCAGAGCGGCCGGAACGCTCGTATCCCTCGCCGTAAGGGAGGGGCAGCGGGTGCAGGAGGGGCAGGTGATGGCCACAATCGACTCCCAGCACGCTCGCAGCGCCTACGATGCAGCCAAATCCTCGCTTGACCAGGCCGAGGACGGATGGGACCGCGTCTCCAGCGTATATGCCACCGGCACGGTGACCGAAGCCAAGTACATAGAGGTGCGCACAAAGCTCGAACAGGCCAGAGCCGCAGAGGCGTCGGCCCGCAAGTCGCTCGAAGACTGCACCGTCAAGGCCCCGTTCTCCGGAATCGTAGACAAGATATATCTTTCGTGCGGAGTGGAGGTCAACCCCGGCGAGGCAATCCTCAACATCGTGGACCTCAGGGCCCCTGAAGTCCACTTCCCCCTCCCCGAAAATGAATTCAGCTCACTCAGGGAGGGCGACACCGCCACGGTGTCCATCCCGGCCATCGGGAGAAGCCTCAAGGCCTTCCTCGCGTCGAAGGGGGTTACCGCATCGCATCTGTCGCACAGTTACGACTGCATCCTCTCGCTCCGCGGCAACACGTCGGGAGTGATGCCCGGAATGGTATGCAAGGTATATTTCGAAACGGGAGGAGCCGGCAGGAGGGTGATTCCGTCATCGGCCGTGATGACCGATATGATAGGGCGCTACGTATGGACCGTCACCCCCGACAGCATAGTCGACCGCAAGTACGTCAAGATATCGGGCTACAGCGGCAAGGGAGTCGTGATATCGTACGGGCTTGACACCACCGACCTTGTGATAATCGACGGCAGCCGCAAGGTGTCGACCGGAATGAAAGTGAAGGTGCTCGAGTGATGGGTATAAAGAAAGACCTCAAGAACCTTGGCAGCAGCGGCGGAATAGCCGGCTGGGTGAAGTGGGCGATCCGCGAAAAGACCCTCGTCTACGTGGCTGTGCTGGCTATGATAGCGATAGGGATATTGGGCCTTGTAAAGATGAACAAGGACGAATTCCCCACGTTCCAGCTCAAGCAGGGTCTGGTTGTGGGAGTGTACCCCGGAGCCACGGCCCAGGACGTGGAATCACAGCTCACCAAACCTCTTGAGGAGTATCTCTTCTCCCTCAAGGAGGTGGAGAGGGCCAACACCCACTCGGTGACCCGCAACGGCATCTGCTACATATATGTCGACCTGAGGGTCAACGTGCCGCAGTCGAAGAAGGACGAAGTGTGGTCGAAGATAAAGCTCGGCCTGCAGGCCAGGAAACAGACCCTGCCCTCCGGAGTGCTCGCCGTGGCTGTGCTCGACGACTTCTCCAACACCAGTTCGATACTGATGGCCATCGAATCGGACGACAAGAGCTACTTCGAGCTGCAGGATTATACCGACGAGTTGTGCGACCGCCTGCGCCAGATCCCCGACCTGGCCAAAGTGGAGGTGGTGGGCAAACAGAACGAGGAGATTGCCGTGATTCTCGACCGCGAGAAGATATCCTCCTACGGCATCGACCCATCGAAGCTGATGATCGACTACCAGGCCGCCTCGATAGCGGTCCCCGCAGGCACGTTCAAGACCGCCTACACCAACGCCCCGGTCCATATACACGGCACCCTCGGCGGAGAGAGGGAGGTGGCCGAGAGGATAATCTATTCGGACCCGGAAGGCAACGTAGTGAGGCTCAGGGATATTGCCGAAATACAGCGGCGGTACAAGGCGCCCACCGAATTCGTGGCGTACAACGGGCATACCTGCCTGATCCTCAACATTGAAATGAGCCCCGACCACGACATAGTGGCATTCGGGCGCGAAGTCGACAAGGTGCTCGACCAGTACGTTCCCACGCTCCCGCAGAGCGTCAGGCTGAGCAGGGTGTGCGACCAGCCGAAAGTGGTTTCGACCAGCGTGTGGTCATTCCTGCGCGACCTGGTGATCTCGATGCTCGTGGTGATATTCGTGATGCTGATGCTCTTCCCGATGCGCTCGGCCCTGATAGCCAGCTCGGGAGTGCCTGTCTGCACGGCGATTGCAGTGGCCATAATGTATATTACGGGGATGCCGCTCAACACGGTCACCCTTGCGGCCCTGATCACGGTGCTGGGAATGATAGTCGACGACTCCATAATCACGATGGACGGCTATATGGACAAGACGGCCCGCGGCCTGCACGGAGCCGATGCCGCAGCCGAGAGCGCAAGGGAGCTCTTTATGCCAACATTTGTGGCAACCCTGGCCATCTGCCTGATGTTCTTCCCCGTCAAGATGATAATCACAGGCTATCTCGGCGACTTCGTGAGTCTCTTCCCTTGGGTGATACTGATTGCTCTGATGACCTCGCTCTTCTACGCCGTGACGGTCATCCCCTCGATAGAGGTCAAGTACATACGGCCCATCGACCCCGACGAAAGGAAAAATCTCATAGGACGCACTCAGGACAGATTCTTCGAGTTCCTTCAGAGAATCTACGAAACCTGCCTCGACAAATGCTTCAAGCACCCTATGGTCACCCTTGCCGGAGGAGTGGCTTCGATAGCCCTCGGCGTACTTATGTTCCTGCAGCTCAACATCCAGATGATGCCGTCGGCTGCAAGGAGTTTCTTCGTGGTGGAGATGTACGGGGAGGCCGGCAACAGCATCAATATGACCAAGCAGTATGCCGATTCCCTGCAACATATCCTCCTGAGCGACAAGAGGGTTGAATCGGTCACCGCATTCATCGGCACCGGAGCGCCACGCTTCAACGCCACCTACACCCCCATACTGCCCTCGCCGCAGACCGCACAACTGATTGTCAACACAGTATCGTCGAAGGCCACCGAGGAGCTCCTGAAGAAATATGAGAACGGCTACGAGCATCTCTTCCCCGGCGTGCTGATACGGTACAAGCAGATGGACTACCAGTCGGTAGATGCCCCGATAATAGTGATGCTCAAGGGCGACGACCGCGACGACCTGCTCAAGCCCGCCGAGAGCATAAAACGCTATCTGGCCTCGCTCGAAGGGGAGACGAAGTGGGTGCACAGCGATGCCGACGACTTCGAACCGTCGGTCAACATCAATCTCGACAGCGACGAATCGGCAAGGCTCGGAGTGACCAAGGCCATCCTTTCGCTTTCGCTGGCAGGCACCTTCAACGGCGAGACCGTGGCCGACATCTGGGAAGGCGACACCCGCATCCCCGTCAACATCTACAGCGAGAGCATCAACGACGGGATGGACTATGAAATAATAGGGAACCAGCTGATATCCACATCCATTCCCGGCATAAGCGTGCCGCTGCGCCAGGTGGCCGACGTGCAGCCCGAGTGGGCTCTATCCCACCTCTGCCGCGACAACGGACGCAAGACCGTGAGCATATTCGCCGACTTAAAGGCGGGACACAGCCAGCCTGCGGTCGAGAAGAAAGTGAGGAAATTCGTCAAGGAGAACGTCGAGCCGCAGCTCGCCCAGGGCGTCACGATTGAATACGCCGGCCTTACCGCCACCAACCGCACTGTAATCCCCGAGATAGCCCTGTCGTTCATAGCCGCCTGCTCGGTGCTGTTCCTTTTTCTGATGATACATTTCCACAAGGCCAGCATAGCCGTCCTTACGATGGCGCTCAGTTCGCTCTGCCTCTTCGGGGCATCGTTCGGGCTGTGGATATTCGGTCTCGATTTCTGTATGACGGCGGTACTCGGCCTGATTTCGCTGGTGGGCATAATAGTGAGGAACGGAATACTTATGTTCGAGTATGCCGAAGATGCCCGCTTCAAGAACGGAGTGGACCTCAAGACCGCCTCCTTCCAGGCCGGGCAGCGAAGGATGAGGCCCATCTTCCTCACCTCCTGCACCACGGCGCTGGGAGTGCTGCCAATGATAATCAGCGGCGACCTGCTGTGGATGCCGATGGGGGTTGCCATCTGCTTCGGCACCATGCTGAGCATATTCCTGATAACCCTGATAATGCCGGTTGCCTACTGGCAACTCTTCAAGAAAGGAGAAGCCGCAAAATGAAAACCGGAAGCATATTGCTTGCTGCGGCGATAGCCGCACTCGCCATCCCCGCTACGGCGCAGACAAGGGAGGTGACCCTCGCCGAGTGTATCGAGCTCAGCGGCAGGAATGATGCCGGGGTGCGCAACTCCAGCCTCGACCTGCTTTCGGCCAAGGCTGTCAAAACCGAGGCCATGTGGGAATATTTCCCCAGGATAAGCCTCGGGAGCATGGGCTACCGGGCAATCGACCCTCTGCTCAAAATCACTCCCAAGGAAGTGCTGGGCAACAGCGACTACGCCAACGTGCTCAACGAACAGATTGTGACCTTCGCCTACGAAAACGGTCTGAAGCCGTATTACTCCGCAGCCCAATACGGATACTCGGTAGGCCTGACTGCTGTGCAGCCGGTCTATATGGGAGGGGTGATAGTAGCCGGCAACCGTCTCGCACGGCTCGGGGTGGAATCGTCAAAGCTCAAGGACCGCATCACCCGGAGGGACACCCGCGACAGCGTGGAGTGCAAATACTGGCGGATAGTGGCCCTGCAGGAAAAGGAAAAGACCCTCGAGGCTGCATCCAGGCTGATCGAGAGCATCGAGAAAGACGTCGAGAGCGCAGTCGGGGCCGGAGTCGCCACATCCTCCGACCTGCTGGCGGTGCGCCTGCGCAAGAAGGAGCTGGCATCGGGCAGGCTCAAGCTGCGCAACGGTTCCAAACTGCTGAAGATGGACCTTTTCAACTCCATCGGAATGGAGTACACCTACATCGGAATCAAGGACTTCGTGCTGTGCGACCATCTCGAGGCGATGCCCTCGCCCGAAGCGGTGGCAATCCCCGACGAGCGGATTGGCGAGCTCGACGAATCGAAACTGCTGTCGCTCAACGTGGAGGCCCTCAAGCTCGAAAAGAAGCTCGAAACAGGCAAGTACAAGCCGCAGGTTATGCTGGGCGCAGGTTATGCCTACAACGACATACTCGGGCAGAACCGCCCTATCTTCAACGGTATGGTGTATGCCACGGTAAGGGTGCCCCTCTCCATCCTCGGCAAGGCCGGAGTGACGTCCCACAAGATGGACTACCAGATACAGAAGGCCGTCAACGAGAAAGAATACCTCGACCGCCAGCTTATCCTCAAGATAAGGATGAGCCGCCTCGAAATGGATACGGCCTGGGAGCAGATGAAGGTGGAGGAGGCATCGGTGGCAGTGGCGGAGGATGCACTTGGCCACATCAGGTCGAACTACAACGCAGGCCTTGCCACCTCCTCGGAGCTGCTGCAGGCCGAATATGCCCTCCGGAGCGAGAAGGAGGCCCTGATAGACAGGATGATCGACTACCGCACGGCGCTCAATCAATACCTTTCCCTCACTTCGGGGGAGAGAAGATAGTCTGATATCCGAAAGATTGCTACCTTTGTACCTATGGACAGGGAAAGGAAGATTTTTGCTGTAACCCTTTGGGGCGGGCTGGTCAACGTGCTGCTGCTCGCATTCAAGTTCATTGCCGGCATACTGGGCCACAGTGCGGCGATGGTGGCCGATGCTGTGCATTCCCTCTCGGATCTGGCAACCGACGTGGTGGTGCTGATATTCGTCCGCATCAGCGGCAAGCCGCAGGACGCCTCGCACGACTACGGGCACGGCAAGTACGAAACCCTGGCCTGCACCATAATAGGCATAGCGCTCCTTGCCGTTGCAGGCGGGATAATCTGGGAAGGGGGATGCAATATCTTCAGATGGCTCTCCGGAGAGCAGCTCCCGGCGCCAGGAATGCTTGCCCTCTGGGCCGCACTGGTATCAATAGTGCTCAAGGAACTGACCTACAGGTACACCTCCTTCTGGAGCCGCCGCACTGAATCCGACGCCCTCAAGGCCAACGCCCTGCACCACCGCAGCGACGCCCTGTCATCCATCGGCACGGCTCTGGGCATCGGGGGAGCCATACTCCTCGGTGAAAGGTGGACGGTGCTCGACCCCCTGGCCTCGGTGATTGTGGGATTCGTGATACTGGTCCTGTCAGTCAAGCTGCTAAAGAACGGTCTTGACGAACTGCTCGAGCGCTCGCTGCCCGAAGATATAGAAAACACGATAATGGGTATCGCCTCGTCCTACCCCGACGTGATAAAGCCGCACGAGCTGCGCACCCGCCGCATAGGCAACCGGTTCGCCATCGAAATGCACATACTGATGGACGGCGACATACCTCTCAAAACGGCCCACGACCGCGCCACCGACATCGAAAACGCCATCCGCGAGCACTTCGGAAGGCAAACCCACGTGGCAATCCACGTGGAGCCCGCGGAAAGCGAGGCCGACCATCACCCCGAAACCGCCTCATAGCCGGTACGCGGGAAACCATAAATCCAGCCCAATGGAAACCGTCCTCCACAACGATACCATCTGCGCTCCGGCCACGGGCCGGGGAGGCGCAATCTCGATAATACGGCTCAGCGGCAGTATCTCGCTGAAGGTGGCCGGAGCGCTGTTCAGGGCATCCTCGGGCAAGGCGCTTGAAGACGCCGCCGGATATTCGCTCCATTACGGTACTTTCGGCCCCGCCGACGGAGAGGCCCTCGACGAGGTGATGGTAGCATCTTACCGCGCCCCCCACTCATACACAGGCGAAGATATGGTCGAGATATTCTGCCACGCATCCCCGTACATTGTGGAGCGCATCCTCTCGCTTCTGATCGAGGGCGGGGCCAGAATGGCGCAACCGGGCGAGTTCACCCGCCGCGCCTTCATTGCAGGCAAGATGGATATGGCCCAGGCCGAAGCCGTGGCCGACGTCATCAGCGCCTCGACGGAAGCATCCCTGAGGGTGGCGCGCAACCAGCTCAAAGGGGGCTACTCCAAGGAGCTCAAGGCCCTGCGCGGGGAGATGCTCTCGCTCTCCGTACTGCTCGAGCTCGAGCTGGATTTCAGCGAGGAGGAAGTGGAGTTCGCCGACCGCACGCGGCTCATCACCCTGACCACGGAAGCCCTTGGCAAGGTCAGAGCTCTGGAAAGCTCGTTCCGTGTGGGCAATGCCATAAAGAACGGCGTGCCGGTAGCCATAGTGGGCGCGCCAAACTGCGGCAAGAGCACCCTGCTCAACGCCCTCACCGGGGAGAACCGCGCCATAGTGTCCGACATTGCCGGCACCACCCGCGACACGGTGGAGGGAACGATGACCATCGATGGCGTGCAGTACAGGTTCATCGATACCGCCGGAATCCGCGACACGGCCGACGACATAGAGCGGCAGGGTGTGGAACGCTCCCTTGAAGCCGCCGGCAAGGCCGACGTGGTGATATGGGTCCGTACGGAGGGAGATTGCGGCTGCGCCGACGGGCTCTCCGACGATGGGCTCTCCGCCACTCTCCGAGGCTGCCTCACCAACAATCAGGCTCTAATCGAGGTCACCAACAAGGTGGACGTCTCCCCCGCCCTGCCGGGCACGCTTGGCATCTCGGCCCTCCGCGGCACAGGGCTCGACGAACTGCGGAGCCGCATTTCAGCCACCCAGCGCGGCAGGCTTGAGGCAGAAGGCACAATAGTCACCAACCTGCGCCACTTCGAGGCCCTGAAGGCAGCCGGAGAATCGCTCGAATCCCTAATCGAAGGGCTTGAATCGGGCCGCCCCACCGACCTTCTGGCCGAAGACCTGCGCGAGGCCATCTCCTCCCTCGGCTCCATCTGGGGCGAAGGCGGCATCACCGCCCCCGAAACCCTGCAAGCCATCTTCGGAAGGTTCTGCATCGGGAAGTGAATTGATTGATATACAACGACTTACAAAGATAACTAAAAGTATCAAATAAAGCCACATACGTGGCTTTTTTTGTTGTAGTAGTTAAACTTTTTGTAAGTCATAATATGTCTATAGTAGTACTATTTTCTGTTGCTTTTTGTTGCCCATTTGATGCTGCAAAAAGTCCGGCTCTGAAAATGTTATTCAGAG
>JAZUGR010000008.1:0-50425 GCA_045641345.1 Bacteroidales bacterium
ATGCCCCGGCCTTTATTGAAAGCTATTCTTTCTGCTAAGTTATAACATTGATGCCATATATACCGGGACCATCAGGATTTGCTCATCTTTCCCGAAATCTTTGGTATACATTAAGTAACGGTTGCTTATTCTATCCGAATATTTCTCACAGAACAAATCCAAAGACTTGTGCGCTTTATAGCCGGAGGACTTGACTTCGATGGGACATATCTTTTGAGCTCGGGAGAGCAGAAAATCTATTTCATAGAAATGTCTGTTGTTATCCGGGAAGGTGTGATAGAAAAGCTTATTCCCGGAAGCTGTAAGCATTTGGGAAATAAGGTTTTCATAAACATAGCCCAGATTGGCGGAAAGCTTGTCGGAAAGAAGTTTCTGGTAGATGATGTTTTCAGTTACGTCCTTATCGGCAAACGCAAGCGACACAAAGAGTCCCGTGTCTCCAACGTACATCTTGAAGGCACCAAGATTATCCGTCATCGGTAAACCCACGTTAGGATCATCCGCGTGGTGAGCGATGTTCACTGTCTTGCTCTCTTCCATTTCGTGCAACAGGGCCTGAAGAGAACTGCTTTCCATATCCCCGACAACCGGAGTTATCTGATAACGGTGTGCATTCCCGGAGAGTTGCGCTGGAATTGCCTTGAACAGACTTGCAGCTTTACCTGTCGGGTCTATTTTGTAAAAGTCATCGTTGTAGAGCTCAAGTATTTCTCTTTTAACAGCATCTACAAGGGCCAGGTTTTGAGTATCCAAATAGCTGTTCACAGCCTGAGGCATCCCCCCCACAAGCATATACAAACGAAGGTCACCCATAACCTTCCTGTGAGCCGCATCCCCGAGCGACTGTCTGGAATTAAACGCCTGTTGCAAAAGAGGAACTGTCGTTTGGTCTCCCAACGCCCAACGGAATTCTTCGTAGTCCATCGGTAACATTGTAAGACGTGTCTCTTCACTTGGAATGCGTATTCCTTTCGTATTTCGCTTTATACTGATAAGCGAACCTGTCTCGATATAATCATATCTGTGATCTTTTACCAGCTCTTTGATTGCCTGACGTGCTTTGGGGCATTCTTGTATTTCGTCAAGGACGATGACGGATTTTCTGGGAATCAACGTGACATTGAAGTAGAATTGTAATGCCATGAAGATACGTTCAAGATTGGATACATCATCAAAAAGGGCAGGAATTTCAGGTCCAACCTTGGTAAAATCTACAAGAATATATGACTCGTATTCGTTCTTGGCAAACTCCTCGGCGATTGTTGACTTTCCGACACGGCGTGCTCCTTTGATCATTAACGCCGTGCTTCCATCCTTATCCCGCTTCCAAGCGAGCATATTTTCATATAACTTCCTTTTGAATACTCGTTCTTCCATAAAAATCGACATTGTATCTCTGTCACAAATTTAATACAATTTAAATGTTGCGCAAAATTTAGATACGATGATTACCGGCTCTGCGCAAAATGTTGATTCTCTTGAAAGCTCAGATTGTACCGCTCCCGAGAAGTAGACACAGAAAATAATTTTAGTTAATAATAATTTCCCGAAGTAGATATCGGTGATGTTTTTCTGTGTTTTTGATTTACAAAAGTAGACATTTTTGATGTTTTTCACGCTTCTCCCCGGATGAAAGTGGACACGTTTCTCAAACGTCTACTGATCTTCTTTATGTTCAGACTAAGCAAGATCTTCGGATAGTCTCCCACGGAACTTTGCAGGTGAGCCCTTTCTCCCCGTAGGATTCGCCGGGCATTGCGTCAAGACCTTCCTTGGGGATCCAGGAAGGTACGTCCGTCATTCCAAGTAGAACTTGTGATCAGGTTGCCGCCGGCTGACTGGCCCATGACAGTGATGTTGTCAGGATCGCCTCCGACAGGAATGAATTGCGTCCCCGAAAGGAGCCGGCTCATATTTCGAGCCATTCGTATTCCCCTCCCCAAATGGTGAGGAATTTAATGAACATATCGTGCGTAAGAACCACGCTGGCGGTATTGTCGCAGGGATGGAAGCTGACCTTCTCTGCATTCTGGAGCTCACGGTCGAGAAAATATTTCACCCTGTGACCGTTTTCGAAGAGTTCCTTCGGATCGGCGGTTTCTGCGATTCCGATGTCGTTGATGAGGCCGAAGGCACAGACGCTGCCCGGCGCGACCCCAAGGCAGCGGTCCATCCGCTCGGGAGAAGCGAATGACAACTTTCCCTGATGCAGCATATGCTCCAGAGCGTGGATATCGAGGTTCTTGTGGCATTCGTAGCTGATAAGATAATGCCTGTTGCCTTTGTGGTTGCGCATAAACAGATTCTTGCAATGCGTCGCCTCTATGTGCTTCCAATAGGCAAGGCAATCCTCGATCGTGAAGATGGCGGGATGGTAGTGGACCTGATATGTGATTCCGTGGTCGTCCAGCCACGCGAGCGTTTTCTGTATCTTGTCTGACGGCATATCCGGATTTTTCAAGGATGATGGCGTTCTAATCGCCGAAACTGTCGAACATGCTCGTACTAAGATATTTTTCGGCCCTGTCGGGGAATACCACCACGATGTTGCCCGATTTGATGGACTTTGCCGTGCGGATTGCAGCCAGCATTGCGGCTCCGCTGCTCATCCCCGCGAATATGCCTTCGCAGGAAATTATCTGCCTTGCCGTCTCTATCGCCTCCTCGCTTTCTATCATCTCCTGCCGGTCGATCATAGCCGGGTTGTATATCGCCGGAACGATGGCCTCCTCCATATTCTTCAATCCCTGTATGTAGTGCCCCCGGATTGGCTGGGCGCACACCACCTTGATGGAGGGGTCCATCATCTTCAGGAATTTCGACAGCCCCATTATGGTGCCGGAAGTGCCGAGTGCGCATACGAGATAGTCTATCTTCCCCTCCGCCTGCTGCCATATTTCGATGGCCGTGTTCTTGTAGTGCGTCATATAGTTCCCGGCGTTCGAGAACTGGTCGGGCATATAGTATTTGTCGGGATTCCGCCCGACGATGTTGTGGGCCATGCGGATTGCCCCGTCGGTGCCCTCCTCGGCAGGAGTGAGTATCACCTTGCCTCCGTAAGCCCTTATTATCTTGCGCCTCTCGATCGATACTGCACTGCTCATCACAATCTCCACCGGATATCCCTTGACTATTCCGGCAATGGCCAGCCCTATGCCGGTGTTGCCCGAGGTGGGCTCGATTATCGTCTTGCCGGGATACAGCTTGCCTTCGCGCTCGGCCTGCTCGACCATTGCGACGGCTATGCGGTCCTTGATGCTTCCGGTGGGGTTGAATCCCTCGAGCTTGGCATAGATATTTACGGCGGGATTGGGGCACAGCCTGTTTATCTTCACCAGGGGCGTGCTCCCGATTGCTTCGAGTATGTTGTTGCAGACCATAATTTCAGAGCAGGTTATAAGCCTGTTCTGCAAAATTAATGATTTTATTTGTATCTTTGCGCCACGGAATTTAACATCTGAACAATAAATGGCAACAACAGCTGACTTCAAGAACGGGCTCTACCTCGACTATAACGGCAAGCCCTGCTCAATCGTTTGGTTCCAGCACGTAAAGCCCGGCAAAGGCCCCGCTTTCGTCAAAACCAAGCTCCGCAACCTCGAGAACGGCCGCATCCTTGAAAAAACATTCACCGCGGGCGAGAAAATCGACGTAATCACGGTGGAACACCGCGAATACCAGTTCCTCTATGGCGATGAGGACGGATTCAATTTCATGAACACCGAAACTTTCGACCAGATTCCCATTGCAAAGGACCTCATCGAGAACGCCGACCTGATGAAGGAGGGGCAGATTGTGGAGATGGTGTTCCACGTCGATGGCGACGAGGAAAAGTGCCTCACGTGCGAACTGCCTACTTACGTGGAACTTGAGGTAACCTATACCGAGCCTGCCGTAAAGGGCGATACCGCAACGACCAGCGCGCTCAAGGAGGCTACTCTCGAGACAGGCGCCAAGATAATGGTTCCCCTGTTCATCCAGACCGGAGAGAAGATCAAAGTCAACACCACCGACCGTTCATACGGCGAGCGTGTCAAATAGACTTCTCCACCTCTTCGAGATATACGTATTTTTCCGGGTATCGTCCAACGATACCCATTTTTTTGTAGTGCTGCTGGATGCGCACCAGATCGGCCGCCGCATCATCGGACAGCTCGAATCTCTCTCCGCGCCCCACGCGCTTCGTGCCCCAGTCGAAGTATCCCAGATACACGGGGATACCCAGCGCCCGGGCTATGTGGTGATAGCCTGACTTCCACTTTCTGACAGGCGCCCTCGTCCCTTCGGGAGCGAGCGCGAGGTGCATCTTGTCGTGCCCGCGCAACGCCTCTATTGTCTGGTTTATCACGTTGACGCCCTTCTTGCGGTCTACCGGGATGGCGCCCATACGCCTCAACAGCGGCCCTGCCGGCCAGAAGAAGAACTCCTTCTTGACCATAATGTTCACCTTGCCTCCGACTGCGGTGTAATACAGGTAGGCTATCAGAAAATCCGCGATGCAGGTGTGCGGGACTCCGAGGATGATGCACTTGTCCTCCTCCACAGGGGGCTCGACGACGGTCCAGCCGGCCACCTTGAGGATGAATTTTGCCAGACGCTGACCCATTACTGCTCCTCCTCGGTGTTGCCCACGTCGCTGCGCAGGTTGGTTCTGATGAACTTCTGGCGCAGCGGAGTGTTGTTGCCCATATAGAATTCTATTATTTCGGCAATCTTGTCCTCGCCGGTGAGCCTTACCGGCTCAAGCCTGATGCCGCTCCCGATGAAGTTCTTGAACTCTTCGGGGGAGATTTCGCCAAGCCCCTTGAACCGGGTGATTTCGGCTCCCCTGCCTATCGCCTCTGCGGCCTTTTCCTTTTCGGCGGTATTGTAGCAGTATATGTTCTGCTTCTTGTCGCGCACCCTGAACAGGGGGGTCTGCAGGATATAGAGATGCCCGGCCCTCACCACGTCGGGGTAGAACTTCAGGAAGAAGGTGAGAAGGAGCAGACGGATGTGCATACCGTCCACATCGGCATCGGTGGCTATCACTATCTTATTGTAGCGCAGTCCCTCGACCCCGTCTTCGATATTGAGGGCCGATTGCAGGAGACACAACTCCACGTTCTTGTCGACGTAGAGGTCCTTCTTCGAGGCCTTGGCGCAGTTGAACGGCTTACCCATCAGGCTGAAGACCGCCTGCGTCCCGGCATCGCGGCTCGCCGTAATAGAGCCTGATGCGGAGTCGCCCTCGGTAATGAATATGGTGGTTTCCTCCGCCATGGGGTTCTTGTCGCCGAAGTGGATGCGGCAGTCGCGGAGCTTCTTGTTGTGTACACTGGCCTTCTTGAGCCTTATCTTGGCCTTCTTGCTTATCGAGGAGATGGCGTTGCGCTCCTTTTCGGAATCCTGTATCTTCTTGAGCAGAATGTCGGCAACGTCGAGATTGCGGTGCAGGAAGTTGTCGAGGTCGGCCATCAGGAAATCGGTCATTTCCTTGATGATGGTGGGACCGTGCTCGCCCTTCTCCTTGTTCTGCCACATATACTTGGAACCGAGCTGGACTTTGGTCTGGCCTTCGAATTCGGGTTCCTGTATGCGGATGCTCACTGCACCGATTATCGACTGGCGTATGTCGACCGGATCGAAATCCTTTTTGAAATAATCCTTTATGACCCTGGCAACGGCCTCCTTGAAGGCAGAAAGATGCGTGCCGCCGAGGGTGGTGTTCTGCCCGTTGACGAACGAATAGATGTTTTCGCCGTATCCGTTGCCGTGTGTGAAGGCGACTTCGATATCTCCGGACTTGAGGTGAATGGGCGGGTAGAGCGGCTCTTCGTCCATACTTTCGTTGAGCAGGTCGAGCAGTCCGTTCTCGGACTTGTAGTCCTGCCCGTTGAATGAGAGCTTGAGCCCGACGTTGAGGTATGCGTAGTTGCGCAGCATCGTCTCGATGTATTCGAGATTGTACTCATAGGGCTCGAAGATGCCCGGGGTGTCGTCGGGTATGAAGGAGACGAGGGTTCCGTTGCGCTCCGTGGTGGGCTTCGGAGTGAAGTCGGGAGTGAGCAGCTTGCCCTTCGAATACTCGAGGCGGAGCGTTTCCCCGTTTCTGAAAGACTGGACCGTGAAGCTCGACGAGAGGGCGTTGGCCGCTTTCAGGCCGACACCGTTCATACCGACCGATTTCTGGAAGTTCTTGTCGTCGAACTTGGCTCCGGTGTGCAGCCTGCTCACGGCTGAGTCGAGGGTGTTGAGGCCGCTCTTGGGGTCGATGCCGAACGGGATTCCGCGGCCATAGTCGCGTATGGAGATGCGCTTGCCCTCTATTTCGATGTTGACAACCTTGCCGTAGCCCATCGAGAACTCGTCTATGGAGTTGTCGATGATCTCCTTCATCAGAACATACATTCCGTCGTTGGGGGCGGTGCCGTCGCCAAGTCTCCCGATATACATTCCGGGACGCCGGCGTATGTGCTCCAGGTCTTCGAGATGCTGGATGCTGCCTTCTCCGTAGTCGCTTTGCTGCATCTGCAGTTCTTCTTCCTTCTCTTTCATCTGCGGGTCGTTTGAGAACGACAAAGTTAAGAAAATAGTTGCAGTTGCCTCCCCGGTCTTTCTTTTTTTTATTGTAAATAAATGCCTACCTTTGCAGATTAAACGGAAAATCAACGTTAATCTATAATCACTAACTAAACAAGTAGGAAATGGCAAAGAAACTCTTTACTGAATTCCCTCCCGTGTCAACGGAAAAATGGGATGAAGTAATCATCGCAGACCTGAAGGGCGCCGACTACGAGAAAAAGCTCGTATGGAAAACCCACGAAGGTTTTGCAGTGCGCCCTTACTATCGCGCCGAAAACCTCAAGGACATCAAGTTCATCGGTACAATGCCCGGTCAGTTCCCGTTCGTCAGGGGTACCGTAAACACGAACGAATGGCTTACCCGCCAGGATTACTGCCTCTGTGGGGGTGCCTCCAAGGCCAATGCACAGGCTCTCGACGGTCTTGCAAAAGGCGTGCAGTCCATCGGATTCTGCATCGACGGTTCCAAGCCCCTTTCGGTGGCCGATTATGAAACGCTGCTCAAGGGCATCTGCATCAGCTCCGTCGAAGTCAACTTCTGCGAGGTGCGTCCCAAGATTGCAGTTGAAACAATCTCGAACTTCATCAAATACGTTGCCTCCAAGGGCGTCAAGCCGGAGGAAGTGCGCGCTTCGTTTGACGTGAGCCCTCTGCACGTCCTCACCACCAAGGGCTATTTCTGCCAGAACAAGGCGTACGACATCGTGGCCGAGTGCATCAAGGCTGTCAAGGACTACAGCAACGTCCGCGTGATCAACGTCGAGGCTTTCGACTTCAACGATGCGGGCGCCAGCATCGTACAGGAACTGGCCTTCGCCGTCGCAATCGGAAGCGACTATGTCGAGGCCCTCACCGAACGCGGCTTCACGGCCAATGAAATCGGCCGCCGCATGAAGTTCACCTTCGGCGTAAGTTCCAACTACTTTATGGAGATTGCCAAATTCCGCGCAGCACGTGTGGTTTGGGCGAATGTCATCAAGAGCTACGGCGCCGACTGCGAGTGCGCACAGAAGATAATGTCGCACGCGGTTACCAGCGGATGGAACCAGACGGTTTATGATGCATACGTGAATATGCTCCGCGGCACATCCGAGGCTATGAGCGCCGCAGTGGCCGGAGTTCACTCCCTCGAGGTGCTTCCGTTCGACTATGCGTTCCGCGCTCCCGGAGAGTTCTCCAACCGCATCGCCCGCAACGTGCAGTCCATCCTCAAGGAGGAGGCGCGCTTCAACAAGATAGTCGATCCCGCTGCAGGTTCATACTATATCGAAAACCTCACCGCATCCATCATCGACGCTGCCTGGAACCTCTTCAAGGCAGTGGAGGAGAAGGGCGGCTATACCGAGGCCTTCAAGGCCGGATTCATCCAGTCGGAAATAAAGGCCGTGGCCGACAAGAAGGACAAGAACTTCGCACAGCGCCGCGAAACCATCCTCGGCTCCAACCAGTTCCCCAACTTCCTCGAAAAGGCTTCGGACGAAATAACCCCCGAAATCGTAAATCGTGATGCCGTAAAGGCCTGCTGCAAGGCAGAAGAGCCCTGCTGCGGCGAGAGAACCGTTGCAGAGCCGCTCAAGTCATACCGCGCAGCCCAGCCTTTCGAGGCGCTCCGTCTCGCCACCGACCGTTGCGGCAAGCAGCCCGTGGCATTCATGCTCACCTTCGGCAATCTGGCGATGTGCCGTGCGCGCGCCCAGTTCAGCTGCAACTTCTTTGCGGTGGCAGGCTTCAAGGTTGTCGACAACAACCGCTTCGCAACTATCGAAGAGGGTGTGAAGGCAGCCCTCGCTGCCAAGGCCGACATAGTGGTCGCTTGCTCATCCGACGATGAATATCTCGAGGCGGTGCCTTCAATCGCTGAAAAGATCGGAGGCAAGGCCGTCGTTGTCGTTGCCGGCGATCCCGAGTGCCGTCCGCAGCTCGAGGAAAAGGGCGTGAAGAACTACATCCACGTCAAGTGCAATATCCTTGAAACCCTCAAGGAATACCAGAAACAAATGGGAATCAAGGAACTTTAATGAGGAGGAAATAACAATGAGACCTAATTTCAAAGATATTGAATACAAAGGTGCTGCAGCATCCAAGTGCTGCTGCTCTTCCAAGGAGGAATCGTGGATTGCTCCCGAACAGATCGCTGTGAAACCCCTCTACACCGAAAAGGATCTCGAGGGTATGGAACATCTCAACTACGCTGCAGGCGTGGCTCCGTTCCTCCGCGGTCCCTATTCGACCATGTATGTCAACAAGCCCTGGACAATCCGCCAGTATGCCGGATTCTCCACGGCCGAGGAATCGAACGCATTCTACCGCCGCAACCTTGCAGCCGGTCAGAAGGGCCTTTCCGTTGCATTCGACCTTGCCACACACCGCGGATACGATGCGGATCACCCTCGCGTAGTGGGTGATGTCGGAAAGGCAGGCGTTTCAATTTGCTCTGTTGAGGACATGAAGATCCTCTTCGACCAGATTCCCCTCAACAAGATGTCGGTTTCGATGACCATGAACGGTGCAGTGCTTCCCATCATGGCCTTCTATATCGTAGCCGGTCTCGAGCAGGGCGCCAAACTTGAGGAGATGGCAGGTACCATCCAGAACGATATCCTCAAGGAGTTCATGGTGCGCAACACATACATCTATCCGCCTGAGTTCTCGATGCGCATCATCGGCGACATCTTCGCCTATACCTCGAAGTTCATGCCCAAGTTCAATTCCATCTCCATCTCCGGTAACCATATGCAGGAGGCCGGCGCTACCAACGACATAGAGATGGCATACACACTGGCCGACGGTCTCGAGTATCTGCGTACCGGTATCAAGGCCGGAATCGACGTGGATGCCTTCGCACCGCGCCTGTCGTTCTTCTGGGCAATCGGTATGAACCACTTCATGGAAATAGCCAAGATGCGTGCCGCACGTATGCTCTGGGCCAAGATTGTAAGCCAGTTCAACCCCAAGAACCCCAAGAGCTTGAGCCTGCGTACCCACAGCCAGACATCAGGCTGGTCACTCACGGAGCAGGATCCTTTCAACAACGTTGCACGTACCTGCATCGAGGCTATGGGTGCAGCTCTCGGACATACCCAGAGCCTCCATACCAACGCTCTCGACGAGGCTATCGCGCTGCCTACCGACTTCTCGGCCCGCATTGCCCGCAACACCCAGATCTATATTCAGGAAGAGACCAAGGTCTGCAAGTCGATCGACCCCTGGGCAGGTTCATACTATGTCGAGAGCCTGACCAACGAACTCGCCCACAAGGCGTGGGAGCATATCGAGGAGGTGGAGAAACTTGGCGGTATGGCCAAGGCCATCGAAACCGGTATCCCCAAGCTCCGCATCGAGGAGGCCGCTGCACGCAAGCAGGCCCGCATCGATTCGGGTATCGACAAGATCATAGGTATCAACGAATATCGTCTTGAGCACGAAGACCCCATCGAGATTCTCGACGTGGACAACACCAAGGTACGCGAAAGCCAGATTGCCCGTCTGAAGGCTCTCCGCGCTTCACGCGACGAAGCCAAGGTTCAGGCCGCCCTCGCTGCCATCACCAAGGCTGTCGAGACCAAGAGCGGCAACCTTCTCTCCCTCGCAGTCGAGGCAGCCAAGGTTCGTGCGACTCTCGGTGAAATCTCCGATGCCTGCGAAAAGGTAGTTGGACGTTATAAAGCTGTTATCCGTATGAATACAGGTGTTTACGCTTCAGAAGTAAAGAGCAACTCACAGTTTGAAGAGGCCAGGAAGATGGTTGCCGAATTCGCAAAGAAGGAAGGCCGTCAGCCCCGTATAATGATTGCAAAACTCGGCCAGGACGGTCACGACCGTGGAGCCAAGGTTGTAGCTACCGGCTATGCCGACTGCGGCTTCGACGTGGATATGGGCCCTCTCTTCCAGACTCCTGAGGAGGCTGCAAAGCAGGCTGTCGAGAATGACGTACACGTAGTCGGCGTTTCTTCACTGGCAGCAGGCCACAAGACACTCGTTCCTCAGATTATCGCCGAACTCAAGAAACTCGGCCGCGAGGATATCGCAGTGGTTGTGGGCGGCGTGATTCCCGCACAGGACTACGATGAGCTCTACCGCGATGGCGCCATGGCCATCTTCGGCCCCGGTACTCCTGTGGCAACGGCCGCCATCAAGATTATGGAAATCCTCAACCAGAGATTCGAATAATCTTTACGGAATTTTCAAAAATTCATTAAATTTGGAGGACGGCAGACGCTGTCCTCCATTTTTTTTTGCTATGAAAAGATTGTTTCTGATTATTCTCACGCTTGCCGTTATGCTTCCTGCACAGGGCAGGAAACAGGTCGATTTCAAGAATACGGTCGGGATGGAGTATCTCAACGGGAGTTTCGCCGTTTACGATTCTCTCCAGAAGGAGATTCACCGCTATGCGGAGCCGGGCTATCTTGAATACAGGAGTTCCAAGGCTCTGGCCGACCATCTGAAGGCTAACGGTTTTTCGGTAGAAATAGGCGTGGCGGGGATTCCGACGGCCTTTGTGGCCACTTTCGGCGAGGGCTCGCCCGTGATAGGTCTCCTTGGAGAATATGACGCACTGCCGGGTATGTCGCAGGACACCGTTACCGTAAAGCGTCCGGTGACGGAAGGTGCGGCCGGCCACGCCTGCGGGCACAATCTTCTCGGTACAGCCCCTGCCGCCGCGGCGGTGGCGATTTCAAAGTGGCTCTCCCAGGGCCACCGCGGCACCGTGAAGTATTTCGGATGCCCTGCCGAGGAGGGTGGGGGAGGCAAGGCCTATATGACCAAGGCGGGATGCTTCGACGGCTGTGATGCCTTCTTCGACTGGCATCCGGGGACCCGCAATCAGGTGAGCCTCTCTTCGGGCCTCGCCAACGTGCGGGTGGAATTCACTTTCCACGGTACCCCGTCGCATGCGTCGGTCTCTCCCTGGAACGGCCGCAGTGCACTCGATGCTGTGGAGGCGTTCGACCATATGATGAATATGATGAGGGAGCACGTGCCCTCCGAGTGCCGCATACATTACATAATCTCGAACGGGGGTCAGGCTCCGAACGTTGTGCCCGAGAGGGCATCGGTACTCTATTATATCCGTCATCCCAAGGCCGAGGTGGTGCTCGAAGTGCTTGAAAGGGCCAAGGATGCCGCAAGGGGAGCCGCCCTGGGCACCGGTACCGACGTGACGTTCGAGGTTGTCAACGGCAACTATGAAAGGCTCACGAACAGGCATCTTTCCTCCATTATGCTCTCGAGTCTCAAGAGCGTCGGAGGGGTGGTCCTTGACGAACGCGAAAAGGCTTTCTGCTCTGAGATAATGCGCAATTCGGGCTGGGATGCCGATTTGTCCAATTTCGAGATTGTGGAGCCCGAAATATACGAGGGATTTTCAGGAGCGTCGAGCGACGTGGGCAACGTGTCGCAGATGGGGCCGCTGGTACAGATGTCGGTGGCGACCCAGATTATGAATGCCGGGTTGCATTCGTGGCAGCAGACTTCGATAGGCGGCACCACCGTGGGGACGAAGTCGCTGATGGTGGTGGCCGGGGCCGAGTATCTTGCGGCGCTGCATCTCTATACCCATCCGGAGGATGTCAAGGCTATGCTCGACGAGTACTATGCCGCCCGCGGCCGCGATTTCAAGTTTGTGCCGCTTATGGGTGACCGCAGGCCTCCGCTGGATTACTGCAAGGGGAAATGACGCATCCAGGAGCCTATGGTGGATGAGGATTTCATAGCGTATCTCAGCTCGCAGAAGCGTTGCTCGCAGCGCACCAGAGAGATATATTCCGGTGCGGTGGATGCGTTCTACGATTTTATCTTTCCGGAAGGACGGCCCGTCTGTGAAAAGCAGATGCTTGAGGTGCTCACTCCCGTCAACATACGCGGATTCGTAGCCTCCGGAATGGATGCCGGCATTTCGGCGCGCACGGTGGACCTCCGCCTGTCGGCTTTGAGCAGCTACTGCCGGTATCTGACCAAGGTGGGTCTGATCGATTCCAATCCGGTGCTGAAGGTGCCGCGCCCGAAGCAGCAGAAGCGGCTGCCCCAGTTCTATACGGAGGATGCGCTCAGGGGCTATTTCGAAGAAGTGCCCGTTTATGGCGGGGATCCCGCTGATTTTGAGGGATTCCGCAACCGCACTATGATGCTCGTCCTTTACTGCGGAGGTCTGCGCCGCAGCGAGCTGTGCAGCCTCAGGCGGGCTGATTTCGACCCTCACCGCAAAGTGATAAGGGTGGTGGGGAAAGGTGACAAACCGAGAGAAATTCCTCTTCCGGCTTTGATTTGTCAGGAATTGGAGCTATATTTGAAAAGTGCGGGAGAGATATTCCCCTCCAATCCCGAGGGCCTTTTCTTCCTTACCGCCAAAGGCGGCAGGGTATATCCGGGAATGGTGAACAGGATTGTAAGGGAGCAGCTCTCGGGCCTGCCGGGTTTTACCGGCAAAAAGGCTCCCCATGCCCTGCGCCATTCTCTCGCCACACACCTGCTCAACAGGGGGGCTGACCTCAACAGCATAAAGGAGATATTGGGGCACTCTTCCCTCGCTGCGACGCAGGTATATACGCATAATTCGTTTGAGAAGTTGAAACAGACATATCTAACGGCTCATCCAAGGGCCAAAAACAGGAGGTAATATGGAAATAAATGTTCAATCGCTCAAGTTTGACGCTGATTCGAAGCTCATCGATTTCGTGAACAAGAAGTTCGCCAAACTCTCCAAATTCTATGACGAGGCTTCCCGTATGGAGGTGAGCCTGTCGCTCCTCTCGGATCCGCAGAACAAGAACGTGAAGGCGCGTGTCATCGTTCCCGGAGCCGACGAAATCGTTGTGGAGCGCAACTCCTCCACATTCGAGACGGCTGTAACCGAATGTGCCGGCATCCTCAAGGATATGCTCGTGCAGGCCAAGGAAAAGAGGTTCAAGTAATGAAACGGTTCATTCTCGCAATGTCATTGCTCTCGATGATAGGCTGCAAGGGCGGCGTGGAGTATCCCGAGGACATAATCGCGGCCAGGGACGGCTCGCAGATAGCGATCACTTTCTATACTCACGCTTCGGTGGCTTTCTGCTGGGGAGGCCATCGCATATATGTGGATCCCTCCGGAGACGGAATTGCCTGGAAAAACCAGCCAAAGGCCGATCTGGTACTGATAACCCACGACCATTACGACCACTGCGACACTGCCGCCGTCAAGGCTCTTACGGGCGGCGAGGATTATATGAAGCTCTCGCCGGGCGAGGTGGCCGAGCCTTTCGAGGGGGTGCGTATTGAGGCTGTCCCTGCATACAATATCACCGAGGGGCATCTCGACTTCCATCCCAGGGAGCGGGGCGACGCCGGGTATCTCATCACTCTCGGCGGTACGGTCATATACGTGGCCGGCGATACCGAAGACAACGACGATGTAATGGCTATACGTGGTGTGGACATAGCTTTCCTGCCCGTCAACCAGCCCTATACAATGACGATAGACCAATGCGTACGCGTGGTGGAGGCCATCAGGCCTGCAGTGTTTTATCCCTACCATTACGGCGGGGTTGACACTCCTACCGACGTGGAGCGGCTCAAGGCCCGTCTCGAAGGGGTGACGGATGTCCGCATCCGCCCTTTGGAGTAATCAGAAAAGGATTTCCACCAGTTGTGCGGCTGATATTCCGCACAGATAATCATCAAGGGTTACCGGCTCGAGAAGGCCGGTAATCTCTTGTTTGTCGTAACGGCATCCTGTGAGTATGGTGCACAGTTCGGAGGTGGGCTTGCGGAAGAAGTAGTCGCCCTGAATCTCTATGCGGATTATTCTGCCTTCGGCAACGTCGAGGCCGACTTCCACCAGCCCTGCGGGGAATTTCCTGCAGTTGTGGAAGCCGAAGGCGGGCGACTGTCCGAAGTTCCATTCAGCGGTGCGGTATCTTTCGTCGGCAAGGCGCTCTATCGCAGATTCGTCTTTCTCTGAATAGGAGTAGGGCGTGCAGGATTCGGCCACGTTGAGGCGCAGGAATTCGATGAATTCCGCCACACTCATAGGGGTCGCAAGATGCGAGCTTATGTTCGTCACGCGGCTGCGGACTGATTGCACGCAGCGGCCGGAGTATTTTTCGGGTCGGGGGAGAAGGGCGCCGGAGATATCTTCAACCCTGGAGCTGAAAAGCAGGGTGCCGTGCTGCAGCACGCGGCCTCCCTGTATGCACATTGCATTGCCCGAGAACTTCAGACCGTCGATTGTCAGGTCGTTCCGTCCTTCCAGCCGTGCTGCCACGCCGAGCTTGTTCAGGGCCTCCACTATCGGGGCCGTGAAGCGGCGGAACATCGCATTTGCATCTTCTCCGTCTATGCGCTTGTCTATGAAGGTGTAATTTACATTGCCCAGATCGTGGAACACCGCTCCGCCTCCGGTGAGACGGCGCACCACAGCCACGTTGCGGCTCTCCACGAACTCCCGGTTGATTTCGGCGGCGGCATTCTGGTTGCGCCCTACAATCACCGAGGAATCGTTGCGCCACAGGCGGAACACGGGTTCCGTAAAATTGCAGAGCAGGTATTCCTCGGCTGCCAGATTCCAATAGGGGTCGGTTCCCCGGTCGGTTATGCAGAGCATTCCTTTGTTTCAGGTATTTTTGAGAAGATGAACTTCAGCAGCAGGATTCCGGCAACCGCTACGGCCGCGCCGAAAACCAATCCGGCGATTACGTCGCCAAGGAAATGCATTGCCAGATAGATGCGGCTGTATGAGATTGCAAGCGACCAGGTGACCATCGTTACGGTCCACCACCTCCTGTGGCTGAGCCAGGAGGTAAGTATGGCGAAGCATATGGTATTGCAGGCGTGCCCGGAAGGGAATCCGTAGAGGCTCCCCCTGCCGTCGGGCAGGGCAATCAACCCCTCGAGCGAAGGGTCGTTGCATGGCCTCAAACGGCAGAATACGTCTGTTTTCAGGTAGTGGGAAAACATATCCGTAAAGGCGAATGCCGCAACAATCACCAGAATTGCCGCAAGAGCCCTCCTCCAGGGCATCTTCCAGAAATAATATGCAATTATCGCCACGTAAAGCGGTACCCAGACATACACCCTTGATATGAAAACCATAAAGGCGTCAAGAACGGGTGAGTTGAGGTTGTTGATGCTCACCGAAAGCATCTTGTCGAGTTCAATGAGCGTTTCCATCTTTGTTGAGAGTGTCCCAGAGTAAATCTTTCAGTTGAGTTATGCCTTCGCCCGTTATCGAGCAGATGAATATATGTGGTACGCCCTTCGGCAGGGTGCGGCGTATCGAGGCCTTGAGTTCGTCGTCGAGCATATCCGACTTGCTGATGGCCAGCACCCTCTGCTTGTCGAGCAGTTCGGGGTTGTATTGCTTGAGTTCGTTGAGGAGTATCTTGTACTCGGTCTTTATGTCATTGCTGTCGGCAGGCACCATGAAGAGCAGCATCGAGTTGCGCTCTATGTGCCTGAGAAATCTCAATCCGAGCCCCTTGCCTTCGTGAGCCCCCTCTATGATGCCCGGGATGTCGGCCATTACGAATGATTTGCCGTCGCGGTGGGTCACTATGCCCAGATTCGGCTCAAGGGTTGTGAATGCGTAGTTGGCTATCTTGGGCTTGGCCGCCGACACCACCGAGAGCAGGGTGGACTTGCCCGCATTGGGAAATCCCACCAGCCCCACGTCGGCCAGCACCTTGAGTTCGAGTATGAAGAGCCCTTCCACACCCGGTTCTCCCGGTTGGGCGTATCTCGGGGTCTGGTTGGTGGCGCTTTTGAAATGGTCGTTGCCCCAGCCTCCGCGGCCTCCCTTGGCAAGGATATGCTCCTGCCCGTCCTCCATCACCTCGAACAGGGTTTCCTGGGTCTCTCCGTCCCTGGCCACGGTGCCCAGCGGCACCTCCAGGATTATGTCGGCCCCCACTTTGCCTGTCTTGAGCTGCCCGCTTCCAGCTCCGCCGTCTCCGGCCTTTATGTTCTTGCGGTAGCGCAGATGGATGAGGGTCCACATCTGCTTGTTGCCGCGCAGGATTATGTGGCCGCCGCGCCCTCCGTCACCTCCGTCGGGCCCTCCTTTGGGTACGTATTTGGCCCGGTGCAGGTGCATCGATCCGTTGCCGCCGTTGCCGGCCTTGCAATAGATGCGCACATGGTCTATGAAATTACTGTCTGCCATAAGGTCACAAAGATAGCGATTCTTTTTGGAATGCAGCCTCTATGCCAGCAGGGCGACTATGCCGGCGACGGCGATGAAGATATAGACTCCCTTGCGGATTGTGCCGATGTTCATCCTGCTGTAGACGACGCGTCCCAGCAGCAGGCCGAGGATGACGGCTGCGGCTCCCGGGAGGCAGGCGCGCTCCACGGCTGGAGTGAGAAGCCCGTTGTGCGCCCTCGAAAAGGTCATCCATACATTCCCTATCAGGAAATACCATTGGGTGAGGGCCATGTATTCATTCTTGTCGTCGGTGCAGGATATGAAGTAAAGTACTGCCGGAGGCCCCTGGATGCCGAAAAGCCCGCCCATTACGCCTGATACCACTCCCATTCCGGCCTGCACGGGGACGGTGGGCTTCATGCGTATTTTGCCGTTGAGGCAGTAGAAATAGATGGCCACGGCAATCAGGAACACGCCGAGGATGCGTTTCATGAGGTCATTGTCGGCCACAGTCACTATCCTTACGGAAAAATACGACACTACGAGGAATACCGCCAGGATGATGGCCATCTTTTTCCATTTGAGATATTTGGTCACAGGTATCCCGGCCCCGGCGTTGCAGACGAGGGCCAGGACTCCCGACAGGGTTACGGCTTCGCCGTACGAGGGCATGAGGAACGGCACTACGCTCATGAACACGATTCCGAAGCCGAATCCGGTGACCCTCTGGATGAAGGTGGACAGAAAGGCGGTCAGCAGTATCAGCAAGATTGCGGTGGTATCCATTGTTCGGTTTTGTCTGCCAGAACAAATATACATCAAAAAAATCGCGCCCAATCATTATTTTCATTATTTTTACAAAACAATCTTACCGATTATGGTTGCCCTTATAGCTTTTCTTTTCGGCGCGATGTGCTTCTCCTTCCTCTGCTCCATCCTGGAGTCATCCCTTATGAGCACGCCGATATCCTATGTGACGATGCTTGAGGACGACGGCTATGGCCCGGCCGCAAGGTTCAAGGCTTACAAGCAGGATCCTTCGCGCCCGCTGGCGGCCATCCTTTCGCTCAACACCATCGCCAACACGATAGGCGCGGCCGGGGTGGGGCGTCAGGCCACGATTGTCTTCGGCTCGCAGTGGTTCGCTCTGGTGAGCGTGGTTACCACCGTGCTTATACTGCTGTTCTCGGAAATCCTGCCCAAGACGATAGGCACCACGTACTGGAAGTCCCTGGTAGGGTTTACGGCCGGTACGATAAGGGTCCTGATATGGATTCTTTACCCTGTGGTTGTAGTGATCGAAGCTCTCCAGAAGGGAATCTCCCCCAATGGCAACGACACCTCCGTTTCGCGTGAGGAGATAGGGGCGATGGCCGACGTGGCGGAGGAATCCGGCGAGCTGGAGGAGGATGAGAGCGAGATAATCCATAATCTGATAAATATCGGAGACCTCACCGTGAAGGATGCTATGACCCCGAGGGTTGTGGCCGCCATAGCGCCCGAAGGGATGACGATAAAGCAGTTCTACAAGGACCGCCGTTTCCTGCACCACAGCCGCATTCCTGTCTATGGCGACAATGACGAATACATAACCGGCTATATTCTCAGGATCGAGGCCATCCAGCTGATGGCCGATGACAAGTACGACTGCACGCTGGCCTCGCTCCGTCGTGACATATCGTCTTTTCCGGAGAATACCACCATCGACAAGGTGTGGGACGAGATGCTCCGCAGCAAGGAGCAGATTGCCATCGTGATAAACGACTACGGCTCGTTCCAGGGTCTGATAACGATGGAGGATATAATCGAAACCGTACTCGGCGACGAAATAGTGGATGAGCGCGATACCGTAGTGGATATGCAGCAGCTGGCCCGCGACAGGTGGAAGCGCAGCCGGGGAGAGAATTCTATTTGAAGGTGAGCCTTTCGCCCGTTTCAGGATGGCGGAAGCTCAGGTAACAGGCGTGGAGCATAAGCCTCCCTGCGAGGGGGCTGCCCCCGTAGAGCCTGTCTCCCGATATGGGCCTTCCCAAGCCGGCTTCGTGCGCGCAGTGCACTCTCAGTTGGTGGGTCCTTCCGGTATATGGCACGAGTCTGACGAGCGACCTGCCATCCTCCAGGTCCCTGATAATTTCATACCCTGTGACGGCCGGCTTTCCGTTTTCCCTGTCGACCATCTGCCGTGGCCTGTCATAGTAGTCGAGTGCCAGCGGCAGCGAAATCTTGCCTTCCCGTGGCGTTATTCTCCCTTTTAACGGAGGGTCGATTATGGCCATATACGCTTTCGATACCAGGCGTTGCTCGAATTGCCGTCGTATTTCAATCTGGCCCTGAAGGCTTTTGGCGAATACCATAAGCCCGGAGGTGTCCATATCGAGCCTGTGGCAGGAGAATATCTCACAGGAGCATTTTTCTTCCAGCCACCGGGAAAGGGGTTTCTTCGCAGTTCTGCCCGGTACGGCAAGCATTCCGGAGGGTTTGTCGACAACTATTATGTGCATGTCCTCGAAACGGATCAGAGGCTCTTCGCTGCTCCACAGATTGTCATCATCCAGCGGATTAGCTTCGACGTCAAGCCCCTGCAGCATCCACTCCAGCAGCGGACCGCATTTGCCTGTGCAGGAAGGGTAGAAGCAGCCCTGGCGGCGGACTTCCCTTTCGGGTGATGCCCCATACCAGAATTCTCCCATAGCCAGTGGTTTCATCCCTTTCAGATATGCCTCCTGAAGCATCTTCGGCCCGGCGCATTCTCCTGTTCCGGAGGGAGGGACCAGCCCTTTGTCGGCGAATATATCGAGTATGCTCCTGCTTTGGCCGAGCGCGTTGAGCACCTTGTACTGCGAGAACAGCCATTTCTGCAGCCGCTGTGATTCCTCCTCCGAGTGAGAGTCGATATCCACCTTCGTGCAGTCGAAGATGGGAGGTACGAAACCCTCTATTACGGCCTTGCCTCCCGCAAGACCCGAGAATCCGTACAGGAAACCACGGTCGGTTTTGAGTATGCCAAGCATCTTGCCCGGGGCGAACAGCTCATCGAGCGACTTGTCGGACTTGATTTTCCCGATAAGACGTGCCGCAGCCTCCGCTATGTCCGGGTGCGGCTTGTAGCAGAACGGATATGTGAACCGTTCAGAGCCCATTATTCTACGTAAAGGAGCAGCCCTTTGAGGTATTCCCCTTCGGGATGGTAGATATTGACTGCGTGGTCTGCCGGCTGTGAGAGCCTGGCGAGGATGCGCACTTTGCGGCCGCACTGGGCCGCTGCCGAGAACACGGCGAGCGAGAAGGCCTGCCTGTCTACGGCCTGTGAGCAGCTGAACGTGAAGATGAGGCCTCCGGGCGCGATTTTCGCTATGGCATCCGCATTGAGCCTCTGATATGCTCTCAAGGCGTTGTGCAAGGCTTCGCGGTGCTTTGCGAATGCCGGAGGGTCGACCACCATCAGGTCGTATGCCCCACCGGGTGATTCGTGCAGGAAATCAATGGCGTCGCAGCAGTGGGAGGTGTGACGGTCGGAGAAGCCGTTGGCCTCCACGTTCTGCCCGGTGAGCTCCATTGCCTTGGCCGAGCTGTCAACCGAATCCACGCTCGACGCGCCTCCTCCAAGGGCGTAGATGGAGAATCCCCCGGTGTAGCAGAACAGGTTGAGCACCCGCCTTCCTCTGGCGTATGCCCCGACCAGGGCCCTGTTCTCCCTCTGGTCGAGGAAGAATCCTGTTTTCTGCCCCGTTTCCCAATCGACAAGGAACTTGTACCCGTGTTCGGATACCATCCGCCCCGTTTCCTTTTGCCTGCGCAGGTCGAGAAGGTATCCGTCGCCAAGGTCAAGCCCTGCCTTGAACGGGGCTGTCCCGGAACTTTTGTCGTAAACGGCTTCGAGCCGTGAACCGTACACTTCGGCGAGCGAGGCCGCAATTGCACTCCTTGCCCTGAACATCCCGGCCGAATGGGCCTGCATTACGCAAACTCCGTTGTACCAGTCGATGATCAGGCCGGGGAGGTTGTCTCCTTCGCCGTGTACCAGACGATAGCAGTTCGTGTCATCGCCCAGGGGCAGCGACATCCTCTCGGAGAGCGCGGCTCTGAGCCTGTCGGTCCAGAATCCGTCGGGAAGGGTTTCTCCGTCGAAAGAGAGCATCCTCACCGTTATCGAGCCTTTCTGGAAATGCCCGCATCCTAGGCACTCGCCGGAAGCGCTCCATACGCCAACCACGTCACCCTCTGCAGGGTCAGGGCCGTCGATACGTGCCACGGCACCCGAGAAAACCCACGGATGGAACCTCAGGAGCGACTCTTCGCGCCCTTTCTTGAGTATGATCCGTGTCATTGCGTCTGTTGAAGCGGTGGAAGGTCAACAAGCGGCGAGAGGAGCAGAGCCTTGTACATTTCAAGGCATATCCACGCGTCAGTGGCGGCATATAGCTGTTGCGGCTCCGAAAGGGGCTGGGCCTCCCAATTGGAGCATTGCTGCGCCTTCGACACTTTCTTGCCGAATATTATGGCTGCCATCTTGCGTACGCTCTTTTCGCGGATTCCGTGAAGGAATCCGAACTGCTGGAGGTCCATGAAGCGGCCTGCTACAAAACTGCGGTGCTCGCAGAGCCCGCGTATGTCTTCGCCAACGGCGGCGCCGATCTTGGTGATGGACCTGTCGGCAAGGATGTCGGCCACGCTTTTGGGCAGGCCGATGTGGTTCAGCCTGAAAAGGAAAGCCTCATCCGGCCCGGACAGTTGCAGCAGGGCGGTCTTGTTCCTCGGTGCGTGGGGAGTGAACACCGGGCGGGTTTCGGTGTCGAAACCTATCATACGCTGCGAATTGAGATAATCCACGGCGTACGACAATGCCGGACCCTCGTCTTCTATCACCGTTATTTTGCCCGGAAAGGAGATGAGCTCCATAGGCTCGATCTCCTCCGGGGAAATAATTTCCTTGTACATCGGCTGCAACCTTTGGCTGATGGATTATTCCATCGTGGGGTATATGAGCGAATACGAATAGGGAAGAAGCTTCTCGATCCTGCGGAGGTTCGTCTCGTCGATATTGGCCTTGGAGAAGGGAACCTGCTTGGTCGTTATGTCTTCCGTACCGACCTCGCGGCCGTACTTGAACTCGTATTTGAGATTGCCGTCGTCGGTGAGTTTTTCTGCATCCAGATCCCCGCTGGGTACCGAGATGAATGCATCGACCTTGGTGTCGGTGATGCGGTATGCCAGATTGCCGTCGGCCCTCAGGGTGCTGTAGCACTCTATTGCGGTATAGACCGCAGGGTCGATGAAGATCAGGTTTTCGGCGATGAGGTGGCGGTAGGGATGGCTGCCGTTGACGGTATAGTCCCTCAATTCGCCAATCACCTGCTGCAGCGTTTCGATGAGGAAAGGATAGTGGGTGCATCCGAGAATCACCGCCTTGATAGGCACGTTGCTGCCGCTCTGGCGATGGCGCTCGACGAGCGATACAAGGTTGAAACGGGCGTAGTTGATTGCGTCGTTGAGCTGGAACGCCGTGTATTGCCCTGTAGCGGAGTCGGTTGCCGTGAGCACACGGTTTCCGGTCATGTCGAAGTTGTATACCGGGAGAAGGTCGGCCTTGATGGCTACATCCTCTTCACCGAATACGGGTCCCCTGTATGAATCACGGGGCTCGGTGAGATTGACGTTCACGTAGTCGGGCTCGCTGTCAACCGACTCGGCGAATCCGTATCCGCTCTGGTTCACCACTACGACCTCCTGCTTGATTCCACGCGCTGCCGTTTCCTCACGGATGGTACGCTCATACGCGCCCGAAGAGATTGTGCCCTGGGTTGCCAGAACCCCGATGGCATAAGGGGCGGTTTCATCGGCCATCTGGTCGAGAGCGGCCTTGACTCCGGCGTTGATTACGCCTATCACCTTTACTCCGGTGCCGCTCTGCTCAAGCATCGAACTCACGTCCTTCAGACCATAGGCCGTGGCCGTGTTGCAGGCAATCACCATTATTTTTACGCTTGGCTTGCTGCCGGTTGGCTGAGCCTCGAAGGGATTCCTGTAATACTTGCCTCCCATCAGGAAGAGCGCGTCCTTGGCCACCAGTTCACGGAGATAGTCGGCCTTGCCGCAGGCATCATACACTCCGTAAGGCATATTGGCCTGATCGGCGAGGTAGATGAAATGTTCACCTGCAAAGTCGAGGATTTCGTCTTGCGTCCCGTCTCCGGAGATATTGTTGAACTTGTCGAGCGAAAGAAGCTTCTCGAGCACCGTAAGCCCGCCGGTACCGCTGTCGAATACGCCGATGGGCAGGTCTTTGAGTTCCTTGTCGTATGATCCGAAGTCGGCATAGAATGCGGAACCGGTATCGCTGAGAGCTTTGTTTACAACGGGTATGTTCTTTTCAAAACCGTTGTCGGTGTTCCGGCACGAGACCAGAACACCGATAGCGGAAATAAGAAGAACTGCAACTTTTACGTTGAGTTTCATATCGATTGTTTTTATTTCAGATTGGCGAGAGCGTCCTTGATGCGTCCGATGGCTTTTGTTATCTCTTCGTCGGAGAGGGCGTATGACATACGGAAGCATTCAGGAGAACCGAAGGCATCGCCGCCAACCGTAGCCACGTGGCCGACTTCGAGAAGGTACATTGCAAGGTCGGTCGAATTGTTGATCACACGGTCGCCGGCCTTCTTGCCGAAGAAGCTGGAGCACTTGGGGAAGAGGTAGAATGCGCCCTGGGGCTTGTTGACCTCCAGACCGGGTATTTCCTTGGCGAGCTTTACGATGAGGTCGCGGCGGCGCTCAAATGCCTTGCGCATATCCTCTACGCACTTCTGGTCTGCATTCCAGGCAAACGTGGCAGCCTTCTGGCTCACCGAGCACGGGCCGCTGGTGTACTGGCCCTGGAGCTTGTTGCAACCCTTGATGATCCACTGGGGAGCGGCCATGAAGCCGATACGCCAGCCGGTCATGGCGTATGCCTTGGATACGCCGTTGATTATGATTGTGCGCTCACGCATTCCGGGAACTGCCGCGATGGAGGCGTGCTTGCCCACATAGTTGATGTGTTCGTAGATTTCATCGGCGAGGACGAAGAGGTTGTCGTGCTTCATTATCACCTTTGCAAGTCCTTCGAGTTCTTCTGCAGAATACACGGAACCGGTAGGGTTGCTGGGGGAGCAGAGGATTATCATCTTGGTCTTGGGGGTGATGGCAGCTTCGAGCTGTGCAGGGGTGATCTTGAAGTCCTGCTCGATGGGAGCGGGGATGAATACGGGGGTACCGCCTGCGAGTTTTGCCATCTGGGGATAACTTACCCAGTAGGGAGTGGGGATGATGACCTCGTCGCCTTCGTTCACGAGAGCGAGGACGGCGTTGCATACGCACTGCTTTGCTCCGTTGGAGGTGAGGATCTCATCGGTTGAGTATTCGAGGTTGTTCTCGTTCTTGAGCTTGGCGCTGATTGCCTTCTTGAGGTCGGGATAACCGGGAACCGGCGAATAACGTGTCCAGTTTTCGTCGATGGCCTTCTTGGCGGCATCCTTGATGTGGTCGGGAGTATTGAAGTCCGGCTCGCCTACCGACATGTTGATGATGTCGATGCCCTGGGCCTTGAGCTCGCTGCTCTTCTGCGACATTGCAAGTGTTGCCGAAGGTGAGAGTTTGTTGAGACGGTCTGAAAGTGTGTTGTTGATCATGGTATGTTTGTTTTTGTTTGGTTTGTGTTTGTCGTGCAAATGTACTCAATTTTTGGATTCGGTGAAACCTTTCCGTGCTTTGCCGTATGCGCGGTCGAGAGCGTTGCGGTGAATCGCGTCGCGGTAGAAGAGAAGGTCCCAGTGATGGAGGTTGCCCTCCGGGAAAAGCTTGCTCCACGGGGTGTCTTCCGCTTCGAAGCCTTTTACTATAAGGATGTTGAGGGTGCTGTCAATTGCTACGGTGAGATGCTGACCGTTGTAGGTGAACGATGCCGGTGCAGTATCCGTGCTCCAGCTTACGGGGTTGATTATGGCCGCGGCGCTGTCGGTCGTGAGGTGGAAGATGCCTTCGGGCGTGGACACGGAGTTGAACGATATGGCCTTCCCGCGGGAATACCGGTCGGTGGCGGCCCTGACATATTTGTGGCCCAGGTCGCCCGGACTCAGCCGATATCCCATTATATACGCCGCCACGAGGCGTGAATATACGCTCTCGTCCATATTCTTGAGAATCTCGACGGCCATCATGGCCCCGAGACTGAATCCGGCCAGGATGAACGGTCTGCCTCCGTTGAGGTGATCGATATAGTATCTGAATGCTTCGCCCGTTTCCCTTGCGTTGTCGGCGAAGGCGCTGCCGAGTACATCGCCTCCTCCGGTTGCGGTTTCGAACGTCAGCTGGTGAAAATACGGGGAGAAGAAATTGAGTGAGTCACCGAACATTCCCTGCGCGTAGGATATCTCGGTGTCGAGCACCTTGCGCTGGCTTCCGTCAAGGGTGATGCACGGAAGGGAATTCCCCTCTGCGTCGCGGGATTCCAGGAAATTGACCGATGCTATGTAGAATACGTCGACCTTGTCTTCCGCAACGGGATTTGCGGAATGGAACCACATGTCACCCCTCGAGTATTGTGAATTGCCCGGGTTGCATCCCGCGATGACCGAAAGAATCACCGCGGCGAGAAATTTTTTCATGACCTGCCCGGAATCTTTATTTGTCAGAGTTCTTCGAATTTCACCTCGGTGCGCGGAGCCTCGTCGCCCTCACGCTGTTCGTATGGACGGGCTTCGGTTACCGGACAACGCTGCTTGATGTAGTCGATGACCTCCTGCAGGCCTTCGGTGAACTTTTCGAAATCCTCCTTGTAAAGGAATATCTTGTGCTTGTCGTAAACATAGCGCCCGTCGTGCTCGATCCGCCTCTTGCTTTCGGTGATTGTCAGGTAATAGTCGTTGCCCTTGGTGGATTTCACATCAAAGAAATAGGTGCGCTTCCCAGCCCTGACAGGCTTCGAAAAAACATCATCGGTGCCGTGCTCCTGCTGCCCTGCGTTGTCGTAATCTTCAAAATACATACCTCACATTTTTTTAAAATCTTTCACAAATATAAATTTAATTTCGTTCCAAAGGTTATCTTTGCAAAATATTTGGCAAAATATCGAGAATAAGGATATGCTCAACCGCCGTTTGATAAGAATAAAAGTGTTCAAGTCGCTCTATGCCTTTGAAAACTCAGGGGAGGAATCCCCCGAAAGGGCGATGAACCATCTTCTGGAATCCTGCGAGAGGACCAGGGACCTTTACTATTTCCTGCTCAATGTGACAGGTTCCCTTACAAGGCTTGCCTCGCAGCGCATCGAGGCCGGGCTCCACAAGTTCCACCCCACCGCCGAGGAGGCCGACCCTTCCTACCGTTTTGTGGAAAACGCCTTTTCCGCAATCGTGAATTCGGATCCCGTGTTCGGCCGCGAGTGCCAGAAAAGGTGCCTCGGGTGGGGCGAGTATGACGTCTTTGTCAAGAAACTGTACGGCTCGATAGTCGCTTCGGATTATTACAGGGAGTATATGTCCGCTCCCGCAACTTCGCCGGAAGCCGACTGCAACCTGTGGCGCAGGATATTCGAGGAGGAGTTCGAGGACAATGCCCTGCTCGAGAATCTTCTCGAGGACAAGTCGGCCGACTGGGTGGATGATCTATCCTATGTGCTCAACGTGATAATAGGTGATATGCCCAAGATAATGGAATCGGGCAAGGTCCCCCAGATAAAGGTGTTCCAGAAGCCCGACGACCAGAGTTTCGCCCGCGGTCTCCTCGAGGAATCGATCGCCGGTTATGCCGAGTATTCGGCTCTTGTCACGGCCAATGCCGACAACTGGGATTCCGACAGGGTGGTTTCGACCGACGTGGCCCTCATCGTGATGGGCATCGCCGAAGCTGTGTCGTTTTCCACGATTCCGGTCAAGGTCACCATCAACGAATATGTGGAACTCTCGAAGTATTACAGCACCCCGAACAGCAGGCAGTTCGTCAACGGCATCCTCAACAGGGTGATTCAGGACAAAATCTCGAGCGGCGAGATTGCCAAGACGGGCCGGGGTCTGCAATAGAGAGTCCGTAAACGTGAAATCAATAACAAAACAGTAAGATATGACACTCAATCTTTTCTTGCTTCAGGCAGCGCCTGCCGGAGCCCAGGGCGGAACCCAGGGCGGAACCTGGTCGTTCATGATCATGCTCGTCCTCATTTTCGTGGTCATGTGGTTCTTCATGATCCGTCCCCAGCAGAAACGTCAGAAGGAACTGCAGAAATTCCGCGAGTCTCTCAAGAAGGGCGACAAGGTGGTTACGATAGGCGGTATCTACGGTACCGTATCGGAAATATCGAAAGAGGCCACCACCGCCGTGATAGAAATCGACTCCGGCGTGAAGATAAAGGTGGAAAAGGCTTCTCTGGTCAAGGATTTCAGCGAAGCTTCCCAGAACTAGCGAGGTATGCCGTCCGACAATCCGGCCTACAGCGGGAAACGGCTGCGGAATGATATAGTCATCCTCGTCGTTTCGCTGTTGATTTCGTCTGTGATATGGTTGATCCATTACCTTTCACAGCGGTACGTCGCATATTTCCCGATAAGGGTGGAGGCGGTCACCGACATCGAGGGGTATTCTTCCACGGCGGTATCCGGGGAGACCATCGTTGTCGGAGGCCAGGCAACCGGATTCTACATTCTGCGCAGACACATTGACGGCGGCCAGCCCCTGCAGCTGAAGGTCAAGGTGGCCTCGTCGGAATTCAGTCTTGGGGAGGGCGGGGCGTTCTTTCTGGAATCGTCATCGCTTATGGATGAGTTGAGCGAGGCGGTAGGGTCGGAGCTCGACATATCCTACATACAGGATGTGAGGCTGACGTTCGGCTTCATACCGCAGTCGTTCAGGAGAGTCCCGTTGGAGGCCAATATATCCGTCACCTGTGCGCCCCAGTACATGCAGGTTTCGGAAGTGGCCCTCAAGCCCGATTCCGTTACCGTGTACGGCAATGCCTCCGATATAGAGAGGCTCTCGAAGATAGACACCAAACCTTTGTCGATATTCTCCCTCGACCATTCTGCCAACGGAATCGTGGGTTTGACTCCGGGGAAGTTCAGGATTGAACCCGAGAAGGTCGAGTACTCGATAGAGGTGGCCCGCTACGTGGAGCATACTTTCAGCGTGAGCCTCTCTCCGGTCAATGTGCCGGAAGGCCGGACGCTGATACTGCTGCCTTCGCGTGTGGAGGTGACCTGCCGCCTGCCTTTCGCCGTCAGGCCCGATGCACTTATGTCTTCCGGCGCGTTTGTGGTGGATTATGCCGATTTTGCAGCCTCCCACAGTACACAGGTCAGGCCGAAACTTGCCCGGGAAGGCGAGGTCACAGTCTATTCGTGGAGCGCCGATCCGCCTTTCGTGGAGTGTGCATTGTCTGAAAAATAAAGCGGAAATGGAGCATTTCGTACTTCTTTGCACCGGTGGGATAGGTAGCGGAAAATCGTTCGTTGCCAAGGTGTTCAATGCGGTAGGAGTGCCATCATACGATTGCGACAGCCGTGCCAGAGGGCTTTATGACACCGACCGTCGGCTTTCCTTGGCGGTGGATGCCGCCGTCGGAGGCGGGGTGATGGTTGACGGGGCAATCGACAGGAAACGTCTTGCCGAAGCGATATTCTCCTCGCGCGGGAAACGCGAGGCGGTGGAGGCCCTCGTGCATCCGGCCGTTCTTGAGGATTTCGGGCGATGGGTTGCGTGCCAGAGGTCCCGTATCGTCATCGTGGAATCGGCGATAATGCTCGACAAGCCGATCTTCGCCGATGTGCCCGATGCTGTCCTGACGGTGACGGCGCCGGAGGACGTGAGGGTGTCGAGGGTCATCTCGCGCGACTCTGTTACGGCCGGGGACGTGATGCGCCGCATCGCCAGCCAGAGCGTGGAGAGCGACTTCGCCCTCAGGGCAGACTATGTGGTGGTGAACGACGGCAGCAGGGCAATCCTGCCCCAGGTTATGGAAATTATACGTAAAATCGAAAAATATGGAAAAGACAAATCTTAAGACGATACTTGCAGTATCGGGAGAACACGGGCTCTTCAAATATCTCGCACAGTCAAAGGCGGGTATGGTTGCCGAGCATCTCGAAACCGGAAAGCGCACCACACTCGGCGGGAACTCGCGTGTCACTTCGCTCGGTGATATCTCGATCTATACCACGGAATCTGAGCTTTCCCTCAAGGAGGTATTGAGCAAAATGGCCGCTCTCGGCGGGGATGCCCCCACTTCGAAGGCGTCCACCTCTGAAATAAAGGCCTTTTTCGACAAGGCGGTGCCCGATTACGACGGCGACAGATTCTACGTGTCGCATATGAAAAAGGTGCTCGACTGGTACCATTGCCTGAAGAGTTTCGCTTCGCTCGACTTTGCGGATGAAAGTGAGCAGCAGGCGGAGGAAAATGCCTAAACTTCAGCTGATATCGCTGGGCTGCCCCAAGAACAGGGTCGATTCGGAACATCTGCTGCGTCAGATAGCTTCCGGAGGGTGGACCATATCCCCTGAAGGTGAGGATCTCTCCACGGCGGGAGTGGATACCGTAATAATCAATACCTGCGGGTTCATATCCGATGCCAAGGAGGAGTCGGTCAATACCATACTGGAGGCTGTCAAGGCCAAGAACGGGGGGCTGATAAGGCGGGTGCTCGTAATGGGGTGCCTCTCGGGGCGCTATCCGTCGCAGATGAGGGAACTGATACCCGAGGTGGACGGCTTTTTCGGTACTGCCGACCAATCGGGAGTCCTCGCCGCTTTGGGCGTAAGTGAGCAAACGCCGCTTTTGCAGCGCAGATTGCTTACCACTCCGGGCCATTACGCCTATCTCAAGATAGCCGAGGGATGCAACAGGCGCTGTTCGTATTGCGCCATTCCTCTTATAAGGGGGCCGTTCCATTCGGTTCCGGAGGATGAACTTTTGGAAGAGGCAAGGTCTCTCGCCTCTTCTGGGGTGAAGGAGCTCATCGTGGTTGCGCAGGACATCTCTACGTATGGCGTGGACCTCTACGGCCGCAATGCCCTGTGCCGGCTTCTGGAGCGTCTCTCTGCAATAGATGGCATCGAATGGATAAGGCTTCACTATGCCTATCCCGACGGATTTCCGGATGACGTGCTGCGCCTGATGGCGGACAATCCCGCGATATGCAAATACATAGATATACCTCTGCAACATTCGGCCGATCCGGTTCTGAAGGCCATGCGGCGTTCGGTTACGGGCCGGGAGACGAGGGGTTTGATTGAACGTATGCGTGCCACGGTGCCGGGAGTCGTGCTCCGCACAACCCTTATGGTCGGGCATCCCGGAGAGGGCGAGGCCGAGTTCGAGGACCTTATGGAGTTTGTTTCCGACTACAGGTTCGAGAGGCTCGGCGTGTTCAAATATTGTGAGGAGGAGGGAACCTGGGGTGCGTCGCATCTGTCCGACTCGGTTCCGGAGGAGGTCAAGCAGGAGAGGTTCGACAGGATTATGGAGCTCCAGAGCGGCATTTCGAGGGAATATAACCTTTCCCGCATAGGCGGCAGGGAGCGCGTTCTGGTCGATTCCTTCTCCGACGGCGTCTTCGTGGCCAGGTCGCAGAAGGAGTCGCCCGAAGTGGATGGCGAGATCCTCATAGGAGGCTCCCACCTTGCTGCCGACGGGGTGTGCGGCAGTTTCAGGGATGTCGCAATCAAGGCGGCGGATGAATATGACCTGATGGGTGAATTCCTATGATAATATGACAAATGAACAAGACAACGATATGGGACTTCTCGATTCAAAAGTTGCTCTGATTACCGGAGCTGCGCGCGGCATAGGCCGCAGCATAGCCCTCAAATTCGCTTCCGAGGGGGCTGACATTGCATTTACGGACATCGCAATCGACGAAAAGGCTCTTGCCACCAAAGCCGAACTGGAGGCTCTGGGCGTGAAGGTCGTCGCGATAGCCTCCAACGCTTCCGTGTTTGACGATGCCCACGTTGCAGTGGAAGAGACGGTGGCATCGCTCGGCCGTATCGACATATTGGTCAACAATGCGGGAATAACCCGCGACGGTCTGATGCTCCGTATGAGCGAGGAGCAGTGGGACAGGGTGATTGACGTGAACCTCAAGAGCGCGTTCAATTATATCCATGCCGTAGCTCCGGTGATGCTCCGCCAGAGGGGTGGCTCGATAATCAACATCAGTTCCGTCGTAGGGGTGCACGGAAATGCCGGACAATGCAACTATTCGGCCTCGAAGGCAGGTATGATAGGTCTTGCAAAGAGTATCGCGCAGGAACTGGGTTCCCGTGGGGTGAGGGCCAACGTCGTGGCTCCGGGATTCATACTTACCGAGATGACGTCCTCCCTGCCTGAAGAGACTCTCAAGGCGTGGGAGACGCGCATCCCGCTGCGCAGAGGGGGTATTCCCGAAGAAATCGCCTCCGTCTGCACTTTCCTTGCCAGCGACCTCTCGTCGTATGTCTCGGGGCAGGTCATCCAGGTCGACGGCGGTATGGGGATGTAGTCCGAATCTGCGATGATATGATTTAAAAAATCAAGCTCTTGATTCGCAATATTCCGGAAAATGGATTATATTTGCAAATTCTGATATTTGTACTCAAACCGAAAGAAATTAGAATACAGCGCTATATGAAAATGTCAGCAAGTTTGAAACTGTCTGTGGGCATAGTGGTGGCTCTTGCCGCCGTCTCCTGCACCACAAGCAAGGACATCCATTATTTTCAGGATATCGACAAGGTCACGATGACCAAGATCCAGGAACAGTATGAGCCGGTGATAATGAAGGACGACAAACTCCAGATTATCATTTCGGGTCCTGACAAAACGGTGGTTTCGCCTTACAACTTCACCCTTTCCGACTATGGCCGTGCAGGCGGTGCTTCAAACGGAGCGAACTCAACGATCCCTTATCTGGTGGATTCGTACGGTTATATCGACGTACCGGGTCTCGGGCATCTCAAGGTAGAGGGCATGCGTCGTGTCGACCTTGTCAACAAGATTACCTCCATGCTCAAGGAAGGCGGCCTGGTGAAGGATCCCGTTGTATCGGTTTCGTTCATGAACTACAAGGTTACGGTTCTCGGCGAGGTCCGCGCCCCCGGAACCTACACCATGGACAGCGAGCGCAACACCATCCTTCAGGCCATCGGCCGTGCAGGTGACCTTCTTGTCACTGCGAAGCGTGACGGCATAATCCTCATCCGTGACGTCGACGGGGTGCAGACACACATCAAGATCGACCTCAAGAAAAGCGACATTCTCAATTCCCCTTATTTTTATATGCACCAGAACGACGTGATATACGTACCTCAGAGCCCTTCACGTATCGCATCCGGCACAACGGCTACGGGTATCTGGTCGATTGTCCTTTCTTCGCTGACCACCACGATGGCCCTTATCACGTTCGTACTTTCCATGACCAAGAAATAAGCAAAACAATCAAGCTATGAGCGAAAATACCAACAAATCTGCAACTGAAGCCGTATCAGGCTCATCCACGCAGTTTAATTCGTCTTCGAACGGAATTGCAAGTTCGCTTGATGTAAAAGATATAATATCCGTCGTCTGGGGTCTCAGGTGGTGGATACTGCTTACCGTTGCAGCCAGTCTGATAGTGGCCTACTGCTATATCAAGATGACAAGGGTCACCTACTCGGCCAATGCCACAGTGATGCTCGTCACCAGGAACAATGCCGGTACGGAGGCCGTGGTGTTGAAGGACCTTACCGGCGTGACCATGAACAACAAGGCTGTGAACGAAATAGAGATATTCAAGTCGTATGCAGTGATGCGCAGGGTGGTGGAGCATCTCGGGCTCAACTTCGTCTACACCAAGAGCCGCCGTATCAAGCCGATAATATACGACCTCAATGCATCTCCGTTCGTAATGATGTACGACGGGGTTGAGAATCATCCCAACCCGTTCTCGGCCAAGTTCGTATTCGCCCCGATAGACAGTCTTACCTACTGTTTCAAGAGTATAAACGTCAACAATCAGAAATATATCTTCGATGACAGACCCTACCGTTACGGTGAGGAAGTGCGTATCTGGAGCCACACCATCTGCCTGAAGCCAACCGGCGTGTGCCAGGTCGATTACGGCGATACCTACGAAATCCAGATGCAGTCCTCCTTGAGAACGGCCAAGGCCTTCAGCCGCAGACTCAATGTGTCGCTTTCGTCTTCGGGTAAGGCGCTCGACCGCCCGGATATCATCTACCTGCAGTTCTCCGACTTTCTGCCGCGCAGGTGCGAGGTCATCCTCGACGATATCATCTATCAGTACAACGAGGATTCCAGAAGGTTCCGCAACAAGGCGACGGCGAGCACCATCGACTTCCTCAACGACCGTCTCGAACAGGTGTCGGGCGAGCTGGGGGAGATAGAGAGCCGCTACCAGAACTACCGCAGGGCCAACACCCTCGTGGATGTCGGCATACAGTCGTCAATGACCCTGTCCACCGATCAGAAGTATGAGGCCAAACTCGAAGAGGTGAACCTTCAGCTGGAACTCATCCATATGGTGAAGGATTACATAGAGCATATGCAGCGCCGCAGCGTGATTCCGGCCAATGTCGGAATCGAAGACAGCGGCCTGAATTCCACTATCAACCAGTACAATGCCCTTGTGATGGATCGCAACCGTATAGCAGCGGCATCCAGCGAGTCGAACCCGATGGTGGTCGCCGCCGACAATGAAATCATAGATCTCCTTTCGAGTGTGCGCGCCTCTATCGTGAACCTCGAAAAGTCCTACAATGTTCAGAAGGCAAACATCGAATCAAATCTGCAGAAAGGCAAGAAGCGCATATCCGACATTCCTAACCAACAGCTTGCAATGTCGGTATTCGAGCGCCAGCAGCAGATAAAGGAGCCTCTCTACATACTGCTTCAGCAGAAGAGGGAGGAGGCGCTGATTTCACTCTATTCCGTATCCGACCAGTGCAAGGTCGTTGACGGGGCGGCCGACAGCGCCCACCCGACTTCGCCCGACCGCGTCAAAATCATATTGTTTGCCCTCATAATAGGTATGATCATCCCTCCTGGCTGGTTCTTCCTCAAACAGGCGCTCCGGATAACGGTGGAGGGCAAGACCGACATCGTTTCGCGCACATCCATACCTTTGATGGCATCCATCCCGCAGTCGCTTTCGGATTCGAAACTTGTGAGAGCCAATGGCCGAACTCCTTACGAAGAGGCCTTCAGGGTGCTCAGGTCCAACTTCAGATTCTATCCCCACAGGGTTTATCAGATAGTTTCATCTTCGCCGCACGAAGGAAAGACTTTCGTGAGCAGCAACATCGCCGCATCGCTGGCCTATATCGGCAAGAAGGTGCTTCTGGTCGGTGTCGACCTGCGTAAGCCCCGACTGGCACAGGTGTTCGACGTCAAGAAGCATACGCACGGCGTAACCTCTTTCCTGATTGGTAAGACCGATGATATCGTTTCATTGATACACAAGGATATGGGGGGTATAGAGAATCTCGACGTGATATTTGCAGGCAGCGTGCCGCCGAATCCTTCGGAACTCATAGAGTCGGAAAGGATGAAGTTCTTCTGCGACACTCTCCGCAAGATGGATTACGACTATATCCTGTTTGACTCGTGCCCTTACCTTCCGGTGGCCGACTCCATTTCGATGAACAGATACGTTGATGCCAACATAATGGTTATGCGTGCCGGCATTACGCCGTTGAAGTTCGTTTCGGACATCAATGAAATCGTAACTTCGGGCAAACTCACCAACCTCTCTATCGTACTCAACGGCGTCGACCTGTACTCTCATACCTACGGATATTACAATGGCTACGGCTATGGTCATTACGGTTATGGCGGCAATAAGTGGTCCAATCGCGGCTATGGCTACGGCTACGGCTATGGCTATGGCTACGGCTATGATTACGATGCCGACCGTCGTGGCGGAGTGATTGACCGTCTGTTCGGCAAACGCCACAATCCGGTAAAAAACATAGAACTGTCGTCGGATAGTTCTGACTCCGAGACGTCAAACAGTTGATATGTTCAGCTTCTTCGTCTCTCGTAACCGTTTTTCCTTCAAGGATATCGGGCTCAAGTGCGATATCCATTCACATATCCTCCCCGGTGTCGATGACGGTGCCGGGGATGTTGAGTCCTCCTGCGGGATATTGCGTGCGCTCATCGGTTGTGGAGTGGAGCGCGTCGTGCTGACCCCGCACGTTTCGGGAGGCCTCTATCCCAACAGCACGAGCCAGCTCCGTGCAGGATTCGACCGGTTGAACGCCGCTATCGACCCTGACATCAAAGACCGGGTGGCACTCCGTCTGGGAGCGGAGTATATGATAGACGAAGACTTTCCTGCAATCGACGACAAGTTGGTGTACAACGACAACCACATTCTGGTGGAAATGTCGTACAGCCAGCGGAGCATCAACCTGTTGGATGCCGTTTTCCAATTGGTGGAGGATGGCTATGACCCGATTTTGGCCCATCCTGAGAGATATGTATTCTATTTCGGCGCCGGGAAGCCGTCCTGTCTTGGCGAAATAGAGAAACTGCTTGACATGGGGTGCTCCATGCAACTCAACGTCCTGTCGCTTACAGGGGCCTATGGCTCGGCATCGCTGGATAACGTGAAATATTTTCTGGATCACGACTGGTACTCCTATGTCGCCACTGACATACATTCGCTTTCCCAACTGGGCCGTTTCGGCGAGTTCCGTGTCAATGCGGCACAATTCGAAAAGGTAAGGCTCCTGGCCCATAACAATGAACAATTATTTTGATTATGAAAAAGTTGATAATCCTCCTGCTTCTGCTTGTGCAGATCCCCTCGTTGGCAGAGACCAACAAGGAAATTCTGAGCAGAATCTGCAGCAATGCTCCCGTTTACCTCTATTTCGATGAAATCAGGTTCGATTCCGGCAACAAACAGAAAACGGAATCCATCTTCGGGGTGTCGTCACATCGCGGCCTTACCAAGGATTTCGACAAGGACTCCGCCGCTCTCGCCGCCATAGACAAGGCGATAAAGGATGCCTGTTCGTATATCGAGCGCGGTGTGCTTATGACGGGCAAGCCCGATGCCGTATCCGCTCCTGAGGAAGGTGCGATACACGCTATGGTCTCCTGCACGATCAATTCCATAACTTCAACGGTTGAGGAACGTCGTGACGGAAAGTCCTGGGGAGGCGTATGGGCATCGATACAGCTTACGCTGAAGATTGTCGATGCGTTCTCGGGAGATGTCTATTTTTCCGACGTGCTCACCTCCGAAGGGCGCTCCAACGGAGGTTTCAACATCAATCTTTCGAGTGTAGAGGATGCAGCAGGCCGTCTGTCGTGCTTTTTGGGCGATGACCTCAGGGCCCTGTTCCCCATATATGGCACGGTCCTCGAGGAGGTGAAGGATGCCAAATCCTCCAAGGTGGCGTTTGTGGTGAATCTCGGTTCGGACGACAATGTGTATGGTGGAGGTATCGGAACCTACCGCGTGTCGAAACTGGAGAACGACGGTACCTCGTTCCGCCTCGTGGAGATGGGCTCCGGCTACATATATGAGGTGACCTCGGCCGACAGGTGCATTTTCCGTGTGACTATGGGCGCAAGCAACGTCAAGAAGGCCTTCGCCGAAGGTGAAACGCTCGTTATCAAGAGCAAGTAAGATGAAACGTACGATTCTTGCATTGGCTCTGGTAGCCTTCGCCTGCCCCGCTTTCGCGCAGTTCGCTCTGAACGTGGGATATGGCAATGAATCCTTCATCAGTTACAGGACGGGCGACCGCAGGGTCGATTCGTATAACGGCGTGTTCGTGGGGGCGACGTACACCTTCGCTTTCGAATATTTCGAACTCACTCCGGGTATCTACTGGAACTATGCGGAGCAGAAAGGGGTTACGGTGCCCAAGTACACAGCAGACGGCAAATGGATATGGCATAACATCGACATCCCGGTGATGTTCAGCTATACTTTCAACAAGTATGGAAACGTAAAGCCATTCATCTGCGCCGGTCCTGTGATTCAGATAGGTCTCTCGAACAAGATTGTGGACGCGCAGACCTCCACTTCGCTCGACCTGTACCGTGAAGACAATTACTCGCTGGCTCCCGGCGGGGCGTTCAGGAGATTCAACGTACTTGCCGGCCCCGGTGCCGGAGTGGTAATCTTCGACCGCATCCGCATCAACGTGGGCTATAATTTCGGCCTTGTGCGCCGTACCAAGAATCAGGCTGCTGATGAGCCCTACAGGAACAATCAGTTCTACGCCGGCGTATCGCTGCTGTTCTAGATCTTGAAGGTGTCCTTGAGGCCCGTGGCCTTGTTCCAACTGTTTGTCTTGGTGTCTTTCTTGAAATAGCCCGTACGCTCGAACTGGACGGCTATTCCGCTGTTGTCCTTGAGCAGGTCGGGCTCCGCGAAGCACCCTTTCTTCACTACGAGCGAATCGGGGTTGAGATAGCTTTTGTAGTCGACGCCCTCGGGCAGTTCCCCCATCTTTTCTTCGGTGAAGAGCCTGTCGAAGATATTTACGTCGATCCGTACGCTTTCAGTGGCCGAGGCCCAGTGTATGGTGCCCTTGACCGTGCGCCACTCTCCTGCACCCGGCTTGCTGGCAGGATCGTAGGTGCAGTGAATCTCGGTGACTCTGCCGTCGGGATCCTTCTTGAAGCTTACGCATTTCACTATGTAGGTGTACTTGAGGCGCACTTCTCCGTCGGGGCGCAGGCGGAAGTACTTCTTGGGGGCGTCTTCCATGAAATCGGCCCTTTCGATGTATATCTCCCTGGTGAAAGGGACCCTGCGCTTGGGCCCGTCGGGGAATTCTGGGTTGAGGGGCGCGTCGAACCACTCCGTTTTGCCGTCTTCCCAGTTGTCTATCACGAGCTTGACAGGGTCGATGACAGCCATATAGCGGTTGGCCCTCTTGTTGAGGTCGTCTCTGAGGCACCATTCAAGCAGCGAAAGGTCGATTATGTTGTCGCGCTTGGCCAGCCCCACTTTCCGGGCGAATGCACGTATGCTCTCCGCGGTGTAGCCGCGACGCCTCAGACCGCATATCGTCGGCATCCTCGGGTCATCCCAGCCGTCAACGTATTTGTTCTTCACCAGTTCGAGCATCTTGCGCTTGCTCATTACGGTGTGGGTGAGGTTGAGACGCGCGAATTCGTACTGATGTGAAGGGAATATGCCAAGCTTCTCGATGAACCAGTCGTAGAGGGGACGGTGCACGTCGAACTCGAGAGTGCATATCGAATGGGTTATATGCTCTATCGAGTCGCACTGCCCGTGTGCGTAGTCGTACATAGGGTAGATGCACCACTTGTTGCCAGTGCGGTGATGGTCGGTATGGATGATGCGGTACATCAGAGGGTCGCGCAGCAGCATATTGGGATGCGCCATATCTATCTTGGCGCGGAGCACGCGGCTTCCGTCGGGGAATTCGCCCGCCTTCATCCTCCTGAAGAGGTCGAGGTTCTCATCCACGCTGCGGTTGCGCCACGGGCTGTCGACGCCCGGCTGGCTTATCGTGCCGCGGGTTTCGCGTATCTGCTCCTGGGTCTGGTCGTCGACATATGCCAGCCCCTTCTTTATGAGCTCTTCGGCCCACTCGTAGAGCTGGTCGAAATAGTCGGATGCATAGAATTCGTTGGCCCAGTCGAATCCGAGCCATTTGATGTCCTCCTTTATGGAATCGACGTATTCGGTGTCTTCCTTGACGGGGTTGGTGTCGTCGAAGCGGAGATTGGTGGACCCGCCGTACTTGATGGCAAGCCCGAAGTTGAGACAGATGCTCTTGGCGTGGCCGATGTGGAGGTAGCCGTTGGGCTCGGGCGGGAACCTGGTCTGGATTTTGTCGTATCTGCCCTCTGCGAGGCCGGCTTCTATTATCTCTTCGATGAAGTTGAGCTTCTCGCCCTCTTCTGCGCTTGCTTTTGTTTCCATTGAACGTTAAGGATTGTATTCGGATAGCAAATATATAGAATTTGTTGCTAACTTTGCACCGCTCCGGTCAAATCAATGCTATGATCAAATCAATGACAGGCTACGGCAAGGCTCAATGCAGCATCGGCCGTGACGAATATCTGGTTGAAATACGCTCCGTCAACGGCAAGGGCGCCGATATATCCATCAAGACCCAATACATTCCGCGGGAGCACGAAATGGAAGTGCGCCAGGCGGTTGCGGACATTCTCGGAAGGGGTAACATCGACCTTTTCATAACTCTCCGCCGCGACACCTCTTCGGCGGTTCAAACCATAGACTCCGGTGCGCTGCTCTGCTATGCCCGGCAGCTGGATTCCGCGTTGAAAGGCTCCTCCCTCGAGTCTGCCGTCTGTGCGGATTCGATTCTGCCCGCGCTGCTCCGTCTTCCCGGCGTTGTCGCCCAGCAGACCGAGGAACAGATGACCCCCGAACAGTGGGAGGTGCTCTTCGCCTGTATCAAGGAGGCCGTCTCCGGCCTTGACGGGTTCCGCATAAAGGAGGGGGAGAGTCTCCGGAAGGATATACTTTCCCAGGTGGACAAGATAGAAGGCTTTGTGGACGAGGTTGAAAAGCTTGAGAAGGAGCGCATCGACACTGTGAGGGAAAGGCTTCGCAGCCGCATCGCGGAACTTGGATTCCAGACCGACGAGGGGCGTCTCGAACAGGAAATCGTGTATTATATCGAGAAACTCGACATCAACGAGGAGAAAGTCCGTCTCCGCCAGCATTGCAAATATATGCGCGAGACGATCGAAAGCGAGCCTATGCCAGGACGCAAGATAGGATTCATAGCCCAGGAGATGGGGCGTGAAATCAATACCACCGGCTCGAAGGCCAATCACGCCGGGATACAGAAGCTTGTGGTGAGGATGAAGGACGAGCTTGAAAAAATCAAGGAACAGTCACTCAACGTTCTCTGACCATCCTTTGAGCATCGCAATCTCTTCGGCCCATATTTCGGGATTCGGAGTTTCGAGAATCAGCGGAATGCCGTCGAAACGGGCTTCCGAGGCTATGCGCCTGAAACATTCAGCCCCTATTTCTCCTTGCCCTATGCTTTCGTGACGGTCTACGTGCGAGCCGCAGGGCTTTTTGGCATCGTTCAGATGCATTCCCCGCAGATATTGCAGCCCCACGGTGCTTTCAAGTTCGGCAAAGACCCTGTCGAAATCGTTTTTGAGGTCGTATCCGGCGGCAAATGCGTGGCAGGTGTCGATGCATATCCCCACGCGGCTCTTGTCTTCTACGCGTGATATGATTTCGGCCAGATGCTCGAAACGGAAGCCGACGTTGCTGCCCTGCCCGGCGGTGTTCTCGATCACGGCACATACGCCGGATGTCCTGTCGAGGGCTATGTTTATCGATTCCGCCACCCTGCGCAGACACTCGTCGACGCTGATTTCACCCAGGTGGCTGCCGGGATGGAAGTTGAGCCTGTCGAGAGCCAGCTGCGAGCAGCGCCGCATCTCGTCTGTGAATGCCTCCCTCGATTTGCCGAGCCCCTCTTCGGAAGGATGCCCGAGATTGATGAGGTAACTGTCGTGGGGCAGTACGCTCCCGGCGGGGAATCCCTTTTCGGCGCAGGTCTCCCTGAAAAGCCGTATCTCCTCATCGGCAAGCGGCCTGGCCATCCACTGCTTCTGGTTTTTGGTGAAAAGGGCATAGCCCGTGGCTCCGATCGAGGCGGCATTGGCGGGGGCGTTCCAGACTCCGCCCGATGCGCTGACGTGTGCTCCTATGTATTTCATCACGATATGTTTGAGTAATCCTTTACGGTGAACTTTATGTTCTTGAGGTTTTCTGCAAGGGACGCATTCTCCGGCTTCGACAGGGTCGGGTCGTCGGAGAGGATGGCTGCGGCATCGCTGCGCGCCAGGGAAAGTATCCCCGAGTCTTTTGCCAGATCCGATATGTGGAGGTCAAGTGCCAGCCCGCTCTGCCTCGTTCCCTCGAAATCGCCGGGGCCGCGCATCTTCAGGTCGGCTTCTGCAAGTTCGAATCCGTCGTTGGTGCTGCACATCATATCGAGCCTCTTGCGGCTTTCGTCGCTCAGCTTGTATCCGCTCATCAGTATGCAGTACGACTTTTCGGCTCCGCGTCCGACCCTTCCCCTCAGTTGGTGGAGCTGCGACAGCCCGAACCTTTCGGCGCTCTCGATAACCATTACGGAGGCATTTGGCACATCCACGCCAACCTCTATGACCGAGGTGGATACCAGTATGTGCGCCTTGCCCTTTACGAAGAGGTCCATATCGAATGCCTTGTTTTCGGGCCTCTGCTGCCCGTGCACCACTGCCGTTATGTATTCCGGAGCCTTGAACTCCTCCGTTATCGCAAGGTAGCCCTCCTGCAGGTTCTTGTAGTCCATCTTTTCGGATTCCTTGATGAGGGGATACACGATGAACACCTGCCTTCCGGCCTTTATCTGGTTCCGCATGAACCTGTAGAGGTCGCTGCGCCTGTTTTCGGTCCAGTGTACGGTCTGCACGGGTTTGCGCCCCGGAGGCAGCTCGTCGAGCACCGATACGTCGTGGTCGCCGTAGAGTGTCATTGCCAGAGTGCGCGGGATGGGGGTGGCTGTCATTACCAATATGTGCGGAGCGGTGCTGGCCTTGCTCCAGAGGCGGGCACGCTGCTCCACTCCGAAGCGGTGTTGCTCGTCGATCACGGCGAGACCCAGGTTGCTGAAATTGACCGTGTCTTCAATCAGGGCGTGGGTGCCGAATATGATGTCGACCGAGCCGTTTTCAAGCCCGGCGAGAATCTCCTTCCTCTCCGCGGCCTTTGTGGTGCCGGTCAGTATCGCCGCCCTGACCCCGGTGCCTTCGATATATCTTGCTATGCCGCTGTGGTGCTGCCTTGCCAGAACTTCGGTAGGCGCCATTATGCAGGCCTGGTAGCCGTTGTCCACCGCCATCATCGCCGAAAGGATGGCAACCATCGTCTTGCCGCTGCCCACGTCGCCCTGGAGCAGGCGGTTCATCTGCTTTCCGGAGAGCATATCGGCCCGTATTTCGTGCAGCACCCTTTTCTGCGCCCCGGTGAGGGGGAACGGGATATTGGCGTAAGTGCCGTTGAAAGCCTTGCCTATATGCTTGAACACCAGTCCGTCGGCGTTGCGCGTGCGGATGTTCTTCTGCCTGAGAAGCGACAGCTGCAGGTAGAACAGTTCCTCGAACTTGAGCCTTTCGACAGCCTTTTCAAGCTCTTTTGTCCCCTGCGGGAAATGGATGTTGCGCAGGGCAGTCCTGAGAGGGCAGAGGCCTCTCGACTCCATCAGGCTGCGCGGCAGGGTCTCCTCCACTTTCTCCAGCACTTTTTCGAGCAGGGTGGCCTGCAGTTTGGCGAAGGCCTTGTTGCCCAGGCCGGAGTTGTGCAGTTTTTCGGTGCTGGAATAGATTCCCGAAAGGGTGCCTGTCATCGCCAACCGCTCCTCGGTGGCAGGATCGACCTCCGGATGCACCAGATTGTAGCTCTCGCCGAATATCGACGGCTTGCCGAAGACGATGTATTCCTGCCCTGCCTTGAGCTTTTCCTGCATCCACTTTATCCCCTTGAAGAACACGAGGTCTATCGTACCCGTGCCGTCGCTCAGGGAGGCTATGAGCCTTGCGCCGCGGCCCTCCACCGTGCGGATGGAGGTGATGCGCCCGCGGAGCTGGATGTAAGCCATATTGGAATCGATCTCTCCGATGGAATGGAAACGGGAACGGTCGACGTATCTGAACGGGAAAGTGTACAGCATGTCACGGAACGTGAATATTCCGAGTTCGCTCTGCAGGAGGAGGGCTCTCTTGGGCCCCACTCCGGGAAGGTATTTGATTTCGGTTGCGAGCAGGCTGTCCATATGGTGCAAAAATACAATTTTTGAGAAGAGTTTTCTATATTTGTAGTTTGGAAAATGAATATTATGGGACAGAAAACAATAATAGGGATAACTCAGGGTGATACCAACGGTATCGGCTATGAGGTTATCGTGAAGGCTCTTTCGGATGCCAGGATCCTGGAGATGTGCACACCCGTGGTGTACGGCTCATCACGCTTCTTCGGCATGTTCCGCAAGGAGATACCCGAGACCGACCAGATAGCCACGAACGTGATTTCGACCGTGGCTGATGCGCGGCCCAAACGCGTGAACATAATCAATGCGGTTCCGGACAATCTCGCCGTTGAGATCGGCCAGCCGGCCCTTGACGGGGCCAAGGCCGCCAAGGCCTCTCTCGAAGCGGCCACTGCCGATCTGCTTGCCGGAAAGATAGATGCTATGGTAACGGCTCCATTCAACAAGCATACGATGCACGATGCCGGGTTCGGATTTTCCGGACATACCGAATATCTGATCAATGCAACGGGGGTTGGCGACGGGCTCATGTTCCTGTGCAGCAGTCACCTCAAGGTGGGCGTGGCAACCAACCACCTGCCCATTTCGAAGGTGGCCCCGTCAATCAACAAGGATCTGATAGTTGGCAAGCTCCGCCTGATGAACGCCTCTCTGGTGAAGGATTTCGGCCTTGTGCGTCCGAAAATCGCGGTCCTCGGTCTCAATCCCCACGCCGGTGACGGCGGATTCCTGGGCTCGGAGGAGATTGACGTCATTGCTCCGGCAGTGGCTGCGGCCACGTCCGAGGGTATCCTGGCCTTCGGCCCGTATCCGGCCGATGGATTTTTCGGCTCCGATATGGTCAACGGTTTCGATGCCGTGCTTGCGATGTACCACGATCAGGGAATGATTCCTTTCAAGTCGTCGTCGTTCGACGACGGAGTCAACTTCACCGCCGGCCTGCCGGTTGTGCGCACTTCGCCCGACCATGGCACTGCTTTTGCAATAGCCGGTAAGAACCAGGCTGACCCGGGGTCGATGCTTTCGGCCATATTCTGTGCGATAGATATTTGCAACAATCGTCGCAAATATGCCGAAATGACGGCCAACCCTATGGAAGTCAAGGTGTTTGAAGGTCCCAAATACGAACGCACCATAACTCCGGAGTAGGGATTTGGAAAGACCTCCCATAACGATGTTCACCGACGGAGCCTGTTCCGGCAATCCCGGTCCGGGCGGTTTTGGGGTGATTCTCCGTTGCGGCAATCTTGAAAAGGAGATTTCGGGCGGATATGCGTGCACCACAAACAACCGTATGGAACTGCTGGCCGTGATTACCGGTCTGGAGGCTATCAAATGGAGCAATGCCGATGTCACCGTGTGGAGCGACTCGTCGTATGTGGTTGATGCCGTGGAGAAGGAATGGGTGTTCGGATGGGAAAGGAAGGGGTTCTCGGGCAAGGCCAACCGGGACCTCTGGACGCGGTTCCTTGCGGTTTACCGCCGCCACAACGTGAAGTTCCGCTGGATACGCGGCCACAACGGGCATCCTGAGAACGAGCGGTGCGATGCGATGGCCGTAGCGGCCTGTACCTCTCCCTGTCTTGCCAGGGATGAGGGTTTTGAAAAGGATGGATTGATATGAAAAGAATTACTATAGCGGGTGCAATCCTGCTGATGATGAATGTCTTTGCCGGGGCGCAGTCTCCGGACTCGCTTGATGTGAATGCCGGCAATGACTTCAATGTCGATGCTGATAGTCCCAGGGTGATAGACACTCTTGATACCGACGACAAGTTCGTCAAGATTCTGATGTATGAAAACTACACGTGGGCTTTCGTCGACATCGGGCGGCCCATCATCGATACGGTGGGTTTCTACGACGGCTGGGATTCCGACCGTATCCACGCCTTCAAGGGAATGCCTCTCGATTCGCTGCCGGATGAGATTGACCTGCGCCTTGTGGATGACGTCCATCCTTTCTGTATCCCTGTGAGCGGCCCTGTGCGTTCGGGATTCCACTTCAGGTCGAAGCGTGAACATCAGGGTGTCGACGTGGGTCTGGCTCTCGGCGATACTGTCCGCGCCGCATTCGACGGAGTCGTGCGCTATACCGGAGCAGGCAAGGCCACGGGAGGTTATGGCGGTCTTGTCATAATACGCCACAACAACGGGCTTGAAACCTACTATGCCCATCTTTCGAAGCGGCTTGTGGTCGTCGACGAGATAGTGAGGGCAGGGGAGCCGATCGGCCTGGGAGGCAGCACGGGCCACAGCACCGGGCCGCATCTCCATTTCGAGACCCGCTACCACGGCAAGCCGTTCGACCCGCTCAGGGTGGTCGATTTCGACAACAACAGGCTGAGGGATACGCTAATCACCCTCAAGAAGCACTATTTCAGCATCTACTCCCACTATGGGATGACCGACAAGGAGTCAAAGGCAGCTTCGGGACGCATAGTGTATGTGGTCAAGAAAGGCGACAGCCTCGGTCGCATAGCCGTGAAATACGGCACAACGGTGAACAAGCTCTGCAAGCTTAACAAGCTCACAGCAAAGTCCGTTATCCGACCCGGGCAGAGGATTATCGTGCGGTAGGAATCAGATGGAGGTCACCTCTTTCAGCGCCGAGGTGTCGATACTCTCCGCTTTGTCGCTGATGGAGATTATCCTGTCGACAATGTATTTGGTGTGGCCCCTCCAGGGCAGTTTGCCGAAGTATTCCTTATAGTGGAGTTCGAGTATCTTGCCGCTGTTGAGCATCAGCTTTTCGGCCAGTTCGCGGTCGGCCACCGAAAACTCGAAAGTGTTTGACTGTATGCCGCTGCCGGTGCTCTGCGACCGCAGACCCGTCTGAATCAGCTTGCCCTCGTAGGTTTTCCATACGAGCCCTTTGTAAACCACGTAGTTCAGTTCGCCGTTGCGTACCCCTTCGCCGAATACGAAGTAGAACCTGACGTAGATGAATATTGCCAGTGCTGCCACTATGGTGCCGGCGATTATCATAAGTGCCTTTTTCATTGACTTGGTAATTATATGGTCTGCTGCAAAATTACTTTTTTTTGCTATCTTTCGAAAAATTAGTTTCAAACCTATTTCAAATGAACGGGCGTTCCAAACTGCTTCTCATCTACACCGGCGGAACAATCGGAATGAAGGAGGACCCTTCGACCGGTGTTCTGGTGCCATTCGACTTTTCGTGCCTCGTGGATGAGGTGCCCGAACTTTCCAAGTTCAGCGTAACGATAGACCCCTATACGTTCGATCCACTCATCGATTCCTCCAACGTGGAGCCGACGATGTGGCGTTCGCTGGCGCAGCTGATATTCGAGCGGTATGACGACTACGACGGGTTTGTGGTGCTGCACGGCACCGACACCATGGCTTATTCGGCATCGGCACTGAGCTTTATGCTAGGCGGGCTGGGCAAGCCGGTCATATTCACAGGCAGCCAGCTGCCGATAGACGTGCCGCGTACCGACGGCAAGGAGAATCTCATCTCCTCGGTGGAGATAGCCTCCGCCAAGGATCCGTGCGGCAGGGCCATGGTCCCCGAGGTGTGCATCTTCTTCGACTGCCGTCTGCTGAGGGGGAACCGCGCCACCAAGATAAATTCAGTGGGCTTCGACGCTTTCGATTCGCCCAATTATCCTCCGCTGGCCACGGCGGGCATCAACATCAAGTACAACAGCCCGTTCGTGCACTACACCACTCAGCCCACCTTCTCCGTCCGCACCGAGCTCGATACGAGGGTCTCGATAATCAAGATCCACCCGGGTATAACGCCCCATATAGCCAGACACCTGCTCTGCGACCCGGATATCCGTGCCGTGATTCTGGAAACCTACGGCTCGGGTAACGCCATATCGGCAGGATGGTTCGTCGATATCGTCAAGGAGGCCTGCGACAGCGGCAAGATTGTGCTCAACGTGTCGCAATGCCTCCACGGCAGTGTGGATATGGACCTCTATGCCACCGGGCTTGCGCTCAAGGAGGCCGGTGTGGTTTCGGGCTACGACTCCACCACGGAGGGCGCCCTTGGCAAACTGTTCCATCTGATGGGTATCAGTTCCGATAACGCCTGGGTGAAGCGTATGCTCGAGGAAAACCTCAAGGGTGAAATTTCAAAAAAATAGAGATATGACTATTGAAGAACAGATTGAGCGCTTCCGCAGCGGCTTCCCGGCTCTGAATATCGTTTCTCCGGCCACTCCGGCCAAAGGTATCAAGGTGCTTTCCGCTTTGCAGGTCGATGAGGCTGCAGCCTATGCCTCGAAAGCGCGCGTGAACGGCAGATGCAAGTTTGTGCCGGCCTCCGGGGCTGCTTCAAGGATGTTCAAGGATATATTCTCCGGCCTCGAATCGCCCAACGATGCGGTGGCTCTCCTGCGGAGGGATATCAGGAGGTTCGCCTTCTATACCCCGGAACTGTTCGATGGCCGTGACGCCGCCCTGGTGATGCTCTCCGACAATGGCCTCGGATATGGCAGCAAGCCCAAGGGGGTGATAAGATTCCACCGTTATCCCTCCGGAGAATGCCGCACCGCATTCGCCGAGCATCTGGTGGAGGGTCAGGACTATATGCGCGGCAGCGACGGCGTGGTCAATCTCACATTCACCATCTCGCCTGAGCACAGGCCTCTTTTCGAGGAGGCCCTCGCCGAAGTCGCCGACAAGTATGAGAGGCGCTACGGGGTGCGCTTCAACGTGAGGTTCACCTATCAGGATCCGGCCACCGACACGATTGCCGTGGATATGGACAACAATCCCTTCCTCAAGGAGGCCGGCACCGTTCTGCGCCGTCCGGCCGGGCACGGGGCCCTGATATACAATCTCAATGAAGTGGAGGAGGAGCTGGTCTCGATAAAGAACATCGACAATGTGGCCAACGAGCGTCTGCTTCCCGTCACTTCGCGCTACAAAAAGGCGCTGATGGGGGAGGCCCTGCGCCTGCGCGACCGCATATTCGGATATCTTGATGCCCTCGATACCGTGCCCGGGGAGGCTCTGCTGTATGAGATAGAATATTTCCTGCGCAATGAACTGTGCGTCGAACTGCCTGAGGCCGTGTCTCACGCGCCGATGCACGTCAAGGCCGATTTTCTGCGGTCCAAGCTAAACAGACCTATCCGTGTGTGCGGTATGGTGCGCAATACGGGCGAGCCCGGTGGCGGACCCTTCATCGTGCGCTTTTCCGATGGCTCCACTTCGCTTCAGATTCTGGAAAGCGTGCAGCTCGACCGCAAGTATCCGGATGCAACGCACTTCAATCCGGTCGATCTGGTGTGCTGCCTGCGCAACTACCGCGGCGGGAAGTTCAATCTGACCAGGTATGTCGACCCGCAGACCGGCTTCATCTCGCATAAGAGCTATCACGGGCGCGACCTCAAGAGCCTCGAACTGCCCGGATTATGGAACGGCGCGATGAGCGACTGGAACACAATGTTCGTCGAGGTTCCGGTCGAAACCTTCAACCCGGTCAAGACCGTGCTCGATCTGCTGCGTCCCTCACACATATAATCGCCGGGCGGCATTTTACTGACAATTTGACGCAAATGCAAGGTATGGCAGATTATTTGCCGTACCTTTGCGCGTTGTAATACGACAGATACCCGTTTGTATGAAAAAGAACAAGGAACATAAGAATCAGAAAGACCTCCGGGAGGACGCGGTGCAGAGTGGTCAGGCTGCGGAGGCTGCAGAGGCTGCGGAAGGCGTCGCTGCAGAAGGTGTCGAAGCATCTCCGGAAGAGGATGAAACCGCAAGTCTGAAGGCTCGAATGGAGGAATTGAATGACAAATATGTCAGGCTCGTGGCAGAGTTCGACAACTACCGCCGCCGTACGGCGAGGGAGCGCCTGGAACTGATAGAACAGGCCGACAGGGACGTGCTTCTCGGCTTCCTGCCGGTTGTGGACGATTGCGAGAGGGCTCTCGACGTGCTCCGCAAGTCGGATGCGTCAGCTGCGGCAGTGGAGGGTACGGAACTGATTCTCACCAAACTCTTCAATTATCTCAAGTCGAAGGGCGTAACCCGCATCGAGGCCAAGGGGGAGGATTTCAACACCGACCTTCACGAGGCTGTTGCGCAGTTCCCCGCTCCGAGCCTGGAGATGAAGAACAAGGTGATCGACGTCACCGAGAACGGATATCTTCTCCGCGGCAAGGTGATGCGTTTCGCCAAGGTTGTAGTGGGCATCTGATAACGATGAGGCGGCCCCGATGGGCCGGAAAGCTATGGCAGAAAAAAGAGATTACTATGAAGTGCTGGGCGTGGCAAAGGGTGCTACGGCCGATGAAATAAAGAAGGCTTACCGCAAGAAGGCCATACAGTACCACCCTGACAAAAATCCGGGTGACAAGGCGGCTGAGGAGAAGTTCAAGGAGGCGGCCGAGGCCTATGACGTGCTCAGCGACCCCGACAAGAGGGCCCGCTACGACCAGTTCGGCCACGCCGGGATGAACGGTGCAGGCGGCTTCAGCGGCGGTGGATTCTCGATGGATGATATCTTCTCCCACTTCGGCGACATCTTCGGAAGCGCTTTCGGGGGAGGATTCGGTGGATTCGGCGGATTCGGAGGGGGAGGGCAGCAGCGCCGCGTACAGCGCGGCAGCGACATCCGCATCCGCGTCAAGCTGAGCCTCTCCGAGATAATGCACGGGGCCGAGAAAAAGGTCAAGATCAACAAAACGGTGCCGTGTCCCGACTGCGGTGGCCGCGGAGCTGCTTCGGAGGCCGATGTCAAGACGTGCCCGCGCTGCCACGGCACGGGCACCGTAACCCGCATCCAGCAGACCATACTCGGGCAGATGCAGACCACCTCTCCCTGCCCTGAATGCGGAGGGGAGGGGCGCAAGGTCACCAACCCCTGCCGCCGCTGCAACGGTTCGGGCCTGGTGAAGAGCAGCGAGGAGATATCCTTCAAGATTCCCGCCGGAGTCTCCGAGGGAATGCAGCTTACGGTGCAGGGCAAGGGCAACGCCGCACCGAGAGGCGGCATCAACGGCAATCTGCTCGTGGTGATTGAAGAGGAAAATACCACCGACCTCGTGCGCGAGGGCAACGACCTGGTGTACACTCTTTACATATCCATTCCCGACGCCGTGCTCGGCTGCACTGCCGAAGTACCCGGGGTTGACGGCAGGTTCAAGATCAAGATCGATCCCGGAACACAGCCCGGCAAAGTGCTCCGCCTCCGCGGCAAGGGCCTTCCCGACGTGAACGGCTACGGCACAGGCGATATGCTCGTATACGTGCAGGTGGCCATCCCCAAGAAGGTTGACCGCGAGGAGAAGGAAATGCTCGAAAAACTGCGCGGAAGCGACAACTTTGCCGCCAAACCCGATGCTGACGACAAGAATTTCTTCGACCGGATACGAAAAATTTTCGAATAACTTTTGCTAAACGACAAATATTTCATATCTTTGCCGTCCCAAATAAGCAACCTCTAGCTCACCGGACAACCCGCAGCCCACGTTGCACCAAAGATTTTGAATATGGATTTGATGAAGATTGCACAGGAAGCTTGTGCACAGGAAACCAAGAGTTATCCCGATTTCAAGGCCGGCGACACAATCACCGTAACCTATAAAATCAAGGAGGAAAACAAAGAGCGCCTCCAGAAGTTCCGCGGAATCGTTATCCAGAAGCGCGGCTTCGGCGCCACCAAAACTTTCACCATCCGCAAGATTTCGAACGGCATCGGCGTGGAGAGGATTTTCCCTGTAAACTCACCTTTCATCGACTCCATCGAAATCAACAAGGTGGGTAAAGTCCGCAGGGCACGCATCTTCTACTTCCGCGACCTCACAGGCAAGAAGGCCCGCATCCGCGAGAAGAAGCTCGTAGTTCCCACAGAGGGCGAATAAACCATACTGGCTCCTTAGCTCAACTGAATAGAGCATTTGACTACGGATCAAAAGGTTACAGGTTTGAATCCTGTAGGAGTCAC
>JAZUGR010000009.1:0-35426 GCA_045641345.1 Bacteroidales bacterium
CATAGCGGTTTCGAGCGATGCCATCTTGCGGTTCTTGTCGTTCTTGGTGGCTTCGTTCAGGGGGTTGGGGGTGCGGATACCTGCAACCACGTCCTCGCCCTGCGCGTTGATGAGCCATTCTCCGTAGAATTTGTTCTCACCGGTTGCAGGGTTGCGGGAAAATGCCACTCCGGTAGCGGAGGTGTCGCCCATATTGCCGAATACCATCGACTGTACGTTCACTGCCGTGCCCCAGTCGTCGGGAATGCCCTCGATGCGGCGGTATGCGATTGCGCGGCGGCCGTTCCACGATTTGAACACTGCGCCGATGCCGCCCCAGAGCTGGGCCTTCGCGTCATCGGGGAATTCTGCCTTGAGCACTTTCTTGACGCGCACCTTGAAGGCGTCGCAGAGCTTCTTGAGGTCCTCTGTGGTGAGGTCTGTGTCGCTCTTGTAGCCTTTCTTCTTCTTGACATCGGCAAGCATATTGTCGAGCTGTACGCGGATTCCCTTGCCGTCTTCGGGTTCGATGCCTTCGGCCTTTTCCATAACCACGTCGGAGTACATCATGATGAGACGGCGATATGCGTCATATACGAAACGGGGATTGCCCGTCTTTTCGATAAGGCCGGGGATCGTAGCCGAGCAGAGACCGATGTTGAGCACGGTCTCCATCATTCCGGGCATCGAGCTGCGTGCACCGCTGCGGCACGATACGAGAAGGGGATCCTTCTTGTCACCGAATTTCTTGCCCATTATCTTTTCCGTTGCCGCAAGGGCGTCGTCAACGTCCTTGACAAGCTCCTTCGGATATTTGCCGCCGAGTTTGAAGTACTCGGTGCAGCATTCCGTGGTGATTGTGAAACCTGCTGGAACAGGAATTCCTATCTTGCTCATTTCTGCAAGGTTGGCACCCTTGCCGCCGAGGAGGTTGCGCATATCGCGGTCGCCCTCGGCTGTCTTTCCGCCGAAACGGTAAACTCTTTTTGTCATTGTTTGATCTCTATTTAGATTTGAGTAATGTTCCAAAACATACAAAGGTAGTCAAAAAATACGAAATAATGCCAATAGGTCAGCTATCAGGTAGTTGGAGCCCGCCACAAAGATGAGGTCGTTTTCGTCTGCCATTGATTCGGCCGTTTCAAGCGCTTCCGCGACGTTGCCGGTGACCTTTCCGTGGATGCCGAAGTCGGACAATTGCCCGGCAAGGTCGGCAGAGGGGAGCGCCCTCCCGGTGGAGGGGGCCGTGAGGATGTATTGCACATCGTGCGGCATGAATCCCGCTATGGCTTCCAGATCCTTGTCGGCCACTACGCCGAAAATGAAATACACTTCGCCATAGTTGCACGAGATACTGTCGATCTGCTCGCGGAGCCATCTGAAAGCGTGGGCGTTGTGCCCGGTATCGCATATTACGGCGGCCTTGCCTCCACCTGCCTCGCGCAGGGTTTCCCACCGTCCGCGCAGAGCTGTCATCGCGGCGGCGTGGCGGATTCCATTCTTCCCGGCTTCAGGGGATATGGCGAATCCGGCCTTCCTAAGCGCTTCGATGACTGCCGTGGCTGTGCGGAGATTGCGCTTCTGATAGTTGCCGCTCAGGTCCATCTCCGTCGGATCGACGGCCAGACCGTCAGGTGAGACGGCATCTTCGGCAAAGGTTATCGGCGAGTTCCTTTCGGCGGCGATGCCGCTGAATACCGGCTTTGTCTGAGGCAGGCTTTCGCCTATGACAACCGGCACGCCCGGCTTGATTATCCCGCCCTTCTCGAATGCGATTTCTTCGAGCGTATTCCCGAGATACTGGCAGTGTTCCAGCGAAATGTTGGTTATTACGCTCAAGATGGGCGTTATCACGTTGGTGGCATCGAGTCTCCCGCCAAGACCGACCTCGATCACGGCGACATCCACCTTGTGGTCGGCAAACCACTTGAGGGCCATAGCGGTGGTTATCTCAAAGAAAGAGAGGTCGTGGTCGATGAAGAACGGTATCCACTCCACGAGGAAGTCGCGCACCTCTTCTTCGGTTATCATCTCCCATCCGTCGGAGGTTACTGTCTTCATCCTTTCCCTGAAATCCGACAGGTGGGGGGAGGTGTAGAGGCCGACCTTGAGGCCGGATGATGCCAGTACGGCGGCGGTCATCGATGAGACGCTGCCCTTGCCGTTTGTCCCGGCCACGTGAATGGAAGGATAACGGCTGTCGGGGCGGCCCATCGCATCGTCGATGGCGGCAATCTTTTCGAGTCCCATCTTCGCCGTAAGGTTGCCTGTTTTCTGGAAAGAGGGGAACTGTACGAACAACCAGTCTATCAGCTGGCCGTATGTCATGTTTCTGTAATCTGTCATAGGATGGCGGCTACGTATGCCGCATATATTGCTATGAATATGGCTCCCTTCCATCGTGAGAGTTTCGGGGAGGCAAGCGGCAGTGCGCTTGCCGAGAGCAGGACTGCCGAGAGGAGTGCCACCGATATGGATATGATGTTGGTGCGGTCGACCTCCAGCGGCAGAGGACTCGTCGTGGCTGCGAAGCCGATTATAAGAAGGATGTTGGAGATGTTCGACCCGATTATGTTTCCGATGGCCATCTGCTCCCGTTTCTTGAGCGCAGCTGCCACGCATACCGCCAGCTCGGGCAGGGAAGTGCCCCCGGCCATCAGTGTGGCTGCAATCACGCTTTCAGGTACGGCGGCCCTGCGGGCTATGTTGCAGGCCGAATCCACAAAAAGCTCCCCTCCGTAGATGAGGGCTCCCAGCCCTGCCGCTATCAGAGCGGTCATCTTCCATATCGGCACGGGGGCTGAACCGGATTCCTGACCATCGTCCTTGCCTGATTTGAAACACCAGACGAGATAGGCTGCGAATCCTGCCAGAAGGACGAGACCTTCGGCCCTGTTTATCGCACAGCCCTTTTCTCCGTTGAAAAGGAGCGTCGCGGCAAGCAGCGCGGCTGAAACCCCTATGCACAGGGGAATGTCGCTCCTGATGTTGCTTCTGGTGAAGCCGAGCGGGAGGATGAGGGCGGTGACTCCCAGGATCAGCAGCGTGTTGAACACGTTCGAGCCGGCCACGTTGCCCACCGCCATTCCGGCGCTGCCTTGGAACGAGGCTATGGCGCTCACCACGAACTCGGGCATGGAAGTTCCGATTCCGACTATCGTGGCTCCGATTGCATATTCCGACAGGCCGGCCCTCCGGGCCACGGCAGAGGCGCCGTCGACCAGCCAGTCCGCTCCGAAGATGACCAGCGCCGCACCGACTACGAACAGGATTATGTCAATTGCCATGTCAATCGTCGTTTGTCAAGATGGGAAGGCCTATCTTGAAGTGTACGCACACGACCCTGGTGACGAACACCACGGTCGCAGCGGCTGTCTGCGTAAGCATTGCAGGCAGCGACAGCTCCGTGCCTATCCAATACACCAACCCTCCGCTGAAGCAGGCCATGGCATATATGTCCTTCCTGAAGATCAGAGGAATCTCATTTATCAGTATGTCCCTGAATACGCCTCCCGCAGAACCTGTTATGGCACCCATAATGATGCCCACCCACATCGGATATCCGTTTGAGATGCTCTTTTCGATACCCACTACGGTGAAAAGGGCAAGCCCGACGGCGTCGAATATGAAGAACGTGTAGTTGAGTTTCACCACCCGCTGCTTGAATAGTATCACGGCTATCAGCGCGAGTATCGTGATTACCATATACGACGGGTGGATCATCCAGAACGGGGGCACTCCCAGCATGATGTCGCGCAGGGTGCCGCCCCCGACGGCGGTGACGAATCCAACGACGAACGCCCCGAAGAGGTCGAACTTCTTGGTGGAGGCGAGCCGTATTCCGCTTATCGCGAATGCGAACGTGCCAACGTAATCTATGAGGTCTATGAAAGTAACGCTCACTGTCGTTTGTCGGCTACCAGGAGAAGTCGGAGGTATTGTACTTTTCGAGCGAGCCTGTCTTTGAGTTTTCGCACAGAATGTTGGTTTCGGATAAAGCCAAAACCGTGCATTCGGGAGCCGAATACATCATGATGCCTTTTGTTCTGTTGACTTCCATACGTTAATTCCCGCGCAAGTTACCAACTTTTGTTCAAATCCGAAAAACTATTTGACTTTATCGCTTTCTATAAGTTCGAGCAGCCTGTCGATCGCCTCTTCCTGAGGGATGCTGCGCAGGACGGGCTCCTTGCCGCGATAGAGCGTTACCATTGCGCGCCCTTCGCCCACATAGCCGTAGTCGGCATCGGCCATCTCCCCAGGGCCGTTGACTATGCAGCCCATCACCGCAATCTTCAGCCCCGACAGGTGCGCCGTGCGGCGTTTGACTTCGGCAAAAGTGCCCTCGAGGTCGTACAGCGTGCGCCCGCATCCGGGGCAGGCGATGTATTCGGGACGGGTGAACCTTCGCCGGCAGGCCTGCAGCAGCATCTCCTTGAATGTCGCAAGCCGTGCCTTTTCAATGACATTCCCATTCACGGTGCTGCCATCGAGAATCTCGAGCACGTCTTCGTCGGCTTTGCACTCCAGCAGGTCGGGCCCGTAGATGCAGGAAGCGGTGATTATGAATTCGTTCCACGAGGCTGCATCGAGCTTCTTCCCGCGCAGCTGCGCAGCTTCCGCCACCGCCGATACGAGTGTGCGCGCGGCCTCTATCTCTCCTACCGGGTTCTCGGTAAGGGAGACCCTCACCGTGTCGCCTATCCCTTCGCCCAGCAGGGTGCCGATCCCGACAGCCGATTTGATGCGCCCCTCATCGCCCCCTCCCGCTTCGGTGACTCCAAGGTGAACCGGGAAAATCATTCCGAACTCTTCCTGCATCGCTGCATAGAGGAGCCGGTAGGCATCGACCATCACCCTGGTGTTGCTCGCCTTGAGCGAAACGGCCACGTTCAGGAAATTCCTGTCGAGGCACATCCTGAGCCATTCCATAACGGCCTCCTTCATTGCATTGGGGGTGTTGCCGTAAAGGGAGGTGATGCGCTCTCCGAGTGAGCCGTGGTTGAGCCCTATGCGTATTGCGGTGCCATTGTCGCGGCAGATGTCCATCAGGCTGGCGAATTTGCTGCACGCATCCTCGTGCACCTTGGAGAAATTGCCCGGGTTGATCCTTACCTTGTCGGCGACTCCGGCAGCGGCAAGAGCCACGTCGGCCGAAAAGTGGACGTCGGCCACAAGAGGCGTGAATATGCCTTCGCCATGGAGGATTTCCTTGATCCGTCCGAGAGCCTCCACCTCCTTGATGCCCTGTGTGGTGAGCCTTATCATCCGTGCCCCTGCATCGTGCATGGCACGGCACTGCCTGACGGAGGCCTCAACATCCTGCGTGGGAGTGTTGCACATCGTCTGAAGGATGACGGGTGCTCCGCCTCCTATTTGAACGGAGGCTTCGGGATGCCCTGCGGAGGGATGCCCTATGACGAATGATATCTTTTTCATTTTACCAGAGGTTGTAGTAAAGCGTCGCTCCCACGTAGAGGTTGCGCGGATACGCGGTCAGCCAGTAGAGGTCGCTGTATTTGTTGGTATGGTACAGACTGCAGAACGAGAACTGGTAGTTCGCCTCCAGATGGGCTTCGAACCTGCCGAATACCAGCGCGAAACCGCCTCCGGCATATACTCCGTAGTCGTGGCGTATGTCAAGGTCGTCGAATCCGCCGGCCTTGTCGGTCTGAAGCTTGTAGCCGTAGTAGGGGCCTGCATTGAGGAGGATGCGTCCGTGCTGTTTTATGTTGATATGTATCTGCATGCCCATATAGAGCTGGATTTCAGTAAGCTTTTCGCCCCAGTCGGGATATTGCGAATTATAGCCCACGTGGCAGTAGTTGGCGCCGACCTGAAGACCGAATATGTTGATGTGGTCCCAGAGGGCGTGATAGTACGTGTACACAAGACCGAAGTTGACGGCCTGCCCGACGTTCTTCTCCCCGATCGTGGGGCTGGCCGAGACAGTGGTGAGCCCATAGAAATATCTTGCCCCTATCATGTGGCGGCTGTAGTATTTCTTGGGGGCTGGTACGGTGTCGAGCTTGAGGAACTCGTTGGGCAGGTCGGCTATCGTGGGGGGCTCGGCCAGAGTGTCCTCCGCTGCCGCCGGAGTGGCCGTGACGGTGAGGGGAATGGTGTCCCTCTGCTGCCCTGAGGCGCAGATACAGGCCGCTGCGGCAATCAGTATCGAAATCACCGCCCTTTTCATTTGAACATTCCCTTTACGTCTATATCCTGCTCGATCTCGCTCCGCTCAGGTATGTTGAACACGTTGAGCCCGGGCCTCGCCTCGAACAGGAGCACCCGTTCGGGCTGCCTTCTTTCGAGCAGGTTGCCCATATCGAATATGCCGTTGCTGTTGAGATCCTGGGTGAATCTTATCGAGTACTTCCCGGCCTTGAGGTACGGGAAGACAAGGGCCGAGTCACGGTCAACATAGTATTTTCGGAATGAGTTGGACTGCCTGTCGTCGGTCAGCTCGACTATGTAACGCGATTCCACCCCGCTGAGGAACAGCGTTATTGTACTCAGTTCGTCGGATTGCGGAAGGGTGATTTTGGCTGTTTCGGCCTTGTTGGGCTTGCCGTAGAGGTCGGTGAAAGTCCCTTGCGGAATCGTGAGTTCGTATGTGTACCCCTTGCGGAAGGGCGTCTCAGGATATATTATGAAACGCCGCAGGTCTGCCGTGTCCCGGGTAAAGACAATCTTCGCGTCGGATGTCTGGTTCTTCGGATTGGTTTCGGTGAAACCGATCGAGTCCAGCGTCATCGCTATGACGGGCATTTCGCTTTCGAGCCGGATTCCTTCCTGCTCCACCATTTCGGGCGAGGCGCTCATCTTGAAGGCGAATACGGTGTCCTTCATCATCTTCTCGTTTTTGGCGACGATGACCGAATCGATGGGAAGCCCCATCGAGAGCATTGTGTCGGCCGGTGCAAGGATGCCTGTGGAATCGGTTTTCATATAATTCAACTCCAGGAGCAGGCTGTCGCCCACGCCGTATTTCGACTTTATCCAGAAATTGAGACTGTCGCGGGCGGGATTGTATTGCACTATCACGTCGGAGGAATCGATGCTGTAGAACTTCATCCTGCGGATATCGACGTTGGTGGAACTGAACTTGAGGTATCCCATACGGTCGGAAAGACGGCCGGCATTCTGGAGATATTGCACGCTTTGCAGGGAACTGAACAGCAGCATGCGGTACATCGGCTCGCGGGCGCGGCACTTGAGGGTGTCCTTTATGTCGAAGGGTTTGAGCTCGAAGATGGAGTCGTTCACCACCTGCGACGGGGTTATCACCGAGTCGAGGAAAGCCACCTTGTCGCCGTCGGGGTTGTATATGAAATCGTTGTCGGCATCGGTGAATGCCACTATGCGGTATTCGACCGGCTTTATGTTCCTCAAGGTGAAGAAGCCCCACTCATCGGCGAAAGTGGCGGCATCGGGCGGTGCCAGAAAGCAGGCCGAGTCGTTCATATTGCGGTAAGCGCCCACAAAAAGGCGTTTTTCGGGTTGGAGCGTGGAGCAGTCGAGGATGCTTCCCGTTATGTACATCGAGTCAATCTCGCTGCCGGTCGAGAAGGTGTACACGAACCGCGGGGCCGGATTGCCCTCGTTGTTGTCGGCGATGGCCTGCCCGAAATCGAGCGTGTAGGTGGTATTCTCGGCCAGAGTGTCCTGGAATGATATTATTATGCTCTTGCCCTTGATCTTGGTTTGAGGTTTTTTCTTTACCGGAGGGGACAGGAAGATGTCTGTAGCCGTCTTGATTACGGTGTATTCGTCGTATGTGAGGGTGAGGGTGCCTCCGGTGCGCGGGAATCCGGTGGTGCGCTGGGCCGGAACAATTTCGAGGAGTACCGGCGGCAGCGTGTCCTTCGGCCCGCCGCCAGGGGGCGTGGTCGTGTTGGCGCAGGAGTGTGAAACCGCTACGGCCGCCGCCAGAGAGGCGATCGACAATGAGAGTGCCGCTAACCTACGATTCATCTGCCGTTGTGTCGTTTTTCCCGTTTCCGGTGCGCCATACGCTCTTGAGGCCCTTGATCATCCGGAGCCTGGCTATAAGGTTGTCGATGTCTTCGGTGCTGTGGACATAGAGTTCCATAGTGCCGTCGAACACCCCGTCGTGCGACTCGACCTGTATTTTCCGCATATTGATCCTCAGGCCGCTCGAAATGACCTTGGTTATCTCGTTGAGCATTCCCATACGGTCGATGCCCCTGAGCGTCAGTACGCACGGGAATGAGGAAACCATAAGTTTGCTCCACTTCACGGCTACTATCTTGTCGCCGTTCTTGCTGGCCAGGTCGGTGGCTGTGGCGCAGGTTTTCTTGTGTACCGTTATGCTGCCGTCGCTCTCGATGAAGCCCACCGCATTGTCGCCCGGAATGGGGGAGCAGCAGTCGGCTATGTGGAACGGTGGCATTCCGTTTCCGGCCTTGTCGGAAATTACAAAATCCTCCTTCCTGTTGATTTCGTTTTTTGTATGGGTTCCGCTGTGGAAGAATTTGATGCCCCAGAAGGTTCTGTTGCCCGCTTCGGCTGGAACGCTCTTGAGCGCCTTGTCGATGTCTGAAAGGTCGATTACCCCTATGCCGATCCTGCTGTAAAGGTCGCTCTTGTTTTCGAGCTTGTAGTAGGAGAGGAGCTTCTTGAGTACGTTGATGCGCTCGGATATCCCGCGCTCGTTGAGCGCTGCTTCAAGCAACTTGAACCCTTCGCCTATGGAATTCTCCACCTCGGCGTGAAGTGCGTCGAGCACCTTGTTGCGGGCCTTTGACGACTGCAGGAAATTGAGCCATTCCCTCTTGGGACGGCTGTTGCTGGCTGTGATTATCTCGATCTGGTCGCCGTTCTTGAGAACGGTGGAGAGGGGTACGAGCTTCTGGTTTACCTTGGCTGCGATGGCCGAGTTGCCTATGTCGGTGTGGATGTGATATGCGAAGTCGAGCGCCGTGGAGCCGTTGGGCAGGCTTCTGGGCTCCCCTCTGCGGGTGAATACGTATATTTCGGACGTGGTGAGCTCCTTGTGCACGTCGTCGAGGAACTTGATGGCGTTGGCATCGGGATTCTCGATAATTTCGCGAACCCTGGCTATCAGCTGGTCGAGTTCTATCTGCGATATGCTCTCCCCATCGGCCCTTTTGTAGAGCCAGTGGGCTGCAAGGCCCCTTTCGGCTATGGCGTTCATCCTCTCGCTGCGTATCTGGCACTCGACCCAGTAGCCGTAATTCGACATCGCGGTAAGATGCAACGCCTCATATCCGTTGGACTTGGGCTCCTTGATCCAGTCTCTGGTGCGGTCGGCCTTGTAACTGTAGATTCCGGTGATTATGGCGAATATGTGCCAGCACTGATCCCTTTCGCTGAACTCCTTCTTGGGCTTGAAGATTATCCTTATGGCATACACGTCGAAGATTTCGTCGAACGGTATGTTCTTCTGGTTCATCTTGTGCCAGATGGAATATGGCGACTTGAGCCTTTTTATTATCTGGAAATCGTAGCCGTTGTCCTCCAGCCCCTTGCGTATCGGGGCGATGAACTCCTCGAGCGAACTGCTGCGCTCCTTTTCGAACGCCTCGAGCCTCGCCTTTATCTCCCCGTAGGCCTCCGGCTCACGATAGGTGAGCCAGATGTTCTCCATTTCGGTCTTGATGCTGTACAGACCCAGCTTGTTTGCAAGCGGGATGAAGATGTACATCGTTTCGCTCAGTATCTTGTCCCTCTTGTATTCGGGCATATACTGGATGGTGCGCACGTTGTGCAGGCGGTCGGCCATCTTGATGAGCACTATGCGCACGTCATCGTTGAGCGTGAGGAGGATTCTCTTGAAATTCTCGGCCTGCAGGCTGGTGGCGTCCTTGTTGTCGTCGAGAGCCACCTTTATCTTGGTGAGCCCGTCGACCAGCGAGGCTATCTTGTCACCGAAATGGCGCGCTATGTCCTCGACCGTGAAGTCGGTGTCCTCGACCACGTCGTGCAGCAGGGCGGCGCAGATCGACTTGCATCCAAGCCCTATCTCGCTGACAACTATCTTCGCCACTGCGATGGGGTGCAGTATGTAGGGCTCGCCGGAGCGGCGGCGCACGTTCTTGTGGGCTTCGTTGGCGAATTCGAACGCCTTGAGCACAAGTTCATACTGCTCGAGATTGACGCAACGCTTCCTGGCGGCCTCCCTGAGGGGGATGACTTCGCGCTCGATGAGCTGATAGTCTTCTTCGGTAAACATCCTGTCGGGGTAATTGTTCGAAACTGCAAAGGTAGTGAAAAATCAGCAGATTCTTTTCAGAACAGAGTTCTGCCTATGAAATCCAGCATCCCCGGCCGGAATCCGTAGAGGGTGCCGATATACAGCATATGGAGAGCTGCGAAAGGCTCCACCTTGCGGCGTACTTCCTCCAGGTCGGCAGGGGTGAGGGCCCCGAAATATTCCCTGACGAAAATATTCCATATTTCTGCCATTTGAGCCTTGCCGAGATGGAATATGTGCATCGAGAGCTCTTCGGTATTGAGGTTCGACAGGAAATACCACATTCCGAGGTCGAGCATCGGATATCCGTAGCCGAAGTCGGAGAGGTCGATCCAATAGTCTTCCTTGCCGTCGGTTATCACGTTGCTGGGCTGCAGGTCACCGTGCAGGCAGGTCGTGGCGTGGGGAACCGAATCGAGGAACGAGAGGACCTTCGCCTTCTGCGCCCCGTCGATATCCTTGCTGGATGAGACCACGCTGCGGTAGATGAGCGACCGGTCGGCGAAGATGGTGGTGTCGCACGGAGTGTCGTGCAGGTTGCGGCACATACGGGCGAAGCGCACGCTCATCTCCTCGATGCGCCGGGGCTCCTCCGACATTATGCGGGAGAACGACCGCTTGCCCTCTATGCGCTCGAAATCGAGCCCGCGGTTGCCCTGATAGTCGTACATCGTGCCCACCATCGGGGTGTTGATTCCGAATTGGAGCACGGCCTTGGCCACGTTCTTTTCGCGCACGACAACCTCTTCGGGCATATTGGCGCCATACATCTTGAGCATCGAATCCCCGTCCTGGCTGTTGTAGGCCTTCGAGAGATATCCTTCGCCGAACATCGAATAGCGCGATATGTCGAGCGGTGCGGGCTTGCGCGTCACGTTGATGAAGTTGGACACCCCGGAATCCTCGAAGCGGCACGCCACCGCGTCGGAGGCGTTGACAATCGAGAAGCCGGCACCTGCCTTGCGCCGGTTGAATAGCTTGCGCATAAGCGAGAAGCTTATTTCGTCGATTCCGTCAAAGTCGAGGGTTGTCAGCCCTTCAAGTGCTATGGAGTCCACAAGGGAGTCGGCCCCGCCCGAACGGAGCAGGTCGCCGGCCTTGATAATCTTTGAAATCATTTTATGATATTGTAAAACTCTTCTTCGGATATTATCTTGATTCCCAGCTTTTCGGCCTTGCGCAGTTTTTCGGGCCCGGCCTTTTCGCCGGCAAGCAGATATGTGGTGCTGCCGCTCACGCTGCCGGTGACCTTGCCGCCGTGGGAGGCTACAAGGGATTTCATCTCTTCGCGGGAGATGCTGTAGTTGCCCGAAATTACGACCGTGCAGCCTTCGAGCACGTTTGAGATGAGGTTGAATTCCTCATCCTTGATTTCCATCTGCAATCCGATGGCGCGGAGCTTCTCAATCATTTCGCGATGCCTCGGGTCCGCGAAATACGAAAGCAGCGAGTCGGCCATTATTCCGCCCACTTCGTCGATCTGGAGCAGTTCCTCGCGAGAGGCCGCCATAAGGGAGTCGATGCTCTTGAAGTGCGAGGCCAGCATACGGGCCGTCGTCTCGCCCACGTGGCGGATACCTATGGCACCCAGTACCCTCGTGAATGGGACGGCCTTGGAGTGTTCGAGGCTCTGCAGGAAATTCTCGACCGATTTGCTCTGCCATCCCTCGAGTTTGAGAAGGTCTTCCTCCTTGAGGCTGTAGAGGTCGTCGGGAGTACGGATCAACCCCGCATCGTAAAGCTGGCATATGGTGGCTTCTCCGGCCAGTATGTCCATAGCCTTGCGGGAGATGAAGTGGATGAGCCTCCCCTTTATCTGCTCGGGGCACCTGTCGGTGTTGGGGCAGTAGTGCCGCGCCTGCTCATCGTCCCTGACAAGCTGGGTGCCGCAGAGAGGGCAGACCTCCGGGAAATGGGGCCTCGTCGCTCCGGCAGGGCGTTTCGAGACCTCCACAGCCGTAATCTTGGGAATTATCTCCCCTCCTTTTTCGATATATACCCAGTCGCCGATATGGATGTCGAGCAGGTCCATCTGGTCCTTGTTGTGAAGGGAGGCCCGCCTGATGGTAGTGCCCGAAAGGGGGACAGGCTCGAGGTTGGCCACCGGGGTTATGGCTCCGGTGCGGCCCACCTGATAATCTATCGAAAGGAGCGGGGTGAGGGCCGATTCGGGCTTGAATTTGTATGCCGTGGCCCAGCGCGGACTCTTGGCCGTGAAGCCCAACTGCCTCTGGAGGGCGAGTTCGTTGACTTTTATCACCACTCCGTCGGTGGCGAAGGGCAGCTCCTTGCGGCGTGTGTCCCACTGCCGGATGTATTCTATTGCATCCGCGATGGATTCGGCCCGGCGGGCGTATTCGGAAGTGGGCAGACCCCACGAACGTGCTGCCTCTATGGCCTCGCAGTGCGTTTTGAACGGGAGATTGTCGCCGAGCATATGGTAGAGTACGCAGTCGAGCCCGCGGGAGCGCATCTGAAGCGGATTCTGGAGCTTGAGGCTGCCTGATGCCGCATTGCGCGGATTGGCGAACGGCTGCTCGCCGTTTTCGGCTTTTTCGCGGTTGAGCCTTTCGAAATCGGCGAAAGGCATATATATCTCACCGCGAATCTCAAATTCCTGCGGTATCTGAGGCCCGCCCGGAGCGCGGCGCAGAGTGCGCGGGATGCAGGGGATGTTGACCACGTTGCGGGTGACGTCGTCGCCCTTGAGCCCGTCGCCACGCGTCACTGCGTGGACCAGAGCCCCGTCGCGGTAGGTGAGGGAGATGCCGGTGCCGTCGAACTTGAGTTCGCAGGAATAGGTGCATCCCTCCACGGTGCGTGAGATTCTTTCGCCGAATTCCTCCATTTCGCCGATGGAGTAGGTGTTGCCAAGGGAGAGCATCGGGTACTTGTGGGCCACCTGCAGGAAATCCGACGTGAGGTCGCTGCCCACCTTTACCGAGGGGGAATCGGCGCTGGCCAGGGAGGGGAACATCTTCTCCAGGCCCTGCAGCTCCTGCATCAGCAGGTCGAACTCGAAATCGGAGATGGTGGGGGCGTTGAGCACATAGTAGTTGTGACTGTGCCTCTCCAGCTCCTTGCGGAGCGTTTCAACGCGCTGCCTGGCAGCTTGCAACGATATCTTTGCCATCCTCTCCGATTTGATGCAAAGATAGTATTTTCCGTTCTATTTCTTCTCCTTGATAAAGCACTTTTGCGGGGCGGTTTCCCAATATCGTAAACGTGTCCCCCACCGAAAGAGCCTCTTCGGCCAGGTGCGTGACCATAATGACCGTCATCCCCCTCTGCCGCCACACTTGTGAAAGACGGCTTGCAACATTCTCTTTCAGCGCCGCATCGAGTGCGGAGAAAGGTTCGTCCAGAAGCAGTATGTCCGGCCTCCCGGCCATTGCCCTTGCAAGGGATACCCTTTGGGCCATCCCGCCGCTCAGAGCGGAGGGCATCATCTCTGCGTGGGGAGCCATTTCCAATGCGGAGAGCCACTCGATTGCACAATCCCTTCGCTCTTTGACGGGCATATCCCCTGGCAGTGCAAACTCCACGTTCCCGACCGCCGTCTTCCACGGGAGCAGACGCGGCTCCTGAAACGCATAGCCCATACTGCGGGAGGAGGTTCCGCTTATTGTCCCTGCAGCGGGCCTGACGATTCCGGCGATGACGTTCAAAAGTGTGGTCTTGCCGCATCCCGAAGGCCCGAGGATGCAGTTCACAGCGCCGCCCTTGAACGTGGCGGAAAAATTGTCGAACACCGCAGATGAGCTGAAGCTCACGCTGAGGCCTGAAATGACGATATCCTTGCTTATTTCCATCTTTCAATCCTCCTTTGGGCGATGCGCACCGCCTTTTCAAAGGCGGCTCCAACAAGTATGGTGACCAGGGTCCACGCTATCAGCACGTCGACCTGCAGGAACGTCTGGGCCGAGTGCATGGCCGTGCCTATCCCGTACCGTGGCTGGCTGAGCACCTCGCCGACCACTATGGCCCTCCATCCCATTCCAACTGCGGTGGAGATGCCGCTCGCGGCAAACGGCCCGATTGCCGGAAGATAGACCTCCCTGACAAGCCTCGCTCCGTGCACCCCGTAGAAGCGGGCCATCTCCACAAGCTTGCGGTCGACGCTGCCGATTCCCTCGGCCGTGTTGAGGTAGATTATCGGGAACATCGTAAGAAAGCCTATCAATACAGGTACCGAGTCCGATTTGAACCATATCAGGGCGAGCAGCACGAAAGCCACCACCGGGGTGGAGCGGAGCACCACTATCCACGGCTGGAGAAACGAGTTGACGCGGCTGTTCAGCCCTCCGGCTATCCCGGCGAGGATACCTCCTGCGAGAGCCGCGGCAAAGCCTGCGACTGCGCGCAGAATAGTGCCGGCCACTACGCGCAGGAATCCCTTCTCTGTGAGCAGTCCGGCAACCGCAACGGCCGTGGCCGTCGGCCCTGGCAGTATCTGCTCCGAGGAGACGATGAGCGATACGGCCTCCCACAGCAGCAGAAGAAGTAGTGTCGAAGTGGCTGTCGGGAGCCATTTCCTATTTCGCAAAAAACTTTTCATCGGGTATTCTGTTTCCTATTGCTTCGGGTGAACTTTCCAGAAAGACGTTGAGATAAGCAATTATTGCATCCCTGGCGTCGGCGGCTCCCACTACGTCGAAGTTGGAGCGCGGGATGGATGATACGACTGCCGCGCTGTCGGGGTTTATGCCCAGCCTGACCGCGATTGCGGCTGCACTGTCGGGATGGGCGAGGACCCAGCCGGTTGAGGCCTTGAGTGCGTCAACCATCGTTTTTATGATAGGGCTTCCGCTTTCGGCCAGGGCTGCGCTGCAGAGAAATGCGGTTTCGGCCGCGCGGATATGCTCCGCCTTTTCCCACTCCAGGCCGAGATCTGCCATAATCCTGAGATTCCTGTTTTTGCCAAGGGCCTGCGAAAGATAGGGCTCCGAAAGAATGCAGATGTCTGCAATTCCGGCCATGGCCGCGTTGGCCAGGTCGATGTGTGAAGGGAAACGGTAGTCGATTTCAACGTCCTGATAAGGGATGAGCCCGCTACGGCTGAGCAGATGGCGGAACATCACGTCGGGGGTCATCCCACGGGCCATGAGATACACCTTCCTGCCGCGCAGATCCTTCAAGCCACGTATTGAAGAGTCCTCTGCGCACAGATAGAGGCTTCCCCAGATGGGGACGGCGGCAACGCGGTAGTCGATTCCCCTGTTGTATAGCAGGGCGGCCATGGTTGTGGGCAGAACAGCGAAATCGGCGCTTCCCTCGAGCATCGCTTTCCGCAGATGGAGCGGCTCGTCGTAGACAGTGATTGCGATATCGGGATTCTTGCAGCGCGAGAGGCTGTCCATCATCCGTGCCATGGCAACCGACGAGGGACCCCTGAGGGTGGCTATTTCAATTCTGCCGCTCCCTGTGGGACGGCTGCCGCACGAAGCCGCCACAAGGAGCAGGGCCGTGCATATCGATGCGTAAAGAGAAATCCTTTTCATCTCCTAAAAAGTGAAGTTTACCCTTATGAAGAAGTTCCTACCCGGCTCGCAGCGGATGTTGCCGCGGTTGGTCGAGAGGAAGTTGGTGTAGTCGGCATTGGTGATGTTCTCGATTCCTCCGAAAATCTGCAGCGCGCATCGGCCGAAACTGAATATCTTGGAATTTATCGAATAATCGAGCCGGCACCACGCTTCGGTGGGGGTTTCCCCTTCGGCTATCTGATTGGCCGTCCTGGCTCCGGCTGCGGCGAGTTCAAGGCTGGTTCCCAGTATCCTGTAATTGTTGTATGCTATCCCGATACGGCCGTTCGCCGGCGGTATGAGGGGGAGCCAGGCGTATTCCTTCGAGGTTTCCATACCGATGGTCCATGCTCCGGAGGCATAGACTTTGAGCTGCGGCAGGATGGAGTACGAAACGTCGAAGTCGAATCCGTAGAGCAGGGCGCGGCTGGCATTGTCGAGAACCAGTGTGTCGTTGACGCTGGAAGGGTCGGCGTTGACCTTGCGCTCCACAATCATATCGTTGATTCTGTTTACGAAGACCGATATGTCGAATTTCAACTTCTCGCCGTGGAACCTTGCCCCGAGATCGGCGCCTATTCCGTTTTCGGACTTCAGGTCAGGGTTGCCGAAATGTATCTTGTTCCCGCTCAGGTCGATGAACTTGAACATCTCTTCGAATGCCGGGCTGCGGTACGACCGCGACAGGTTGAGCGTCAGGTCGAACTTCTGCGTGGCCTTGAAGAGAAGCCCGGCATTGCCGCTCCACGAAGGGTCGGTCCGGCGCCCTGCCTCGAAAATGACTCTCTTGCCGTCGGGATTGTAGTTGATCTGCCCCGTGGTGAGGTTTTCGACGTAATTCACGTTGAAGCACTCCTGATTCGTTACTGAATTGACGTCGATGCGTCCTCCGAAAGTGAGGATCATCCTTTCGTCGAGGAATTTCATCTCATCCTGCGCATAGATGCCTGCGGAGACGTAGGAGGCTGTCGGAAGAGGGGTTTCGCTGCGTATCAGCTGCGCTTTCAGCGCTCCGGCCGCATACTGGTCTATATATTTCTTGCGGTCGCTCGAATTGTTGCGCCTCCAGAATTCGGCTCCCGCCACAAGGGTGTGGGATGGAGAGAAATTCCAGGTCGCCTCGCCGCTTCCCCCGAAGGTGTTGTTCAGAGCGTATGGGGTGACTTTCACCGGCATGGCGCCCGTTTCGGGTTTCGGTGCATTGGGAAGCATCTCCACGTTGCGCAGTATGCTCTGGTAGAATCCCTTGAACCGGAGTGAGGAGAGCGTACGGGTGAGGTCCGTCATCTCATATTCCACACTCAGGAGGGTCCTTCCTATCTGCTTGTATTTTGCCGTGGCGGCGGGGGAGAAGGCGGCTCCGCCCGGTATTCCCACGTCGAATGAGAAATTGCGCTGGAACCTGAGTTTCAGCGTGTGCCTGTCACCCGGGCGGAATCCCGCCGACAGCCCGACGTTGGTGGTGGTATAACCGCTGCCCGTGAGAATCCCCTCCGGTGTCATTATGTCGTTTGCGTGCCCGTAGGAGCCGTTGGCCTTGACGAACCACTTCTGCCCACCGCCGTAGAGCGACACATACTCGCCGTGGCCGCAGTTGACCGACGAGAAATTGGCCGAGGCGCTGCCGTGGAAATACGGGGCCCCGGAAAAATATCCGTCCTTGCTCACTACGTTGATTATGCCGCCGATGGCCCTGCTGCCGTAAATCGACGACTGCGCCCCCTTTATCACCTCCACGTGGTCGATGTCGTTCACGTCGATCATGCTGAGCGATGCCGTCAGGTCGGTGGCGGTTTCGATACGGTTGCGGTCGATGAGGGTGACGAGTCTGTTCTCGCTCATACCCCTTACGTTGATGCTGGTGGCCCATACCCCGTCGCCCCCTTTGCTCAGGCCGGGTTCGGACTTCAATACGTCGGAGATTGTGGGCGAAGAGTGCTGCTTGGCCGAAAGCGAGCCCACGACATTGACGCTGGCAGGGATGTCATCCACACTGCGCTCGATTTTCAGAGACGTAACCACCGCCTCCTCAATGGAGAGAGTGTCATTGAGAGTTTGATTTTCCTGGCCCGATGCGGCTTGCGCGCCCAGCAGGAAAAGGATTGCAAAGAGTGCAAATGCTTTCTCAGTTTTCATCTGTCCTTGGTTTTAACAGCGCCGACTTGACCTCGATTCCGCTCAGACGGCCAAGCTGGCCGGTCAGGGCTCCGATCTCGTCGGTGGTGCCTTCAAGGATAAGGGAGATGATACTGTTGTTGTTCTGCTTGGGGAAGCCCATACGGCACACTATTATGTGCGCGTGCCTCGAAAGGACGGCGTTGAGCTGAGGGGCTACCTCCCTGTTTTCGATGTAGATGATTGCTGTACCTGTTCTCTTTTCCATCAGTTTTCCTCCGGATCGGATTGTGGCTTGCACCTCCGTCGACCCCAACCGGGCTGGAAGTCCGGTCTCGATCTCAGTGCCGGTGCGGCGCCCGGTTGATATCTTTCGGGCAAAGATAGTGTTTTTTCAGGACAAATCGTTCAGCGTGGAGGCGATATTGGCGGCAATGCCTTCGACAAGGCGCTCTATGGCCTCCCGGCTGGCCCACGCTATATGGGGTGTGAACCTGAGCCTTTCGGGGTGTGCCGTGTGCAGCAGGGGACTGTCCTCTGGCAACGGCTCCGAGGTGAATACGTCGAGCGCGGCTCCGGCAACCGTCCCGTCGCTGATGGCATCGGCAAGGGCTTTTTCGCTGACGATGCCTCCCCGGGCCATGTTCACGATGATTGCCCCCGGCTTCATCCTGCGGAGCTGTGGAGTGTCTATCAGGTTGGAGGTCCTTTCGTTGAGAGGGGCGTGGATTGTCACCACGTCACTTTGTGAAAGCAGGGTGTCGAGGTCGACGCTCGGGTAGTCCTTGCAGTGTGAAGTGCCCGATGTGGAGAAATATATTACGTTCATACCGAAGGCCTTGGCAACCCAGGCTACCTTCTGTCCGATTGCTCCCATCCCTATCACCCCGAGGGTCTTGCCGGCAAGTTCCATGTACGGCGCCGAAACGTCGGTGAACAGGCCGCTGCGGGAGTACGAAAGGTTTTTGACACCGGCATCGAACCGCACGGAATCGCATATCAGGTTGAGGATGTGGGCGAAGGTTATCTGGACCACCGAATCGGTGGAGTATCCTGCCACGTTCAGGACCTTTATTCCGCGCAAGGCGGCTGCGTCAAGGTCGATGTTGTTCACTCCGGTGGCCGCTTCGCAGATGAGCTTGAGGCTGCTTCCGGCAGCGTCCATCAGCTGTGAGGTGACCTTTACTTTGTTGACAATCAGGATATCGGTTCCCTTTACCCGGGCAAGCGCCTCCTGCGGCGTCGATGTAGGGTATGTGGTGAGGGTCCCGTATTGGCGGATGCTCTCGAGCGAAGCGTCGCCCAGTGTTGCGGCATCGAGGAATACTATTTTCATAATGGATTTCCGTTACAGTTTCACGAACACTTCCATTGCCTGATATTCGGCGAGTCCGAGGTGGTCGAATATCTCGGCGGTATGGTGCGTGCGCTCCTCGGCTCTCTGCCAGAACTCGCGCGAGTCGTCGCCCGGGAAAGGCACGATGTCTTTCTGCGAGAGATGATGGTAGATTGCATGGCGTTTCTCTATCACCTCGTCGGGGCTCAGGGGGACCGACATATCAACCTTGTCGAGATCCCACTCCATCCAGGCGCCACGGTAAAGCCATATCGTGCACTGTTCGACCATCGATTTGCTCTCCGGCGATTCAAGGGAGAGCTGCGAAAGGGCCTCGAGGGCTGCTTCGGTGCATATTCGGTGTGTGCCGTGAGGGTCGGCAAGGTCGCCGGCCATATATATCTGGGTGGGTTTTATCTCGCGTATCAGATTCTTGATGATGTCGATATCGGCCTGCGTGCACGGATTCTTGGCCTCCTTGCCGGTTTCGTAGAAGGGGAGGTTGAGGAAGTGCACGTGCGACATTTCGAGCCCGAACGAGCGGCATGCGCCGCGGGCTTCGCTGCGGCGTATCGCCGCCTTGATGTCGAGCAGCTCCCTCGGCTCGGCCTCGCCAGGCTTCTTGCTCTTGATGAGGTATTCGACGTCGTCGCGGCGGTCCTTGAACCCCATCTGCGCCGCTGCGTCGAAGTGTTGTATCACCACGTCGTCGAGCACGGCTGCGTTGCCCGAAGTTTCGTAGGCGACGTGCACGTTGTGGCCGTGGTGGGTGAGGCGGATGAGCGTGCCGCCCATCGAAATTATGTCGTCATCGGGATGTGGCGAGAATACGAGCACCGTCTGCACGGCATCGTATCCTCCGGGACGCCCCGTTATGGTGTCCTGCAAATCCTGGAATATCCTTACGTTCAGACGGTCGTACGGGCCGTGAACCTCCACCAGCTCTTCGAGCGAGTTCTCTATGTAGTCCTGGTACGACAGCTTGAGTATGGGCTTGCGCAGCTTGCGGCAAAGCCAGAGCACCGCCTTGCGGCGGAATTTGGGAGTCCACCGGCAGGGCCCTATGAGCCAGGGCGACTGGAATCTGGTGAGTTCGCTTCCGGCCGGGGTGTCGATGAACATCTGCACGTTGGCGTGGTTCTGGAACAGCGATGCCGGGCAGGAAGCGTCGGAGGACTCCTCCACGATGCGCTTTACGATGGATGCCTTGTAGTCGCCCCAGGCCATAAGTATGATGCGCCTGGCGCTCATTATCGTGCTCAGACCCATCGTGAGGGCTGTCTTGGGAGTCACGCTGAGGTCTCCGTTGAAATTGCGGGACTGCGCCTTGCGGCTCTTGTAGGGAAGCATCACCATACGGGTGCGGCTGTGCGGGCTGGAACCGACGTCGTTGAAGCCTATCTGGCCGTCGGAGCCGAATCCCATCACTATGAGGTCCATTCCGCGCGAAATCTCGTCGAACCGTGCGCAGTAGGCGGAGATCTCATCGGGGCCGATGGTTCCGTCGGGCACGTGCACGTTCTCCTTTCGGATATCGACGTGGTCGAGCAGCTCGGAGTGGATACGGTAGTTGCGGCTCTGTTTCTGGTCGCTGCTTGCCGGATAATATTCGTCGATAGAGAACACGGCCACGTCGCGGAAGGAGACTTCGCCCTTGCGGCACTTCTCGCTCAGGATGGCGTAGAGCTGTATGGGCGTGTTGCCGGTGGTCAGCCCGAGCTTGAACGTCTTCCCTTCCGGCGAGGAATTTATGGCCCCTATGATTATGTCGGCCACTTTTTCGCTGGCCGTCAGAGGGTCCTCATACACTTCCGTGGGTATCTTTTCGTAAACGTGGATTATCTCGTGCGACAATCCGCTTTCAATCAGGCCGCCGTCCTGCGGCAGAGCAAAGTGGTTCATATGCTGATGTAAGGTTTCTGTTCCGTTATTCTACCGGAGGTATCCGGAATGCGTAGTCGGCATAGTTGTATCCCTCTTCCACGTAAATGGGTATCAGGGCTGCGCGGCAACGCTCCACAAAGGTGTCGTAGTCGGTGCGGCGGGAGCTGCTCCACGCTACTTCCGCCATCGCGGCAAGCCTCGGCAGTACCATATGCTGCACGTGGCTGAGCGATGCCATATGCTCGCACCAAGTGTTGGCCTGTATGCCGCGTATGTGCTTCGACTGGCTTTCGTCGAGCCCTTCGAAGGGATTGAAGGAGTAGCACTTGCGCAACGGGAGGTAAGTCGGATATACGGTCCCTTCGGGTTCGTATTTGAGTGGCTCCGAAGTCTGGTAGTAGTCGAGGTAGAAGTATGTGTAGGGCGCCATTATCGCGTCGTTGCCGAGCTTTGCGGCATTGATTCCGCCCTGCTGCCCTTGCCACGACATCACGGTGGCCGTGGGAGTCACCCCGCCTTCGAGGATTTCGTCCCATCCTATTATGCGGCGCCCCTTGGAGTTGAGGTGCTTCTCGATGCGGCGCACCAGATAGCTCTGCAGCAGGGCTTCGGACGAGAGCCCCTCCTCCTGCATCCTTTTCCGGCACAGGGGACATTCGTGCCACCTCGTCCTCGGGGCTTCGTCGCCGCCTATGTGGATGTACTCGCTCGGGAAGATTCCGCATATCTCGTCGAGCACCGTTTCAAGGAATTCGAACGTTTCCTCCTTGCCGGCGCAGAAGATGTCGTCGAAGATGCCCCATTCTTCCGTTACCTTGTAGCCCTCGCCGCGGCAGCCGAGGCCGGGATAGGAGGCGAGCGCCGCCAGGGCGTGCCCGGGCATCTCTATTTCGGGGATTACCGTCATATGGCGCTCGGCGGCATAGGCCACGATTTCGCGCATCTCATCCTGCGTGTAGAATCCGCCGTAATTGTCTTCGCCCCGGAAGGCCCCTACCTCGGTGAGGAGGGGATATGCCTTTATTTCGGCCCTCCAGCCCTGATCGTCGGTCAGATGCCAGTGGAATACGTTTATCTTGTGCAGGTTGGCCATATCGATGAACGCCTTCACTTCGTCGATTGTGAAGAAGTGGCGGCAGCAGTCGAAGTGCGCTCCGCGGTATGCGAATTCGGGCTTGTCCTTTATCAGCAGCCCCGGGATGGAGTCGGTCGACTGTGCCATTACCTGGCGAAGAGTCTGTTCAGCCCACCAGAGCCCCGCATCCGATCCTGCCGTTATCGTGAGGTTTGAGCCCGTGGAGTCGAAGATGTACTCTTCGACATCGAGTGTGGTGTCGATCACGCATTCGGTCAGGGGACGCCCCGTCGCCGGGTCGATTGCCACCCCGCTGCCTGAGTATTCCAGCGATACCGGCTGGGGTACTATGGCTATGCCTTCGTAGGGCTTTACCGCGCCGCGGTTGCAGGATAATGCCGCAAGTGCGGCTGCGATGATTGCGAGTGTCTTTTTCATTCGGAGTCCTTTGTAGTATGCTTTATGCAAAAGTATGGATTTTTTTCGATTCATCCTTATCTTTGTCGCGGAATTCATTGTTGAAGATCGTGTATACGGTACAGTTCAAGAAAGGGGTTGACCTTTCCGACGAGGCCGCACTTTCGGCATCCTTCGAGTCTGTCGAGGGCAGCGGCGTGTCGTGCTGCAACTGGCCCGAACGGTTCGGCTACGCGCCTGAGGTGGAATTCAGGATGTTCCATACCGGAGACTGCCTGGCCGTGCGCTATGACGTGCGCGAAAGATGCACGGCCGCGCTGGTGGATGCTGATGGCGGCAGGGTGTGTACCGACTCGTGCGTCGAATTTTTCTTCCAGCCCTCCGGCGGGGACAAATATTATAATCTCGAAGCCAACTGCACGGGACGTATCCTGTTTGCACGCCGCAGCGGCCGTGAGGATGCTCAGCGCGCCCTGCCGTCATCCCTGAAGGGAATCCTGCGCTTTCCGAGCCTGGGCTCCGTCCCCTTCGCCGAAAGGCGTGGCGACATCCGGTGGTCGCTTATGCTCGTGATTCCCGCAAAAGCCTACTTCGGGGGCGAGTTCGAATCATTCTCCGGCTTGAATGGGAGGTTCAACGTATACAAGTGCGGCGACAATCTTTCGATGCCCCACTTCCTGTCGTATGCCCCGGTAGGTACGCCATCGCCCGACTTCCACCGTCCAGAGTTCTTTACCGGCATAGCGTTCGGGTAATTCTTTCGAATTATTACCGGAAATTGCTTTTTAAATAAAAATTCATTAAGTTTGCTGAATTGAGGGAAAGAATAGTGAAATATCATGACATCTGAAGAGAGAAATTATCTCAAGGAATGCTCGGCGTGGTACAAGGCTGAGCTTGTTGACAATATAATGCCGTTCTGGCTCGAATACGGTATGGACGGCGTCAATGGCGGCGTATATACCTGCGTCGACCGCGACGGCACGTTGATCGACAGCACCAAGTCGGTGTGGTTCCAGGGGCGCTGCGGCTACGTCATGGCATTTGCCTACAACAATATCGAAAAGAACCCCGACTATCTTGCGGCCTCCCGCTCGTGCATCGATTTCATAGAAAAGCACTGCATCGACACCGACGGTCATATGTTCTTTTCCGTCACGGCAGAGGGCAAGCCGGTGCGCAAGCGCCGTTATGTCTTCTCCGACTGCTTTGCGGCCATTGCAATGGCGGAATATTCAAAGGCCAGCGGTGACCGCGCCTTTGCCGATAAGGCGGTGGGGATTTTCAAGAATATCCGCAGGATGCTCTCCACTCCGGGCTTCCTGGAGCCCAAGAGCTATGTTCCCGGCCGCGGCCATTCCATAACGATGATACTGGTCAATGTGGCGCTGGTGCTCAAGCAGGTGAGCGACGACCCTGCGCTTGACGAGCAGATCCGCAGTTCGGCTTCCGATATAGAAAAGTATTTCATGCATCCCGAGTTCAAGTGCGTCCTCGAGAGCGTCACCCCCGAAGGAGGTCTTGTCGACACCTGCGAGGGGCGTACCATCAATCCCGGCCACGGCATCGAAACTGCGTGGTTCCTGATGCAGGCTTCGGAGGTTATGGGCGAGCCGCACTTCAAGGATATGGGCCTTACCATATTCGACTGGCAGTATGCCTGGGGCTGGGACGAGCAGTACGGCGGGGTTATCAATTTCCGCGACTGCAAGGGTTTTCCCAACCAGGACTACTCCCAGGACATGAAATTCTGGTGGCCTCAGTGCGAAACCATAATCTCCTCGCTCTACTCATATATAATGAGCGGCGACGACAAGTATCTGGCCATCCACCGCAAGGCCAACGAGTGGGCCATAGAGCACCTCAAAGACCGCGAGTACGGTGAGTGGTACGGCTATCTGCACCGCGACGGCACGGTGGCCCAGCCTGCCAAGGGCAATCTCTTCAAGGGGCCGTTCCATATTCCCAGAATGCTTGTCCTGGCACATCTTCTCTGCGAACGTATCCTTGCCCGATAATGCACCGTCTGCTGACGATAGTTCTTGCGGCTGTCCTCGCCGTGCGCTGCCTGGCGGAGTCCTCTCCGGCGGTAAACCACAATTATATGTGGTTCGACTGCGAGGCCAACTACGCAACCCTGTCGCATCCCGACTCCATCCGGTTCTATCTCGAAAAGGTGAAGTCACTGGGCTTCGGCAATGTGGTGGTCGATGTCAAGTCGATAATGGGGGAGGTGCTTTACGACAGTTCCATAGCTCCGTATATGAGCCCGTTCGAGGGCGTGGAGCGCAGCCGCGACTATGATATGATGGGTTATTTCATCAGTTACGGCCATCAGATGGGGCTCAATGTGTTTGCGAGTCTCAACGTGTTCTGCGGCGGGCACAATTTCATGAAGAGGGGTATCATATATGGTGAAAAGCCGCAATGGCAGAGCATCTGCTACGATCATGGCCGGCTTGTTCCCATAAGCAAGTGCCGTCGGCCCGGTTACAATGGTATGCTCAATCCGGCCGATCCTCAGGTGCAGGAATATGAGCTTGAAATCCTCAAGGAGTTCGTTTCGAAATATCCGCAGTGCGACGGCCTGATATTCGACCGTCTGCGCTACGACGGCATAACCTCCGATTTCAGCGACCTGAGCCGCAGCCTGTTCGAGGCCCATCTGGGACGGAAGGTGGATAATTTCCCCGAAGATATCCTTTCGTGGTACGACTCAAGCCGCCTGAGGAGGCACTGGAAGAGAGGTCCTCTGTTCAACGAGTGGTGCCGGTGGCGTGCCGGAGTGATTTATGACTTCGTGAGCAGGGCCCACGCAGAGCTGAAGGCCATAAATCCCGGGCTTATAATCGGTGATTATACCGGAGCGTGGTATCCCACCTATTACCAGCTTGGCGTGAACTGGGCTTCGCAGCAGTACGATCCTTCTGCAGAGTATGACTGGGCAACTCCCGATTACCGTAAAACAGGTTATGCGGAGTTGCTCGACGTTTATATGACCGGCCTCTATTATTCCTTCATAACCAAAAAGGATATCGACAGGGCCGGCGGCCGCGGATGGCACAGCGGAGAGGCGGCCCTCAATCCCGAAATCAAATACTGCTACAGTGTGGAGGGCGGGGCCGAAATGGCCAAAAGGATAACCTGCGGGGCGGTGCCCGTGGTTGGTTCGATATACGTGGAGCAGTACCTGGGCGGGATGGACAAGTTCCCCCGGGCCGTGGAGCAGTCAATCAAATCCACCGGCGGGGTGATGGTGTTCGACATAGTGCATCTTGGCAAGCACGGCCTGTGGGATGACCTCGAAAAGGTGATGCGCAGGTGCGGACAAATCGAATGAAAAATCAACTTCTATTATACAACTTACTATGATTAAAAAACTTATGTGTATTCTGGCTGCGGTTGCCCTCTCAATGGGAGCATCCTACGCGCAGAATGCCGTTTACGGTACCGTCAAGGACGCGGGCGGAGCTCCTCTGGCCGGCGTGACGGTGATGGTGTCGGGGACGACGAACGGAACCACTACGGATGCTGATGGAAAATACTCCATATCCGTACCTTCCGGCGCCACCCTCGAGTACACCTGTCTGGGATTGTCCACCATCAAGTACGTGTGCAAGGGCGCTGCCCGCAACGACGTCGTGATGACCGAGGATGCCCTTTTCCTCGATGACGTCGTGGTAGTCGGTTACGGCACCCAGAAAAAGTCATCCCTTACCGCAGCAGTTTCGGCCATAAAGGGAGAGGAGCTGCTCAAGGCTCCCGCGACCAACGTGTCGCAGGTATTGGCCGGCCGTCTGCCCGGTATATCTTCGGTCCAGGAATCGGGTGAACCTGGTCTCGACCAGGCGTCGCTCCGTATCCGCGGCTCGGTTTACGGTGTCAGCTATGTTGTCGACGGATTCCCGGTCGACAATATCAACGACCTCAACCCCGCCGATATCGAAAGCGTTTCGGTGTTGAAGGATGGCGCCTCCGCTGCCGTGTACGGCCTTCAGGCTGCCGGCGGCGTAATCATCATAACGACCAACAAGGGTGCCAAGGGCGCTACCAAACTCACCTACAACGGTTCGTTCGGCGCTTCGATGAATGCCAACTTCCCGCAGTTCATGAACGGTCCCCAGTTTGCCTACTATTACAACGTGGCTCAGATGATGGACCAGCTGGCAAACGGTGAAATTGCTTCTTCGGCCGAATACGTGCCCTATTTCTCGAAGGCCGACGTGGATGCGATGCTCAACGGCAACCCCGGCGACGGATGGGACAACGTCGACTACATCAAGCGCATCTACGGCACGGGCTTCACCCAGAAGCACAGCCTGACAATCCAGGGCGGCAACGACGCTGCGCGGCACTTCACCTCCATCGGTATAATGGACCAGAAGGGTAATATCGACAATTTCACCTATACCCGCTATAACATCCGCTCCAACGTGGAGGGCAAGTTCGCCAGACATTTCGATTACAAGGTCGGTGTTTCAGGCGTGCTCGGCGTGCGTCATACCCCCGCATATCTTTCGGGAGGCTCTGATTCGGACGGCGGCGAAGAGGCCGGCTGGTTCTCCGTTTCAAGGCAGGCAATCCAGATGCACCCATATCTCCCCGAAAGGTGGGAGGGGCTGTGGACAGGCGCCGTGCAGAACAACCAGTCCTTCCTGGTGAGCCCTCTGGCAGCGATATACGACTCCGGCAGCAAGGACACCCGCAGCGCCGGGGTATCGACCAATGCGACGATAGCATACAACGCTCCGTTCCTCAAGGGGCTTACGATAAAGGCATCGGGGTCGTTCGACTATTCGGTTTCGTACAACAAGAATCTCAGCACCCCTTACGAGATGATGTACAAGGCCAAGGACGCGATGGGCGAGTGGCAGTGGTACAAGCGCAGCGACAACCCGCACGTTTCCGACAACGTCACCAATCTCGGTGAGGGCTCGACGTTCAGCCAGCAGCTTGTGGGCCAGGCCAGCGTAAGCTATGTCAACAGTTTCGGCAAGAACAACGTGGAGGCGATGGTCCTCGGCGAAGTGCGTCAGTACAAGGGCAACGGTCTTGCAGCCTATGTCAAGAACCTGCCGTTCGCATCCCTCCCCGAACTGAGCAACGGAATCCCTACGAACAATCCCGTGAGCGGCTGGAGCAGCGCTTCCCGCAGCGCCGGTTTCGTGTTCCGAGCAAAATATGATTATGACGAGAAGTATCTTGCCGAATTCACCGGCAGGTACGACGGCTCATACAAGTTCTCCGGTATGTCCAACGCCCGCTGGGGTTTCTTCCCTTCGGTTTCACTCGGATGGAGGCTTTCGAAGGAGGATTTCATGAGCGGCGCCACCTGGCTCGACGACCTCAAGATCCGCGGCAGCTTCGGCCTTCTGGGCAACGACTCCGTGAACGAGTACATGTTCCTGAGTACATACAGCCCGTATGACTCCAACGTGGCTTACGGACAGTTGAACGGCCCCACAGTAGTTGTTCCGGCATATTATACTTCGGGTATCCCCAATACGGACCTCACGTGGGAGAAGACCCAGAGTTGGAACGCCGGTTTCGACGCCACCCTATGGAAGGGGCTCCTGGGAATCGAACTCGACGGGTTCTACAACTACACCTATGATATGCTGACCTACCAGTCGTCGGGATTCCCCGCATCGATGGGAGGTTACTATCCCACCTGGGTCAACAAGAACGCCCTTGACACCAAGGGTATAGATATCCTGCTTTCACACCACAACCATTTCGATGCTGGCGGAAAGCCCTTCTATTACGACATCACCGCAAGTATGACCTACTCCAAGACGAGGTGGCTCGTTTATAACGACGAGCCCAACATCGTGGATTACCGCAAGAGGGTCGGCACCGACTACGGCAGCATCCTCTGCTGGAAGGCCGACGGCCTCTTCCGCAGCGAGGAGGAGATCGACAACAGCCCGTGGTACGGCTCGCGCCCCAATGTCGGTGACATCAAGTATGTGGATATCAACGGCGACGGCAAGATAGACGAAGACGACAAGGGTTACTTCGGCCGTCCCAACCGTCCCCAGCTCACTTTCGGTCTCAACCTCAACCTGGCGTGGAACGGCTTCGACTTCAATGCCCAGTTCACCGGCGGCGCCCTTTTCGACGTGTCGATGACAGGTACCTATTACAACGGCTACGACGACAATACGATCTGGACCCAGACCTTCAAGGAGGGCGGCAACTCGCCCCTGTATCTGGTAAAGAACGCATACAGCGAATACAACCCCAACGGAACGTTCCCGCGCCTGACCCTGAGCACCACCTCGCACGGAGGTGACAACGGCCTGAGTTCCACGTTCTGGATCCGCGACGGCAAGTATATCCGCCTCAAGACAATCCAGGTGGGTTACACTCTGCCCGACAGCGTCAAGCGCGCCACCGGCCTCGGCATAAGGATATTCTTCGAAGGCCAGAACATCTTCACGATATCCGGCCTTCCCGAGGGCATCGACCCGGAGTCGCCGGGAGTCAACAACGGTTACTATCCTCAGCAGCGTCTGCTGATGGGCGGCCTTACACTTACACTTTAATCAGGGAGGACGAGATATGAAAAAATATATTCTGATCATTTCTGCAGCGATCTGCCTGATGTCCTGCAACAAATATCTTGACATGACACCTACCGACCGCGTGTCGGCCAAGACAATGTGGGAGACGGCATCCAATGCCGAATACTCAATAAACTACCTCTGGACCTACATCTGGGACTTCAATGCGGAGCCTACTACAATAGGTCTGACGGAGGCTCTCACCGATGAGATGAAATACACCTCATACAATTACAATGCCTTGTGCTATATCCCTTCGGAGGCTTCATACGGCGGGCAGATACTCACCCCTTCCTATGTGGATTCGTACTTCGGCAAATGGGGTACCCTCTATACTGCGATACGCCAGGTCAACGAAGGTATGAACTACCTTCACGCATACGGAAAGATGTCCTCCGACGAAATGCGCCGTCTCGAAGGCGAGCTCTACTTCATAAGGGGCTACTTCTACTTCGAGCTCGTAAAGCGTTATCACAAGGTGATTCTCTACGATGAGGACCTTGCGGCCATAACCAAGGACAAAGCTGTTTCCGACGAGGAATTCTGCTGGGATTTCGTGCAGAACGACCTCGACAGCGCTGCCGTCAGGCTTCCCGCCTCAAACGGCGGCCGTATAAACAGCGGTATGGCATACGGCCTGCTTTCGAGGGCGATGCTCTACGCAAAGAGGTATAAGGCCGTGATCGATGCTGCCGACAAGGTGGCCGGACTCGGGTACGCTCTCGAGGAGAACTACGCCGACTCTTACGGCAAGTCTCTCAAGGACGGCAACAAGGAGGCGATCATCCAGTACACCTTTGACTATGAAAAAGGCATAACCCATTCGTTCAACTTCTACTACACTCCGGGAGGCGATTATGCCGCCATCGGAGCCAAGGGTGGCGCCTACGGCGTGCCTACCCAGGAGATGGTCGAGTCGTACGAATACGACAAACGGTATTGGAGCGCAGCCAAGCCGCGTCCCGATTGGAGCAAGTGGCACAATACGGAGGGGACGGAAAGCGAACCGGAGTACTCCAAGCTGGAGCCCAGGTTCCAGGCTACCATTCTCTACAACCAGGCTTCGTGGAAGGGCCGTACGATAGAGCCTTATGTGGGCGGTCTTGACGGCTGGGCTCCGTGGAAAACCGACAAGGAACCCAAGGGCAAGACGGTTACCGGATATTTCCTGCGCAAGCTTGTGGATGAGAGCTACAATGTGAGCGTTTCATCGAGCTCGCAGCCTTTCACCTTCCTGCGCTATGCCGAGGTGCTTCTCAACAAGGCCGAGGCCTGCGCGATGATAGGCGGCTCGGCAAATGAGACTGCCGCAAACAAGATCGTAGCCGACATCCGTGCCAGGGTGGGGCTCGATTACAGCGGCAAGACGGGCGCCGACCTTATGGATGCGATTCTGCAGGAGCGTAAGATCGAGCTGGCATATGAAGGCCTCCGCTATTGGGACCTCCGTCGCCTGAACCTCTCTGACAAGGACTATCCCAAGGGGCTTTCGAATTACACGCAGCACGGACTCAAGGTCGAAAAGACCGCGTCCGGTTTCAAGTACACCTATGTGGAAATCGACGACAACGTGCGCAATTTCCCCGCCAAGATGTATCAGTTCCCGATGCCCGAAAGTGAGTTGAGCAGCAATTCGCTTGCCGTGCAATATGACGAATGGTTATAAAATAAGCGGTATGAATATGAAAATCAAATATATTGTATCTGCATTTGCGGCTCTTGCCGTTTTATGCTCCTGCCACAAGCCCGAATTCGTCAAATCGACGGCCGACAGGCAGGGTATCACCAGCATCTCGGCAATCATCACTTCCGGAAAATACGAGAATCAGGTGCTTGCCAAGTTGGTTATCGATGAGGCTTCGTATCTGAGCGGGGTCTTTGTGATAGAGGTTCCGTATTATTTCCCCGAAACGAGCACGGACCCTTCCAACAAGTATCTCGGTGCACTCCGCCTGCAGGCGGAACTCCAGCCCAACTTCAGGATAGAGCCTGCGCTCGGTAAGCTGGATATGACCGAAATGCACGATTTCACCCTCTACAGCCCCGACGGCACCAGCCGTCCGATTACCATCGCGGCCAAAAGGGTCAAGTCGAGCGCCTGCCAGCTCCTGTCGTTCCTCGTCGAGGACTATATGGTTTCGGGCGTGATATACGAAGACCAGGCAAAAATACTCATCCCTTATATGGGCGATCTTTCGAGTGTGACCGTGAGCGGGCAGGTTTCGCCCAATGCCAGGATTTCGGAGATATCGGGGGCTCCCTACGACCCTCAGTCCAAGTATGATATGGGCGACGGGGCTACCGTGACAGTGCTTGCATCGAACGGCACTTCGTCTAAGACCTATACCGTCAATCAGGGAATTCCCGAGCTCGTCGATATGGGTATGAACGTCAAGTCGGTGAAGAATCTCTTCAACATAGACCCTGTGACGATGTGCTCGCTGCCTCCGTACACCGAAAAAACTTACGTATCCCTTGCCGGATTGGGCAACAACGTGATAGTATGCACCGGCGACGGGACGGCTCCGGTATATCTCGATGCATTCACCGGCAAGAATCTCGGCCGTATTGCGCTCGGCTCGGCAGTCGCTGACGCCGTTACCAACGACGACAAGGGCAATATGCTTATCGTCAATTATGCCGCGGGCGGCGAAACGGTGAACATCTATACCACCACGTCGGTGGCCGAAGAACCTTCGCTGCTCTGCTCGTTCAGCAATCCTTCGACCTTCCCTGTGGGCCACCGCATCAAGGCGATAGGCGACGTGAAGGGTGAGGCTGTCATAGTGCTCACCACCGAGGGTATCCTGGGAGTATCGGTTTCTTCGCAGGCTGTAGCAGTCCATATTGCATCCGGCGCGAAAGACGGCGCGGAGGTTGTCGACTTCGCCGGCAAGATTACGGCAGGCGGAGCTGCGATTGAAGGCTGGGCCGACGCTCCTCTAAAGTTTGCCACCGTCGTTCCCGCCTCTCTCGAGCCCGGTCAGGACGGATGGTTCCTCGACTTCTACGAAGGCAATGCCGAGGCTGTCGACGGCTCGGATGAGCCACTTTATATACTGCACCATATCACGTCTGCTGGCGCTGATGAGCACATCGGCCATTTCGGCGACTGGGGCAACAATCCGAACTGCCTTGACATCAAGACATTCAACCACGCAAGGTATATGGCGCTCTTTGTGGTGAGCCACTTCCCCCACTGGGGCAGGGGCCCGCAGCTGCATCTCTACGACGTCACCGACCCGGCGGCTCCTTCGCTCATACTCTCCAACGATGCCGTAGAGTGGTTCCAAAGCGCATCCTACAGTGAGGAAAACGGAGCTTCGGGAGACGTGGTGATATGCCCCTCTACCGACGGCTACCGCACCTACATATATTATTATGACCATCACAGCCAGGCTATCGGAGCATACGTGGCCGACTGCTTCAAAATCTGACTTGTATGAAAAAGTATCTATTCATGGCATTCGCCGTCCTGTCGCTCCTTGCGGCGGGATGCAGCAAATACGACGATTCAATCCCCGAATGGCCGTGGAGCGAGCCGAAGGGAGGTCCCTCGTCATATATCTGGATTGACGCCTCGGCCAATTTCCAGTATTATGCCAACAGCGTCGACAATATCAAGGCCGACCTCGAACGTGTCAAGAAGATGGGCTTCACCGACATAATCGTCGACGTGAGGCCTACCGAAGGCACCGTGCTGTTCACTTCAGGCACGGCTCCCGCTACCAGGCGCCTTGCAGCCTGGGTGGGCGGCTCCTACAAGTTCGTCAACCGTACTGAGACCTTCGACTATCTGCAGGCGTTCATCGATGCCGGACACGAGGTGGGACTGAAGGTCAATGCAGCCATCAATACGTTTGTGGGCGGCTACGGCGGAATGTACGGCCTTGAGAGCGAAGGCCCTATATTCTCGGGCGATATCCCTGCTTCGTGGGCCACAATGCAGAACCGCACAGGAGGCATCAAGAGCAGCTTCTATGACGGGGTGCAGGGTACTGTGTTCCTCAATCCGGCCAACGACGACGTTCAGGACTATATGCTGTCGCTCCTTGGAGAGCTGGCCGAATACGACCTCGACGGAATCATCCTCGACAGGTGCAGGTACGACGACAGCGGTCTGCAGAGCGATTTCTCCGAAATATCGAAAGACAAGTTCACCGATTATCTTGGCAAACAGCCCACTTTGTGGCCTGTGTTCCAGGCAGGGGCCTCGTCGCTTCCCTCCACGGTCTCTGACGAGCAGCGCAGTTGGCTCGCATTCAGGGTCAAGGTTATCCACGACTTTATAGTCAAGGCTGCCGACACGGTTCACAGCGTGGATCCCGACATCCGTTTCGGCGTGTATGTCGGTGCGTGGTACTCGGATTATTACACTTCGGGAGTGAACTGGGCCAGCCCCGATTACCCCACTGCCGTCAAGTACCCCAAGTGGGCCAACAAGGATTATCAGGAATGCGGCTTCGCCGATCACTGCGACTTTATGATGCTCGGCTGCTACGCTTCGGCCAACAGCATCACCGGCAGCGGCGAATGGACCATCCAGGGTTTCGCCCGTCAGGGTAGGACTCTCCTGTGCGGTGATACCGAGTTTGCGGGCGGCCCCGACATCGGCAATCCCGAAGGGTGGAACCAGGGCAACCAGGGCGACAAACTGAGCAAGGTGGTCGAGGTGTGCTTCAAGGAGGCCGACGGCCTGTTCGTATTCGATTTGTGCCACGTGAGGATGTATGACTACTGGGACGCATTCGAGGCTGCTTTTGAAGAGAACAAGAAATAACCAATACCAAAATATTCCGTTTCACTAATTTTTAAACATTATGAAAAAATTCATTTTAATGCTCAGCGTCGCTATTGTGGCGCTGGCTTCGTGCGACAAGGGCAATGACCCGAAGAAGTCCGGCATTACGCTCACGTCGGAAAAGTACGTGGCTCTTTCCGAGTCAGGAACAAGCCACATCACCTTCAAGGCATCCCAGGACTGGATTGCCGAACCGGTTTGTGCGGATCCGGAGGACGACTATGTCGAGATCAGCCCTAAAGAGGGAAAGGCCGGCGATGAATGCAAGATCACCGTTATAGCCGAAGATCTTCCCGAAGGAACCACGGGCCGTGTATTCGCCGTGGCAATCACCACCAATGATGCGGCTGAGACCGTATATTTCGGTCAGGGCAAGTTCTTTGTCGGAATCCCCGAAACCGAAACCACTGTCGGCATCGAAGGCGGCAAGGTCTCCTATCACATCTTTACCAATTGCACGTCATTCGATGTAAAGAAGTATGACGGTCCCGAAGATGCATTCCCTTATGCTCCCGTTACCTGGGACAAAGCCACAATGACTGTCACGATGGACTTCCAGCCCAATACCGGCTATGATGAGCGCGAGGCCTATATCAAGTTCTATAATGTTACTGAGATTGATGAGGACTATGTCGTAAAGACTTATGGATATCAGGAAGCAACCCCTTGCATCGTGTACTCTATCAGCATGGCTGACGCTAAGGTCGACCTTGAAAGCGCATCAGTTCTTTCCGAAGCCATCTATAAGGGCAACCACTATGTGAGCACGGGTAAGGATCTCTACAGGATCAATCCCGCTGACGGCGCATATGAGAAGATCGACTGGCCTTGGGGCAGCGGTATGACTCAGAAGGTCATCACCAACGATGATGCAGGCAACCTTATCATCTGCAACCATACGTTCTATTTGGGTGAATCGGATGGATATCTCGATGGAAATTTCAAACTCAATGTTGTTACTCCTGCAGGTGCGGAAAGCAATCTGATCACTAAGGCAGCCTGGGAGTGCGGCGGTCCTGCCGGTGCCAAGATCAAGGTTACCGGTGATGTTACCGGCAACGCTATGATCTGTCTTCCCGTAGAGGGTATCGAAGGCATCGGTATGTCCAACACTCTTGGGTACTGGCAGGTTACCGGCGGCACCGTGGGTGATTATCAAAAAGTTACCGTTGTCGGATTCGTCGGCCCTATGTGGGCGGACCCTGCTGGTTACTGGCATACATATGCAAACTGGCTGCCTAATATCGTAGCTGTCGGTACTACACCTGACGATGGTTTCATTATGGCCGGCGTTTATGATGAAAACTGCTTGTACAACATTACAAAGGATGGTACTGCCACCAAGAAGATGACATCCACCTATATATGCGACACAGATGACTGCACTGCGAATTTCGCACTTCACTCCATCGATATCAGGACAATCGGAGGCGTGAAATACCTCGTGGTTCTCGCAAGCCCTCAGTTCCCTTCATGGGGTTGGGAAGGATC
>JAZUGR010000010.1:0-23180 GCA_045641345.1 Bacteroidales bacterium
CCGTGACCGAGAGAGTGACCGAACGTATCTTTGTACCCCTCAGTCGAGTCGATTATGTCACGTGCGATCTTATCCATATCGCGATTGCATTTTCCGGGAGCTATCGCGTCAAGCGCCGCAAGCTGTGCTCTGAGCACGGTATCATACATACGCCTCATCTCCGCGTCGGCTTTTCCGATAACGACGGTCCTCGTCATATCAGCGTGATAACAACCGACGAGTGCGCCGAAATCCATCGTGAGAAAACCGTTTTCGAGTTTTCTGTTTTCGGGGACTCTGTGCGGTGATGAGGAATTTTTACCGGAAACGGAAATGGTGTCGAAGCTCTTGTCTTCAGCGCCGTTCTTTTTCATAAAGTACTCTATCTCCGCGGCGACCTCAAGCTCGGTCATATCCGCACGAAGCACGCCCAACATATGCTCGAACGCCGCGTCGGTTATCTTCTGCGCCTCTATCATCGCGTCGATCTCGTCGTCGCGCTTTACGGAGCGCAGAGACGTCAGAAGCTTCTGCGACGGAACGAATTCGGCTTCGGGAAGAGCCGCGGAAAGTTCGTCTCTTTCTGCGGCGCTGAGCTTGTTTTCCTCATATCCGATACGCACGCGTTTGCCGGAAAGAGTCGTTTTCAAGATCTCGATCGTCGTGTCCGCGCTTCCGGGCATTACCACCTCGTATTCGGGGATGGCGCTTTCTCTCGCCTGTTCGGTATAGCGGAAATCCGCATACATGTATGATTTATCAAGACCGACAAGTACTCTGCCGTCGGGGTTGTTGAATCCCGTCGAATAAAAATGGTTTTCGGGAGAGGATACCCAATAGTAGTCGAGCCCCTCTTTTTTCATCGCATCAATGATACGTCCGTAAGTATAGCGTACGTTTTCCTTGTTCATTTTATTCTCCATTCCGCCGCTTAGCGGCACAACAAATTCTTTTCGTTACGGTCAGACCGGATGTGTTATATCCGCCCTCAGTGCCAGACGGTTTTTCCGAGTCCGGGCACAGGATGAGTTTTCAGGTATTTTCTTATGAACGGTTTTTCGACTGCTCGCTTGAAACGGAAGAAAATTCCCGTTCTGTCCTTTATCGGAGGAACGATTATCGCTTTCATCCCGACTCTGTGAGCGGCAAGCGCGTCCGTCAGAAGCTGGTCTCCGAGAACTGCGGGGGATTCTCCGTATTCTCCCAGCTCGTTTTTCGCTATCATGTAGTATTTGCCCGACGGCTTGTGAGCGTCGGGATATCCTTTTATCTTACGTCTTCCGATAAAGCGCTTGACTCTTTTCGGCGCGTTGTTCGACACGAACGCAACGCCGATGCCCGCTTCTTTAAGCGAATTCACCCATTTTTCAACGGGTTCGGGCATATCCTCGTCGTCGTACGTGGCAAGTGTGTTGTCAATGTCGCAAATGAGCGCCGTTGCACCCACATCACGGCACACTTCCGGCGTTACCGCAGTATACGACGGAAGAATGAGGTCAGGTGTTAGAAGTTTTCCGAGCAGCATCTTATTCTCCGAATTTAAAATCATATCAGTATATCACAAAAATACAAATATTGCAAGAAAATTCATATCCCATATTCACAATGTGGTAAAAACTCTTGATTTCGTGTATATTACGTAATATAATGGAGATGATAGTTAAAAATAACAGAAGGTTTACGTATGGCGGAAAAATTTTGGCAGAAAGAAATCGAATGCGCATCGCGTGACGAGCTTTGCGAGCTTCAGAGCCGACGACTCGTTTCCACCGTTGCGCGCGTTTATGAAAAGGTACCTCTCTACCGCGAGAGAATGAAGGAAAGCGGCGTCGAACCGGGCGATATTACCGGGATTTGCGACTTATACAAGCTTCCCTTCACGTCAAAGCAGGATCTGCGTGACACATACCCTTACGGTATGTTTGCCGTTCCTCTCGATGACGTCGTGCGCCTGCATGCGTCGAGCGGCACGACCGGAAAGCAGATCGTCGTCGGTTATACTCAGAACGACCTTGACACGTGGGAAAACATCTGCGCGCGTCAGCTTTGCGCCATCGGTGCGACTCACACCGACAAAGTGCATATTTCCTACGGCTACGGTCTTTTCACCGGCGGCTTCGGAATACACGGCGGCGCCACTAAACTCGGCGCAACGGTCATCCCGGTATCGTCCGGAAACACCGCGCGGCAGATAACCATAATGAAAGATTTCGGTTCTAACATTCTTTGCTGTACACCGTCTTACGCAATGTATATTGCGGAATCGCTTGAAAGCGCAGGCGTTTCGCCGGAAGAGCTTTCTCTTCGCGCGGGAATTTTCGGTGCGGAGCCATGGACGGAAGAAATGCGCGAACAGATAGAGAGAAAGCTCGGCATCAAGGCATACGACATTTACGGACTCACCGAAATAATGGGACCGGGTGTCGCATACGAATGTTCGGCACAGAAGGGTATGCACGTAAACGAAGACCACTTCATTATCGAAATACTCGACCCCGATACTCACAAGCCCGTTCCCGACGGTGAAAAGGGTGAGATAGTATTCACCTGCCTCACCAAAGAGGCGTTCCCCCTCATACGTTTCCGTACCAAAGACATCGGAGTCATCACTCACGAAAAATGTGAATGCGGAAGAAGCTTTGCACGCATGTCAAAGCCGATGGGAAGAACAGACGACATGCTCATCATCCGCGGAGTCAACGTATTCCCTACGCAGATAGAGGGAGTGATACTTGAATTCGTCGAGCTTGAGCCCCATTATCTGCTCACTGTCGACAGAATCAACAACACCGACCGGATGTCGCTCGACGTGGAGATGCGTCCCGAATATTATTCCGACGAGATCAATGCCCTTATGGCTCTGCGCCGCAGGGTGGCGGCAAGGCTTCAGAGCGTGCTCGGCCTCTCGGTCGAGGTGCATCTGGCCGAGCCCAGGAGCATCGAGCGCTCCACGGGCAAGGCAAAGCACGTGATAGACAAAAGGAACTTCAAACAATGATGCAATGATAACCAAGCAGCTCTCTATCTTTCTTGAAAACAAGGGTGGACGTTTGAGCGAGCTTTCCGGGGTGCTCGCTTGCGAAAACATCAATTTCTCTGCCTGGAGCCTTGCCGAAACCGAGGAGTTCGGCATTCTCCGTACCATTGTGTCCGAGCCCGAAAGGGCGTGCGATATACTCAAGAGCCACAATTTCGCCGCATCGCTCAACGATGTGGTGCGGGTCAAGGTGGCCGACCGCCCCGGCGCTTTGTGTTCCATCCTGCAGATTCTCGCGCAGGAGGGGGTATTCATAGAATATCTCTATTCGTTCGCCACTTCCGACGGCAGCGCGGCTGTCGTACTGCGTCCCGCCGACGTGACCCAGTGCGAGGCTGTGCTCAAGAAGGCGGGCATCCCGGACTGATGCCCTCCGTACCGGGCGGAAAAACGCGGGGCTGCAGACTCCTGCAGCCCCGACTGACCTAAAACTGAAACTTAAACTATGAAAAACTTCGCTTGGAAGTTTTGCAATATCCGTGCCATATTCATGGCTTGGAGTTGCAAATATAGGTAAAAATTTTTACAAAAAGAATTTCAGTGTTCTTGCCAGCTGGTCGGGGCAGCTGGTCCCTTTAGCTCCGCACCGTATGCCTTCGAGCCTGGATATGGCTTCCTCGATCTTCATCCCCGCAACGAGCTTGCAGACTCCCTGGGTGTTCCCGGCGCATCCTCCGGCAAAACATGCCTCCACGATTGTCCCGTCCTTGACGGCCACGGCTATCTGCTGCGAGCACACCTCACGGCAGGTGTCGGCGCATATCACCCTTATTCCTTCCGGGGTGATTTCGTCCTTTGTTCTGGTTACTTCGTACATATCTGCAAATGTACCGAAAAAATATTTAACTTTGCCCTTATGACTCATAATCATACGGATCATATCACTCCTGGGTGGATCGTTTCGACAATCCCTTTCGCGGTCCTGGTCGTATCGCTGTTTGTCGTGGTGATGCTGTTCGGCTCCTCGTCGCTTGACGGCGCCTCCCAGGTGGCGCTTCTCTTCTCCTCGGCCGTCGCCGTGGCCATTTCGATGGTGTTCTACCATATTCCGTGGGCCGGGATGGAATCGGCCATCGCCGACAATATCCGCACCATCGCCCCGGCAGTCATCATCCTTCTGCTGATAGGGGCTATCTCCGGAAGCTGGATGGTCAGCGGAATAGTGCCGACCCTGATGTACTATGGTCTGAAGATCCTTTCGCCGAAGATTTTCCTGCTGGCGGCGTGCCTCATATGCGCGATGGTCTCGCTTGTCACCGGAAGTTCCTGGACTACCATCGCGACCATCGGCGTGGCATTTATGGGGATTGGCTCGGCCCTCGGGTTTTCTGCGGGCTGGACTGCCGGAGCAATCATATCCGGAGCGTATTTCGGCGACAAGATGTCTCCGCTTTCGGATACCACTGTCCTCGCTTCGTCCGTATCGGAAACGCCTCTTTTCAGCCATATAAGATATATGGCGATAACCACGACTCCGGCCATATCGCTGGCGGCGGCGATATTCCTGATCAAGAGTCTGTGCTATGAAGGGGCCAGCGAAGCTGCCGTGGCTGATTTTTCCGGTTCCCTGGCAGCGTCGTTCAACATAAACCCCTGGCTGCTTGTCGTTCCGGTGCTTACCTGTATGTTGATTGTCAGAAGGGTGCCGGCTCTCCTTACTCTTTTCCTGTCGGCCCTCATGGCCGGGGTGGCGGCTCTCGTCGCCCAGCCTGAAATCGTCTCCTCCATCGGGTCTTCGATCGGCGAGCCGGGATGCGGCGACCAGTTCAAGGGTCTTCTTGTATCGTTCTATGGCGATACTTGCGTGGATACCGGAAACGAGACGCTCAACGCCCTTGTCGCAACGCGCGGTATGGCGGGGATGCTCAACACGATTTTTCTGATTCTGTGCGCCGCTACCTTCGGAGGGGTCCTTACGGGCTGCGGTATGATACAGAGCATAACCGATGCGATGACCCGCGGCATAACGGGGAGGAAATCCCTGGTGGGCGCCACCGTTACAACGGGTGTGTTTTCGAACGTCGTCACCGGCGACCAGTTCCTGTCGATAATCCTCACAACCAGCCTGTACAAGAGGTTGTACCGTGACAAGGGGTACGAGAGCAGGCTCTTGAGCCGTTCTGTCGAGGATTCGGCAACCGTGACTTCCGTGCTTATCCCCTGGAATTCCTGCGGTATGACACAATCCACGGTGCTGAAAGTTCCTACGGTCGATTATCTGCCATATTGTTTTTTCAATATTCTGTGTCCGGTTGTATCCCTGTCTGTGGCGGTGCTTGGGTACAGAATATTCCATAACGGGCAATCCGCCTCCTGTAAACTATGAGCAAAACAAGTGTCCCATACAGACTTTTCAGGTCGTACATCCGTTTCGTTACGGAAAAACTGTATTACAGAAACACCAAGGTCGCAGGGCGTGAGAATGTCCCTGCCGCCGGGGTCCCGACACTCATCGCATCGAATCATTTCAACAGTATGAATGATGCCATGGCCGTGCTGCTCGCCCTCGACGACAGGAAGCCGTGCTTCATAGTGCGGGCGGACGTGTTCTCCCTGAGCGCTGCCGCAAACAAATTCCTGAGGTCGATAGGACTGTTGCCTGCCTACAGGATGGACTACGAGGGTGTGGATTCGATGGCCGGCAACATCGCGACTTTCAAGATGTCGGAAGAGGCTTTGTACGATGGCGAGACCGTAACGATATTTCCTCAGGCCGGGCACTCCGAAGGGTACTGGATCGACAGGTTCACCGGTGGAATGGCCAAGATGGTGTTCGAGGCGGCCGCGATGGGGAATTTCGAAAAGGAGATACTGATAGTCCCCGCCTGCAACTATTACCGCGACTACCGCAGGATGCGCAGTGATATGCTCCTGCGTTTCGGCGAGCCCGTCAAGGCTTCCGAATATTATGAGCTCTATAAAAGCAAGCCCCATACGGCCGCGCGCGAGCTTACCGCCGAAGTGTATGGCAGAATTGAACCGATGATGCTCAATATCAGGGATAAGGAGCATTACGACGAGATACGCTTCATTCTCGACAGCGAATATGTGCCGTTGACGGCGTCGCGCCTGGGGCTCGACAATTCACGGATTGATGACAATCTTGCCGTATGCAAACATATCGTCTCCCATCTGCAGAAGGCTGTCGAATCGGGTGACAGATTCTTTCCTCACGTCGTGTCGTTGCAGGGGCAGTCGGCCGCGGAACTCAAGGCCATCGCGCAAGAGCAGCGTCACAAGGCTATGAAGGAGGCCGGAGTGAGCAGCGTGGAGGAGAGCGATACCGATCAGATGTTCAGCCTTGCTTCGCACGTGGCTCAAATGGAGAAGTCGCTGCATATCGAAGACAACAGGTTTACGGTAAATCCGCTCCCTGCGCTGACCATAGCCAAGGTGGCGCTGCTGTTGCTGCTCTCTCCGCTTGCACTGTTCTGCCTGTGGCCCAGCATTCCGTGCTGGTGCATTCCTCACTGGTTCTCCAGAAAGGCCAAAGGTGTGATGTTCGACGGGACTTTCATGATAGCGCTGAACGTGCTGTTCCTGCTTCCGATATCCGGAATCATCACGTTCTTTGCGGCAGCGTCCGCCTTCGGAGGCTGGATTGCCCTGGCGTACGTCCTGCTGCTGCCCGCGATCTGCCTGTTCGAGTGGTATTACTGCCACTTCGCCCACAGCACGTTTGTGGACATATGCTGGCACAGGGCTGCATCGAAAGGAACCCTTACGGAACTTGCCGGGTTGCGTTCGGAGTTATTCTGCCGGATCGACAACATCTTCAACCACTCGAAGTGATTTCCCTTTGGAGGGGTGGTCTATCCCGTAGCCGAACAGGGCGAAATCGCCCTTGCACGGGTCCGAGGGGAATATTTCACGGAAATACTGCGTTATCTCGAGCGCCGTGCGGTAATCGGCGCTGCGGCGTGATGTTATCTTCATTTCCGTCGCGACTTCGTGCACGTGGACATCGAGAGGTATGATGAGTTGTGCGGGGTCGGTGTCCTTCCACAGACCGAAATCCACCTTGCCGTCGCGCCGTACCATCCATCGGCGCAGCATGTGTATCTTCTTGTTGGCAGCCTTCGGGTCGCTTTTCTGCCCGAATACGAGAGTGCGGAATTCTTCGGGGGAAAGGGACTCCAGAGAGTCTTTCTCCATATACAGACCCTTCAGCCTTGTGCATATTTCCGCAAATTGCGACCATTTCACCGTGCGGTGCAACGACTCCTCGTCGTGGCGCAGATTCCCTTTCATTACATAGTCGTACGGTTTCCACTCCATCTGGTCGAACATCCTTGCGCAGTCGCGCACTATCATCGATCTGCGGCCCCAGGCCAGGTGGGCCGAAAGGAGTGCGGATATCTCCACGTCCTTCAGCGATGCCCTGCCGCTTGAAAGGAGTTTCACGAAATGCCGGGGGAATCGGCTCGGGTCTTCCTCGAAGTATCTGAGGTCGTTGTATTTTTCGGCGTATGCCCTCAAAAGTTCCTTCATATCCGCAAAGATAGCCTAAAAGTTTGGCGTTGAAGAATAAATTGATTACATTTGCGGGCTTTTTGAACAGAACAAACACAAAATAGTATTATGAAAAAAGGTATTCATCCCGAAAACTACCGTCTTGTGGCTTTCAAGGATATGTCCAACGAACACGTGTTCATCACAAGGTCGTGCGTAAGCACAAAGGAAACCATCGATGTCAATGGCGTCGAGTTTCCCGTGGTCAAGGTCGAAATCTCCAACACGTCGCACCCGTTCTATACAGGTAAGATGAAACTCGTCGATACAGCCGGCCGCGTTGACAAATTCTACAGCCGTTACGGGCAGAAAAAGAAATAGTCCCAGGACTTTTCAGATATTTGCTCATCCGCAGATGCCCGTCATTTGTGGATGAGTTTTTTGCATATTGACAACATAAAACAACAGCAGAATATGTCACTTATCACATCCATTTCGGGGATCCGCGGCACCATAGGAGGCCATCCGGGCGATGCCCTCACGCCTATCGATATCGTCAAGTTTACGGCTGCCTATGCGCGTCAGCTGCAGGGCAGGGCAGGAAAGGGCCGGCGCTGCAGGGTGGTGGTCGGCCGCGATGCCCGTATTTCAGGGCCGATGGTCGAAAAGCTTGTTACAGGCACTTTGATGGCCTGCGGGATTGACGTCGTCGATGCCGGCCTGGCTTCCACTCCCACCACGGAGATGGCGGTCGTGTTCGAAAAGGCCGACGGCGGCATAATCCTCACGGCTTCGCATAATCCCAAGGAATGGAATGCCCTCAAGTTGCTCGATTCCAAGGGCGAGTTCCTGAGCGACGAGGACGGGCGCAGGGTTGTGGCGGCGGCATCTTCGGGCGACTTTGACTTTGCCGGCGTAACCTCTCTCGGCAGTGTCGAAAGCAAGGATTTCACCGCTGCCCACGTGGAGGCTGTATGCAATTATCATCTCGTCGACGTTCCCTCAATCAAGGCTGCCGGCTTCAAGGTCGTGCTCGATTCGATCAATTCGGTCGGAGGCATTGCAATGCCCTCTCTCTTCAAGGCTCTCGGAGTTGAATGCATAGTGATAAACGGCACTGCCGACGGCAACTTCGCCCACAATCCGGAGCCGCTTCCGGCGAATCTCAAGGATCTTTCGGCCGCTGTGGTCAGAGAAAAGGCCGACCTCGGTGTGAGCGTCGACCCGGATGTCGACCGCCTGGCGTTCATCTGTGAAAACGGCGAACCTTTCGGAGAGGAATACACTCTCGTTTCGGTTGCCGACTATGTGCTTTCGACGGCAAAGGGAGTCGCAGTCTCCAATCTTTCGTCGTCCAGGGCGCTCAAGGATGTGGCACAGTCGCACGGATGCACCTATATGTTCTCCAAGGTGGGCGAGAAGAACGTTTCCACCCTGATGCAGGAGACCTCTGCGGTGATAGGGGGCGAGGGCAACGGCGGCGTGATTGTCCCCGACTTCCATTATGGACGTGACGCTCTCATCGGAACCGCACTGTTCCTCAGCAATATGGCTCACAAGAAACTCTCCGCGAGCGCGCTGAGGGCCACCTATCCCGATTATTTCATCTCAAAAAACAAGATACAGATAGACAATCCTGCCGTTATCGACTCTTTGATTGAAGGTGTCCGCAAGCATTTCTCGTATGGCCAGATCAATACGTCTGACGGTCTCAGGGTGGATTTCGAAGCTGAAAAGAAGTGGTTTGTGCTGCGGAAGTCGAATACCGAACCGATAATCCGCATATATGCCGAGGCCCGCGATGAGAAAACGGCCGATTCCCTTGCCGGGGAGGTGATAGGGATAATCAACTCCCTGCTCTGATGTTCTCGTTCCGTACCACTCCATTTCTGGAACAGGACGACAAGGTGTTGTCCGACGGGAGGCTGGCGGTACTTTGCAATCAGGCCGCCTGGCATCCCGATACCGGTGAATATCTGTTCGAAACACTGCAACGCCGTGGCAACCTGGTGAGGATCTTCATGCCGGAGCATTCTTTCTACGGCCCTGTGAGCGACTCGCTTGAAGCTGTGGAGGTTTCCTCGGTAATAGATATGTCAGATCTGGCCGACATCGACGCTCTGGTCATCGAACTGCAGGACGTGGGGTCGCGCTACAGCGATTTCACGTTCCTGCTGTTCAATCTCGTTTCAGGGCTCAAGGAGTCAGGCTCGGATATGGCGGTGTATATACTCGACAGACCCTGTCCCTCCGGGCGCCAGATTGAGGGAACGATGGGGTCCATAGGGCTTCCGCAGCGTCACGGCCTGACATTCGGCGAGCTGGCGTATATGTTCTACTGCGAGTCCAACGCCAGATTTCCGCTGCATATAATCTCGTTTTCGGCCGAACAGGCGCCCAAACGGCTAATGGCCTGGACGATTCCCCCGTTTTCCGATTTTGCCGGGCTGTTCACTTCGCATTTCTACAGCGGGCAATGCCTGTGGATGGGCACCAACGTCAGTTATGGACACGGAACCACCCGGCCGTTCGAGCAGTTCGGCGCTCCGTATATGGAGCCGCTGTATGACTATTGCGCCAGGAATGGCTTCTCAGGATGGAATGACCCCGCCAATCCCGCTTCCGACAGCAATATCTATATGCGTTGGACCAGATTCGTCCCCGCTTATGGAATATATGCATCCCGTGTATGTTTCGGCTTTCAGCTGATGTTCATTCCCGGAGTCGATTATCATGCGCTCAACCATGCTCTCCGGCTTGTGAGGTTCGTTCACGACGAGTGCCCCGGTTTCGAATTCGACGGGATGGACGCCCTTATCGACGACGAGGCGCTGATGTGCTATATGAAGGGTGAGGTCGACTGGGATGCCGCGAGCGGATATATCAAGGCGGAGGAGCAGAAATGGCTCCGCAAGTCCAAGAAGTTCCTCCTGTACGATGAGACCACCTGGAGGGTGAAATAATTATTTATTGTCCGAAAAAATTGTATCTTTGCAGAAAATGCGGAAGTAGCTCAGTTGGTAGAGCGTCGGCTTCCCAAGCCGAAGGTCGCGGGTTCGAAACCCGTTTTCCGCTCAAACGGGCGAGGTCATTGCTATGGTAAGGAAAATCTCTCTCTTCTTTCTGTCAGTGATGATGCTGGCTTCCTGCCGCCAAGCCCCGATTCCCCAGAGCGATTTCTCCGATATCTGCTATGATATGCTCATAGTAAGGCATTATGTCGAAAACACTCCCGGCGTCGCGCTTTCAACGGATTCGCTCTCAGTATATGGCGCCATTCTCGAAAAATACGGTTACTCCGTCGACGATTACCGCAGTACGGTGGAGTATTACGTAAACAATCCTCAGGAGTATTCCCTCCTGCTGAAAGGGGTCCAGGCCCGGATCCTGGCCGACCAGGATGAAGTTCAGAAGCGCATCAAGCTGCAGAACGAGGCAAGGGCGTCGTCGTTCGGCATCATCGAACTGTCGGGCGCATTCCATTTTCAGGATTCCGTGGATATTCCGGCGGCAGTCCTGCGTGAACTGTTTCCATAGAGTATGATCTACACTGCAGACTATATTTTCCCGATATCTTCGGAGCCCATCCGCAACGGATATGTGGAGTGCGACGACTGCGGCACCGTGCTTTCCACAGGTGTGTATGACGAGGCTGCGATGGCTCTCCGGGGTGTGGTCAAATGCCGCGGATTCATCGTACCGGGGTTCTCGAACGCCCATTGCCACAGCGAACTTTCCTACCTCAAGGGGATGTTCCGCAAGGGTACCGGTATGGACGGATTCATAAAGCAGATAAATGAGTTGCGCACCGTGGTGGAAAAGGAAGAGAGGCTTTCCGCCATACGCAGCGCCTTTGACTGCCTCGTGGCTCAGGGGGTCACGAACATGGCCGACATAAGCAACTGCAATGAGAGTTTCCAGGTAAAGGTGGACAAGAAGGATCTCATCTTCACCCGTACTTTCATAGAGGTGTTCGGCACTGAGCCTGAGGATGCCGCAGGTATCATCGAGGATGCCCGTGCGCTGCAGGCGGAGGCTTCGTCGGCAGGCCTTGCCGCCGCACCTACGCCTCATTCCTGCTACACAATGAGTCCTCTGCTGAACCGTCTCTCGGCCGCCGAAGGGCTCAAGAGCGGATATGTTTCATATCACAGCCAGGAGAGCGGCGAGGAGGAGGATATGCTGCGCTACGGCAGGGGCCCTCTTGCCGATGACTACCGCAGCAGGGGAACCACGCAGCTCCCTGTAGCCGGCACAGGCTCGCTCGTCTATTTCCTTGACAATCTCGGCAAGGCCGTTTCTTTGCCCGTCGCCGGCAACGTGCTGCTCGTGCACAACGTGGCCACCGATCAGGAAAGCATCGATGCCGCCCTCTCAAGCCTTATATCGCCATATTGGGTATTGTGTCCCCTGTCGAACGTCTTTATCCATAATACCCTGCCTCCGGTTGATCTGTTGCGGCACAACAATCTCAGGATATGTGTCGGTACCGACAGCCTTTCGAGCAACGACACCCTTTCAATCGTGGCCGAGTTGAAATGCCTTCAGGACAATTTCCCCCACGTCCCGTTGTCGGAGATGCTTGTCTGGGCATGCCTCAACGGTGCAATGGCAATAGGCTGCAGCGACAGATTCGGCTCGTTCGAGGCCGGCAAGAGGCCCGGCGTGGTGCTGCTGAGCGATGTCGATGCCGAAGGGATGAAACTCACTCCCAAGAGCAGATCAACCCGACTGATTTGATTATGGACAACAAAACTATATTCCGCGAGGTTCTGGGAATGATTGACCTCACCTCGCTCAATCCAACGGATACTCCATCCCGGATAGGGGCAATGGTCGAAAAGGTGAACGCCTTCCACGGTGCATTCCCCGGTTATTCTCTCCCGGCCTCGATATGCGTGTTCCCCAATTTCGCCTCTCTGGTCAGGACAAAGAACAGCACCGGCGAGGTGCACGTAACCGTCGTTGGAGGATGCTTCCCTGCATCACAGAGTCCGTTGGAGGTCAAGTTGCTGGAGTGCTCCAAGGCTGTCAGGGACGGTGCCGACGAGGTCGACATAGTTCTGGCGCTCAATTCTTTCCTTGACGGCAGAGCTGTTCTCGCCTCGGACGAAATATCGCAGATAGGCGCGGCGCTGCGCGGCATCAAGCCGGATGTGGTGCTCAAGGTTATACTTGAGTCAGGCCTGCTCGGCGACAGCGGATTGATCGAGGATGCCTCGTTCCTGGCAATGGAGGCGGGGGCCGATTTCATAAAGACCTCCACCGGCAAGACGCAGCCGGCCGCAACTCCCGAAGCCGTGCGCACGATGTGCGGCTGCATCGGCCGGTATTATGCTTCGTCGGGCCGCAAAGTCGGAATCAAGCCCGCAGGCGGCATATCCACAACCGAAGATGCAATTCTGTATTATAATATCGTAGGGGATACGTTGGGTGAAGGATGGCTCGACAAAAAATATTTCCGGTTCGGGGCCAGCCGGATGGCCAACAATCTGCTTTCGGCCCTGGAAGGGCGTGAAATCAAGTATTTCTGATATGAAAACGGCAATATTCCCGGGGTCTTTCGACCCTTTTACTCTGGGGCACCTCGATGTGCTCAACTCGGCCCTGCAACTGTTCGACAAGGTTATCGTGGCAGTCGGGTACAACAGCGCCAAGAACGGGTTCTTCGACCCTCAGACAAGGGTTGAGATAATCAAGGACGCCGTCGCAGGCATCCGTAACGTGGAGGTATGCTCCTACACTGGAATGACAATCGACCTCGCGCGTGAGAAGGGGGCGTCGTTCATCGTGAGAGGCCTGCGCACCACCACCGATTTCGAACTCGAAAGCGTCATAGCTCAGGCCAACAAGAAGATGGCGCCTGAATTGCAGAGCATATTCATTCCGTCGAGCCACGAATATTCGTTTATTTCCTCGACCGTCGTCCGCGACGTTCTGCTGAACGGAGGTGATGCCGGTCAGTTCCTTCCGGGCAACGTCGATATCAGCAAGTACAGGATAGAGCGATGAGGTTCTTCTTTGCATCGTGCCTTGCACTGCTTTTGTCCCTTCAGGCCGCAGGTCAGGAACTCAAAGGCATATTCGAGGCCATATCCCGTCAGGAAACATCCTCAATCATAGGCGATCTCGACAGTCTGATATCGCTGCCCTCCACCGATGAAGCGCGTGCCGCCGTCGCAGGCGCCGCATTCGATTATTTCAGCAATTCCCCCATAATGGGGCATGATGCGGTGGCGGTGCATGTGGCCGACAGCTATTTTCTCAATGGCCGCTTCCCCTGGAGTGATGAGGATACTTACCCTGCCCTGTATGCCTATGCACATTTCAACAGAGCATCCCTCATAGGGTGCGATGTCCCTTCTTTGGTGGCTGAATCCATCGATGGCCGTATGCTTTCACTGCGGGATGATGCCGGTCAGTACAAATTGCTTTACTTCTACGATCCCCAGTGTGCCACGTGCAGGGAATATTCGTCCGGGATAGCCGATTACCTCCGCGATTACGGCGGTGGCCGCATTTCAGTGTTCGCCGTCAATACCGGGAGTGACAGACGGATGTGGGAGGAGTACGTATCATCCCATTTTTCGGACATCAATGCGTGGAAAGTGGATTTCTACAATGTCTGGGATCCTGACGACGAAAACGACTACCACCGCAAGTTCGGTGTGATAACCACCCCTGCGCTGCTGCTTGTCGACAGCCAGAACAGGATTGTCGGCAGACATCTCGACCCCGAGGCCCTCGAGACGCTGCTTGGCTACGAAAACGGCCATTCGCGCAGCATAAAAAAACTGCTCGGGGAGATATTTTCATCCCTCGCCCCTGTCGATACGGCGGTCATAAGCCAGGTCGCATCATCCCTTGCCGTGAGGGCGTCTTCCGACAGCACCATTTGGCGGGACACGTTCTATGAAATGTTCAACTATCTAAGGGACAATCCCAACTACTCATATCAGCAGGGTGCCGCGATGGTGGCCCGGCGCTATATACTGGACAACCCTCAATATTGGTCGGAAGAATATCTGGCCAAGGTCCGCCATGCGCTCGATATGTTCTCCCTCAATCCGTTGGGGGCTAAGGCTCCCGATCTGACGTTGCGCGACACTTCTTTCAGGGCTGTAAGGATGCTTGCAGGCCGTTCTAAATATACGCTTCTGGTATTCCACATAGTGAACTGCGGCGATTGCCGCCGTGAGTTCGAGGTCCTGGAGCGGGAGGCTCTGAATCTGAAGCGCAGCCGCGTACGGGTGGTGTGCGTCTATGCCGGCAAGGATACCGCCTTGTGGCGCGGGTTCGTATCTTCCCATAACAGGGAGTGGCATTATTACTGCGATACCGAAAGGACGTCGGCGATGGGGGAGAAGTATGACATCTCGTTTGTCCCCAAACTCTACCTGCTCGACAGGAGAGGCCGCATCATAGCCAAGGAGTTCGATGCCGAAACCCTCTCTGCAATGAAACTCTGACCGGTGTTCCCGGGGAGGCGCTATCTCTGCCGTATGGCTCCGGTGCGGTAGGCCTCGAGCAGCTGCTTGAGGTCGTCGATCTGTGACTCGAGCACTTTGCCGTTGTCGGTATCCCTTACATAGAGACGGTGAACGGGATATTGCAGCACCGTGGTTTCGGATTCCACGTCCATCCCGTGCTTGACCGCTGTTTCCTTGCTCTCGAACGGCTTGTGCTTCACGAGCTTCAGGCACTGTGAATTGGATATCAGAGTGTAGCCTGCGATTCCGGTTTCGCTCTGGTAGGCTTTGGAGTATCCGCCGTCTATCACGAGGAGTTTCCCGCCCGCTTTCACGGGGTCCTCGCCCTTGATTGTCTTGACGGGGATATGCCCGTTGACGATATGGGCGTATGTCGTGTCCTTTATTCCGAATTCGTTGAGGATTCTGTCGCATACCTGGGGGTCGTTCTTGAGGGTGAGATATGCACCGTTCACCTCTTTATGCGGTTCTTTGTCAGCTATGAAATAGCGCTCGAAAGTGGCCATCTTGCTCTTGTCGAAGGTGGGGGCGATGGGGCCGCACCACAGATACCAGATGAAATCCTGACCCCACTGCTTCATCGAGCTCCCTTCTGGTGCGTAGTAGGCCGCGCGGACGAGTTCATCCACCTTGTCGAAAAGGGCTTTTCCCTTGTAGTTGCGCCCCTGTATCTCCATTTCCTTGAACGAGCCGTCTTCGTTGAGAGGCATCGAGCCGTGGAAGAGGAGGTTCGAGTTCTGTACCAGGTAGAGCGACCCGTGCGACAGGAAGCAGTCTATGTGGCGGGCCAGCCTGGGGCTCGTCACGAAGCTTTCGGTGAGACGGTCGATTATGTTCTGTTCCTGATCGGTGAGCTTGTAGGGGTTTGCCGGGTCGATTGTGGGGAAGTTTGTGTCGAGCATCTTGTACTCCTTGCCGTCGACCTCCACCGTTCCTTTTTTATAGTCCACTTTATGAAGCAGATTGCGCGACTCCATACCGAATTCGGGGTGCCGCGCTATGTTGCGCGACTCCATCTTGAACTGAATCACGGAAATGGCCTTGTGCATCTTGGCAATCAGTTCGGCCTGGTTGCTGTCGAGAGACTCGTATGCATTCTTCTTCGGCAGGAAAATGGTGCACGGGTCGTCCTTGTAGGCCTCCATCGCAAATGTCGCCAGAGGAAGCAGGTTGATTCCGTAGCCGTCTTCAAGAGTGGCCAGGTTGGCGTATCTGAAACAGATTCTCAGCACGTTGGCTACGCACGACTTGCTTCCTGCCGCTGCTCCCATCCACACTATGTCGTGATTGCCCCATTGGATGTCGTAGTGATGGTAGTTGCAGAGCTTGTCCATTATCAGATGGGCTCCGGGACCTCTGTCGTAGATATCTCCGATGATATGCAGGGTATCTATCACCAGACGGTGGATGACGAAACATATCTCGGTTATGAAATGGTCTGCGCGTCCGGTGACTATGATTGTGTCGACTATGGCCGAAATGTAATTCTGCTTGTTGCTGTCGTCGGCTATCCACTCGTGGAGCAGCTCCTCGATGATGTATGAGTACTCCTTGGGAAGGGCCTTGCGCACCTTGGACCTCGTGTATTTTGACGAACAGATTGCAAGTACGCGCACCAGTCTCAGCAGCATTGTCTTGTACCATTCGTTCAGACGGGTCTTGCTGCGGATTGTCCGGATGGCCAGCTCAATCTTCTCCTGAGGATAGTAGATGAGCGTGCACAGTTCCTTTATCTCCCTCTTTGAAAGAGTCGCGCCGTAGGCTTCGTTCACTTTCTGCTTGATTACCCCCGACCCGTTGCGGAGAACGTGCTCGAAAGCCTGGTTCTCGCCGTGGAGGTCGGTGATGAAATGCTCCGTTCCCTTGGGGAGGTTGAGTATCGCTTCCAGATTGATGATTTCGGTGCATGCCGCCTGCTTGTTAGGATAACTTTTTGCAAGCAGCTGAAGATATTTGATATCCCGTTTCATATTGTGTTTATTGTTGTTTGCGTTGTGTTACAGGCTCCAGTCAATGGGGGATAGCCCTTCGTTGACAAGTATTTCGTTTGCCTTGGAGAAGTGTCTGCATCCGAAGAAGGCCCCTCCTGCCAGGGGGGATGGATGAGCCGCTTCGAGCACGGTGTGGCGCGAAGTGTCGATCAGGTTCTTCTTGCTTCTGGCGAAATTCCCCCACAGCATGAACACCAGTCCGTCCCTCTGCTCGGAAAGCTTGCTTATCACTGCATCGGTGAACTGTGCCCATCCTATCCCGGAATGGGATGCGGGCTGGGACGCCCTCACGGTAAGTATCGAGTTGAGGAGGAACACCCCTTGCGCGGCCCATCCCTTGAGGGAACCGTTCTTGTCGATCCTGATTCCGAGATCGCTTTCTATCTCCTTGTAGATGTTCTTGAGGGAGGGAGGGGCGGCCACTCCTTCGGGGACCGAGAATGACAGTCCTTCGGCCTGATTGGGGCCGTGGTACGGATCCTGCCCGAGTATGACTACCTTTACCTTGTCGAATGGAGTGAGATTGAATGCATTGAATATCAACGATCCGGGAGGGTATATCACCTCGCCTGCATTTTTTTCGGCGTGGAGCTGCCTTACGAGCGAGACGAAATACGGCTTTTCGAATTCGTCGCGGAGCACCTCCTTCCAACGCTGTTCAATCCTGACGTCCATCGTTATCCGAATACATATTCAAGGACGTCTCCGACAGTTTTGACGTAATGGAACTGGAGCCCCTTGATATAGATTTTGTTGATGTCCTCTATGTCCTTGCGGTTCTCCTGCGAGAGGACAATCGTCTTCACTCCGGCTCTCTTGGCTGCAAGAATCTTCTCCTTTATCCCTCCAACCGGGAGCACCTTGCCGCGAAGCGTTATCTCGCCCGTCATGGCTATGGCGTGGCGTATCTTCTGACCCCTCATGGCCGAGGCTATGGCGCAGGCGATGGTTATTCCGGCAGACGGGCCGTCTTTCGGCGTGGCTCCCTCTGGTACGTGTATGTGGACGTCCTTCTTTGAGAAGAACTTGGAGTCCACTCCTGCCTGCTCGGGATGAGCCTTGAGATACTGATATGCTATCGTGGCCGACTCTTTCATAACGTCGCCGAGGTTCCCGGTGGTGGACAGAACTCCCTTGCCCTCGCAGAGCGAACATTCCACGAAGAGTATTTCGCCTCCTACCTGTGTCCACGCGAGGCCGGTGACAACTCCTGGCTCCTCATTGCCTTTCTGCAAATCGTGGAAGTTGGTGGGAAGACCGAGATATTCCTTTATCTGGGCAGGCTCGAGAATACTCCTGTGCTCCTCTTCCAGCGCAATCTTCTTTGCGGTGATGCGTGCCATTTCCGCTATCCGTCTGTCGAGCTGGCGGACGCCGGATTCCCGGGTGTAACTGTCGATTATCGTGCCGATGGCCTCATCGGTCAGAGCGAACTGCTCCTCCTTGAGACCGTGGGCCTCCCGCTGCTTGGAGATGAGATAACCTTTTGCAATCGCCGTTTTTTCCTCGGCCAGATAACCTGTTACGTTGATGAGCTCCATCCTGTCGATGAGAGCGGGCTGTATCGGGCTTATGTCGTTGGCCGTAGTTATGAAAAGCACCTTCGACAGGTCATAGTCGACGTCGAGGTAATTGTCGTGGAAGGTCGTGTTCTGTTCAGGGTCGAGCACTTCAAGGAGCGCCGAGGCCGGATCACCGTGGAAATCCTCCTTTATCTTGTCGATTTCGTCGAGCACTATCACGGGATTGGAACTTCCGGTTTTCCTTATCGTTTCGAGAATCCTTCCAGGCATTGCGCCGATATAGGTGCGGCGGTGCCCCCTTATCTCGGACTCATCGTGAAGTCCTCCGAGGGAGATCCTGCCGTATTTGCGGCCGAGAGCCCTGGCTATGGATTTGCCGAGAGAGGTCTTTCCCACTCCCGGAGGCCCGTAAAGACACAGGATGGGGGATTTCATATCTCCCTTGAGCTTGAGCACGGCCAGATATTCTATTATTCTGTCCTTGACCTTTTCGAGCCCGTAGTGGTCCTCATCGAGCACCTGCTGTGCATTCTTCAGGTCGAGGTTGTCCTCGGTCGTTTCCTCCCAGGGGAGTTCGAGCATGAACTGCAGGTAGGAATACTGTATGTTGTATTCGGGTGCGCTGGGATTGGTGCGCTCCAGTTTGGAGAGTTCCTTGTCGAATGCCGCGGCGACTTCCTGCGGCCATTTCTTTTCCTTCGCCTTTTTCTCGAGCTCGTCGATATCGTCGTCGGCATTGTTCATGCCGAGCTCCTCCTGGATGGTCTTCAGCTGGTTGTTGAGGTAGTACTCCCTCTGCTGCTGGTCGATTTCGGTCTTGACCTTGCGCTGGATGTCGTCCTTGATCTTGAGAATCTCTATCTGGCGGTCGATGATTTCAAGCAGCTTCATGGCTCTTTCCTTGAGCGAATCGAGCCGGAGCAGCTCCATCTTGTCGTTTATGTTCTCGATTTCTATCGTGGAGGAGATGAAATTCACGAGAAATCCGGTACCTTCGATGTTCTTGATGGCGAAGGTGGCCTCTTGCGGCAGATGCGACGAGAGCTTTATCATCTGCTGGGCGTTGTCCTTTATCGAGGCGGTTATGGCATCCATATCAGGGTCATCCTTGTCGGGCATGACGTCCTGCAGGTATGTCACGTGACCCATGAGGTAGGGGGCCGTGATGGGGATGTCAAGGATGCGGAATCTCTTGATGCCCTGGATTATCGCCGTTATGGTGTTGTCTGGCATCTCGATTATCTTGATGACCTTGCCCAGCGTGCCGACCTCGAATATGTCCGTCAGCCCGGGGTCCTCCACCTTGATGTCGATCTGGGTTACCGCGCCTATGAGCCTGTTGGAGGCGTACGCGTCGTTTATGAGTTTGATTGACTTTTCCCTGCCTATCGTAACGGGGATGACCGTCTCGGGGAACAATATGGCATTGCGCAATGTCAGAATCGGCAATGTTTCAGGCAGTTCCATATCGCCCAGAGGCTTCCCCGCCTCGATGTTCATCATCGGGATTATATTGACTTCGGGGCCGTTGCCCGAAAAAATGTAGTCCGGTATATTCTTCATCGTGTCAAAATGTCATACAAAGGTAATAAATAGTGGTGTATTTCACCATATTTGGGAACGACTTACATAAGATTCAATCTCTATGCCAAATCAATCGGACTGACACAATGTGCCGAAGATGAAAATTGCAGTATAGTTTTTTTGAAAATCAAAAATTTAACTAAATTTGCACCCTCGTCGGAGCAAGGCTCCGGAATATGATTCTTTAATACTGAAAAAATATTTTGTTATGACAAAGGCAGACATCGTAAACGAAATTGCAAAAGAGAAGGGCGTAGAGAAGATCCTCGCACAGAAAATCATCGAAGGTTTCATGGACAGCGTGAAGGCGTCCCTCGCAAAGGGTGAGAACGTATATCTTCGCGGTTTCGGCAGTTTTGTCGTAAAGAAGCGTGCCAAGAAGACGGCCCGCAATATCTCCAAGAATACGACAATCGTCATTCCTGCACACAACATTCCGTCTTTCAAGCCTGCCAAGGTTTTTGCAGCGAAACTCAAATAATCTAAATACATCTGAACCATGCCAAACGGAAAAAAACACAAAAGGCATAAGATGGCGACCCACAAACGCAAGAAGCGTTTGCGCAAGAACAGGCACAAGAAGAAGTAATCGCCTGTGTCGTCATTTTTGATGCATCAATGATACCTGAAGCGGATTCCAAATCCGCTTTGGGTTTTTGGTTTTAGAAAGATGGACAAGGACCTCATTATCGATGTCGGACAGGACAAGGTCGCTCTCGCCCTGCTGGAGAACCATCGTCTCATAGAATACAATACCGAAGACGTTTCCGGCAAGGGATACAACGTCGGCGATGTCTATATCGGCAAGGTCAAGAAAATAATCCCGTCGCTGAATGCCGCATTCGTGGATATCGGCGATGAGAAGGACGCTTTTGTCCATTACTTCGACCTGGGGCTGAATTTCAAGGCATTCGACCAGTTCGCCCGTCTGATCAACGCCAACACCGATGCAAAAACGCTCTTTTCGGGGCTCAAGATCAATGATATCCTCGAAAAGGAGGGCAAGATATCCGACCATCTCACCCCCGGGCAGCCGATTATCGTGCAGATAGTCAAGGAGCCCATTTCCACGAAAGGCTCGAGGCTTACGGCCGAAATCTCAATTGCGGGCCGCAACATAGTGCTGCTGCCTTTCGCCGAGAAGGTGAGCATTTCCCAGAAAATTCAGTCGAAGGAGGAGCGCAAGCGTCTCGAGAGGCTTGTCTACAGCATCCTCCCCAAGAATTATGGCGTGATAATCCGCACTGTCGCCGAAGGTAAGAAGGCCGCCGTGCTGGATGCCGAGCTCAAGGGACTCGTCCGCAAGTGGGAGGATTCCTGGAAGATTCTGGCCCAGACCAAGAAAGTGTGTCAGCTCTTCTCCGAAAACACCAGAACCACTACAATGCTCCGCGATTTGCTGAATGATTCGTTCAGCAACATATATGTCAACGACGAGGCTCTGGAACGTGAGATTGCCGATTATGTCGCCACCATCGCCCCCGAGCAGGTCGGCATAGTCAGGCACTACAAGGGCAGCGAGCCGATTTTCGACCATTTCGACGTTACCCGTCAGATCAAGGGGGCTTTCGGCAAGATAGTCTCGATCAAGAAAGGGGCTTATCTCGTGATAGAGCACACCGAAGCTCTCCACGTCATAGACGTTAACAGCGGAATCCGCACCAAATCGGCCGACCAGGAAGACAATTCGCTTGAAGTCAACCTCAATGCGGCCGAGGAGATTGCGCGTCAGATGCGCCTCCGCGACATGGGCGGCATCGTGATCGTGGATTTCATAGATATGGATTCCCCGGACCACCGTGCACAGCTCTTCAAGCATATGCAGGAACTTATGGAAACGGACCGCGCCAAGCACACCGTCCTTCCCCTTACCAAGTTCGGCCTTATGCAGATAACCCGTCAGAGGGTGCGCCCGGTTACCGAAATAGAGACTCTCGAAACGTGTCCCACCTGCCACGGAACTGGCAAGGTCGGTCCCACTCTCCTCGAAGACGAGGTGCTCGAGAGGCAGTTGGCCTTTTTCGTCAAGGAAAAGGGTGTCAGGCGTCTCGTACTCCGCGTCAGCCCGATACTCGAGGCGTATCTCACGAAGGGATGGAACAGTTACCGGCGCAAGTGGTCGCGCAAGTACAAGTGCAGCATCAAGGTGGAGCCGGATACCGGGTACTCCATTCTCCAGACAACCTGGACGGACGCTTCCGGTGTGGCTTTGGAATAACACAAACTTACCATATATAATATGGCGAACGTCAACTCTGAAAATTGCGGCGAAGACCTCAAGAGGGTTTTCCGCAAGTCCATCCTTTTCAACAGGCGCGAACTTGCCGCCATCAACCAGTTCTGCGGCAAGTACGGCATCAGGTCAAAGTCTTCTTTTTTCAGAAGCATAATAATGGAGCATATCATAGCCCAGTCAAACGAGAATTATCCCAAACTTTTTTAAGATATGAAAAAGATGTTACTGTTTGCGGCAATGTTTCTGTCGCTGTCACTTTTCTGCCAGTGTGCCTGTGCCGAGGGCAGGATAGTCTCGGACGTGATGAAGAACGGTGAGCGGATCGTGCATTACCAGCCCGATGAAACGGTGTGCGCCGTGGATATCGAGGTGCATACCAGGGGGGATGTAATCACCTACTATAGGGCAGTACGCGGATGCAGCGGCAACTCAAGGGGGATCGGGGCCCTCGTCAAGGGGATGAAGGTCGATGAGGCCATCTCCCGTCTGGAGGGTATTCCTTGCGGAAACCGCCCCACTTCGTGCCCTGACCAGCTTGCGCAGGCCTTGAAGGCCATGAAGAAGAGTTCTCCCGATGCGCGGCAGAAATCCGTAAAAAAATAATTTTTGAGTCAAGCCGTTGAAAACCACGGAAGTATATATTTGGGGCAAGAAAAATCGAAAAAATAAAGCAAAATAATTTTGCTATTTCAAAAAAAAGCCTCATCTTTGCGTTCCCGTTTCGGAACAAGCGTTCTGCACGGGTTGAGTTCATTGAAAGACTGGAATGAAAGTACAAGCAAGTACCGACTTGGGAAACCAAGTCAGAAAGAGCGAAGCGTAATTCTTTTGAAAGGATAGATCAAGTCGAGGGTTGAGCTAAGAATTATATAGTAATATACAATGAAG
>JAZUGR010000011.1:0-39666 GCA_045641345.1 Bacteroidales bacterium
CACCATTGAGTCCGCAGCAAAGAAGGCGGGTATCACCCGTCAGACCATAAATCATTGGTTTAACCTTGATGATGCAAAGATTTCAAGCATCATCAACTTCGTGGAAAAGCTTGGATACAATATCACCTTCTCCCTCAGACCTTCATCATCAGAGGTCGGCGATGCCCTGGTATCCATCAACAGGAAAGATGTTCCCCCTACCGAGGGAACCAAGAGGCTCTCATTCCTCGACGAAGCATTCAATATATACGGAATATCACGCAAGGATACTGCCGCTATGCTGGGTCTTGGCTATACCGCTCTCTACTATTGGTTCAAGAACGACGACGTGTTTATCTCTTACATCTATAAGATGGCAGAGAAGAACGGACTGAAGCTCGTTATCAAGATTGACCAGAAGGAAGAGGCCTAGATTCCGTTGTTTACACAGTATTCCATGGCGGCCTGATCTACCTTGGCATAGTTCACTTCCGCCCCTTTCTTATCCTCAAGCCACTTGTAGATCTCGTCCTCAAAGAAGCCGAGAGTCTTCCCCTGTTTGTAGTAAGGGATTTGATTAGCTGCAACAAGACGATATACGGCCTGCTTGTTCTTATGCAGGATTTTGCAGAGCGCACTTGTCGTTAGTGTCGTCCTGTGAGAAGGAACGAACGTCGAGCTCTTGGCAGGCAATAAATTCCGTTTGGAATTCGTAAGTACATCGACTTTCTCGCTCAGCGTTCTAAGCTGAACAACAACATCTGCCATGATGTTTGGCATTTCTTCAAACGTGTAAGTTCTTTTATCCATAGCAATTATACTTTATTGTACTCTACTCCAAGTTTGATAAGTTCGTCTTCCAGTTTTGTAGTCGAATGAAAAGGAAGGTTCGTAATTGACAGGTACAAGTTATTACCGGTATCAGTGACCGGAGAATTGAGATATTTGGTAAAGGTTGAATATATCGTAGCGGATGAAGAGAAGAAGGCGGGAAACAGAGCCTTGGCCATCATAGAAGCCTCACGCCTGTTCAAGAGAGCATATGGTGACACGTTGTATAACAAGATAGCCAGTTCATCCTTTCGTAACGTCTTGCGTGGAATGAACCTGCTGACCAGAGTCCCTTTGTTCGAAATCACCTTGCAGGAATTAAAGGGGAACTTTCCTTCACGTGGTCTCATTCGAAGCTCCTGAAGAGTATCACATAGACTCTGAATTTGAGTATCAGTCAAGTACTCCCCGACCGCGCATTTCAGGTATATTTTAAGTCCAAACAAGATGGAATATTCTCTAACAGGAAAAGAATCTACCGCCTTGACATATTTGGACAGAGCTGTGATATTATCAGGATTCAAAACTATTTTACTTAAAATTCAATTCAAAGGCAAAGATATACAAAAAGATTTAACATTAAAAATCTTTTTACATTGAATTGAAATTTAATTAACAAAGGATAGCTTTGATAGTGTTTGATATTTGACGAATAAATCCCAAACAAGCCCTCAGTGACTTCTATTGATGGTATTTTCTAAGACGGGAAATAGAGAAGTAACGTGTACAGCAGTGAGAGTAAATTTTAAATAATGAGATAAAAAGCGTATTTTTGCGTCAATAAAGTCCTTTGATGCCTACGGGCATATGTGGCAAAGTACTTTTATCATTATCTTTAAGTCATTGATAATCAACAATTTGTTGCCCATTTGTTGCCGCAAATTGTTATTCTGTTGATAATCAATAAGTTTCCGGATTTTGCATCGGGAAATAATCGGGACTCAAATCCTCAAAGCATCCATCGCGCTGCCCCACCCGGGCGGCGCGTGGTGTATAAATGGGTAAGCTGTCATCATATGGACGGACGTTCCTCCGGCAATCAGGTGCGCCAGTGGCGGCTCACAACAATCTGCTCGATATAGCTGCGGCCGTCGCCGCCATTGACATAGAGCAATATGCGGAACAGCTCACCTCCCGCAGCGAATTCGGCGACCGCGTATCTCATTGTGGCCTGTGAGCTCTTGTGCATCACCGTGAACCGTTTGGGAGTATATTCCTCGAAGAATTTCTTCATTATGAGCCGGGCCTGATTGCGGGAGCAGGTATTGGTCTCGCCGAATATGTCGAGCTCGAGATTGTCCGCGAACCAGGCCGAAAGATTGTCATAGTCGCCGTTCTGCATATATTTGCCGATGGGCGTGAACACGTCCACCTCCTGGGAGTGCAACGGCCGCAGCGGGGCGAGGCACAAAAAAAGCGCTGCAAGAGCGACAATCTTCTTCATACAGGGTGCAATTTCAGCATTATATCTTAAATTTGCAAATCACCCCGAGCGCAGTGCAATGAAGATAAAACTCCTTTTGGTAGGGAAAACCGCTTCCGAATATCTCAAGGAAGGGATGGCCGTCTATCAGGCGCGCCTTGGGCACTATGTCTCATTCTCAATCGAAGAAATACCCGATATCAAGCAGGCCTGTTCGCTCTCACGCCAGCAGGTCAAGGAAAAGGAGGGGGCTCTGCTTCTCTCACGCATCAAGGAATCCGACCACGTGGTGCTGCTTGACGAGCACGGCAGGAAGTTTACGTCCCAGGATTGGGCCGCCCACCTCCAGAAGCAGATGGTGAGGAGTCCCAAAGACATAATCCTGGTGATCGGCGGATGCTACGGATTCGCCCCGGCTCTCTATTCCAGGGCCGACGAGCAGCTGTCGCTGTCGGACATGACCTTCTCTCACCAGATGGTGAGGCTCATCCTCCTGGAGCAGCTCTACCGCGCATTCACGATAATCAAGGGAGAGCCTTACCACCACGAATGAAAAGGATAGCATCATATCTGGGCATTGCGGCCGCACTGCTTTTCGCCGTCTCCTTCTACTCGCCCGGGTGGCAGACGCGTCTCGACGCCGTGGTCCGTCTGAGTCAGATGCGCATCCAGGGAAGGCAGAAGCTTCTCCGCAAATATGTGGACAGGGAGCTGCAGCTACAGGACGAGAACTGCATAGACGTTTCGCTTCCCGAAGATATGGTGATGTACAAGTATGTCAACGATTCGCTGTTCTCGTGGGAGAACAGGTTCCCGACGGCCGACGACGGAGTGAGCGCGGAGCCGTTCCTGTTCAGGCTCTATCCGGGCAGCAGCTGGTACGGCAGCCATCCGCTGGCATACATCCAGGAGGGAAAGTGGCAGTATGTGAACCTGGGCGGGAAGTGGTTTCTGGTTTCCCGCTTCCATGCGCAGAACGGGCATATTTCAATCATATCCGGAATCAGGCTTGAAATGCGCCTGCCGAGGGGATTCAGGCATACCTCACTTATGGACAATCCCCACGGGGCGGTGCGCGGCATCGACGGCGAAGCTCTTTTCAGCATAGATGCCTCCGAGGACGGATATTCGGGGGAAGGGAATGCCGGAGCGAGATGGATGGCACTGCTTGCAGCTGCCGCCGCACTCGTGTTGATGCATCTTTCCTCACGCACGCCGCGAAGCCTCGCGCTTTCCGCCGCCGGTCTCACTGCAGTGCGGATCGCAGCAATCTTCCTGGCTCCGGAAGCCACCTTCCACAGGTCGATCTTCTCCCCTGCCATATACGCCGACAACCTCCTCGCCCAGTCGCTGGCCGACCTGCTGCTCAACAACGCCTACGTGGCCCTGATGGCGTGGATGCTCCATTCAATGAGAAGGAAACTGAGTCTCAAGGCGATGGCCACGGGCAAGATGAAACTTTATGCAGCTCTGGCGTGGACTCTGGCCACCGCCCTGGCCATATATATCAACCACTGCTACAAATCCTTGATACTCAACTCCGGGATCGTGCTTGAACCGGCCAGGATACACGATTTCTCCATCTACTCGGTGCTCTGTTATCTGTCTCTCGCAACGCTTGTCCTGGTATTTCTTCTAATGCTTCAGACAGCACTGCGTCTCTCTTCGGGGCATCGGAAGATAAATCTCTTCTCCTGGAAAGGGCTCACGGTATGCGCCGCCCTGACAGCCTGCTATTTCGTGGCGGCGGGCAGTTCCCTCGGGCTAAAGAAGGAATACGACCGCAACAGGATATCCACCTCCAAGATGGCCATGCGGCGCGACATCAGGCTCGAGCTTTATCTGAGGATGATGGAAAGGGGAATCGCACAGGACCGGTTCATAGGGACCCTGCTCGGCATCGACGGAGGCAAGGAGCTGATAAGCAACCGCCTGGCCGAAAGATACTTCTACAACGGGCTATTGTCCATATACGACGTTTCGATAACCATCTGCGGCAATCACGACCTCATATCCGACAGTCCCGAAAGCGAGCCCCTGCCGTGTTTCATCTACTTCAACGACCTAATCCAGTCGCAGGGAGCCCCGGTTGACCGCAGCACCAATTTCACATTCATCGACGGAGGCGGAGGCAATCCGTCATATCTCGGAGCCTTCACCTACTATGACGGGCACGGAGGCGACGTCCTGAGGATGTACCTTGAATTCAAGATGAAGCATCATTCAAGGCCTCCCTACCTGCCGCAATCCTATTCGTATGCCGTCTATTCGGGGGGCAGGCTCTCAAATGCAGAGGGGGAGTTCGGCTATTCGACCGTCATTCCGCAAGGATACCGACGGGGCTATTCGATGGTTTCGAAAGACGGCTACCTGCATTTCATCAACGTGCTTTCGCAGGATGAGGCCACCATCATATCAAGGCCGTACAAACCGATTCTTCCGGTGGTGGTGTCATTCTCCTACCTGTTCATCTTCTTCGGCCTGTTCATAAGCCTGTGCACCATCGGCCACGGCCGCGGAAGGCTTCTTTCGCTGCCCAGGCATTCAATCAAGCGCAAGATAATCCTCATCACCTCGGGCACTATGATGGTAGCCCTCTTCAGTATGGGAGCGGCGGCACTGGCATACAACATACGGGAGCGGAAACTCTCCGACAAAATAAGGATAGACGACAACATCTCCAAGGTACAGAACGCTCTCTCGGGATACCTTCCCCACCCGGTGGGGCATCCTTCGGGGCAGGACGGGGATTTCGCCGCAAGGCTGGACGAGGTGGCATCGATAGTGGGGACGGACATCTGCATATACGACATAAGCGGCCGTCTGGCATACGCCTCAGGCAAGCCCGGATCCGACAGGCAGAGTGTCAAATACAGGATGGACAGCAGGGCGTTCCACGAAATCGTGCATCTCAACGCCATGCGCTCGATAAGGGAGGAAATCTCCCCGGAAGGAAAGACGCGCACGGTATATGCCCCCCTTACCGATGCCGGCGGGGAAATGGTGGGAATCGTCAATATGCATTATTCCGGAGACGCGACTCCCGACAGCGTTACATATCCGACGCTGGTGATGATAATCAACCTGTATCTGATACTGCTGATAGCAGCCCTGATAACGGGCGTCATCCTTTCGAATTCGATGCTCCGTCCCATCAAGGCCATACGTGAGAAGATGGAGAGTTTCACAATATCCCCCTCGAGAGGCAAGCACATCCCATACGACAATTCGAAAGACGAAATCGGAGTCCTCGTCAAGTCGTACAACGATATGGTCGACGCGCTTCAGGAAAGCACACGGCAGCTGGCGCAGAACGAGAGGGAACTTGCCTGGAAGGATATGGCCCGCCAGATAGCGCACGACATCAAGAACCCTCTCACTCCAATGAGGCTCAGCATCCAGCACCTCATAAGGCTCAAGCAGCAGGGGGTTGAAGGATGGGAAGGCAAGGTCGAAACCATAGGCAAATCGCTCATCGAGCAGATAGACACCCTTTCCGATACCGCATCCCAGTTCTCCACGATAGCCGCGGCAGCCTCGGCCACCCCGGTCGAAGTGGATCTCGACGCCCTTGTGAGGGAACAGCTCGAGATATTCGACAACAGGGACGACATCACCCTGGTATATGACTGCAAGGATGAACGCCCCATAATCACGGCCAGCCGCAAGCAGATGGCCAGAGTGATTGTGAACCTGCTGACAAATGCCATCCAGGCCATCGAGAACGGCCGTGGAAGCGGAAACATACGCATCACCATAAGCAGGGACAGCGGAAGCGACGGGGAATTCATCAAGATGGATTTCGAAGACGACGGCCCCGGTGTGAAGGCGGACAATATGGAAAAACTCTTCACGCCCAACTTCACCACCAAGAGCAGCGGTCACGGGCTCGGGCTGGCCATATGCCGGAGCATAGTCGAACAGGCCGGCGGCACGATAGGCTACTCGGCTTCGGCAACGCTGGGGGGAGCCTGCTTCACGATGCTATTTCCGGCGTAGGAAAACGTCGACCGTGCAGCCCTTGAAATTGAAATGGCTGCGCAACTTGTTCTCCAGGAAACGCTTGTACGGGTCGCGGATGTACTGCGGCAGATTGCAGAAGAACGCGAACGAAGGGAACCTGGTGGGCAGTTGGGTAACGAACTTGACCTTGACGAACTTTCCCTTCCACGCGGGCGGCGGGTAATTCTCTATTTCGGGCAGCATCACCTCGTTGAGCTGTGAAGTGGATATCTTTCTCGAATAATTGCCGTAAACCTCCTGCGCGGCGTCAAGCACGTCCATTATCCTCTGCTTGTTTATCACCGACGTAAAGATGATGGGAATGTCATTGAAAGGGGCTATCCTGGCCTTTATGGCCTCGGTGTACTCCTTCATCGTATTGGCCGTCTTGTCGGGTACAAGGTCCCATTTGTTGACCACAAGCACGCATCCCTTGCGGTTGCGCACCACAAGGTTGAAGATCGACATATCCTGCGCCTCCATACCGGTGGTGGCATCGACCATCATTATGCACACGTCGGATTCCTCGATGGCCCTGATCGACCTGAGCACCGAATAGAATTCGAGGTCTTCGGTCACCTTCGACTTGCGGCGCAGCCCGGCAGTGTCGATGAGCAGGAATTCGTGCCCGAATTTGTTGTAGTACGACGAAATCGCGTCGCGCGTGGTTCCGGCCACGGGAGTGACTATATTGCGCTCCTCACCCAACAGGGCGTTGGCAAGTGACGACTTGCCAACGTTTGGTTTGCCTATGACGGCATACTTCGGGAGGTCGGAATGTTCGTCGGCCACGGTATCCTTGGGGATACGTCTGACGATTTCGTCGAGCAGGTCGCCCGTTCCGCCGCCGGTGGCGGCCGATATGCACCACGGGTCGCCGAGCCCAAGGCCGTGGAACTCGTAGGAGCCATATATCTTGTCGCCTGTATCGACCTTGTTGACGACCAGTATCACAGGCTTGCCGCTACGTCGCAGCAGACCGGCTATCTCGGAATCGAAATCGGTGATGCCGGTATCGACCTCGACAAGAAACAGCGCAAGGTCGCACTCCTCTATCGCAATTGCCACCTGCTTGCGTATCGCATCCTCGAACACGTCGTCGGAATTGACGGTGAATCCACCCGTATCCACAACCGAAAACTCGCTGCCGCACCACTCGCAACGGCCGTAATGCCTGTCGCGGGTTACGCCAGCCGTTTCATCGACAATCGCCTGGCGGGTACCTACAAGGCGGTTGAACAAGGTTGATTTGCCCACGTTGGGGCGGCCTATTATCGCTACAAGACTCATATTCCAGCTATATTGAAGGTATTGCGTAAGAGGTGACGTCCTCCTTGGTTATCGTGTCGCCGCAGAGAATCATAAGACGCTCCGTGACGTTGCGCAGCTCGCGTATGTTTCCGGTCCATGGGAGCCTCTGGAGTTCGGCCATGGCATCCTTGGCAACCTTCTTGACGGGGATCCCCATCTCCTCCCCTATCTGGGCCATGAAATGATTGACCAGCAGAGGAATGTCATCCCTGCGCTCGGACAGCGAAGGCACCCTCACCACTATCACGCTCAGGCGGTGGTAGAGGTCTTCGCGGAAATTGCCTCTGGCAATCTCCTCGGTGAGGTTCTTGTTGGTGGCCGCAACCACCCTGACATTGACCTTGACCTCCGAATCCGACCCGACCCTCGAAAGCTTGTTCTCCTGGAGCACGCGCAGCACCTTGGCCTGCGCCGCAAGGCTCATATCGCCTATTTCGTCGAGGAAGAGAGTCCCCCCGTCGGCCTGCTCGAACTTGCCCTTGTGCTGTTTGAGAGCCGAAGTGAAAGCCCCCTTCTCGTGGCCGAAAAGTTCGCTCTCTATCAACTCGCCCGGTATGGCGGCGCAGTTCACCTCCACGAACGGCATCCCCCGGCGGCGGCTCTTGTCGTGGATGCGGCGGGCCACCAGTTCCTTGCCGGTGCCGTTGGGCCCCATTATAAGTACCCTGGCATCGGTAGGCGCCACACGGTCGATAATCTCGTTGATATGCGCCATTGCCGGTGAATCCCCCACCATACCGTAGCGGGCATCCATCTTCTTCTTGAGGACAACCGTTTCCCTGACCAGGGAGCTCTTGTCGGTGGCGTTTTTGAGCGTGATGAGGATTCTGTTGAGGTCGAGAGGCTTTTCCAGAAAATCGTACGCTCCCCGGCGCACGCACTCCACGGCAGTTTCGATGGACCCGTGGCCCGATATCATTATCACCTGGGAGTCGATGCCCTTAGCCGCTGCAGCCTCGAGGAATTCCATACCGTCCATATTGGGCATCTTGACGTCGCAGAAAACAACGTCGAATCCCCCCTTGGAAGCCGTTTCGAGCCCGGCCGAGCCATCCTCGGCCACCTCCACCTCGTGCCCTTCGAATTCGAGAATCTCCTTCAGGGTGTTGCGGATGTTGCGCTCGTCGTCTATTACCAGTATCCTCATCGGGCGGGTGTTGATAAAAGTTTTGCAAAGATACGCATTTTTTGTCTACTTTTGTGAAGAGCAATATGCACCGTACAATGCCAGGACTCATCATAGCGATAGACGGATTTTCATCGACAGGCAAAAGCTCGTTCGCCAAGCTGATAGCCTCAAGGCTCGGCATACTCTACCTCGATTCGGGGGCCGTGTACCGCGCCATAACCCTGTATGCCGTCGAAGCCGGCCTGGCGTCGGGCGGCAAGGTGGATGCAGCGGCCCTGGAGGAGGCGCTCCGCAGCGGCAAGGTTGACATATCCTTCGCAAAAAGCGGAGAGAGCGGCAAATTCGAAATCCAACTCGGCGGCGTCATTGTCGAAAAGCGGATACGTATGATGGATATTTCCGACAACGTAAGCCTGGTGGCGGCTCTGCCGGCGGTGCGCAATTTCGTCGATTCGATGCTGCACGCCTACGGGTCCGACGGATGCGTCATGGACGGGCGCGACATCGGCACGGCCGTCTTCCCCGATGCGGACCTCAAGATATATATGACGGCCGACCCCCGGATAAGGGCCGGACGCAGGCTGGCCGAACTCAAGGCCAAGGGCGAAAAGGCCTCTTTCGAAGAGGTGTACAAGAATGTGCTCGAAAGGGATTACCTCGACTCGCACCGCGAAATGAATCCTCTGCGAAAGGCTCCCGATGCAGTTGAACTCGACAACAGCAATATGACGATGGACCAGCAGATGGAATGGCTCTCGGCTTTGCTGAAAGAAAGATTCGGAATTTCCGTCTGATGAAGGTCACCGTTGAAATCGACAAGGCTTCGGGCTTCTGCAACGGGGTGGTGCGGGCCGTACGCAAGGCCGAGGAGTATCTCGACCGCGAAAGCCGGCTTTACTCCCTCGGCGCCATCGTCCACAACTCGCTCGAACTCGAAAGGCTCAAGGCCAGGGGGCTCAGGGTACTCGACACGGCCGACCTCGAAAAACTGCACGACACCACGCTTCTGATACGGGCCCACGGGGAGCCGCCCTCCACGTACGACACCGCCAAAAGCAACAACATCCGCATCATCGACTGCACCTGTCCCGTGGTGCTCAAGTTGCAGCAGAGCGTAAAGGAAGTGTACGAGAGCATAAAGCCGGCCGGAGGTCAGGTGGTCATCTTCGGCAAGAGGGGGCATGCCGAAGTCAACGGCCTTGTGGGCCAGACAGCAGGCGAGGCCATAGTCATCAGCGGAATCAACGAAATCGACAGGATAGATTTCAGCAAGCCCACCGCACTCTTCTCCCAAACCACCAAGGACCCCGAAGAATACTCTGCCATATGCCGCGAATTCTCGCGCCGTGGCAGCAACGTCAAGTTCTTCGACACCATCTGCCGGCAGGTGGCATCACGGCACAAGTCACTCGTATCTTTCGCCGAAAGCCACTCCGCAATCATCTTCGTGAGCGGTGCGGAGAGTTCGAACGGCAAGGTCCTGTTCGATTTGTGCCGCAGTGTCAACGGCAGGTCGCACCACATAGAGAACGCCTCGCAGATAAAGCGCGGCTGGTTCAACGACGGCGACTCGATAGGGGTCTGCGGAGCAACCTCAACCCCGAAATGGCAACTGGAAGAAATAGTCTCTGCAATATTGAAATATCAGGATTGAAATGCTCGAATGCATTGACATAACAAAACGGTTCGGCAGCGTCACGGCCCTCGATGCCATAAATCTCTCCATACCCGAGGGGAGGATATTCGGACTGCTCGGACCCAACGGCGCCGGCAAAACCACGCTGATACGCATAATCAACCGCATAATCATACCCACGGATGGGAAGGTGGTGCTCGACGGCAAACCGGTGACCGACCTTATGGTGCGCTCGATAGGATATCTGCCCGAAGAGCGCGGTCTGTACCGCAAAATGAAGGTGGGAGAGCAATGCATCTACCTTGCAAGGCTGAAAGGGATGAGTACCGAAGATGCGGCGCGGCAGCTCAAGTGGTGGTTCACCCGTTTCGGGATACACGGATGGTGGAACCGGAAAGTCGAGGAACTCTCCAAAGGAATGGCGCAGAAAATCCAGTTCATCACCACAGTGCTCCACAATCCCAAGCTCATAATTCTCGACGAGCCGTTCTCGGGCTTCGATCCGGTGAACGCCAGGCTTGTCCGCAGCGAAATCCTGAGGCTTCGTGACGAGGGGGCGTCAATCGTACTCTCGACGCACAATATGGAATCGGTCGAGGAGCTGTGCGATGAGATAGCACTCATCAACAAATCGCACCTGGTGGTATGCGGCGGCACTTCGGAGATACGCCGCCGGTATGGTGAAGACAAGGTTGAAATAATCTATACCGACTCCGACGGAAGGCACACCGAGGTGGTTGAAGGTCAGGAAAGCGGCAATGCGCGCCTGAGGGAGCTTTCGTCGCGCGGCGCCACCGTCAATTCCTATCGGGAACTGATACCCGGGATGAACGACATATTCATAAGGCTCGTGACCGGGCAAAAGGAGGCAGCACAATGAACGTCGGAAACATATGGCTTGTAACAGGCAGGGAGTATACGGTCCGCGTACGCAAGAGGTCCTTCATCATAACCACCCTTATCACACCGGTTCTCCTCGGAGTGCTCATCGCCCTGCCGGTAATGATCACCCTGTGGGGCGGAGGCGGAACTTCCCGCATCAAGATAGTTGACCCCACGGGCACGGTGATGCGATATCTCGAAAACAGCGACCATATGGCTTTCGAGGAGGCATCAGCGCAGGAAGCCGCAGAGGCGCCCGCCAGCCTTCTCGAGGACCCTTCGATCCACGCGGTGGTGATCATCTCGCAGTTCGACGAAAACAACGAGGTCAAGGTCACCTCATACTCCGGAGAGCCGCTCAGTATGGAAATCAAGAACGCATTGAAGGGAGCTGTCGGCAAGGCCGTCGAAGACCGCAAACTCGCAGCCTACGACATGCAGGGGCTGCGCGAAATCATTGCCGCGGCAAAGACGGACATCCATATAAACGCGATTACGGTGGGCGACGACGGCTCCGAGAAAAAGGACACCGTCGAAATCTATATGATCCTTTCGTACCTGATGAGCTTTCTCATCTATACGTTCGTGTTCCTGTTCGGCACTATGGTGATGCGCAGCGTGATGGACGAAAAGGGGAGCCGGGTTGTCGAAATAATAATATCCTCCGTCGACAGCATCGACCTGATGATAGGCAAGATTGTGGGAGTGGCCCTCGTTGCCCTTACGCAGTTCGCCCTGTGGATCATTCTCACGATGGCCGTCGCCGGAGGGATTTCGGCGTTCGCAGTCCGTGACATAACCGAGGCCCTCCAGGCCGGAGCCGCGGATGCGCAGGCCATCGGCGGGATGGAGGTGATAGAAATGCTGCAGGGGATAAACTGGCTGCAGATAATCCTGTGCTTCCTGATATATTTCCTCCTTGGATATCTGCTCTATGCCGCAATGTTCGCCGCCATAGGCGCGGCCTGCGACAGCGAAACCGACACCAACCAGCTCCAGATGCCTGTGACGGTGCCTCTGATAATAGGCCTGTTCATAATGCTGCACACGTTCGAACACCCGGGCAGCAGCCTGTCATTCTGGGCATCCATGATCCCCTGGACCTCACCTATGGTGATGCTGGCCCGCATCCCGTTCGGGGTTGTACCTCCCTGGCAGCTGATTCTTTCGATGACGATCCTCGCCCTGACATTCGCTGGCACGGCGTGGGTATCCGCCAAAATCTACAGGACCGGTATCCTGATGTATGGCAAGAAAACCTCCTTCCGCGATTTATTGAAATGGATAAAACAACAAAACTGATGAAAAAATATCTGCCCGCAGTGATTCTATGCCTGGTCTGCCTGCCGGCCATGGCGCAAATATCCTACAAGTGGACCCCTGTGGCGGTCGACTCCACATACTCCGTGATAAAGGACTCGACAGCCACCTATATAATCAGGAAGTTCGACCCTATGCTCGCCCCGATATACGAGACAATCGGCACGTCCGACGATGAGTACGCGGCAAAACGTCCCGAAAGCGGTCTCTCCAATTTCGTGGCCGACGTAATCCGGCAGAGAGCTGAAAAGGAGTGCGGCCGCAAGGTGCATCTGGCCATGACCAATTTCGGAGGCATCCGCACAAGTCTCCCCAAAGGCAACGTCACCCTGTACGACATTATGTCCATATTCCCGTTCAAGAACTACATAGAGGTATTCGACATCAAGGGCGAGGACCTCGTCCGTTTCTTCAACCGCAACGCCCGCAATCCCGAAGCGCTCAGCGGAGTCAAGCTGGTGGTGACCGACGGCCGCGTGGAAAGCCTCGAAGTGGGCGGAAAGCCCGTATGCAGCGACAGCACCTACACCTTCGCATCGATTGATTTCCTGATCGACGGCGGCGACGGTGTCACCTTCCGCAATATGGTCGGCCGCAAATCGACCGGCGTGCTCATACGCACCGCCATCGAGGACCACATAAGGCAGCTTACCTCGGAAGGCGGGACACTGCATCTGGAAAGCGACGGCCGGGTAATTATCAACCGCAAAAACAAATGACGATGAAAAGATACGTAATTGCGGCATTCGTTGCCATAATATGTTTGAGTACGGCTTCGGCGCAAAGGCTTGTCATACTGCACACCAACGACACTCACAGCCAGATTCCCACAATCAAGGTCGGGCCGCGCAAGGGCCTCGGAGGGGTTGAGCAGCGCCTGCAGCTGATAAACGAAATCCGCGGGCAATACGGCAAGGACAAGGTCCTCCTGCTCGACGGCGGCGACTACGACCAGGGCACCCCGTACTTCACGATGGCCCGCGGCGAAGTGGAGATAGAACTGATGGACGCCCTTGGGTATGACGTGGCGACCCTCGGCAACCACGAATTCGACAACGGGCAGGAAGAGCTTGCGAGCCGTCTTGACAGGGCGCTTTTCAAGACTGTAACCTGCAACTACGACTTCTCGGCCACTCCACTGAAGAATGTGGTCAAACCATATGTCATCGTCCGCCGCGGAGGGATGAAGATCGGCATCATCGGAGCCACATCACATCTTGCAACCTGTGTGGCCAAAGCCAACCTGGAAGGTCTCAAGCAGCTCAACGCCACGGTCGAAATCAACAGATGGGCCGATTATCTGAAGAACCGCAGACATTGCGACCTGGTGATTCTCCTCTCCCACCTTGGATATGCACTCGAATACCGCACGGAGGAATCTCCCGACGACAGGTACGTTGCCGCCCACTCGAGGAATCTCGACCTTATAATCGGAGGTCATACCCACACTATGCTCAAGAGCGCCAAGGAAGTGGCCGACCTCGACGGCAGGATGATACCCATAATGCAGGTCGGCAGCCAGGGATGCGCCGTAGGCAAACTGGAGATTTTTTAGACAGTCTTGAAACCTTTTGCCCCGGAGAGCGTATATTGAGTAGAACAGAAGTTTGCAGAAAAGATGAGACAACTTAAGATTACAAAATCAATCACCAACCGCGAGAGCGCATCTCTCGACAAGTACCTGCAGGAGATCGGACGCGAGGAACTGATTACCGTCGAGGAGGAAGTGGAACTGGCGCAGCGCATCCGCAAAGGCGACCAGGCCGCACTCGAAAAGCTCACAAAGGCCAATCTGAGATTCGTGGTTTCGGTGGCGAAACAATATCAGAACCAGGGCATCAGCCTGCCCGACCTCATAAACGAAGGCAACCTGGGCCTCATCAAGGCCGCCGAGAAGTTCGACGAAACAAGGGGATTCAAGTTCATATCCTATGCCGTGTGGTGGATTCGCCAGAGCATTCTCCAGGCATTGGCAGAGCAGAGCCGCATAGTGCGTCTTCCGCTGAACCAGGTCGGGTCGCTCAACAAGATAAACAAGGCTCTCTCCAAGTTCGAGCAGGAGCACGAACGCATGCCGTCGGCCGACGAACTGGCCGAACTGATCGACATACCGCCCGAGAAGATAGCCGACACAATGCGGGTATCGGGCCGCCACGTATCTGTGGACGCCCCGTTCGTGGAAGGCGAAGACAACAGTCTGCTCGACGTGCTTGTCAACCCCGACTCCCCCAATGCCGACCGCGGCCTCGTGAACGAATCCCTCAACAAGGAAATCGAGCGTGCGCTCTCAACCCTTACCGAAAGGGAGCGTGACATAATCAGATATTTCTTCGGCATCGGATGTCAGGAAATGACGCTCGAGGAAATAGGCGAAAAGTTCGGCCTCACGCGCGAGCGTGTGCGCCAGATAAAGGAAAAGGCTGTCCGCAGGCTGCGCCACAGCGCCAGAAGCAAACTGCTGAAAAGCTATCTCGGATAAATGGGGGGATTCTGGAAAACCCTTGGCGAAGGCATCGTCTCATTCAGTGACTGCATCTGCGGCTACCCCCTTTTCGTGCTCCTGATAGGCGGAGGCCTCTATTTCCTGATCATCTCACGGTTCGCCCCGCTGCGCCATTACGGCACTGCCATCCGCGAACTCCGCAGAAGAGACGATTCCGGCAAGGGGCAGATCAGTTCCCTGGAGGCGCTTTCGAGCGCCGTTGCGGCCACAGTGGGGCTTGGCAACATCGCCGGAGTGGCGATAGCCATCTCCATCGGCGGTCCGGGGGCCATCTTCTGGATGTGGGTAAGCGCCGTGGTTGGAATGGCGACCAAACTGTTTGAAGGGACTCTCTCCGTAATGTACAAGGGCAAGGACTCGGCCGGTGAAGTGCAGGGCGGCCCGATGTATATGATATTGTCGGGGCTCGGGAGCAAATTCAAGCCGATGGCAGTGTTCTTCGCCATTTCGGGTATGGTGGGCACCCTCTGCGTGATGCAGTCGAACCAGCTCACCGAGTCGGTGCTGTCGGTATTCTTCGACCCCCGGCAGGACACCGTGGCGGTACGCGCCATAATCGGCGTCGTAATCAGCCTCATCGTGGCCGCAGTGATTTCGGGTGGCATCACCCGCATATCCAGGGTCGCCACAAAGATTGTCCCTGCAATGGTAGTGCTGTATTTCCTTCTGATATCCTATATAATTCTGACACACGTCAAGGCTGTCCCCGGGGTATTCGCCGATATCTTTGCGGGAGCCTTCAATGCCGCATCGGCTGCGGGAGGAGTGGCGGGCGGCCTCGCAACGGTGGCCCTGACCGGTGTACGCAGGGCCGCGATGGTCAATGAGGCAGGAATAGGCACGGCCTCGATGATGCACGGAGCTTCGCGCAGCGGGCAGCCGGCACGCGAAGGGCTGGTGGCTATGATAGGGCCTTCGATCGACTCCGGTCTGGTGTGCACCCTCACCGCAATAGCGATACTTATAGGACGCACCGTAAATCCCGATATACTGCCACAGGGAGGAGGATTCTCGTCCGTACAGGGACTCCGCATAGCTATGGGGGCCTTTGATGCGGCAATCCCGCAGGCGGGGAGCTACCTGCTTATGGCCATAGTGCTGTGCTTCGCATTCTCCACCATGTTCTCATACTCCTATTACGGGCAGAAATGCCTCGGATTCCTGATAGGGGCCGACAAGGGGAGGTATTTCAACTGGTTTTTCCTCATAATGCTTGTCGTGGCGGCCATACTGCCGCTCAGGGTGGCGGTCAGCCTCATCGACATCGCCTTCGCCTTCATGGCATTCCCCACAATGCTCACGATGCTCATATTGAGCCGCAAGGCGCAGGGCGCAATAAACGATTATCTATCACGCAACAAATAACAACAGATGAACCCCATACAATTTCTGTCAGAGAAGACGTCGGCTGCGGTCAAGGCCCTCTACGGCACCGAACCCGGCGCAGAAATGCTCCAATTGCAGGCAACGCGCAAGGATTTTGAAGGAGACGTGACGGTTGTCGCATTCCCGCTGCTGCGCCTGAGCCGCAAGAGCCCCGAAGCCACCGCAAATGAGCTGGGTTCCTGGCTGGCCTCCAACGTGTCCGAAGTGGCCTCGTTCAACGTGGTCAAAGGATTCCTCAACATAAAATTGGCCTCAACCTTCTGGGGATCGGTGCTCAAGGAGATATCCGAAGACGCTTCGTTCGGCTGCCTCCCTCCCACCGGCCGCACCGTAATGATAGAATATTCGTCGCCCAACACCAACAAGCCGCTCCATCTCGGGCACGTACGCAACAACCTTCTCGGATGGTCTGTGGCACAGCTCCTCAAGGCGTGCGGAAACAATGTCATCAAGGTGAATCTGGTCAATGACCGCGGCATCCATATATGCAAGTCGATGCTCGCCTGGCTCAAGAGGGGCAACGGCATAACCCCCACTCAGGCAGGCAAGAAGGGCGACCACCTCATCGGCGACTTCTACGTGCTGTTCAACGATATGCTCAAGGAGGAAGTCAAGGGTCTGGTGGCAGGCGGAATGAGCGAAGAGGAGGCTGAAAAGAACGCCCCCCTTATGAAAGAGGCTCAGGAGATGCTTGTCAAATGGGAGCACGGCGACAAGGAAGTGGTGGATCTGTGGAAGAAGATGAACGGCTGGGTTTACGAAGGCTTCGCCAAAACCTACGACTCCCTCGGGATATCGTTCGACCGCACCTACTATGAGTCACAGACCTACCGCGACGGCAAGTCGCTGGTGGCCGACGGCCTCGAACGCGGAATCTTCTTCCGCAAGGAAGACAACTCCGTATGGTGCGACCTTTCCGGCGACGGGCTCGATGAAAAGCTGCTCCTGCGCGGCGACGGCACTTCGGTGTATATGACGCAGGACCTCGGCACGGCACGCCAGAGATTCGAGGAATACAATCTCGACGAGCTGATATATGTGGTTGGAAACGAGCAGAACTACCACTTCCAGGTACTCAAGCTCATCCTCGGCAAGCTCGGCTTCAAGTGGGCCGGAAACATCTTCCATCTCTCATACGGTATGGTGGAACTGCCGGAGGGCAAGATGAAATCGAGGGAAGGCACGGTGGTGGATGCCGACGACCTTATCGAGAAGATGTACCTTGCAGCCAGAGAGACGTCGCTTGAACTCGGCAAGCTCGAGGGAATGAGCGAAGAGGAGCAGGACAATCTCTTCAGGATGCTGGGCCTCGGAGCGCTCAAATATTTCATCATCAAGGTCGATCCAAAGAAGACGATGCTCTTCGACCCCAAGGAGTCCATCGACTTCAACGGCAATACCGGCCCCTTCATCCAATACACGCACGCACGCATAAAGTCGATTCTCCGCAAGGCGGCCCAACAGGGGATGAAGTCGGAGGCTTCGTGCGCCCCCACCCTCGAAAAGGAGGAGAGCATCATCCGGCTGCTCAGCTCATATCCCGACAAGATACGCGAAGCCGGAGAGGCTCACTCCCCGGCCATAATAGCGAACTACGCCTACGAACTGGCCAAGGAGTTCAACCAGTATTACCACGACACCTCAATACTCCGCGAGGAGGATGCCTCATTGAGGTCGCAGAGGCTCTGCCTGATTGAAACGATCGCCTCGGTGCTTGTGAAGGCTATGGGCATACTCGGCATAGAACTTCCCGAAAGGATGTAGGGCTGCTGCGCAATGGAATTCTCCTTCACCACGCTCGGGTCGGCTTCGGCGAAGCCTCTCTCCGACAGATTCCAGAGCTGCCACCTTTTCAACGTAAGGGGGCGCCTGTTTCTGACCGACTGCGGCGAGGGGGCCCAGATGCAGCTGATGCGCAACAGGATATCCCTTCTCAAGATAGACAACATCCTGATATCCCATCTTCACGGCGACCACGTGTTCGGGATATTCGGAATCCTTTCGACAATGGGGCTGTTCGGCAGGACGTCCGACCTCCACATCTATGCCCCGAGGGATTTTTCATCCATCGTCAATTTCTTCAAGGGGCACTTCGGTGAAGGAATCAAGTACGAAATAATCCATCACCCGCTCTGCTGCAGGGAACCTCAGCTGATATGCGACACGCGCACCGCCGAGGTCCACGCATTCCCGCTCAACCACGGTATAGATACGTTCGGATTCCTGATACGTGAAAAATGGCCCACCGACATAGCCACAGGACTTCCGCAGCGCCGCAGTCGCAGTGCCGCATATTGCAGTGACACAGCTCCTTTTGAAGAAGAGGCCCGCTGGATCGAGGGGGTGGACCTGCTCTACCACGAAGCCACCTACACCGAAGAATGCCGCCAGGTTGCCAACCGGAGATTCCACTCCACCGCCAGGCAGGCCGCACTCGTAGCCAGACAGGCCGGAGCAGGTCAGCTGATAATGGGCCATTTCTCATCCAGATACAAGGACCTCAACGTAATTCTCGACGAGGCCCGCGAGGTGTTCGAACACTCTTTCCTGGCAAGCGAAAACCAGCGTTTCATCATTCCGGTTCCGGAGCGCAACTAACGGAAATTTGCTATCTTTGTAAAGTTGCCCGTAATGTACCGGGCAGCTTAAGACAGCTTCTGAATTGAAAAAACGCTTCGCCACAGGCCTGCTTTCGCTCGCTTCCGCCTGCCTCCTCTGTTACGGAAAAATCACCAGAGAGGAGTACATACGCACCTACAGCACAATGGCCGTAGAGCAGATGAAGCGTACCGGCATCCCGGCCAGCATAACCCTCGCACAGGGATGTCTCGAATCGGCCGACGGCAACAGCGCCCTCGCCAGAGAGGCAAACAACCATTTCGGCATCAAATGCCACGACTGGCAGGGCGAAACCTATACCCACGATGACGAAACACGGAACGAATGCTTCAGGAAATACGGCGATGCCGAAGAATCCTACCGTGACCACTCCAATTTCCTGCGCTACCGCGACAGGTATGCATTCCTGTTCGAACTCGACCCGAAGGATTACAAGGGATGGGCATACGGGCTCAAAAAGGCCGGATATGCCACAGCCCCCTCCTATCCCGCTTCTCTGATAAAGATAATCGAAGACTACCGTCTCTACCGGTTCGACAGCGATTCAATCGCCCTGCCCTCCCCGTCTCTGGCGCAGCAGCAGTCAAATGAAAAAATCACTCCCGACGACCGCAGTCCTCTCTACAGGATATCCCTCAGCCGGCAGCTGTTCAGCCGCAACGGAGTATTGTACGTTCTTGCCGAGAGCTACGACTCCTACGAGTCGCTGGCCAGGGAATTCAATCTGTTCAAGCGGGAGATACTCAGATTCAACGATCTCCGACGCAGCGAACCGCTCTCTTCAGGGCAGGTCGTATATCTGCAGCGCAAGAAGGCGGATGCCGCGGAGCATCTTGAAATGCACGTGGTGGAAAGCGGGGAGACCATGCGCGATATCGCACAGCGCTATGCCGTGCGGGCAAAAGAACTGTACAGATACAACAATCTTCCTCCCGGAAGCGATCCCCCGCCCGGCGAAGTGATATTTCTCTGCAAACCAGACAAAGTAAAATGAAAGCAAAGATAACGTTCTATTCAACCCTGACGGCTGTGGCCGTCCTCACTGCAGTAGCGGCTTTTGAACTGTACCGCACTTTCGAGAGCGACAACGTCAGGAGCGACAGCCCGACCGATGGAGTGGTCAAGATCGACCGCGATGCCGACTACGGCCGGCTCTGCGAAATAATGACGGGCAGCGGCGTGCTCCGCAATCCCGCCACATTCCTGAGGGCGGCGCGCCTCTTCAGGCTCAATGACAAATTCCACCCCGGCCGCTACGTGTTCACTCCCGGTATGAACAACCGCGAAATAATACGCACCATCGCCTACGGGCTGCAAAAGCCTGTGGACATCGTCGTGGGCGACAACATACGGACGATGGAGCAGCTCGCCTCGTGTCTGGCACGCCAGACCGACTGCGATTCGGCCCATATACTTCAGCTGCTGAGGGACACCACGATAATGGCCAACTACGGCTTCTCGCAGGCCACGTTCCCCGGAATGTTCATTCCCGACACGTACGAAGTATACTGGACAATCAAGCCCGACAATCTGCTTACCAGAATGTACCGCGAGTACGAAAACTTCTGGAAAAACGGAAGGGACCGGAAGGCCTCGGACATCGGTCTGTCACGCAACGAAGTGTCCACCCTGGCATCAATCGTTTCGGAAGAGACCAAATGCATCGACGAGATGCCGGTAGTGGCAGGATTGTACATCAACCGCCTGCGCAAGGGGATGCCTCTTCAGGCCGATCCCACCGTCAAGTTCGCAGTGGGCGACCCTGCCCTCACCAGGATACTGAACAGCCATTTGCAGACAGAATCCCCTTACAATACCTACAAGTACACAGGTCTGCCCCCGGGGCCGATAGTCATTCCGCCCGTTGCGGCAATCGATGCCGTGCTCTCCTACGAGCACCACGGCTACCTGTATATGTGCGCCAAGCCCACTTTCGACGGCAGGCATTCGTTCGCCGCGACATACCAGCAGCATTTGCAGAATGCCGCACGGTATCACGCGGCCTATGAAGAAATGAGGAAAGCGCGCCAGGCGCTGGCCGATTCGCTCGCCGCGGCTCAGGCCATCGACAGCATTCAAGGACTTGCCGCCAGGCTATGACAGTCGTTCGCAAAATATTCTTCTGGCTACTTCTGGCGATGCTTTCCCTGTCACTGGCAGGGATGGCTGCCCTGCAGGCGCCTTCGGTCCAGAAAGCCGTCACGACAAGAATATCTTCTGCGATATCCGGCCATCTGAACGGAAGTCTCTCCATAGGGCGCATCTATCTTGTGCCCTTCAGCACGCTGATGTGCACTAACGTCGAGGTCCTCGGGCCTGATGCCGACACGATAGCTACGGCCGGCAAGCTCCTGGTCAACATACGTCCGGCGTCAATCCTCGGCAGCCGTTTTTCAATAAGCAGAATAGCCCTCGAAAGGTCATCCCTGAAGATAGAACATCTCTCCGAGGAGACCACCAATATCGCCCGGCTGCTCGATGGGCTGTTCCCCGAATCGGACGGGAACGGCATCGACATTCCGTGGGACGAAATCGCAGTTGGACGGTTGCGCGTAAAGGACTTGTCGATAGAGGTCGACGGCAAGAAGGTCCTCAACCATTTCGGCATCGGAGCCGAAGCCATCACATACTCGGAATCCGGGCTGAACCTGCTTTTCAGCCATATTGACCCTGATGGAGGGATGAGTGTCGAAGTCTCCGGATTCGAGGCGCAATTAAGGGTGTCCGACACCCTGGCATCACTCACCGGACTGCGCTACGGCGACAACTACTCCGACATCGACATTCCCGAAATATCCCTCAGGTTCGACTCTTACGACGACCTCGCCGATTCCCCGGCATCAACCGGCATATCGCTCATCATCGGCAAGTCCAAGTTAGGGCTCGGCACACTCGGCCCGTTAATATCATCCTGCGCCGGAAAACGTGACCTGATCGACATTTCAGGAACCGTAACGGGAACAGTCGGCGATGCCTCCATCGACCGGCTCGAAGTGGCGACCCCCACAGGGGCCAGCCGCATTTCGCTGTCGGCCGCAATCGAAGGGCTGCCCGACGTCGAACATACCGGAGTGGACCTCTCCATAAAGGATTCCTACACCACGCTCAATGACCTGCAGAGGATATTGGAGCATCTGTCGGTAGATTTCAACTCTCCCTCAGGAGCAGACGGAATCGGAGATATGCGCATCGGCATCGAGGCTGCGGCAGCCGGAGGGCCTGAAAGGGTGCGCGCCCTGTTCCAGCTCTCATCCGACATAGGCAAGGTCAACGTATCGGCCAAGGGGTGGAAATCGGGCAAGAAGTCATATACCGCCGAAGGGGCGGCCATCGTCCACAATCTGGACATAGGGCGGGTGACGGGTGACGGGCGGTTCGGAAACTGTTCTCTCCTGATTGCCGGGACTGCTCTCGCAGGTGAGGTGAACGCCTATTCCATCGACGACCTCAGGCTTCAGGAGCTGGTTTTCAACGGATACAGCTACAAGGAGCTGCGCGGCAACGGGCAATACAGCGACGGCCATTTCAAGGTCAATGCCAGCTGCGAAGACCCCAACCTCAGGTTCAATCTGTCGGCCGAAACCGATATCCGCGACACAACCGACAGAAGAGCCGAGTTCCTGCTCGACTTGCCTGTGGCGAACCTCTTCGCACTGAACCTTGCCGACGGGCAGGCGTCAGTCTCGCTCAGGGCCAGGGCCGATGCCACCAGCAGCAAGGAGGACGACATACTGGGACGGCTTGACATAAACAATCTCAAGGTCAGCCTTGGGAAGGAGCGTTTCGACATAGGCAACATCGAATGCAAATCCATATTCTCGGGAGGGACATACAACGCGGTCGTCGAATCCGACGTATTCAACGCCAACTACAACGGCTCGGCCCCTCTTGCAAAGACGATTCACGACATTGTCTCGTCGTTGGGGGCAAGAATCGCCCCCGAATCGGGGCATAGCGCCGACATATCGGTCATAACGGGTGACATCCGGCCCATACTGTCGATTCTCTGCCCCCGGATGTACATTAATCCCGGTACGAAACTCGAATTGAAACTCAAGGAGTCTTCGGAAATAGAGATTGACCTCTCATCGGGGCTTATGGCATACAACGACCTCTATATAAAGGATGTTTCCGCCAGAATAGACAATGCACCGGGCCACCTGTCGCTCAATTCATCGGCAGGTATGGTGCAGAGCGGCACAGCCAAGTTCCTCTCGGCCGCCATAACGGCCGAGGCTCTCGAGGACAGGGTCGACACTCACCTGAGTTTCGACAATACCGCCTCGTCAGACGGGTCGGACGATGTCGGGAAGCACAAGGCCGACCTCAAACTGTCGTTCTCATTCCCCGACACAACGACGGCGCCGGAAAGGATGATTGCCAGGATAGAACCCTCTTCGGCCGAAATGAACGGCAGAGCGATAGCAATCTCGCCCTCGATAATATCTTTCAGGAAAGGAGCCGTCGACATAGATTCGGTAATGATTGCAGACGGCGACGGCCATCTTCTCATCAACGGAACAATATCCGATTCTGCCGGTGACACCTTGAGACTTGACGTAAAGCATTTCAATCTCGCACATCTGTGCGGGATTCTCGTCAGTCCCGACGTGGCTCTGAAAGGTTTCCTCTCCGGCAGCGCATCAGCGTGGGGTCTTCTCGGCAAGGATATGGCATTTTTTACGGCTCTCGGCGGCAAGGACATCTCGGTCGGGGGCTCCGCGATGGGCGAAATGACCGCAATGTGCAAGTGGGACGCCACTCACGAGCGCATAAACGTATTGGTAAGCAACAACAACCGTGGCAAAGTGCCCTTCAATCTTTCGGGATGGTACAGGCCTTCCGACAAGTCCACCGAGATGAACGTGGCGCTCGACAGCCTGTCGCTCAACTGGGTGCCGGCCATCGCCCCTGCAGTGTTCAGCGATATGGACGGTACGGTGAGCGGATTCGTGCACCTGGGCGGAACGACCGACTCCCTCCTGATAGCGAGTCACGGCACACGGCTCAACAACGTGTACAGCGTAGTCGACTACACCCGGGTACCCTATTATCTCGACGGGCCGTTCTCCATCAACCGCGACGGGATAACCCTCGACGGGATAAATCTCAGGGATACCGAGGGACATCGGGGCAAAGTTACCGGAGGAGTGGCCTTCAACGGCTTCAAGAACACGACCCTCGACCTCAATTTCAAAGTCAACGAGATTCTGGCAATCAACACCACGTTCCAGAACGTTGACGACGGATTCTACGGCAGGGCCTACGGAACCGGCAAGGTGAGGATATACGGTCCCGTGAAGGGGCTGAAAATCGACATCGACGCCCTGGCCGAATCGGGCAGCATCCACATCCCGATAAGCGACTCCTACAAGCGAAAGAATTCCCTGCTTACGTTCGTCAACGCCAGGAAGACGGCCACGGACGCCTACGACTCCCTTATGAACGTCAAGAGGATGAACTCCGCCGCATCGGTAAAGCGGCTTGGGGTCGCAACCACCATAAACCTTGAAGTGACACCGGCAACCACGCTGTCGGTCGATCTCAACAGCACTTCATCCGACGTGATAAACGCCGGGGGCAGCGGCAAGGTCGAAATAGTCACCGGCAACAATTCATTCGACATAAAGGGCATCTACACCATAAGCGAGGGCAATTGCAAGATGTCTATTTTAGGCATAAGCGCCAAGGATTTCGCCATCCTCAGCGGCGGCACCGTGAACTTCAACGGCGACATAATGAAATCCGAATTCGACGTAACGGCCCGCTATGCCACCAAAGCCTCGATCGAGCCCCTGATAGGCGACAACTCGTCAGTCTCGACCAGGCGCACCGTTTACAGCGAAATTCACGCGACCGGCAACCTCACCAACCCGGTGCTCAAATTCAAGGTGGAGGTGCCCGACCTCGACCCGGCCACTATGGGCAGGGTCGAAAGCGCGCTTAGCACCGACGAAAAGAACCTGAGGCAGAGTATGGCCCTGCTCGTATCCGGAAGTTTCGTTCCGGATGAGAACGGAGGAATTATCAACAACAGTACGATTCTCTACTCAAACGCATCCGAAATAATATCCAATCAGGTGAGCAACATATTCCATCAGCTCGACATACCAGTTGACCTTGGATTCAAGTACCAGCCGGGGACAAGTGGAGTCAACATATTCGACGTGGCCGTTTCCACCCAGTTGTTCAACAACCGTGTAACCATAAACGGAAGCCTCGGCAACCAGCAGTATATGACAGGAGGCGCATCGACGGAGGTGGTGGGCAACATCGACGTCGAAATCAAGCTCAACAAGAGCGGAAGATGGCGTCTGAACCTGTTCTCGCACGCTGCCGACAAATACAGCAACTACCTCGACCAGACACAGCGCAACGGAGCCGGCATAGTATTCCAGGAAGAGTTCAATACCTGGAAGGAGCTTTGGCACAACCTGTTCAAACGGTCACCACGGAAAGAGAACCGATAAGGGCCTCATCATAGGGGCGCTCTATCCTGATGTAGTTTTCGGTATAGCCGAACATCATTCCGCATTTCTTCGTACTCTCGAACAGCACCGTGGCGCTGCGGCCCATGTTGGCCTCGCAGAACTCGGAGTGAAGACGGTCGCACAGTTTTTCCAGTCTTGCCACCCTCTCCGACTTGACGCTCTCCTGTACCTGATGCGGCAGAAGGGCGGCCTCCGTGTCGGCTCTTCTGGAATATGGGAATATATGGAGGTATGCCGGCCTGAGGTTTTCAAGGAACCGGTACGTGGTCTCGAAATCCTCGTCGGTCTCACCCGGGAATCCCACTATGACGTCTATCCCGAAGAATACCCTGGTGAAGCGTTCCCCGCTCCCTTCCATAACGTCGCGGATCATCGAAATCCTGTCGGTGAACATCGAGGTATTGTAGCGCCGGTGCATCGCCGCGAGGATTTTGTCGCATCCCGACTGGATTGGTATATGGAAGTGTGGCAGGAACTTGGTCCCGGAGGCTATCCACTCCACTATCTCCCTTGTGAGAAGATTGGGTTCGATGGATGAGATGCGGTAGCGTTCTATCCCTTCCACGGCATTGAGGGCCTTGAGCAAGTCGAGGAACGATTCTCCGGTGGTACGGCCGAAATCGCCGATATTCACCCCAGTAAGCACTATCTCCTTCACTCCGGAGGCGGCCGCCTCACGCGCCTGGGCCACCAGTGTGGTAACGGGCAGATTGCGGCTCCTCCCCCTCGCAAGAGGCACTGTGCAATACGAGCAGCGGTAGTCGCATCCGTCCTGCACCTTCAGGAACGAACGGGTGCGGTCGCCCGAAGAGCAGGCGGGGAATATCTCCACGGCCTCGTCGATGCCGCTTTTCAGGCATATCTTGCCGGAATCCCGCCCATAATTCTCCACAATCTCCACCAGACGCCCCTTGTCACGGGCCCCGAGCACTATATCGACTCCATCGATGGCTATTATCTCATCGGGTTTCAACTGCGCATAGCAGCCTGTGACGGCAATCAGCGCAGATGGGGATATCCTGTGCAGTTTACGGATTATGTTGCGGCATTTCTTGTCGGCATGCTCCGTCACCGAACACGTATTGACCACGAACACGTCGGCTCCCTCCGCCGCCCTGACCACCTTGTATCCGTCGGCTGCGAACCTCTCTGCGAAAGACGAACTCTCGGCGTAGTTCAGTTTGCAGCCGAGGGTGACCGTCGCTATTCTCTTTTGCTTGCGGAATATCATATCTTCTGTCCCTGAATTATGAATACACACGGGCGCTTGCCTATCTGCGGATTGGCGGAGCGCCACTTCTCCACCGTAAAGGTGCGTATGAACTGCGTCGGGAGCGTTATGTCGGCCGCTATGCACACCCTCGTCGAAGGATGGCACACCGACAGGATGTCCGAAAGCAGCGAATCGTTGCGATAAGGAGTCTCTATCATTATCTGGGCCTGGTTCCGCTGTATCGAGATACGCTCGATCTCCGCGAGCCTTGCCCTGCGCTCGGCGCTCTTGACAGGGATATATCCGCAGAATGCGAAATTCTGCCCGTTAAGCCCCGAGGACATCAGGGCCATCATCAGCGAAGAGGGGCCCACCTGCGGAATGACCTCCACCCCGCGCTCGTGCGCGAGAGCGACCAGCATCGCACCAGGGTCGGCCACCGCCGGAAGTCCGGCCTCCGATATGAGGGCGCAGGATTTTCCGTCGAGGAGAGGTGCAAGGGCACGGATGTCCCCCTCGCTCGAATGCTCGTTGATTTCGTGCATCTCAATGGAATCGATATGCCCCTTCAGCCCCGCGGCGGAGAGGAACCTTCGGGCGGAGCGCATTTCCTCGACAAAGAATATGTCTATCGAAGGAAGTACGCCCAGCACCGCATCAGTCAGTACGGCCTGCGGAGGATAGTCTCCCAGAGGGGTCGGTATGAGATAAAGTCTGCTGTCCATCAGAATTCGATTTCAAGTGAATCATATGCGGGAAAGATACCATCGGGCAATTCGGCTTCAAGAGCTGCGTGCGAAGGCATCTGGTGCGAAAGATGTGTAAGAAAAGTGCGCTCGGCGCCGACCCTGCGGGCCACCTCGACTGCCTGCGGCAGAGAGAAATGCGAGATATGGGGCGTTTTCCGCACGGTGTTGAGCACAAGGACCTTCACTCCGTCAAGTTTGGAGAACTCACCGTCGGGGATGTAATTTGCATCCGTGATGTATGCAAGATTCCCGAAACGGAATCCGAGTACGGGGAGCCTGTAGTGCATGGCCCGGATTGGCACCACGCGCAATCCGTCGACCTCGAAAGGCCTTTCGTCTATCAGATGCACGTCGAACTGCGGCACGCCGGGATATCTGTTCTCGGCAAAGGCATACGCGAACTCCCTCCTGAGCGCTTCAAGCACCCTCTCCTCGCAGTATATCGGAAACGGCCTGCACTCCTTGTAGCCCGTTTTTTCGCTGTAATTGAAAGCCCGCACGTCGTCGAGCCCGGCAATGTGGTCCTTGTGCTGGTGGGTCAGCAATATGGCATCGAGACTGTCAACCCTACAGCGCAGCATCTGCTGCCTGAAGTCGGGGCCGGCATCAATCAGGATGCTCCTGCCGCCCGAACGGATCAGAGCGCTTGTCCTCAGACGCTTGTCCCTAGGGTCCGAAGATCTGCATACGTCGCATTTGCAGGAGATTACCGGAACGCCCTGCGAAGTGCCGGTACCAAGGAAAGTAATGCTGCCTGTCATATGTTCATACCGAAAAGAAATGAAAAACTGTTGCGGTTGTAGCCGTTGCGTATATTGTCGGGGACGTACGTTGGAAGGTCCAGTGTTCTGGCGAAACGCACTCCTGCCGTAAATTCAAACCTGAGCCTGAATACGTTGAACTGCATCAGGAGGTCCCCTCCGTATGAAAAATACTCCGTCTTGCGTTTGGAATTGATGTCCAATGCGTAATCGGCAAACGGAATGAGCTGGAAACGCTTGATGTACAACACATACGGAATCGCTATATCGCCCGATGGTATCGGCACCGCATAATCGGCCGAAAGGCGGAGATAGTCGGTAGTGGGCACTATTCCGGTGTTTTCATAGCCCCTCGGCAGAGACGCCATCGAGGCGTAATAGAACGACCTGTTCTCGATGCTGTGGTGCTGCATCATAAAGGATGCCTTCAGCCCCTGGGCCCTTGTGATGCCCGGAAAATACGCATAACCCGAGACATAGGTAAGATTTGTGTAGTCGTTGCCGTCGCCGACGGGCACCCTGTCGTATGCCGACACGCTGAATCCCCACCTGGGATAGACACCCGAAGGGGTCACGGGCAGCATCCGGTAGAACCTTGCCCCGAAAGTGAGGGTCTGCATCAGGTATTCCCTCCCCTGATAGGCGAACTTGTCGTTGTTCATCCCCCACGAAAACGAAGGTATGATCATCATCTGCCATCCCCCGTTATACAGGTTGAGAGGATAGTCAACCGTAACCGAAGCCTTCCAGAAAGGCGTTTCGCTGTCGCACGAATACACCCCGTCCTGATAGCACCGCTGCTTGCGGTCGTCGTAATCGAACGATGCCGACAAGTCGCAGTTGAGCACCTTGCCGGTAATCATTGCATGGCCGGAATGGAATCCGTTGTGATATGAGTAGCCGAGCATCGACGTGAGTGTGCCGAGGGTATTCTGCGAATATACCGTAGCGCCCAACGACACCAGGTCGTAGTAGTGGTCGGCCGACATATTCATTATCCTGTCCACGTTGTAATACACCGGTGCCCAGGAGTGCACGTGGAACGCGTGGAGGAACTTGCTGTAACGCTTCGAAGGGGTCAGGGCCGTATCGAGCAGAGCCTCGTTCCTTACAAGGTCCACCTTGGAGGATGCAGCCCTCTGCGCGAGCATCGTATCGAGGATATATGTTTGTGCACGCCTGTCCCACGGCATATCGGCGCAACTTGCCGAATCGGACGACATACTTGCGAGATGGTATCCGTTCCTGTCGTATTCGCTGAAATAAAGCCTCGAGCTGTCTGCTCCGGCAAACGGATAGTTGACTCCGTATTCGGAGTTGGTCTCCCGCCTCACCGCCCCGCCGCCATCGGTCGAGTATATGTTCATCACTCCGTCGAAGTCGGATGCAAACAGTATGCGCCCTTCCACGGAGCGCAGGGAGCGTATCTCGCAGCTACGGGTGGGAATCACCTCCGCCCACTGCGGATCCCCTGCCAGGATACTACCGACCGGGGCCTTCCATATCCCGACCCCTTCGGGAAGGATCACCGTGGCGTAGAGTTCATCCCCGCAGAAAGCCGTCTCCTGCACCTGCCCCGAAGACGGAGCGGGGCACGACGCCATCAGGCGGCCGTCTTCGGAGGAGAGGAGCACCACCCTGGAGCGCGCCCCCACGGGATATTCGGCGGCGGCGATCAAACGGCCGTCGGGCGATGCCGCCGGATTGAAATATCTGGTTCCGCACGTCAGCGAGCCGCTGCGGCAGGATATGACATCGTAATATCTGATTTCAGAATATGAAAGCAGCGTGGAGGAGTTGCGCAGCACTGTCTCCGACCAATATACCCGTCCTCCCGCGCAGTCGCTCAGTTTCGAGGAGTGGCTGCCGAAAGCCCGCAGACGGTGCACCTTGCCGGAAGGGTCAACCCTTACCAGCTCCGAAGTATAGTCCATACCGCTGCGGACGGCAAGCAGGCTCCCGTAGAGCGGCGAAAGGGTATCCATAACAGCCACGGCCCCCTTGTAGTCGCAATAACGCCTTGCGGAGGGAGTTATCCTCGAAGTGGGGCTCAACTCCCCGCGCGCGGCCAGATCGGCCTTCCAGTATGAGGTATATATGCTCTGCACGCTGTCGAGGACCCTGTTCCTGGATGCGAACTGTCGGTCAGTCTCACGATAGAATATGGACCTTACGTCCCATAGGCGGGCCTGCTCGTGAAACAGCTTTCCGCTGTAGAAATAGTCGCCGGTGCGCATCCTCTCAGCCGAAAGCATCATATAGCCCACCGCATACTTGTCGTACGCCTTGCGGTAATATGAGCCCAGGCTGGACCTCTCGTAGTTGTAATACACCCCGTTGAGGTAATCGGCCCTTATCTGCATCAGGAACGAGGCATCCCGGCCGCGCCCTCCCTCGGAAAGTTCGGTCTCCGAAATCACGGCATCACCCTCAAGATAGGCGCTCGAAGCGAAGAGCCCCACCCCGAGCCCGACTATCTGCTCTCCGAATATCGGATATAGCCACTTGAAGAACCCTTGCGAGAACTGCTCCGTCTGGGCCACGTGGCGCAATTCGTGCGCGGCGAGCTGATATTCCCAGTCAATCTGGGTGTCGCTGTAGGGATTGGGGGAGGTGATCAGGTGCACCACCTTGGGGGCCCACGAAACGCTTCCGTTGCTCATCGTCTCGTAGGGGTGCAGCACCACCGGTATGCGCGTCGTATTGAAGGTCTGCGCCTCATTCACGGCAGGGCGCAGCATCTCCAGCGTCTGAAGATAATGCCTTGCCGTGGAGTCCATCCCGGCAGGATATATCAGGTTGAAGTTGTCGGTCTTTATTTCACGCCACTTTACCTGGAAAGGCTCCTCACCGAATGAATAGAACTGCCCCGCCGACTTGAAGAAGACGGCTGGAAGCAGCAGCAGGACGGCCGCCGCAAGCAGTCTAAAGCCTCGATTTGAGCTTCTCACCGGCCTCCTCATACCCCGGCTTTCCAAGAAGAGCGAACATATTCTTTTTGTAAGCCTCCACTCCGGGTTGGTCGAACGGATTGATCCCGAGGACGTATGCGCTTATTCCGCAAGCCTTCTCGAAGAAATAGTAAAGCTGTCCGAGATTGTATTCGTCGATCTGTTCGATACTTATCTCAAGATTGGGCACACCGCCGTCGATATGGGCCAGTTTCGTGCCCAGCCGGGCCATTTCGTTGCAATGCTCCACATTGCATCCTTCGAGATAGTTCAACCCGTCCAGATCAAGGTCGTCGTGTTCGATGAGCACCTCGCGGCGGCTGTTCTCCACATTGACCACGGTCTCCATAAGGATTCTCTCGCCCTGCTGGATATACTGCCCCATCGAGTGCAGGTCGGTGGTGAACATAACCGAAGCGGGGAATATTCCGCGGCACTCCTTGCCCTCAGACTCCCCGTAAAGCTGCTTCCACCACTCCGCAACATACTGCAGCTTGGGGTTGAAGCCCACGAAGAGCTCCACCTTCTTGCCGCAGGCATAGAGTGCGTTGCGGGCAGCCGCATACAGTATGGCAGGGTTGGTGTCGCTCATCTCGTCGCATACCCTCTGCATGTTGCGCGCCCCGTCCAACAGCGCATTTATGTCGAATCCTGCCAGGGCGATGGGGAGAAGGCCCACCGGGGTGAGGACGGAATAGCGGCCTCCCACGTTGTCGGGGATCACGAAAGTCTTGTATCCCTCCCGGGTCGCAAGGGTTCTCAAGGCGCCCCTGGATGCATCCGTGATTGCCACGATACGCTCCGCAGCCTCCTCCTTGCCGTATTTGCGCTCCAGGAAGTTCTTCACTATGCGGAATGCCACAGCGGGCTCTGTCGTCGTACCCGACTTCGATATCACAACGGCGGCCACGTTCTTCACGGCCATAAGGTCCTTGAGCTCCGCCAGATACTCTTCCGAAAGATTGTTGCCGGCAAATACCACCGAAGGGCCGGCGCTTTCCATCTTGTCGGCAAAGGAATGGCTCAACGCCTCGATGGTGGCCTTAGCCCCGAGGTACGACCCTCCGATGCCTATGCACACCACCAGATCGACATCCTTTGCAATCCACCTGTCAACGACCTCCAGACATTCGTCCACAAGACTCTGCGGGGTTTCCCGGGGAAGCTCGTTCCAACCCGTGAACTCCGCCCCGGCGCCGCTGCCGCTGTCGAGTGTCTGCAACGCCTTGCGGGCGCTTTCGATGTACTGGCCGAGGACTTCCTCACCGAGGAAATTCCTGCATCCGTCAAGATTTATCCTAATCATATCATTCCGCCATTTTATTATGTAAACCAGCCTCCGCCAATCACTTGCCGGAGAGAGCCTGTGCCACTGAAACTGCCACGGCCACGGTGGCGCCGACCATAGGGTTGTTGCCCATACCCAGGAAGCCCATCATCTCGACGTGCGCCGGAACCGATGAGGAACCTGCGAACTGCGCGTCGGAATGCATACGCCCCATAGTGTCGGTCATACCGTAAGATGCCGGACCGGCAGCCATATTGTCGGGATGGAGCGTACGGCCGGTACCGCCGCCCGAAGCGACGGAGAAGTACGGTTTGTCCTGAAGATGGCACTCCTTCTTGTAGGTACCTGCCACGGGATGCTGGAAACGGGTGGGGTTTGTCGAGTTTCCTGTGATGGACACGTCAACGCCCTCCATATGCATTATCGCCACACCTTCGCGCACGTCGTCGCAGCCGTAGCAGCGCACGGCGCCGCGCACTCCGTCGGAATATCTGGTTTCGCCCACAATCTTCACCTTTCCGGTGAAATAGTCGAACTGGGTCTGCACGTAAGTGAAGCCGTTTATGCGGCTTATGATTTTGGCTGCATCCTTGCCCAGGCCGTTGAGGATTACGCGAAGAGGTTTCTTGCGCACCTTGTTGGCCATTTCGGCGATTTTGATCGCACCCTCGGCCGCAGCATAGGATTCGTGGCCTGCGAGGAATGCGAAGCACTGAGTCTCCTCGCGGAGAAGACGGGCAGCCAGATTGCCGTGGCCAAGACCCACCTTGCGGTCGTCTGCCACCGAGCCGGGGATGCAGAAAGCCTGAAGCCCCTCTCCTATCGCCTCGGCTGCGTCAGCAGCGTTCTTCACACCCTTCTTGATTGCTATCGCAGCGCCGATGACATAAGCCCATTTGGCATTCTCGAAGCAGATTTTCTGGGTATCCTCACACATTCTGTAAGGGTCCAGCCCCTTGGCGTCACATATTGCCTTGGCATCCTCAATGCTCTTGATGCCGTATTTTGCGAGAACTGCATTGATCTGATCAATGCGACGTTCGTAACTTTCAAACAATGCCATAGTACTATTCTTTACGGGGGTCTATATATTTGACTGCGTCGTTGAAACGGCCATAAGTGCCTTTAGCCTTTTCGATGGCTTCAGGGCCCGGAACGCCTTCCTTGAGAGCGTTCATAAGTTTTCCGAGATTCACGAATTCGTATCCGATCACCTCGTTGTTGGAATCGAGAGCCATCCTGGTGCAGTAGCCTTCCGTCATTTCAAGATAGCGGCTGCCCTTCTCCTTGGTACCGTACATCGTGCCTATCTGGCTGCGGAGCGTCTTGCCGAGGTCTTCCATAGCGCCTCCGATTGCAAGGCCTCCCTCGCTGAAAGCCGACTGGGTGCGGCCATATACTATCTGCAGGAACAGCTCGCGCATAGCGGTGTTTATCGCATCGCACACCAGGTCGGTGTTGAGCGCCTCGAGCAGCGTCTTGCCCGGAAGTATCTCGGAAGCCATGGCGGCGGAATGGGTCATTCCGGAGCAGCCGAGAGTCTCCACGAGAGCCTCCTCGATTATGCCATCCTTGACATTGAGGGTGAGCTTGCAGCACCCCTGCTGGGGAGCGCACCAGCCGATACCGTGTGTAAGGCCTGATATATCCTTGATTTCCTTTGCATGCACCCATCTGCCCTCTTCGGGGATAGGGGCATTGGCGTGGTTGGCGCCCTTTGCCACGCAGCACATCTGCTGCACTTCTTTTGTGTAGATCATATTATTATTTGACATTGGTTTTTTTATTGTTTACGTGTTTCTTCGCCATATCCATAGTGGATTTGATCTCCAGAGCTGCGGACATCGACAGTTCCTTGACCACATAACGCAGCGCAAGCATATCCAGAATCAGCGCCACCAGCGGGAACACTGCCGGAAGGCGGAAGACGTATGCATCCTTCAACTGAAAGAAAACCACTGCAATCCATATCTGATAGCCCAGCAGCACAACGGCCGAAGGGACGGCGAGACGTAATTTGACCTGCGCCCTGGAGGTATTGCACACGGCAAGGACCGCAAGGATGAAGGCGGCGAGCGAAAGCACCACGAAAGCAAGGCTGTCGGAGAAGCCGATACTCTCCCCTCCACCAGGAGCGACACACATCACACAGGCCGGCATTGAAACGGAAAGTCCGGCAACTGTCACGAAAAGAATATTCTGGATTGTGCGCAGCCTCATATTCTACAAATGTATCAAAAATTCTTCTTACATTTGTCTATCGACGAAAAATGATATGAAAAAAATATCCGAATCCGAACTTATAATCAACCCGGACGGGTCCATATTCCATCTTCACCTGCTGCCTGGCGAAATTGCCGACACCATAATCCTTGTGGGAGACCCGGGCCGTGTCGATATGGTCGCCTCATTCTTTGACAAGGGTTCCATAGAATGCGACAAGAGTTCGAGGGAGCTGCACACCATTACAGGCAAGTACCACGGCAAGCGCATCAGCGTGATATCCACCGGTATGGGTACCGACAACATCGACATAGTGGTAACCGAGCTCGACGCCCTGGCCAATATCGACCTCCTGGCAAGAACTCCCAGGAGCACCCACCGCAAGCTCACCCTGCTGCGCATCGGCACCTGCGGGGCGATACGTCCCGAAATCCCTCTCGGAAGCTATATATTCTCAAAGATGTCGGCAGGCTTCGACGGTATGCTCAATTGGTACAGCGATTGCGGCAAGGTGCGTCAAGACGATATCGAACAGGCTTTCGTCAAGTATATGGAGTGGCCGGAGCGCTTTGCCAGGCCATATTTCGTAAAGGCCTCGGAAACCCTTGCGGAGAAGTTCTCCGAAATGGCGATAATGGGTATGACTATGTCGGCGCCGGGCTTCTACGGCCCGCAGGGTCGCTCCGTGAGGATGCCGGTCACCGTACCCGACCTCATATCGAAGCTCGAAGGATTCTCTTTCGGAGAGTGGAAGTTCACCAATATCGAAATGGAGAGCTCGGCTCTCTCGGGTATGGCCGCAATCCTGGGCCACGATGCCGGAACGATATGCCTTGCAGTCGCCAACCGCTACGCTCAGGAAAGCAACCCCGACTACAAGCGTCTGATGGCAGGTCTGGTTGAGAAATCGCTCAACGTCCTGACCGACTGAAGCGCGGCTGAGCGATGACCGACAGCACCCTTATCGCCAATCTCATCGACCTCCTTGACGACCCCGACGAGGCGGTGGCCCGCTGCGTCGAAGAGCGCATCATGCAACTTGGTCGCGAAGCTCTCTCCGCAATGGAGAAGGCCGCATCCGACGAAACAGACCCAAAAAGGAGACTCCTGATACGGCGCAGGAGGGAAATGTTCAACGGCCGTATGAGAACGGCCGACCTGAAAGCCATTTCCAAGACCGCCCGCAGCGGTGGCTTTTCGTTGTACGAACCGGTATTCACAATCTCGTCGCTGCTCGACGCCGATTTGAGCCGCGAGCAGTTCCAGGAGAGTTTCATCGCCTGCGCATCACACTTCGAGGGTGAGATATCCCCGCAAAGAACAGCTCTCGAGAACGTGGAGATATTCAACCATATCTTTTTCGACAGGCTCCGTTTCAAGGTTGTCGACCATGATCTCAAGTCCCCTTCCAACGCACTCCTGACCGAAATGCTGGCAACGGGGCGGGGCAATCCGTTCACCGTCGCGGTGCTCTATTTCCTGCTGGCCGAGGAGCAGCACATCAATCTGCTCCCGTTGTGTTTCGGGGGCGGTTTCGTGCCGGCCTGCGTCGAAAGGGGCGAGGAACTCTTCTGCATCGACACCTCCGGCGGGGGAAGGATATTCCCATCAGACGGCCTCTCCGGCAAAGGAGCCTCGCTGCACCCGCGCGGGGTGATTCCGGGGATATGGATGGAATCCCTGATAGAGACATACTCCCTCTGTCACGACCACGAAAAGGAAAGTCTCGTCACAAAGGCCCTGGAAGCATACACTTCCGAGCGCTTCCTCGACCGTGGCGAAGACATCCCGGAGTAGGACTACCGTTTTTTCTCAGGAGGGCGGCATACCCACTCGGGATATTCCAACTTGGGCACAAGCGACATTATCGCCTTCTGGCGCTTCAGCATATAGGACGAAGGGCGCGCAGGATTCCTCTTGAGCGGATTGGGCAGAGCCGCGGCCAGAAGCGCCGCGCGCGAAGTGGTCAGGGCGCTGGCGTGCACTCCGAAATATTGTTCCGAGGCCGCCTCGACTCCGTATATGCCCTTGCCCATCTCGGCCACGTTGAGATACACCTCCATTATCCTTTCCTTGCCCCAGATGGCCTCTATCAGCACCGTATGGTAGGCCTCCACCGCCTTTCGCAGCCAAGTTCTGCCGCAGAAGGTGAACACGTTCTTGGCCGTCTGCTGCGAGATGGTGCTGCAACCGCGCAGTTTCCCCTTGCCGGAGCGGCGGCCTTCGGCCATCTTTTCCATTTCATCGAAATCGAATCCGTGATGGGTGGCGAAGCGGTTGTCCTCGCTCGCTATGACACACTTTCTGGCAGCGGGAGCCATTGCCGAAGCGGGAATCCATATTTTCCCGGTCTTGTAGGAGGGGTCGCTGCCGAACTGGATGCTCCGCTTGAGCATCAGTGGCGTATAGACCACCGGGGCCCATTTGAGGGCCACCACCAGAGAAACCGAGATGGCGATATAGGCCAGCGGCAACTTTATCAGCAACAGGCGCAGCAGTCGTTTCATCAAATCAGTTGAGTTCTGCGGCGACCCTGTCTATTATACGAGAATCGACGCTGTCATCGAATTTCCTGGCCCACAGGCAGGGAGATGATTTCAGAAGATCGAAATCCTGTATGGTATAGGTCCAGGGATGCCGTATGCTGGACCCTCTGCCCCAGTCAATCTGACGCATATTGGCACAGGTGTTTTCGTGCCCGACGGAGCACTGGCTTTTGTAGAGATTGCCCTTGTATGGAGAGCGCTGCAGGATGGTCGGGACGAATATCTCATCACAGAGACAGCTATGGCTGAACACTTTGTTTACCCAGTCGGACGAGTCCACGATGTATTTGGCGAAATCGTGCGTTATGCTGAACCACTGTGACCCCTGCCTGAATTCCACCCCCTTGTTCATTTCGAGGCCGAGAGACTTGAAGATGAACTTGCCGGCGTGGTTAAGCCAGTTGGTCAGGAAAAAGTGGCTTCCTTCAGGGAACAGCGTATAGTATTTCACCCTGTTCATCGTGTGCCCCTGCATCTCCCACAGATCAAGGAACTCACGGCCCTGATTGGCGTCGAAGAAATCGTGAATGACCCTCTGCGGCTTGATAGGCAGGTCAAGCCCCGAAATCAGGTGGTAATAAGAGTGCCGTGTGCGGGTTGCAGCATCCAGCAGCGCCATTTCGGCCTTGACGATGCTCACTCCTCCCCAGGTGACCCTTACCCGCCGCACGAATTCCACGCTTGATTTCCGACAGCAACCGTCCAGTTCCTTTTCTGAAAACGGAGCCTTTTTGTCTATGTGGATGTAAAGGTCATTCCTCCCGTCATCCAGAAGCGACAGAAGCCGTTTCAACTGCGACAGGTTCTTGTGTGCCAGAATCAGATATGCATGCTTTTCCATCTATGCTTCTCCTATATGATATCCCGGAATCTTTCCGGGATTCTTACAACCACCTTCAATTCGAACATTGCAGGCTTGTTGAGGGCATACGGAGGGCGGACCAGAGTCTGGCAGATCCGTGCGCGCCGCACGGAGACATCGAAATCCCTCGCCGGAAGGGAGGAGACGAAATCGATTGTGCGCGAGCGCTTTTTCATATGCTTCTCCCAGCCCTGGCTCAGACGGTCCTTGTCGGAGAAACGGTCCTGTATGCGTTTGTAGTCGAAATAGCCGAAATGAAAGAGATACAAGTCTTTTGCTATATGAAAGTTATGACCTTTCACGCGATGAAAGCCGGAACCCCAGCGACAAGGCCTGGTTATGATGGAGGGCTTTGTGTAGCGGGTTCCTATCTGGGCGTAGTGACGCTGCCTGAGGAAGGGGATGCTCCCGTCTATGTCGCCCTCCTCCCCCATTTTCTGCCCGAAATCGAGTCCGAGAGCGGAAATGGAGGTCCCTATCTTCTTTTCCGAAAGGAATTCGGCAAGACTCTTGCCGAGCTTGGGATCCACTATCACGAATTCATCAGCATCCACGCCTATTATCAGTTCGTACCCGCCGGCAAGAAGTTCCTTCGCCTTGGCGGACAGAAACTTGAGCCTCTCCTTCTCCGCCTCTACAACCTGCATGCATTTTTTCTTGCACAGGAATGCATTGGTGCCCTGGCAGAAATCCGCTATTGTCTGGTCTTCCCCGTCAAAGTAGATGAAAAGGTTTTCCTTCCCGAGCTGCGCACCATAATACTCGACCCACTTCCGCAGGAAAAAATCATCGTTGCGCACCATCGTTATGGCCGCTATCTTTTTTACGCTCATAACATTTGTATTTTCGATTCACTAAGGTAGCTATTTCTCACTTCAGTTCCAAACAATTCGGGCGCCCCGCCGTGACTGAAAAAGGGCCGGCTCTTCAGCCGGCCCTTTGAATTGCAGGAACAGGAGATTGTTATTCCTGGTTCTTTTCCATCTCGCTCTTGAGAGCCGCGAGCGACGAAATGTCGCCGAGGGTCGTCTTTTCGAGATTTGCCTTTATCTTCTTGACTGCCTTCTGGGTTGCCTTGGCCTCGTTGTCCTTCTCGGCCTCGACTTCCTCCTTGCCGGCAGCATAGGTCCTTACGTGTGAAAGGGCTATCTTCTTGCTCGACTTGTTGAATTCCTCAACGCGGAACTGGAGCTTGTCGCCCTCCTTGGGCTGACTGCCGTCTTCCTTTACGAGGTTCTTGAGAGAGCAGTATCCCTCGACGTCCTCGGCAAGAGTGATGATGGCGCCCTTGTCAACGAATGTCTTGACCGTACCCTCCTGGATGGAACCTACCGTATAGACAGCTTCGAAGTTGTCCCAGGGATTCTCCTCAAGCTGCTTGTGGCCGAGGCTCAGACGACGGTTCTCCACGTCGAGCTCGAGTACCACCACGTCGAGCTTTTCGCCGATGGAGGTGAACTCCGAAGGATGCTTTACCTTCTTGGTCCAGCTCAGGTCGCTGATATGAACGAGACCGTCGACGCCCTCCTCAAGCTCTACGAACACACCGAAATTGGTGAAG
>JAZUGR010000012.1:0-44752 GCA_045641345.1 Bacteroidales bacterium
CCTGTCTGCCCTGCTATATCCTTGAGCAGGTCTTCGTCGTTTTCCACCTGCATATCCTGCACATCAGGGCCCCAGGGGGTCATAACGGGATAAGGAGCCACTCCGTTCGCACCGACACCTATCGTGTAAACCCTCACACCATAGGTTTTCGCTATCTCGGCGGCAGTCTGGGGAGTAATCTCGCCACGGTTGTTCACACCGTCGGTAAGAAGTATGACAACCCTGCTCTTGGCGTCGGAATCCTTCATCCTGGCCACTGCGGTCGCAAGGCCGTTGCCTATGGCGGTACCGTCCTCTATCAGCCCGGTTTCTATCTCCTTCATAAGATTGATCAATGTGGGGCGGTCGGTGGTCAGAGGGCTCTGCGTGAAGCTTTCCCCGGCAAAAACCACTATCCCCATCCTGTCCGAAGGCCTCGAAGCCACGAATTCTATCGCTATGTCCTTGGCCGCGCCTATGCGGTCGGGCTTGAAATCACGGGCGAGCATCGAGGTTGAAACGTCCATTGCAAAGACAATGTCGATACCCTCCGTGTCGATTTTCTCCACCTGCTCCGAAGTCCTGGGCCTTGCGATGGCTACGATGATTGAGGCCACCGCCACCATAAACAGGGCGAACGGGATATGCCTCAGCCACGTCCTGATCCTGGACTGACGGCCTGCAGCGAACTGGCGCGCGTCGCTTACCTTCAGATATGGCATACCTCCCCGCAGCTCACGCCACAGATAGAAGGCCGCCAGGGCGACAAGCAGGAATTCAAACCAGAGCAGATTCGGATATTCAAAAAACATATTATCCCTCCTTTTCGGTCTTGGCGGCAGCTTCAGCCTCAAGACGCTGCATATATGTGGTGTTGACGAATCTGGTAGCCAAAGGTATCACCTCCTCGTTCTCCGCCTCGGAAGCGGAATGTTTGGCAAACTTCACGTAGTCTGCGGTTGAGAACAGCTCGTTCATTCCCTCGAGCAGACGGTCATCTATCCCGCACGAGGCAAGGCTGGAGAAAAGCTCTCCGGTAGTCTGCTCCATGGCCGGAATACCATATTCGTCCTCCACGTATTTGCGTATCGTATCGGTGACTTCGGTATAGAACTGCTTCTGTTTGTCGTTCTGCCACAGTTTGCTTGAATGTATCCTGTCGAGACTGCGCAGAGCCACGATATGAGGAGGGTCAACCACCTTCTGCCGGCCGAATATGTCGCGGTTCTCCTTTCTGTTCCTGATGAACCAGAAGGCCAGGAAGGCAATGGCCGCCACACCCAGGGCAAGCAGCGCCCAGGGAGCGACCTCCGAGAAAGTGAGAGGCAGGCGTATCTGCCCCTTTATGTCGTACGGCTTGAAAGTCGCCGTATCGACAGGAATCGTGCCCACTTCGAGCACGGGTCCCTCATAGTAGAGAGTGTCGACTTTCCCGTCACGACGGCTGATCATGGCCACGAGCGGAGGCAGGAAATAGCTCCCGCTGTCGAACGAAGTGAGAATCATATTCCCCTCCAGGGAAAGCCTTCCGCGCCGCTGCGACAAAGTATCGACGCTCCAGGGCTTGATGGTTTCGACTCCCTCGGCTACAGGCTCGTCGGGCTTTTCCACAAAGAAATCCTCGCCTTTTTCAAGCTTGACGCTTACGCTCCATTTGACCTGGTCGCCTATCAGCACCGAATCCCTGCTCAACGACGAAACCAGAGAGGTCGTGTCATCGGCGGAAAACGCTGCCGCAGCTGCGGCGGCAAACGAGACCAGAAGTGAAAACAACTTTTTCATATCGTCATTATCTCCTGCTGAAGAGCAATATCAGTTCCTTTACATAATCGCTGTCGGTGGCAATGCTCACATTATCCACCTTGTAGCGGCGCAAAAGCCTCTGCGAGGCGCTCTGCACTGCGGTATTCCATTCGGAGTATCCCCGCCTGACATCCCTTGACGAGGTATCCACCCACGACATTGCGCCCGTTTCCGCATCCCTGACCCTGACCAGGCCGACGTCGGGCATCTCCCTTTCCCTCGGATCGTATATGTTTATGGCCGATATCTCGTGACGGCCGACAACGATTTTCAGGGCATCCTCATATCTGGGATTGCCGGAGGCATCAACATCCAGCATATCCGACAGCAGGAAAGCATTGCAGCGCCGCTTGATGGCATTGGTGAGGAACCTGAGCGCCTCGCCGATATCGGTCCCCTTTTCGGTGGGCTCAAACTCGAGCAGTTCCCTTATGATGTGGAGGAGATGGCTCCTGCCCTTCTTGGGAGGGATGAATTTCTCAACCCTGGTGCTGAAGAATATGGCACCCACCTTGTCATTGTTGATGGAGGCAGAGAAGGCAAGGACGGCTCCTATTTCAGCCATCAGCTCACGTTTCGACCTGACCTGCGTTCCGAACACGCCGGAAGCGCTCACGTCCACAAGCAGCACGACCGTAAGTTCCCTCTCCTCTTCGAACACCTTGATGTAAGGCGCTCTCAGACGGGCGGTGACGTTCCAGTCCATATTGCGCACGTCATCGCCATACTGGTATTCACGCACCTCGCTGAAGGCCATTCCGCGCCCCTTGAAAGCCGAATGATACTCTCCGGCAAAAATCTGATGGGAAAGCGTCCTGGTCTTGATTTCGATCTTGCGGACCTTTTTCAGCAATTCGTTATCCATTACGGAACCTCAACTGCATTAAGGATATCGGATATTATCTCTTCGGTGGTCACGTTCTCGGCCTCAGCCTCGTATGTGAGCCCGATACGGTGACGGAGAACCTGGGGACATACGGCGCGGATGTCTTCGGGAATCACATAGCCGCGGCGCTTGATGAACGCATACGCCTTGGCTGCCATCGACAGGGAGATGCTTGCACGGGGCGAGCCTCCGAACGAAATCATGTCCTTCAGGCGGGAGAGCGAATAATCCTCCGGATGGCGTGTGGCGAATACGATATCGACGATGTATTTCTCAATCTTCTCGTCCATATACACGTCACGCACCACTTCGCGGGCACGGACGATGTCTTCGGGCTTGAGCACCCTCGCCGGCTGGGGGAATTCGCCCTGATTGTTCATCCTTATTATGAGCTTTTCCTCTTCCTTCCTGGGGTAGGATACCACAACCTTGAGCATGAAACGGTCGACCTGAGCCTCCGGGAGCGGGTAGGTTCCCTCCTGCTCCACCGGGTTCTGAGTGGCCATTACGAGGAACGGCTTGGGGAGAGGGAAAGTGCTGTCACCGATTGTCACCTGACGCTCCTGCATAGCTTCGAGCAGGGCCGACTGCACTTTCGCCGGGCTTCGGTTGATTTCATCGGCAAGCACGAAATTGGCGAATATGGGTCCCTGCTTGATTTGGAACTGCTCGCTCTTCTGGCTGTAGATCATCGTGCCGATCACATCGGCAGGAAGAAGGTCAGGTGTAAATTGAATACGGCTGAACTTTGCATCCACAATCTTTGCGAGAGTATTGATGGCCAAGGTTTTAGCCAAACCAGGCATACCCTCAAGAAGGATATGTCCGTTGGCCAGCAGGCCAATGAGCAGGTTCTCCACAAGCGGCTTCTGGCCGACTATGACCTTGTTCATCTCCATCGTTATGATGTCGACGAATTCGCTCTCCTTCTGGATACGGTCATTCAGTTCTTTAATATTGACACTGTCCATATATTGAATTGTTTTGTAAATTTGTCGCGTTCCTATCCGGCAAAAATAATAAAATTATGCGTCTCTTCGTCCGTCTTTCGTACAACGGCTCGCTTTTCAGCGGGTGGCAGTCGCAGCCCGACGCCCCAAGCATACAGGCCGAGGTGGAACGCGCCCTCTCGATTGCTTTCCACGAGCCTGTCCAGGTAACCGGAGCAGGGCGCACCGATGCCGGAGTCAATGCCAGAAACTACTTCGCCCATTTCGACACGTCGACAGAAACGGTTGAAGACGCAAAGGCCCTTTGCAGCAAAATAAATGCCATACTTCCCGGGGGAATCGTGGTTTCCGGGCTTTATTCGGTCCCGCCCCAGGCACACGCCAGATTCGATGCCGTGAGCCGCACCTACAGGTACTATCTGCACACCGCAAAGGACCCCTTTGCATCGCTCTCCTACTTCTACACCTTCCCCATCGACGTCGAGGCGATGGACGAGGCCGCAAAGCGCTTGATCGGGACCCGCGACTTCTCCTGCTTCGAAAAGACCGGAGCAGACAATGCCACTTCAATCTGCACCGTGACCGAAGCCGGCTGGGAGCGGATTGACGACTCGCACATCGTATTCACAATCTCGGCCAACAGATTCCTCCGCAATATGGTCAGGGCGACGGTAGGCACTTTGCTCGACATCGGGCGCGGCAAGCACCCTGTTGAATGGATTGACGAAGTCCTCGCCTCCGGCGCCCGCTGCCGGGCCGGACAGTCCGTCCCCGGCGAAGCCCTCTTCCTCGAAGGAGTGGAATACGGATTCGAGATGAAAAAGCTGTAATATCAAGACCTGAACGGCAGAATCTGCTGCGCTGTCGTCAGACCAGTCTCGGCATCTACTCCGGAGAAGTGGCCATTATCACCTTGTACTTGTTGCGTTTGGCGATATTCATAATCGCCACCACTTCCTTGACAGGCACTGTCTCATCGGCATAGATTGAGAAGGTGGGGTCGTCCTCATCCTTGAGGAGATTCACTACGGCAGGCTCAATTTCACTGAATTGGACCGGAGAGGCATTCCCGTTGATATGGTATGAGAAGGTGCCCTTGTCCTGATAATGCTTGATGGAAACGCTCACCGTAGCCTTTGCAGCGACCTGGCCGGTACTCTTGGGCAGGAGCAGTTTCAGGGCGTTCGGATTCACCAGAGTGGAGGTGACCAGAAAGAAAAGCAGCAGCAGGAACACGATGTCGGTCATCGACGACATCGATATGGCTGCATCGGCCTTTGTAGTACGCTTTATCGCCATTACTTGGCCTCCTCCTTTCCTTCAGCCTTGTCGCGCAGCGAAAGTATCGTCTCAAGCAGTTCTCCGGTGCCGGTTTCCATTTTCAGCACGAGCGCCGAGATGCGCGCCGTCAGGAAATTATAGCCGAAATATGCCAATATCCCGACAATAAGACCTCCCACAGTGGTTATCATAGCCGTATATATGCCTCCTGAAAGAATGGATATGTCCACATTGCCTCCGGCAAGCGACATATTGAAGAAAGCCTGGACCATTCCTATCACGGTGCCGAGGAATCCTATCATTGGAGCGCCGCCGGCAATCGCAGCCAGGAAGGGAAGTCCCTTTTCAAGGCGGGCCACCTCAAGGTTGCCCACGTTCTCCATTGCCGAGCGTACGTCCTCAAGAGGGTTGTCCATACGGACAATGCCCTTGTATATCATACGTGAGATGGGGGAATCGAAGCGTTTGCACAGAGCCTTGGCCGAACGCACCTTGCCTTCGAGCAGATAGTCGCTGACATCCTTCATGAAGTTGTCATCGACGTTGATGGCCCTCCTGATTGCCCACCACCTCGAAGCGAAGAGATAGATTGCCACTACCGAGAGCGCCAGAAGGACTATCATCAGCCATCCTCCTTTGGCTGCCATTGAAATAAGTGAAAAAGAATTCATAGTCGTAAAATCATATTGTCTCAAGTGCGGACATCAGTTCATCGACGGTGTCGCAGAAAGTTATGGTATTCCTGCTGTACTCCATGATGAATCCGTTGTCGTACATATTGTCTATCATCTTCCTGAGCGGATTGTAATAGCCGTCAAGGTTAAGCACGAATATGGGCTTGCCGCCGTTGAAGCCCAGCTCCGTATCCGTTACGTAGGTAAAAAGCTCATCGAGAGTGCCCCAGCTCCCGGGCAGAGCCACACAGCAGTCGCTCAATGACGACATCTTCTTCTTGCGCTCGGCAAAATCGGATGTGAAATACATCCTGGAGAGGTCCTTCCTCTTTATGTCAATCCCCGTGGCGGCCACTTCGGGCTTCCCCTTGAACCCGGAGGGGAACACACCAATGCACTTCCCGCCCGATTGGATGCAACCCTCCGCCAGAGAGCGCATCGTGCCCACGTTGGAGCCGCCGTATATCAGCGTATGACCGGCAAGGGCTAAGGCACGGCCGAAGTCGAATGCCGTTTGAGAAAACTTCGGATCATTTCCACTGTGGGACCCGAGAAATACCGAAACATTTTTCATACCATATCCTCAATCTTGTGTGCAAGCTTTTCTATGACCTCATCGTAATCATCCGTATCCACCTTGAACACCGAGTCCGCGGACGCCTCATAGGAAGGTCTTCTCTCCTCAAGCAGGGCTTCCATCTCACGTCTTGACTTACCTTTGGCCAGGGGACGGACCGAATTGCCCATTTCACGCCATATTATATCCATCGACGTATCCAACCATAAAATCCTCACGCCGTGGCGATGCAGAATATCGACATTGGCAGCGGAAAGAACCGTCCCTCCTCCAAGTGAGAGGAGCGTCCGGCTGTCTTTTCCGATTCCTCCGACGACCTCTTCGAGGACGACGGCTTCGCACTTTCTGAACTCCTCCTGGCCGCCACGGGAGAAAATGGATGCGACACTTCCGAAACGCGACGTAATCTCCTTGTCGAGATCGATGAACCGCCACCCGAGCGAGGATGCCGCAGCGGCGCCGAAAAATGACTTGCCGCAAGCCATGAAACCCGACAAAGCCACAACCGCCATATCAGAACAGCGTAGGTTCCTGTCCGGAACCGTTTCCGAGATCAGTATTCATCTGCGGCCCGTCAGCCACAGCAGGCTCCTCCTCCGCCCCGGTCTGCTCTGCCTCAGGCTCCTCACGGGACTCCTTTACGAGAGGCTCCATAAACTCCACCTGGCCCACGTCATAGCTGCTCAGACGACGCCCTCTGGCCCTGACGCTCTTCTGCTCAACCTCCTCTTCCACATCCAGTACCTCGGCTGCACGGTCTTTGTTCTTTCCCTTGAAAGATATCCTGAGCTGAGGGAATTCATCATCACAAATCGCAACATACGACGAAAGCGCCTCTGCAGGGACAAAAGGAACCGGAATGCCGCCGGCAGTGGGCTCGAAGCAGAAACGCTTGATATAATGCTTCTTTGCCGCCGTATCGAAATAGACTACGGTGAACACCTTGCCGCCGTCGAACTTGCCTATGCTTTCGATATCGCCCTGGTAGCGGTTGCTCAAATCATACGATGTGGTATAATACGTTCCGTCCTTGCAGATCACCAGCACCAGATCATCCATCTGGAACTCGCCGAGATAGAGCCCGGAGCCGGAATCATTCAACCGGTTCACGTCGGTATCGAACCATATAGATTTGCCCGAAAGGGTCGATACCCCCTTCGACTTGAGAGTGATGCGGTGGATTGAGTTGGTTTTGGTGACCAGATTGCCCATAGAAGCCCTTCCCTTGATGGCAAGGAGTGCGAAATCGAAGTCTTCCGAAAGCTTCTTGAGCTTCGGCCTGGGACGGTAGTATATACGGAGAACCTCGGCCTCTCCATTGGAGTTGGCGGTAAACCACACCAGAGAAGAGCCTTCCGTGCCCTTTGTGAGGTTGTACTCCTTGTCCCTCGTCACCCCGGTCACCGAGAAACGCTTTGCATAATACGCCCCCTGGCGGCCGTCGCGGTAAATCACGTTGTAAATCGTGCGCTCGTCGTTGCGGTGGAACACCCCGACATAGAGGATATCCTTGCCGACGAAAGCCTTGTCCTTGACTTTCGTCACCATATAGGTTCCGTTCTTGAGGAACACCACTATTTCGGCTATGTCGGAGCAATCGCAGACGTATTCGGCATTCTCTATCTTCTTCTGGTCGGTCCCCACAAATCCGTCGGCGCGGTTGACATACAGCTTCGCGTTCGAGGCCACGGCCTTTTCGGCATGGATCTGCTCGAATGCGGAGATTTCGGTATGGCGCGGGAATGCTGCACCGTATTTCTTTTTCAGCTGCTGGAAATACTTTATTGTAAAATCGACTATGTGCTCCAGGTTGTTGCGCACCTCATCGATATTGGCGTCAAGAGCGCGTATCCTCTCATCCGCAGCCTTGATGTCGAATTTCGACATCTTGCGCACGGGTTTGTCCACAAGCTTGAGGATATCATCGGAAGTGATATCCCTGCGCAGCAGCTGGCGGAACTTCTGCATCCCGTCCTTGACGTCGGCAAGCTGCTTTTCCCAACTGTCGGCATCGTTTTCGAGGATGCGGTACACCTTCTGTTCGAAGAATATCTTTTCCAGAGAGGCGAAATGCCACTCGGACTCCAGTTCCGAAAGGAGGATGCCGAGTTCATTCTCGAAGAGGTCCTTCGTATGGAAGGCATTGTACTTGAGGATCTCGTCCACTCCCATGAACTTGGGATGGCGGTCCACTATGACGCAGGCATTGGGCGAAACCGAAACTTCGCAGTTGGTCAGAGCATACAGGGCGTCTATCGTCTTGTCGGGAGAGACGTCATTCTGCAGCTGGATTACAATCTGCACCGTATCGGCCGACATATCGTCAACCTTCTTGATCTTTATCTTGCCCTTGTCGTTCTCCTTGAGGATGGAGTCGATCAGGCTCCCCGTCGTCTGTCCGAAAGGAATCTCGGTGATCGCTATGGTGCGCTTGTCGAGCTTTACGATGCGGGCCCTGATCTTGATTTTGCCGCCACGCAGACCGTTGTTGTATTTGGAGCAGTCCATCAGACCGCCAGTGGGGAAATCAGGATACAGTTCGAACTCCTTGCCGCGCAGCGCAGAGACGCACGCATCCAGGAGCTCGTTGAAATTATGCGGCAGAATCTTCACGGCCAGGCCCACGGCAATGCCGTCAGTACCCTGTGCCAGCAGGAGCGGGAACTTCATCGGAAGCACCACCGGTTCCAGGTTCGCCCCATCGTAGGATGGAACCCATTCGGTAATCTTCTTGTTGAAGGCCACCTCCAGAGCGAATTTGCTCAATCTGGCCTCGATATATCGGGATGCCGCGGCCGGGTCGCCCGTAAAGATGTTGCCCCAGTTTCCCTGACAGTCCACCAGAAAGTTCTTCTGACCGAGGCCCACGAGCGCATCCTTGATGGAGGCATCGCCGTGAGGGTGATATTTCATCGTGTCGCCGACAATACCAGCCACTTTATGATAATGGCCGTCATCCACCTTGTACATTGCGTGCAGGATGCGGCGCTGGACAGGCTTCAGACCGTCTTCGATATGCGGCACTGCACGGTCGAGTATAACATAGGAGGCATAGTCCAGAAACCAGTCCTTGTACATTCCGGCGAGACGGTACCTGTTGCCTCCGTCGGCTACCAACCTGTCGTATTTCTCCTCATCTGCGGCAGCAATGTTGTCCTCGTCAACAATTTCCTCGGATGCATCCGCGGCGGATTCAAGGGATTCATCCGCAGCAACATCATCAATCTCGTCTTCGTCAGTAGCCATATCAATCTATAAAAGAATTATCAATCAAGTATATAGCCGAATCTCTTCAGCTTTCTGGAGTCTTCCCGCCAATTCTCCTCCACCTTTACAAATATCTGCAAAAAAACCTTTTTCTCAAAAAAAGACTCCATGTCGATGCGGGCCTGCGTAGCCATTTTCTTGAGGGCCTGACCGTTGCGGCCGATTATTATCCCCTTCTGGGAATCGCGCATCACATTGACTACAGCGCTTATGTCGTACTGCCCGTCACCCTCCTTGAAAGAGTCTATCACCACCTCGACGCAATAGGGAATTTCCTTCGAATAATTGAGAAGTATCTTTTCGCGTATGATTTCAGAGGCGAAGAACCTCATGCTCCTGTCGGTGAACGTATCCTTGTCGTACCACGGAGGACTCGCCGGCAGAAGTTCGACTATCCTCTCCATCACGCTGTCAAGGTTGAACCTGTTCAGAGCCGAGACGGCGAACACTTCCGCACGCGGGACGAGCGACTTCCACTCTCCGACGATTCCGAGCACCGAGTCGTTGTCGCTCAGGTCTATCTTGTTGAGAACGATTATGACAGGAGAGGCCACCCTGTTGAGTTTTTCCACATACTCGAGATTCTTGTCCTTCTTTTCCACCACGTCGGTGACGTAGAGAATGACGTCGGCGTCGCCGATAGCCGTGTCGACGAAGTCCATCATACTCTGCTGCAACCGATAACTGGGTTTGAGTATGCCCGGCGTATCGGAATAGACAATCTGGTAGTCCGGACCGTTCACTATGCCCATTATGCGGTGCCTTGTGGTCTGGGCCTTGTTTGTCACAATCGACAGTCTTTCCCCCACCAGGGCATTCATCAGCGTTGACTTGCCCACGTTGGGATTGCCGATGATATTCACGAAACCTGCGCGATGCTCTCTCATATCACTCAAATGAACCCATCTTCAACTTTGCAATCTCCGTTTCGGTGAGGAACCTCCAGGAACCACGGGTAAGAGCCTTCTTGGTGAGGCCTGCGAAATATACCCTGTCGAGTTTTCCCACCTTGTATCCGAGATGTTCGAACATCCTGCGCACAATACGGTTGCGGCCTGAATGGATCTGCACCCCGACCTGCGCCATATCGTCATCGACGTAGGAGAGGCTGTCGGCGTGTATTTCGCCGTCTTCAAGCTCGATACCGGCAAGCAACGCGTCGAAATCGGCCTTTTTCAGGTTCTTGTCGAGGAAAGCGTGATATATTTTGGTGGCCCCGTAAGAGGGATGCATCAGCTTGTCGGCCAGATCCCCGTCGTTGGTGAACATAAGCACGCCGGTGGTCGCCTTGTCAAGACGCCCCACGGGATAGACCCTCTGCGGACATTCAGTCTTGGATATCAAATCCATTACGGTTTTGTCGGCGTGAGGATCATCCACCGTGGTCACATACCCCTTCGGCTTGTTCATTACAATATAAACCCTCTTTTCGCCCTTGAGGCGTTCACCGTTGAAACGGATGTCATCAGTCATCTTGACCTTGGTGCCCAGTTCGGTAACGACGGTGCCGTTCACGCTCACCAGCCCGGTCTGTATGAACTCATCCGCCTCACGGCGTGAGCACACTCCCGAATTCGAGATGAACCTGTTGAGACGTATATATTCGTCAGTAGGAGTCCACTCGCTTGCAACGGGCCTCCGCACGTATTTTCTTTCGCCTGCGGCTTCTTCGCCCGAGAACCTTCTGCCTCCGAAAGGTTTTCTGTCGCCAAACGGCTTCCTCCCGCCGGCGAACTTCCTTTCGCCTGAAAAACTCCTTTCACCGGCGAATTTCCTTTCGCCTGAAAAACTTCTCTCTCCGGCAGGCTTCCTACCGCCGAAAGACTTTCTCTCACCGAAAGGCTTCCTCCCGTCGAAAGGCTTCCTCTCACCGAAAGGCCTGCCCTCCCCATACTCTTTCCCGACTCTCTTTTCTGAGGATGATCTTCTGCCACTACGCTCCGGCACACCGCCATGGGCCGATCCTGACGGCCTCGTTCTTCTGCCGGCAGAGCCTGTCACAGGTTTTCTCCGGCCAAATGTCTTTTCCATTACAGATTATATTATATATATATTATGGTATCCAGAATCCGGGTGCAAATTTACTAAACAGTTCTCAATAAATTTTCCTACATTTGGAAAATGTTTGAGATGGATATGTGGAGGAGAGCAAACATCACCCTGGCGCTTGATTCACTGGCAGCCAACAGGTTGCGTACAGCGCTAACAATCACTGTAATAGCAATTGGAATAACGTCCCTCGTCGGGATAGAAACCGCTATGGACATCCTTTCGGAGGAGGTTTCAGGCAGTTTCGGCAGGATGGGGGCAGGCTCTATTGCCATAACTTCATCCCCATCGGGAGAATCCCGCCCCATCACCCTGCACGAGGCGGAATCATTCGTGGCGCAATGGAGCGGCAACAGTGCATGCCTGTCGGCAGAACTGCTTCAAATGGCGGAAGTCTCATCGGAGGGGAAGCACACCGACCCAGTGGTAAAAATCGTGGCTGCCGACCGTAATTTCGTCGAAACAGCCAGGTTGAGTCTTGCCGAAGGCCGGAATTTCTCAAAGCGGGAGGTCCAGATTTCATCCAACGTATGCATACTTGGACACGCAGTGGCGGCAAAACTGTTCAAGCATCGTTCACCCATAGGGCACACGGTAACGGCGGCAGGCGCTTCGCTCAGAGTGGCGGGCATTCTGGAAAGGCAGGGCGCCCTGCTTGGCGAGGGCTACGACAACTCGCTCATAATCCCGATAGCCGCCGCACGGGGCAAATTCATAAGCGGCTCCACCGATTTCAGGATTCTTATTCCGTGTGACGCCCACTCCGACATTTCCGCAGTGGAAAATGAAGCCAGGTCCGCAATGAGGGCAGCACGACGTCTCCCAGCAGGGCACCAGTGCGATTTCGACGTTTCTTCAAGCGACGCCCTGCAGCAGAAATTCTCATCGATAAAGCACAAGCTCTCCATAGCCGCGCTGATAGTGGGGCTCATCACCCTGCTCGGAGCATCAGTGGGCCTTATGAACATACTTCTGGTATCGGTCAAGGAACGCACAGCGGAAATAGGCCTCCGGAAGGCTATCGGAGAAAGAGTCTCGTCAATCAGAAGGCAGTTCCTGCTCGAGGCGGTCATCATAGGCCAGGCTGGAGGAGCCATCGGCATTATCGTCGGGCTGCTTACCGGCAATGCGGTCGCCCTGTGGCTGGAAAGCAGTTTCATAATTCCATGGGTATGGATTTTCAGAGCCGTGGCAATATGTCTGGCCGTAAGCCTCGCTTCGGGCAGCATACCGGCATCGCGTGCCGCCGCCCTCAATCCGGTTGACTCGCTGCGCAGATAAACAGGCGGGGGCAGCCCCAAGGCCGCCCCCGCCGCATTATGATTCAAAAGGGACTAGTCGGTTCCACCGCCGTTGTCCAAATCATCGAATACCTTTATCTTCATGCAGCGGACATTGGTACAGCAGGCGTTCTGGTCGATTCCACGATACGCCCTGATTGTATCCTTGTCGAAATACAGAATACGCTGATAACCGGTGGAAGCACCGAAGCTGACGGTATAAGACGTATAATATCCTGATTTTGTAACACCAAGCAGCTGGCCGTCCTTGGACTGGCGATAGCCGGCAGCAGGATAGAAGTCAGTCTTGTTGGTATCCAGCGTGCCGTAGTATCTGAAATTATAACCGCCGGCCTTGGGCATTGTATATGCATTGGTGGCATTGATTGCCGAATTGTCACCTGCATATACGTTCTCACTCGTTTCGGTACCGTCATTGTCGGAACCGATGACAGTGGTAGCCGTGCTGAGGAATCCACGATAAAGCTTGTTGGGCGCAGTCATATAGCCGGCAGGACACGGGTCGTAGCACGACTTCGTCTGATACCAGAGAGTCCTGTCGCGATATATCGAGTCGGCGGCATACCAGTACGAGGATCCGATTGCAGGGGTTATGGTTGTCATAGGATGCTGCGTTGCATATTCGATCAGGAATTCCTTGCTGTTGGCATCGACCATGGATATGATTTCATCGACGAGCTCCTTGTAGCTCTTGTCGCCGGAGTAGTTGTTGATGTATTCCGACTTTACCGAAGTAAGTATGGCGTCGGCGCCCTTTGTATCCCATTCCACCGGTGCATTGCCTTCCTCAGGCATTGTGCACTCAATGAATCCGCACGCCCCGGCGTCACCCGAAACTTTCGAGAAATCGGCACGTCCCAGAGGGTCCTTTCTGCCATGCATATAATAGAGGCCTGCAGTGGCATCGATGTTCTCGAGCGACCCGTTGGCCTTCATACGGCCCGCCTCCATAGCACCGAGAGCGAAAGGCATCACCTCGCAGCCACCGAGAGCGGCATACTCAAGAACCTTGTTCGGGTCCTCCCTGGGCTTCCATATATGGTACGACCAAAGGAGAGTGCCCTTGTTGTTCCATATGCCTACAAGTGCATTTCCGCTGCCGGCAATCCCGCTGACCGTAACGGTTCTGTCGGCATTCAGGGTAACGGAACCGATTGTCATACCCTTTTCAATCCAGATGACCTTGGCCTCGGCAGCCTTGTCGAGCGTATCGACCTCGGTCGTGGAGAAGATGGTATGGTTAAGCTCGTTGACGCTGTATGCCTTGACGTCAAAGTGCACTTCCGTCGAGTCATAGGCGATGATACTGTTGGCTGTACCGTAACAGTGAAGAATACCTAATGCGCCGTCTTCACCTTTCACCGGGCCACGGGTATAATGATCGTGGCAACCGGTCAGAACGGCTGCAACGGCAAGAAGCATTAAAATCTTTTTCATATTGGTTTGTTTGTGTTTATAATTTATTCTATCAGAAAGGCAGGTCGTCCGAACTGTCGGCCGAAAGGTCGGCCGACGAAACTGCAGGGGCCGAAGCGGCTGCAGGCTCACTATGACGGACATCCTGGCGCACCGGCTCGGCATATCCCGCTCCCGAGGGAACGGAAGCGCCGTCCTTTTTGCCGAGAAGCTGGATGGTGTCGGCCATTATTTCGGTGACATATCGCTTGGCGCCGCCCTGATCGTCCCACGAACGGGTGCGGATACGCCCCTCAACATATATCTGCGAGCCTTTGTGGATATAATTCGAAGCCAGGTCGGCGAGCTGCCTCCATGCCACTATGTTGTGCCACTCGGTGAGCTCCTTCGACTCCCCGTTCCTGTCCTTGTATCTTTCAGAGGTTGCGAGAGTGAACGACGCTACGGCCACACCGCTCTCCAGATGCCGCACATCAGGCTCTTTCCCGACGTTTCCTATAAGCAATACTTTATTCAGTGCCATAATTATCCTTTAGGGGGTAAAGTTAGACATTTTTTACAATATAGCAAAATTTCATTGCTGTTTGGTAGGGGAGAGCGACTCCATGGTTTCAAACAGAAAACGCTCCAGAGTGTGTTTGCCTTTCGGAAGGCCGATTCTCCTCATAATCCTTCCCCTCCTGTTGTAATAGCAGGCCGGATTAGTGTGGTTGTAGAGTTTCATCATCCCTATGGCGCTGGTCCTGAAACACAGCAGGCTGCAGAACTTGAGGTCATTCTCGTTCAACCGCTTCCCGGTCCGGCGCAGATATGATATCACACCGCCGAAACGATAATCGGCCAGGAGGCTGATATCCGAAAGCAGATTGCCGTCAATCTCGGGATTTACGAAAACGGAGCGGTTCAGTTCACGTCTCAGGAGATCTCCGCTCATACCGTGCATGGCCCCGATATCGAGCATCGTGAGAAAAATCCCCATAACGGCATCTATGGCCTTGAAAGCCATCCTGTCGTGCCCGTCGACAGAGGCCGAGAGCCCTTGGAACGCCCGCTTCCAACGGAGCATTTTGACAAAAAGAACGATTGAAGCCGCAAGAAAGGCGGCGCAGGCGGTCAGAAGGACCGCAATGATTTTTTTAGGTACATAACTAATGTTTTTTATTAATGCCCCGTAAAGATAGCCAACTCAGAGCACAGAACAAACAGCATCCTGTTGCGGCTCCATCCCCGTCATAAGAGGAAAACCTGCCATCGCCTGATTGGCAAGCCACCGGCGCCCCCCGATGCAGCCGGGGGAAGAAAGTGACGGATTGGTGTACGAGGCCTCTATCCTGAGAGCGCCATCCAGAGCATCGACAAGGGCGGCAACGGGCGAAAAGACAGGCAGTGTATATATCACCACACCTGCACCGCCGAGCATACCGGGCACATCCCCGAGCCCCGCCGGACGCATCCCCGCAAACCGCGAGCAGAACAGGGCGGCGCGCTCCACCGTACGGTTCGCGACGACGGTGTCAAGCCCGCAGTCGAAAGCGGCTGCCGCAGCGGCCTTGCCTGCTCCGCCGCACCCTATCACGACGGCCGTAGGAAACTTGATCATATCCCCGGAGGATTCTATGATGCGGCGTACCGCCAGATAGTCCGAATTATATCCCAGGACCGTATCTCCCCGATGCACGAGGATGTTGACGGCGCCTATCCGGCGCGAAATCCCGTCACAGCAGGATACTCGCGAAAAGGCGGCTTCCTTGAACGGAGCGGTGACGTTCACCGCCTCATACCGGTCGAGGAACAACTTGAAGGCATATTCGAAATCGTCCGTGTCGATAAGGTCGTATTCCAACCCGGGGTATGCAACCCTGAACATCGCCGGGCTCAGACTCCCCCCTATCCCGCACCCTATCAGGCCATAGCGTTTCATCTCGCATTTCTCTGGCGCACGGCCTCAAAACAGAGAATGGCAGCCGAGACCGAAACGTTGAGTGAATCCATCAGCCCCGCCATGGGGATACGTATCTTCCTGTCGGAACGCTCCCTCCAGAAATCGGTCAGCCCGAGGTCTTCCGTTCCCATCACGATTGCCGTCGGGACCGTCATGTCAGTATCATAGTAAAGTTCGGAATCCTGGAGCTGAGCGGTAAGAATCGAGATTCCGTGTGAACGCAACCAGTCGTAGGCCTCAAGCGAGGAGCAGGCGACTACGGGAACCGAAAACACGGCGCCGAGGCTGGCCCGCACGAGATTCGGATTGTATATGTCGGTGAGCGGGTCGCACACTATCACGGCATCCACTCCCGAGGCATCGGCAGTGCGCAGAACAGCGCCTATGTTTCCCGGTTTCTCGAGACTCTCGAGCACCAGGACAAGCGGATCAGCCCCGATTCTGATGGAATCAAGCCCGCGAGGAGGCACCTTCATCACCGCCACCACACCTTCCGACCCCTGACGGCACGAAATCCTGTCGTACACCTTCTCTCCGACGTGGAAAATCCTTTCTTCCGAAAAGCCCTCCTCCCCACCAAGGGCAAGACGGGCCTCATCGGCAAGATAGCTGTCGCACACAAAGAAACTCTCCGGCTCGAAACCGCACCTGAGGGCCCTTGCGGTCTCCCTTGCCCCCTCCACCACAAACAGGCCGCGGCTGCGCCTCTCCTTCGATTTCGAAGCGAGCAGCAGCAGGTCCTTGACCTTCGGATTCTGAAGAGAGGTTATATCCAAGTCAGTTTTCCTTCGGAGAACTCTTTTCGGGACGCATCTGAGGGAAGAAAAGGACATCCTGTATGGTGCTCTGCCCGGTCATGAACATAGTCAGACGGTCGATTCCCATACCGAGCCCCGAAGTGGGAGGCATACCGTATTCGAGAGCACGCACAAAGTCCATATCTATGAACATCGCCTCATCGTCGCCATTGCTCTTGAGTCGCGCCTGCTCCTGAAAACGCTCCAGCTGGTCGACAGGGTCGTTCAACTCGGAATAGGCATTGGCCAGCTCCTTGCCGCACACGAACAGTTCGAAACGCTCGGTCAGGGTGGGATCGGTGCGATGCCTCTTGGTAAGAGGAGACATCTCCACGGGATAATCGGTCACGAAAGTGGGCTGAATGAGATTCTTCTCGCAATATTCGCCGAATATCGCATCTATCAGCTTGCCCTTGCCCATCGAAGGGGTGATTTCCACATTGAGACGGGAGCAGACCTCGCGCAGGGCGGCCTCATCCATCCCCTTGACGTCAACTCCGGCATATTCCTTTATCGCATCAAGAATCGGCAACCTGCGGTAGGTGCCGCCGAAATCGATCTCATTGCCGCCTATGGTCACCTTGGTGGACCCGTTGACCCTCAAGGCTATTTTCCCGAGCATCTTCTCGACGAACTCCATCATCCAGAAATAGTCCTTGTATGCGACATATATCTCCATACAGGTAAACTCCGGATTGTGCGTCTTGTCCATACCCTCGTTGCGGAAATCCTTGGCGAACTCATACACCCCGTTGTAACCCCCCACGATAAGGCGCTTGAGATAGAGTTCGTTGGCAATACGCATATAGAGGTCTATGTCGAGAGCATTGTGGTGGGTCACGAAAGGCCTTGCCGTCGCCCCGCCGGGGATGCCCTGCAGAATCGGAGTCTCGACCTCGAGGCAGCCCGCCTCATTGAAGTACTCACGCATGGTCGACACTATGCAGGCCCTCTTGACGAACGTCTCCCTCACCTGGGGATTCACTATCAGATCGACATATCTCTGCCTGTAGCGCAGTTCCGGATCGGAAAACGCATCGAACACCTTGCCGTCCTGCTCCTTCACTATGGGGAGCACGCGCAGCGACTTGCTGAGTACGGTAAGGGTTTTTGCATGGATCGACAGCTGCCCGGTCTGCGTGATGAACGCATACCCGCTTATGCCGATTATGTCGCCTATGTCGAGGAGTTTCTTGAATACGGTGTTGTACATCGTCTTGTCTTCACCGGGGCATATCTCGTCGCGCTTGACATATATCTGTATGCGGCCCTTCTCGTCCTGGATTTCCATAAACGATGCGGCGCCCATTATGCGTCTGCTCATTATTCGCCCGGCTATGGTGACATCCTGAAAATTGCCCTTTTCGGCATCATATTCAGCTTTCAGCGATGCAGTGTCGACGTTTACCGGGAAAGCGGCTGCGGGATAGGGGTCTATTCCGAGTTCACGCAGGGCTGCAAGTGAATTGCGGCGTCCCGCTTCCTGTTCATTGAGTTCCTGAAGTTCCATAATCCGAATTTGTTACAAAGCGCAAAAATAATCTTTTTTAAAGATTGTTGAAACAATTTCGTACCTTTGCAGGATAATATGGACAAGAATTGGATAATCAGAGAGCAGGGCAATCCGGCCGCAGTAAGGCAGCTGGCGCAGGAGCTGGGCATCGATCAGGTGCTTGCCAATCTTCTTGTCCAGAGGGGCATAGATTCGTTCGAAAAGGCTCGCGAGTTCTTCAGGCCCAGCCTCTCCATGCTTCACGACCCTTTCCTGATGAAGGATATGGACAAAGCGGTGGAAAGGTTGCACAAGGCAGTCACCGGAGGCGAGAAAATCCTGATTTACGGTGATTACGACGTCGACGGCACCACGGCCGTCTCGCTCGTATTCTCATTCCTGCGGGAATACACGTCAAAGATCGAATACTATATTCCCGACCGGTACGACGAGGGCTACGGCCTTTCGTACAAGGGCATCGACTGTGCCAAGGAGCACGGATGCACCTTGATAATCACGCTCGACTGCGGAATCAAGGCCGTCGAAAAGGTCAAATATGCCGGCAAGGAAGGCATAGACGTCATCATCTGCGACCATCATCTCCCCGACGAGGAACTGCCCGGAGCAGTGGCGGTGCTCGACCCGAAGCGTGAAGACTGCACCTACCCATTCGACGACCTTTCGGGGTGCGGAGTCGGATTCAAACTGGTGCAGGCCTATGCCCAATTCTGCAACATCCCGTTCGAAAGCATTGTACCGCTGCTGGACCTTCTGGCTGTCAGCATAGCGTCGGACCTGGTGTCCGTGACGGGCGAAAACAGGGTTCTGGCCTATTTCGGGCTCAAACAGCTCAACGAGAACCCCCGCAAGGGCCTGATGTCGATAATCAAGCTCTCCGGGCTCGAAAAGCACAACATCACAATCGACGAAATCGTATTCAAGATAGGCCCCCGTATAAATGCTGCGGGAAGGATGGAATCCGGCCGCGCCGCGGTTGACATGCTCACCGCCCGCGACGACGAAAACGCCCTCGAAATAGGCACCGCCATCAACGCCCACAACGACGACCGCAAAAAGATAGACAGGGAGATTACGGAGGAGGCTCTCGAGATGGTCAAGTCCATCCCGGGATTCAAACACAAGAAATCCACCATCGTATACAACCCCGACTGGCACAAGGGAGTGGTTGGAATCGTCGCCTCCCGCCTTGTGGAGGCATACTACCGTCCGACCATCGTACTCAGCAAGTCAAACGGATTCATAACGGGTTCAGCCCGTTCCGTTGCCGGATTCGACCTCTACGAGGCAATCGAATCGTGTGCCGACCTGCTCGAGAATTTCGGCGGGCACACCTATGCGGCCGGCCTCACGATACGCGAAGAGAATTTCCAGACTTTCTGTGAAAGGTTCGAATCTTTCGTGGCCGCAAAGATAGCCGATGCCCAGCTCACGCCTGTCATAAGCATCGACTCATATCTTGATTTCAAGCAGATAACGCCCAAATTCTTCCGTCTGCTCAAGTCGTTCCAGCCATTCGGCCCCGGCAACGCCTCTCCGGTCTTCATCACCGAAAACGTATACGACAACGGCAACGGGCGCAAGGTCGGCTCGGCCGACAGCGGCGTACTCAAGCATCTTCGTCTCGAACTCATCCAGGAAGACGAACCTTACCGCCACTTTCCGGCCATCGCCTTCAATATGTCGGACCATTTCGACCACATCCAGGCCGGCAATCCGGTTGACATCTGCTATTCGATAGCCGAAAACTACTATCGCGGCATCGCCAACATCCAACTGAGAGTCAAGGATATCAAGGAAAAGACAACCTTGTTCTGATTCAATCGCTGCGCCTCCGATGGATAAGGGCGGATGACTCCCTCCTTTCAGGCACTTTGTCTGAAAGACCGCGAAGCACCGTGCCTTCATGAGGAATAAGGGCGAAAAACTTTCCCTCGGAGGCACTTTGTCTGAAAGACCGCGAAGCACCGTGCCTCCGAGGGAAAGTTTTCGCCTTATCTCTAACTGGATGTTCTATTTCTTGATATTCGGCTCTTCGAGGCCGTACCCCTTGCGCCTGTTCTCAACCTTGAGCAGGATGCTGAAGATGAAGGCCGCCACACCGAATCCCGCAAACACGAGCATCGGCACGAAATAGCCGTCGGTCGATTCACGCAACGAACCGATGAGTTTGGGGACGAAGCACAGACCGAAATTCTGCACCCAGAATATCAGGCAGTAGGCCGAGCCCAATATCTTTTCGTCAATAATCTTTGGCACTGCCGGCCACAACGCCGCCGGAACGAGGGAGAAACTTACTCCCAGCGTAACGATAAGGGTGACTGCCAGCCACTTCGACGGAAATACAGGGAGAAGGAATGCAAAGCCTGTGTGGCACAAGATCATAACGAGAGAGCCGAGGGCGAGCATAGTAGCCCCCTTGCCCACACGGTCGAGGAAAATGCCGAGCACCGGAGTAAGGCACATCGCCAGAATGGGGAAACAGCTGAACAGCCTGGCCGCGGTGGCGGCATCAATCTGCAGCGTTTCTTCTATGAAATTGGTGGCGTATCTCTGGAACGGGAAGATTGCGCTGTAATAGAGCACGCAGAGCATAGCCACTATCCAGAACATGCGGCTCTTGAATATCGCCCCGAGGTCGCTGATATGGAACTCGTCTTCCGGAGACTTCTCTTCGGTGGCAAGACCGGCCTCAACCAGCTGCGAGTCGAACTTGCGGTCCATGACCCCGAAAACTATGAAGTTGACAAGACCTATGCAGAGAAGGGCCCCGCAGAATCCGAGAGGAGCCGACACCGACCCTCCGCAGGAAGAAGAGATAATCGGCGCAATCCACATCACTGCAAAGACGCCGAGACGGGCTATCGCCATCTCAAGGCCCATCGCGAGAGCCATCTCCTTACCCTTGAACCACTTGGCCAGAATCTTGGAGACATTGGTACCCTCCATTTCGCAGCCGCAGCCGAAAATCATGAAACCCAGCGAGGCCATCTTGGCGCTGGAAGGCATCTCCACCCACCACGAGCCGAGCCACGAGCAGAGAGCCGTGGTCTGGAACCAGTCTGAAACGCCTATGTATTTGATTGCTGCTCCGAAAACCATCATCGAAGCCGAAAGCACTCCCGAAAAGCGCACTCCGAGTTTGTCGAGTATGACTCCGGCTATTATCAGGAAGCCGCACACATTTACTATATATTCGGATGCGGCATAGGTGCCGAAAACACTGCTGCCCCATCCCAACTTGCTTTCGACAAGAGACTTCAGAGGCGACATCACGTCGACGAACATATAGGCGAAGAACATCATCGACGCCACAAGGACAAGCACCGACCACCTCGCAAGAGGACTGTCGTTCATAAGTTTGGAAATCTTCTCTCCCATAGTGAAAACAACCGCCATTTATAGCGGTACAGGACGCAAATTTACCTATTTTTATTATCTTTGCAAGGTTTATGGCATTGTTGGAACACATAAATTCTCCCGCAGACCTGCGCGGCCTCGACATCAGGGAGCTCCGGCTTCTCTGCAAGGAAATACGCGACTATATGGTGGAATGCTGCTCGGAGAATCCGGGCCACATAGGCTCGAGTCTCGGAGCAGTTGAAATCGCCGTTGCGGTACACAAGGTGTTCAACACCCCGGAAGACCACGTAGTCTGGGACGTGGGCCATCAGGCATACGCCCACAAAATCATAACCGGCCGCAGGGAGGAATTCCGCCACAACCGCACGATGGGATCCATCTCAGGCTTTCCCAAACGCAGTGAAAGCCCGTACGACGCTTTTGGCGCAGGGCACTCCTCCACCTCCATATCGGCAGCTCTCGGCATTGCCGTGGCCGACCAGATGAAAGGGCTCAAGCGCCACACCGTGGCCGTCATAGGCGACGGAGCAATGACGGGCGGCCTCGCCTACGAAGGGCTCAACAACGCCGGTTCTCTCAAAACCGACCTTCTGGTAATCCTCAACGACAACGACATATCCATCGACCGCAACATCGGCGCGATGCACAACTATCTGGTCCGGTTCACCTCAAGCCACGGCTACAACCGCATCAAGAGCAAGGTATGGAACACAATGGGCGAAGGATGGCTCCGCTCCCACGTGCAGCGTCTGGTAAAGGGTCTCAAGCACACGATTGTCCGCGGCAGCGACATCAATATGTTCGACGCCCTGGGCTTCAGATATTTCGGTCCGGTCGACGGAAACGACATCCAGCAGATGACGGAAGCTCTCGAAAGGCTCAAGAACATCCCCGGTCCCAAGCTCCTGCATGCCATAACAGTCAAGGGCAAGGGCTATGCTCCGGCCGAGGAAAACCAGACGGTATGGCACGCCCCGGGCACGTTCGACCCCAAAACAGGCAAACGCACCGGCAAAAAGTCGGATATCGCAAAGTACCAGGAAGTATTCGGCACCACCCTGCTTGAACTGGCCGCAGCCGACAGAAGGATTGTCGGAATAACTCCCGCGATGGCCACCGGATGCAGCATGGACATACTGATGAGGGAAATGCCCGACAGGGTGTTCGATGTCGGCATAGCCGAACAACACGCAGTGACCTTCTCGGCCGGAATGGCAGCGGAAGGTCTCCTGCCATTCTGCAACATATATTCATCCTTCTCACAAAGAGCCTACGACTGTCTGATACACGACGTGGCCCTCCAAAAACTCAAGATCGTCCTCTGTCTCGACAGGGCCGGAATCGTAGGCGAAGACGGGCCGACACACCACGGAGCGTTCGACCTGGCAGGTTTCAGATCCATTCCGGGAATATGCATTGCCGCCCCGATGGACGAACTGGAGTTGAGAAACATGATGTATTCCGCAACGCTGCCCGAATACGACTCCTCCACGATAATCCGGTATCCGCGCGGATGCGGAGAGGGAGCCCCGTGGCGGAATGCCGCCTTCAACGCCACCCCCCGCGGCAAGGCCCGCCTCCTGCACGATGGCTCGCACATTGCCGTCCTCAGTCTCGGAACGGCAGGCAACCAGGCCGCAAAAGCGGTGGAACAAGCATCGGCCGGCGGCATCGACGTGATTCACTACGACATGCGGTTCCTCAAGCCAATCGACACCGACGCCCTTCAGGACGTGTGCTCCAGGGCAAGCAGGATAATAACCGTGGAAGATGGTTCCGTAATAGGCGGCCTGCACGGTGCGGTGGCGGAGTTCATCGCCTCAAGGGGCTGCGGCTGCACCCTTACGGCACTCGGGATGCCCGATTCGTTCGTCGAGCACGGCACACGCAACCAGCTTATCGAACAGTGCGGGTTCAGCCGGCAGCAGATTTTTGAAACGATACTCAAGTGCAGATAGATGAACCGCCTCGACCGCATACTCACCAGCCGATTTTGGGGACTCGTCATTTTCATAGCAGTCATCTGGCTGATGTTCTATTGCACGTTCATCCTCGGAGGATGGCCCGAAAGATGGATAGAACAGCTTGCAGGTCTTCTTTCGGCCAGAATCGGAGAAACCATGGAAGAGGGATGGCTGAGGGATTTCCTGCAGAACGGTCTTGTCGGAGGAATCGGCTCCGTACTCTCGTTCCTTCCGAACATACTGATCCTTTTCTTCTTCATATCGGTATTGGAGGAGAGCAACTATCTCCCGAGAGCCGCACGGCTGATGGACAAATATATGCACGGCATCGGTCTGCACGGCGGGTCGTTCATCCCGCTCCTTATGGGATTCGGGTGCAATGTCCCGGCCATTATGGCCACGCGCAATATCGAGAGGCGTGGCGACCGCATACTCACCATGCTTATGATTCCCTACATCCCGTGCAGCGCGCGCATCCCCACGCTGGTGCTCCTCGTGGGCACCTTCTTCAAGGACGACAGGATACTTGCCATGATGGGGCTCTATCTCGGAGCCATCCTGGTCGGAATCACGATGGCCATCGTCAACAAGAAGCTGTTCTTCCGCCAGAAATCGGAAGACTATGAAATCCCCCTGCCCCCTATGAAGATGCCGCGTATGGCCGCAGCCCTCCGGGGAATGTGGGGCGCGGCGGAGGAATATCTGCGGAAGATAAGCACCGTGGTCCTGCTGGCCGTAATAATAGTATGGGCCCTCGACTATTTCCCCCTGGAGCGCCACGGCGGACAGACCGGGGAAGTGCAGTCTTCGTATCTCGAAAGGTTCGGCCGAAGCGTGGAGCCGGTAATGGCCCCGCTCGGGTTCGACTGGAAGATGAGCGCGGCACTGATAACCGGCATAGCCGCCAAGGAGTTCATAGTGGGCACGCTGGGAATCCTCTACAATGACGACGAAAGCGCCACGCCGCTCGGGGAGCGGATGCGGAGTGAAACCGACTCCCTCGGAAACAGGATCCTCGGCAAGGCAAACGCCCTGTCATTCGTGATTTTCGCCCTCATATACATCCCCTGCGTGGCTACAGCCGCGTCGATAAGGCGTGAGAGCGGCTCGGCAAAGTGGTCGCTGATAGCGATATGCTCCACGCTGATAGTGGCATGGGTGATGAGTTTCGCCGCATATAACGTGGGATCGCTGATCTGGGGGTGACATTTTTTGATAATTTTTCTAAAAAGTTTTGTCAATTAAGTTAAACTGGCTATATTTGCAAACTCAAAAGTGAGACGCCGACGTAGCTCAGCTGGTCAGAGCAGCTGATTTGTAATCAGCAGGTCGTGGGTTCGAATCCCTCCATCGGCTCCCTTGACATCGGGCAGATACCAGAGTGGCCAAATGGGGCAGACTGTAAATCTGCTGGCGCACGCCTACGGTGGTTCGAATCCATCTCTGCCCACTTGATTATTGCGGAAGTAGCTCAGTTGGTAGAGCATCAGCCTTCCAAGCTGAGGGTCGCGGGTTCGAACCTCGTCTTCCGCTCCAAAGCTGCCGGTGTAGCGCAGGGGCAGAGCGCATCCTTGGTAAGGATGAGGTCGTGAGTTCAATTCTCACCACCGGCTCGATATAAAATTACACATTAAATCAGACCAACTATGGCAAAAGAAACCTTCAAAAGAGACAAACCGCACGTAAACATCGGTACCATCGGTCACGTTGACCACGGTAAAACCACACTTACGGCAGCTATCACTACTGTATTGGCCAAGAAGGGCCTTTCAGAGTTGAAATCATTCGACCAGATCGACAACGCTCCTGAAGAGAAGGAGCGCGGTATCACCATCAACACCGCTCACGTAGAGTATCAGACAGAAACCCGCCACTACGCTCACGTAGACTGCCCGGGCCACGCCGACTACGTAAAGAACATGGTTACAGGTGCTGCCCAGATGGACGGTGCAATCCTCGTTGTCGCAGGTACCGACGGTCCTATGCCCCAGACACGTGAGCACATCCTGCTCGCACGTCAGGTGAACGTCCCCAAGATCGTTGTATTCCTCAACAAAGTCGATATCGTTGACGACCCTGAAATGCTCGACCTCGTTGAAATGGAAGTTCGCGAACTCCTCAGCTTCTACGAGTTCGACGGTGACAACACCCCTATCATCCGTGGTTCAGCTCTCGGCGCACTCAACGGCGACCCCAAGTGGGAAGAGAAGGTTATGGAACTTATGGCTGCAGTTGACGAGTACATTCCCCTTCCTGTACGTGACAACGAAAAGCCTTTCCTTATGCCTATCGAGGATATCTTCTCAATCACCGGCCGCGGTACCGTTGCAACCGGCCGTATCGAAACCGGTGTTGTCAAGACAGGTGATGAAATTCAGATCATCGGTCTCGGCGAGGAGCCCAAGAAGTCTGTCGTAACCGGTGTCGAGATGTTCCGCAAGATCCTCGACCAGGGCGAAGCAGGTGACAACGTCGGCCTTCTCCTCCGTGGTATCGACAAGAAGGAAGTTAAGCGCGGTCAGGTTATCGCACACCCCAACACCATCACTCCTCACAAGAAGTTCGAGGCAGCTATCTACGTACTGAAGAAAGACGAAGGCGGCCGTCACACACCGTTCGGCAACCACTATCGTCCCCAGTTCTTCATCCGTACCCTCGATATCACAGGTGAGATCGAGCTCCCTGCAGGTGTAGAAATGGTAATGCCTGGCGATAACGTAACCATCAAGGTAGAGCTCATCTACCCTGTAGCACTCAACGAGAACCTCCGTTTCGCAATCCGCGAAGGTGGCCGTACGGTAGGTTCGGGTCAGGTTACGAAGATCCTCGACTAATCACTCCTGATCAGTCAATCAATCAATGATATTATGGTCGGATTCCCCTCAAATGAGGATCCGACCATATTTAGGGGAATAGAACAAGGGTAGTTCAGCGGTCTCCAAAACCGTCGATGTGGGTTCGAATCCTGCTTCCCCTGCAAATTACCAGCGGTTACGCACTGGTAATGTTATTAACAGGGCCGGGGCAAAGCTTCCAGTTGCCACAGTCCAACAAAATAACAACAATGAGCAAAATAGGAACTTACGTAAAGGAGTCTTACAAAGAACTTTCCACTAAAGTAGCCTGGCCTGCATGGGACAAGCTGACCAGTTCAGCTATTCTCGTAATGGTTGCCACTCTTATTCTTGCTGTCATCATCTGGCTGATCGACCTTGTCATCAGAACCGTAATGACCGGTATTTATTCACTCTGACATTATGGCGGAAGAGAAAGCAGCACAGAAAAAGTGGTACGTCGTCCGCACCGCTGGAGGTAAGGAGGCCAAGGCCAAGGAATACATCGAAAAGGAGATTTCCAACCGCAAACTTGGCAACAGGATCACCCAGGTTCTGATCCCCACCGAAAAGTACTATCAGGTAAAGAATGGCAAGCGCGTGAGCGCCGAGCGCATATTCTTTCCCGGATATGTCCTTGTCGAGGCGGTGATGACCGGCGAGATCCAGCATATCATATCCGACATACCTTTCGTAGCCGGATTCCTTACCGAAGGCAAGGACCGTGTTCCGGTACCTATGAGGCAGTCTGAAATCGATCGCATCATGGGTCGCGTGGACGATCTGGCCAACCAGGACGAGGATACCGTAACTCCTTTTGTAGTAGGCGAAGCCGTGAAGATAGTCGACGGACCTTTCAACGGGTTCGACGGAACTGTCGAGGACGTTGTCGAAGACAAGAGGAAACTGCTCGTTATGGTCAAGATTTTCGGACGCAAGACCCCTCTCGAGTTGAATTTTGCTCAAGTAACCAAGGAACTAAATTAATTTTTAAACATTATGGCTAAAGAAATTGCCGGGTTTATCAAACTGCAGATCAAAGGCGGAGCCGCCAATCCTTCACCTCCGGTAGGACCGGCCCTCGGTTCAAAGGGTGTGAACATAATGGATTTCTGCAAGCAGTTCAATGCCCGCACTCAAGACAAGGCCGGCAAGGTATTACCGGTAGTGATTACCGTATACAGCGACAAGTCTTTTTCTTTTGAGGTCAAGCAACCCCCCGTGGCAGTTCTCGTAAAGGAGGCGGCCAAGGTTCAGAAGGGTTCCGCAGAGCCTAACAGAAAAAAGGTTGCAACGCTGAATTGGAATCAGGTTCGCGAGATTGCCAAGGAAAAGATGCCTGACCTGAATGCATTCACCGAGAAATCGGCAATGAAGATGGTTGCCGGTACCGCACGCAGTATGGGTGTCGGTGTCGAAGGCGAGTTTCCTTCAGATGTACAATAATTTCACACGCTATGGCTACACTTACAAAAAATCAGAAAGCTGCCGTTGCCAAGATTGAGAACGGCAAGCAGTACAAGTTGGCTGATGCCTGCGCTTTGCTGAAGGAGGTTTCCTACACCAAATTCGATGCATCGGTTGAACTTGCCGTCCGTCTGGGCGTAGACCCGCGTAAGTCGAATCAGATGATCCGTGGCGTGGTGACTCTTCCCAACGGTACAGGTAAGGTTACACGTGTGCTTGTGCTCTGTACTCCCGATAAGGAGACCGAAGCCAAGGAAGCCGGCGCCGACTATGTCGGACTCGACGAATATATCGAGAAGATCAAGGGCGGCTGGACCGACATCGACGTCATCATCTGTACTCCTACAGTGATGGCCAAGATCGGTGCGATCGGCCGTATCCTCGGACCTCGTGGTCTTATGCCTAACCCCAAGACGGGCACTGTGACGATGGATATCGCCAGCGCCGTCAAGGATATCAAGGCCGGTAAGATCGATTTCAAGGTTGACAAGCAGGGCATTGTCCACGCTGCAATCGGAAAGGTATCCTTCTCCGCAGAGCAGATTGCCGAGAATGTCGCAGAACTCATCAATACGATTCTCAAGCTCAAGCCCTCATCGCTGAAAGGCACCTATGTCAAGAGCATATACCTCTCATCCACGATGAGCCCGAGCCTCTGCATCGACGTAAAGACAATCGGTGCTGCAGAATAACAAGGAGATTACGCTATGAAAAAAGAATTGAAAGCACAGATAATCGACCAGATTGCAGCAAAGATTGCGGAAAATCCGAACTTCTACCTTGCAGACATCACAGGTCTCAATGCAGAAAACACTTCGGAACTCCGTCGTGCATGCTTTGAAAAAGGCGTCAAGCTGGTGGTCGTAAAGAACACCCTGCTCCACAGGGCTATCGAGAGCTACGGCAACGAAGGCATCAAGACATTGCTGCCCACCCTTGCAGGTTCGACGGCAATAATGTTCACCAAGGCTCCCAATGCTCCCGCAAAGATCATCAAGGAGCTCGGCGCAAAGTTCGGCAAGCCGTCACTCAAGGCCGCATTCCTCCAGGAATGCTCCTACATCGGCGCCGAGCAGCTGCCCGTTCTGGTGGGCATCAAGTCCCGTGAAGAGCTCATCGGTGACATCATCTCTCTCCTCCAGTCTCCTGTCAGGAGGGTTGTTTCCGCTCTTGAAAATGCAAAGAAGGAAGCGCCCGCTCAGGAATAGCAGGATACAAAACACAACACAACAAGTAATCAACAAATCAAAAAACAATAATTATGGCAGATATTAAAGCTCTCGCGGAAGAACTCGTAAATCTTACCGTAAAAGACGTTCAGGAACTCGCTAAGATTCTCAAGGACGAATATGGAATCGAACCTGCAGCAGCTGCAGTGGTTGTAGCTGACAATGGCGGAAACGGTGGCGCAGCTGCCGCTGAAGAACAGTCAGCATTCGATGTAATCCTCAAATCAGCGGGCCAGGCAAAGCTTCAGGTCGTTAAGGCTGTCAAGGAGCTCACCGGTCTGGGCCTCAAGGAAGCAAAGGACATAGTTGACGGCGCTCCCAAGGCTATCAAGGAGAAGATTGCAAAGGCAGAAGCTGAACAGATAAAGGCAGCTCTGGAAGAGGCAGGCGCAGAAGTTGAAATCAAATAAACTCGCCCTCCCCTTACAGGGAAAATTAGGTTTAGAGCCGCTTTTCAGGCTCTAAACCTTTTTGTCGTCTTTTTGGTTTATTTTTCAACAATATTGCAACAATGCTGCAAAAATCTAATAATCAGCGCATTACATTCGCGACATCCAAAATCCTGCTTGACTATCCGGATTTTCTGGAGGTGCAGCTGAAATCATTCAAGGATTTCTTCCAGCTTGACACCACAGCCGAAAACCGCAAGGATGAAGGATTATACAAAGTATTTCAGGAGGTATTCCCCATAACGGATACCCGCAACAATTTCGTGCTCGAATTCATCGACTATTTCGTCGAGCCGCCCCGCTATTCCATCGACGAATGTCTGGACCGCGGGCTTACTTACAGCGTTCCTCTGAAAGCGAAACTCAAGCTGTATTGTACCGACCCCGAGCACGAGGATTTCGACACCGTGATACAGGATGTATACCTTGGATCAATCCCGTATATGACACCCCGCGGAACGTTCGTCATCAACGGTTCGGAACGCATAGTTGTATCACAGCTTCACCGCTCGCCGGGTGTATTCTTCGGCCAGAGCCTGCACGCCAACGGCACACAGCTCTATTCGGCCAGGATAATCCCGTTCAGAGGATCGTGGATCGAGTTTGCCACCGACATCAACAACGTGATGTACGCATACATCGACCGCAAGAAAAAGTTACCGGTGACCACCCTTCTGAGGGCCATCGGATTCAATGACGACAAAGACATACTCGACATATTCGGACTTGCCAAGGAAGTCGAAGTAACCAGAGAAAACCTCAAAAAGTGCGTAGGCCAGAAGATGGCCGCCAGCGTGCTCAACAGGTGGAACGAGGACTACGTCGACGAGGATACGGGCGAGGTCGTCTACATCGAGCGCACCGAATCCATCGTGGAGAGGGAAACCGTACTTGAGGAGAAGCATATCGAAGATATCCTCAATTCGGGCTACAAAACCATCCTCATCCACAAGGACGATGCAGCCAGTGCAGAATATGCCGTCATCCACAACACACTCCAGAAAGACCAGTGCAACTCCGAGAAGGAGGCAATCTATTATACCTACAGGCAATTGCGCAACAGCGAACCGCCCGATGAGGCTACGGCTCGCGACGTGATTGAAAAACTGTTCTTCTCCGACAAGAGATACGACCTCGGCGAAGTGGGCCGCTACCGCATCAACAAGAAGCTCGGTCTGTCGACGCCCGCCGAAGTGAGGGTTCTCACCAAGGAGGACATCATCGAGATAATCAAATATCTCGTTCAGCTGATCAACTCCAAGGCCACGGTCGACGATATCGACCATCTGTCGAACCGCCGTATCCGCACCGTCGGCGAACAGCTTGCAAACCAGTTCAACGTGGGTCTCTCACGTATGGCACGCACCATCCGCGAGAGGATGAACGTACGCGACAACGAAGTGTTCACCCCCACCGACCTGATCAACGCAAAGACGATGTCGTCGGTAATCAACACCTTCTTTGCGACCAGCCAGCTCTCGCAGTTCATGGACCAGATCAACCCTCTGGCCGAGATGACGCACAAGAGGCGTCTTTCCGCACTCGGCCCCGGAGGTCTGTCACGTGAGCGCGCCGGATTCGAAGTGCGAGACGTACACTACACCCACTACGGCCGCCTCTGCCCTATCGAAACCCCTGAAGGCCCGAACATCGGCCTTATCTCTTCGCTCTGCGTCTATGCCAAGATCGACAAGCTCGGCTTCATCGAAACCCCCTACCGCAAGGTCGAGGGCGGCAAGGTCGACATGTCGCAGAATGGACTGGTGTTCCTCAGCGCCGAAGAAGAAGAGAACAAGGTGGTTGCACAGGCAAGCATCAACATCGACGGTGAAGGCAATATCCTTGACGAGCGCATCAAGTGCCGTCTCGAAGCCGACTTCCCTGTCCTGGGCAAGGAAGACATCCATCTGGTGGACGTCGCTCCCAACCAGGTTGCCTCGATTGCAGCATCCCTCATTCCTTTCCTCGAGCACGACGACGCCAACCGTGCGTTGATGGGATCCAACATGATGCGTCAGGCAGTGCCTGTCATCAAGCCGGAGGCTCCTATCGTAGGTACCGGCCTCGAAGGCCCGGTTGCCCGCGATTCGCGCACTCAGATTACCGCAGAAGGCAAGGGCGAGGTTGTATTCGTGGATGCCCGTGAAATACATATAAAATATGACAGGACCGATGCCGAGAAATTCGTAAGCTTCGCTCCCGAAATCACGGTTTACCAGCTTCCGCAGTACCGCAAGACCAACCAGAACACCTCGATTCACCTCACCCCTGTAGTACGCAAGGGCGACAAGGTTGTCGAAGGTCAGATACTTACCGAAGGCTACGCCACCCAGAACGGCGAACTCGCCCTCGGGCGCAACCTCAAGGTGGCGTTCATGCCCTGGAAGGGATACAACTACGAGGATGCCATCGTGCTCTCCGAAAGGATGATCCGCGACGATATCCTCACTTCGATACACGTCGACGAATACATTATGGAAGTCCGCGAGACCAAGCGCGGAATGGAGGAACTCACTTCCGACATTCCCAACGTCAGCGATGACGCCACAAAGGATCTCGACGAAAATGGTATCATCCGCATCGGCGCCACAATCGAGCCGGGCGATATAATGATAGGTAAGATCACCCCCAAGGGAGAGAGCGACCCTTCACCTGAAGAGAAACTCCTCCGCGCAATCTTCGGCGACAAGGCCGGCGACGTGAAGGATGCTTCCCTCAAGGCTTCCCCCTCGCTTTCGGGTACCATCATCGACACCAAACTCTACTCCCGCGTAACCAAGGACAACACAGCCAAGGGCAAGAAGAAGGCCAAGGAGGCCCTTCAGGAGGCCAAGGAGGAATTCGATACCAAGGTTGCGGACCTCAAGAAGATCTTCATCGACAAGCTCTGCACCCTCGTGGAGGGCAAGAAGAGCACGGGCCTCGCAGACCTTTACGGAGCCGAAATCCTTCCCAAGGGAGAAGCGTTCACCCGCGAAATCCTCTCGGGCATCGACTACGACAACATCAACCCCGTGAAGTGGACTTCCGACAAGAAGACCAACGATATGGTCAAGAAGCTCATCAACAACTACCTTCTTGCCTTCAAGGAGATAGAGGCCGAGTCCAAGCGCATCAACTACAACCTCACCATCGGCGACGAACTCCCTTCGGGTGTAATGAAGCTCGCCAAGGTGTACGTTGCCAAGAAGCGCAAGATCAGGGTCGGCGACAAGATGGCGGGCCGTCACGGCAACAAGGGTATCGTAGCCAAGGTGGTAAGGGACGAAGATATGCCGTTCCTCGACAACGGAACGCCGGTCGACATCGTGCTCAACCCTCTCGGCGTGCCTTCGCGTATGAACCTCGGCCAGATTTACGAAACCGTCCTCGGATGGGCCGGCAAGGAACTCGGGTTGAAGTTCGCCACTCCTATCTTCGATGGCGCCAGTCTTGAAGAAATCAACAAATACACCGACAAGGCAGGTCTGCCCCGCTACGGCAAGACATACCTGCGTGACGGTGGAACCGGTGAATATTTCGACCAGCCTGCAACCGTGGGTGTCATCTATATGATCAAGCTCGGTCATATGGTCGACGACAAGATGCACGCCCGCTCGATAGGCCCCTACTCACTCATCACCCAGCAGCCTCTCGGCGGTAAGGCCCAGTTCGGTGGCCAGCGTTTCGGTGAGATGGAGGTCTGGGCTCTCGAGGCATGGGGAGCGTCCAACATACTGCAGGAAATCCTCACCATCAAATCCGATGACGTCACGGGGCGTGCCCGCGCATACGAAGCAATCGTCAAGGGCGACCCGATGCCTGCTGCAGGCATACCCGAATCGCTCAACGTGCTCCTGCACGAACTCCGCGGCCTCGGGCTGAACATAAAGATGGACTAGTTCATATTTTAGGAATAAACGAAAGCAAACCATGGCTTTAAAGAAAGATAACAAGGTAAAGACCAATTTCAACAGGATTGCCATCTCCCTGGCTTCGCCCGAGGCCATCCTCGAGCGTTCGTCAGGAGAGGTGCTCAAGCCCGAAACGGTCAACTACCGCACATACAAGCCCGAGAGGGACGGCCTTTTCTGCGAAAGGATCTTCGGCCCGTCGAAGGACTATGAATGCCACTGCGGCAAGTACAAGCGCATCCGCTACCGCGGCATCGTCTGCGACCGTTGCGGCGTGGAAGTCACCGAAAAGAAAGTGCGCCGCGAGCGTATGGGGCATATCACCCTCACCGTTCCGGTGGCACACATCTGGTACTTCCGCTCCACCCCCAACAAGATAGGTTACCTGCTCGGCATTCCGTCAAAGAAACTTGAGGCAATCATCTATTACGAAAAATACGTGGTTGTCAATGCCGGTGCCGCTGCCGAACTTGGTGAGCACGGAGTAAAGGACCTCGACCTCCTCTCGGAGGACGAATACCTCGACATCCTCGACAGGCTTCCCAAGGAGAACCAGCAGCTTCCTGACGACGACCCCGACAAATTCAGGGCCGGTATGGGCGCCGAGGTGATATACGACATGCTCAAGGCGCTCGACCTCGACAAGCTCTCGTGGGAGCTCCGCAGCAAGAGTTCGACCGAGACCTCCCAGCAGAGGAAAGCAGAGGCCCTCAAGAGGCTCAGCGTAATCGAGGCATTCCGTGAATCCAAGGAAATCAACCATCCCGAATGGATGATAATGAAGGTGATTCCGGTCACTCCTCCCGATCTGCGCCCTCTCGTTCCGCTGGATGGCGGACGTTTCGCGACCTCCGACGTCAACGACCTCTACCGTCGCGTGATAATCCGTAACAACCGCCTCAAGAGGCTCATCGAAATCAAGGCTCCCGAAGTCATCCTGCGCAACGAAAAGCGTATGCTCCAGGAGGCGGTGGACTCGCTTTTCGACAATTCACGCAAGTCGAATGCCGTGAAGAACGAATCCAACCGTACCCTCAAGTCACTTTCCGACAACCTCAAGGGCAAGCAGGGACGCTTCCGCCAGAACCTCCTCGGCAAGCGTGTCGACTATTCGGCACGTTCGGTAATCGTCGTAGGCCCTGAACTCAGGATGCACGAGTGCGGTCTGCCCAAGTTTATGGCGGCCGAGCTCTACAAGCCGTTCATCATCCGCAAGCTCATCGAGCGCGGCATAGTCAAGACAGTCAAGAGCGCCAAGAAGATAGTTGACCGCAAGGAGCCTGTAATCTGGGATATCCTCGAAAACGTCATGAAGGGTCATCCCGTGCTCCTCAACCGTGCACCTACCCTTCACCGTCTCGGTATCCAGGCTTTCCAGCCCAGAATGATAGAGGGCAAGGCAATCCAGCTCCATCCTCTGGCCTGCACCGCATTCAACGCCGACTTCGATGGCGACCAGATGGCGGTTCACCTGCCACTGGGCAATGCAGCCATACTCGAAGCCCAGCTCCTGATGCTCGGAAGCCACAATATCCTCAACCCCGCGAACGGTGCGCCTATCACGGTGCCTTCGCAGGATATGGTCCTCGGTCTGTATTACATCACCAAGGAAAGGGCCGGCGCCAAGGGTGAAGGTCTCACCTTCTACGGTCCCGAAGAGGTTATTATAGCCTACAACGAGCACCGCATCACCCTCCAGACCAAGATAAAGGTCCGCCTCCCCATCGACAAGTGCGACCTGTCGAAAGGATACTCGATCGTGGATACCACCCCGGGCAGGATAGTGTTCAACAGTCTCGTGCCCGACGAGGTGCCCTATATCAATATGCTCCTCAAGAAGAAGAACCTCCGCGACATCATCGGCGAGGTGCTCAAGTACACGGGAGTGGCACGCACCTCGATGTTCCTCGACGACATCAAGAACCTCGGTTACAAGATGGCGTTCAAGGGTGGACTGTCATTCAACCTGGGCGACGTGCTCGTGCCTGAGGAGAAAGCATCCCTCATCGACAAGGCATACTCCGAGGTTGATGAGATCCAGAGCAATTTCGGGATGGGTTTCATCACCAACAACGAGCGGTACAACAAGGTGATCGACGTATGGTCGAAGACCAACAACGATCTTACCAAGATAGTCGAGAAGCAGATCGCCAACGACAATCAGGGTTTCAACCCCGTATATATGATGCTCGACTCAGGAGCCCGCGGCTCCAAGGAGCAGATCCGCCAGCTGTGCGGAATGCGAGGCCTGATGGCCAAGCCTCAGAAGTCCGGTTCTACCGGAGCCGACATCATCGAGAACCCTATTCTGGCCAACTTCAAGGAAGGTCTGAGCGTCCTCGAGTATTTCATCTCCACCCACGGTGCACGAAAGGGTCTTGCCGATACCGCACTTAAAACTGCGGATGCAGGTTACCTCACCCGCCGTCTGGTTGACGTGTCGCACGACGTGATAGTCAACGGAGAGCCCTGCGGCACCCTCCGCGGCCTTGTGGCTACTGCCATCAAGGACAAGGACGAGGTTGTGGAATCGCTCGGAGAGCGTATCCTCGGCCGTACCACGGTACACGACATCTACAATCCCCTCACCGGAGAACTCATCATAGCATCCGGAGAGATGATTACCGAGCCCATAGCCGATCTGATCGAGAGCCTGCCTATAGAGCAGGTCGAAATCCGCTCGGTACTCACCTGCGAATCCCGCAAGGGCGTCTGCGCAAAATGCTACGGACGCAACCTTTCGACCGGACGTATGGTCGAAAAGGGCGAAGTTGTGGGTGTCATTGCAGCACAGTCAATCGGTGAGCCTGGTACACAGCTTACCCTCCGTACCTTCCACGTCGGCGGTACCGCGTCGAGCGTCGCAGCCGACAGTGAAATCGTATCGAAGTATGACGAAGGCCATCTCGAGTTTACCGACCTGCGTACGATTACCAAGCAGGACGAAAGGGGCGACCACGCAATCGTCGTGAGCCGCACCACCGAAATGCGCATCGTCCACAACGTTACAGGAATCACCCTGGCCCAGTACGACATCCCTTACGGCACCGAACTCTTCAAGAGCGAAGGTGACAAGATTGCCAAGGGCGACAGGATATGCACGTGGGATCCGTACAACGCGCTTACCATTACCGAGATTGCAGGAAAGATCGTATTCTCCGGCCTCGAAGAGGGCAAGAACTGCCACGAGGAACTCGGCGACGAGTTCTCGATGCACCACGATATGGTGATTATCGAAACCAAGGACAAGACCTCCAACCCTGTCATCCGGATTGTGGATGGAAACGGCAAGGAACTCAAGCAGTACAACTTGCCTGTAGGAGCCCACATAACCGTAGAGGACGGCCAGCAGGCAAACGTAGGCGACATAATCTTCAAGATTCCGAGGTCGGTAGGCAAGTCGGGCGATATCACCGGCGGTCTGCCCCGCGTCACCGAACTGTTCGAGGCCCGCAACCCGTCGAATCCCGCAATCGTATCGGAAATCAACGGTGAGGTCATCCTCGGCAACATCCGCCGCGGTAGCCGCGAGGTTACGGTCAAGAACAAGGACGGCAATACCAAGAGCTACCTCGTTCCCACCACCAAGCAGCTGCTTGTGCAGGAAAACGACTATGTCAAGGCCGGTATGCCCCTTTCGGACGGTGCGGTATCGCCCTCGAACATTCTCGAAATCCTCGGCCCCATCAAGGTGCAGGAATACATCGTCAACGAAGTTCAGGCCGTGTACCGTATGCAGGGCGTGAAAATCAACGACAAGCACTTCGAAATCATCGTTCGTCAGATGATGCGCAAGGTCGAGATAGAAGATCCGGGCGACACCCGCTTCCTCGCCGAGCAGCTCGTCGACAAGTGGGAATTCACCGACGAAAACGATGCTATATTCGACAAGATGGTGGTTACCGATCCCGGTGATTCCACGCAGCTGCATGCCGGCGAAATCGTCACGGTAAGGGCTCTGCGCGACGAGAACTCGCTTCTCAAGCGCCAGGACCTCAAGACCGTCACAGCCCGCGAGGCACAGCCTGCGACCTGCCGCCAGATACTTCAGGGTATCACAAGGGCCGCTCTCAAGACGAGCAGCTTTATGTCGGCAGCCTCGTTCCAGGAAACCACCAAGGTGCTCAGCGAAGCCGCGATACGCGGCAAGGTTGACCTGCTCGAAGGCCTGAAGGAAAACGTGATCTGCGGACATCTCATCCCCGCAGGAACCGGCCAGAGGGACTTCGACAACCTTATCGTTGCATCCAAGGACGAATATATGAAACAGATGATGATGGTGGACGAATAGCCCGCCCATCATCGATGATACCGACAACCCCGTGGCCTATGGCCACGGGGTTGTTTTTTTACAAGCCCTCCTGAGACGGCAAAAAACAGGCGCGGAACCATCGGTGGCCCCGCGCCTGAAAACCTTATTGAGACGGCTGCAATTAATTTATTGCAGGGAGATCCCAGTCGTCCTTGTAAACGCCGTCATCCTCGGGATAACCCGTATAACGGTAGCCTACTATATAGTAGGTATAGCCATATTCGGGTTCATCGTCGTTGTACTGAACGTACATCTCGATCTTGTCACATTTGCCGCCCGAAACAGGAGCAAAAGTTCCGTCAGGGGTTACCTTGCCGTTGAAGATCTTGACGCCTGCGCCATATACGATATCATCATATACCTTGCCGGGAGTACCGAAGGTAGCCTTTGATGCATCGCAGTCGACCTTGCACTGTACATGCCAGAAGCCATCCTGAACCCACATTTCGGTAGGAAGGTTTGCTGCAGTATTGAAGGTGGAGAAATCGGCTTCATAGTAGTACACCCATTCGCCACCATCTTCATAATATACCGTGCACATCCAGGTTCCGGCAAGAGATTCGGTTGCAGTGCCCTCGTGAGGGAACTTGCTGCAGGAAGTGCAGGCAATCAACGCTGCTGCAAACAATATAAACAGTTTTTTCATATTATCAGTCTTTTTCCAATGTTATACAAAAAGTCATACTTCCAGCGTACGATACATCATAGGAAATTTCACTGCCGGTATAAACGCCAGTGAAACTGTCGATGGAGTCGCCCCAACCGGGAATATAAGCATCAAGACACGTTACGGCAGATCCATCAACCTTGATTGTACCACCCATAGCGTAAGCGGAACCATAGCCTGCCCTCTGGGCATACCAGCCGGCAAACAGGTCGTCAACTTCATAGACGCCGTCGCCCTGTCCGATAATGACTACGGTGAACTCGGCGCCAAAGGCAGCTTTTGATTGTGTTGCTCCATCATCATAGTCACGATATGAATCAGAAGTATTGTGCCACAAGCCCTCAATAGGATCAGCAGGGTCGAAGACAGCTACGGTACGGGTTGCGGTATTGCTGAAGCCGTCTTCGTTGGCCACTGAATAAGTGATGGTATAAAGGCCCGAAGTCGTTTCATCGAGATCCGAATCGACAATAACCTGATCGGTTACGTCAACCCCGTTGAGGACAGCCTTATAGCCCGGCTCCTCATACGTCGAGTTCAGGTCGATAGCCATAAATTCATCGCCCTCGAGCTCGAGTGTAGGATAGTAGGTTATTTTCTGGTTTACGGAATGGTCTATTTTCTCGCATGATACAAGAGATATCAATGCGACGAGACTGAATGCATAAATCAATTTTTTCATAATTTCTCCCTCCATAATTATTTAGCCCAGAAAATCTTGTCGTTCTTGGTCTTCTGCGCGGGAATGTTTGAATTCGTCGACATAGAAGACTGAGGATAACGAAGACGCTGAATCATGGTAAAAGGATTGATTTCAGCAACGTTGGGAGGCGTAAGCAGAGTAGCGTAAGTGTAAACTCCACCATCTACGAGAGCTGCAACGTCAGGACCCTTAACGCTAGCACTCCAATATGCGAGAACATCCGCACCTGAAACAGGGTTGAATACGGGATATCCTGTACGTCTTACCTCGCACCAGCCCTCGAAGCCGTTGATATTGGCAAGGGCAATCCATTTCTGAATGCCTATGAGCTCCATTGCCTTGGCTGCGTCCCAAGCATACTTGCCTGCTCCGTAAATAACGGAAGCACCTTCAGTGTCGAGGCCCTCCGTATTGAAGGATGCCTCGATTGCAGCCTCGTAGTGCTGCTTTGCTGCAGCGGCATTGGGCGCTACCTGTGAATAGTATTCTGCCAGGAAGAACTCTGTTTCGGCAACAGTCAGGAGGTATATGGGGGTGTTGTAATTCAGGACGGGCTCGGCAAACGAGTATTCGGTAAGGTAGCCGGCACCTGTCTCGATGGACTGCTGGGTATCGATGAAGTTGCCTTCGAATCCGCCGTCACCCGCCTCGTTGAACTTGGTCTGAATACGAGGGTCATCAACTTCGGCCATTGCGCCCATTACAGCCATATGTCCGCAGATGTCCTTGGTAATACCGGCATTGACGTCACCGGCAGCACGTACGAACTCCTCGAACAGAGGGTTGTCCTTTCCTGCCTGGTTGGTAAAGAGAGACGAAGCGAACTTGATGTCATTTGCAGGGAATTCGTCTTCACCCACGAGTTCTGACAGCTTGGCCTCCCAGCCTTCGGTGAACGCCTTTTTACCGCCGCGCATCAGAATGCGGAGCTTGAGGGCATTCGCGAATTCAATCCAGTTCTGGACGCTGCTGCTTGAATTGAAAAGCATATTGTCGCATACAGCCACGGACTTGCCCTCTTCCTGAGCTTTATTTACCTTGTCAACAGCGTCGGCGAGGTCTGAATAGATTGCGGCATATACATCCTTGCCTTCGTCGTATACAGGTGAAGTCACGGAAGTATTCTCAGCTTCGGTATAGGGAACTTCGCCGAACATATCGACGAGTGCCTGATAGGTGAAGTCACGGAGTACGGTGGCAGCGAGATAGTCGCCCCAAGACTCGCTTGCTTCAGCCGCCTTGCGGATGTCCTTGCAGTTGTTGATTACACGGACATAGGAATAACGGTAGAAGTTGTTTGCATTGGTTGCGGAAGAGTTGCCTTCGCGGTTGTTCCACTGGGCAAGCATCATTGTATTCGGGCCCTTGGGCTTCACTGCGAAGTGCTCTGCGAAATAGGATCCGGTAAGACCGGCATAGAGACCGTAGTTGGTCATAAGGTTCATCTCGACGCCGGTAAGAAGCAAACCGTTGCTGACGCTCGATACGGTGTTAGGATCGGTATTGACGTCGAGCCATTTGTTGCACGATGTTGAAAACAGGGTGCATACAGCAAGTAATATAATTATAGATTTTTTCATTGTCATCAACATTAGAAGGTTACTTTAACATTGAAGCCGATGTAACGACAGGATGGCTGGCAGAAATACTCGCCGAGCATACCGTCGAGGTCAGTGGTATAACCCTGGTCAGGGTCTATGTAGCAGTTGCTGGCAGGAGTCCAGGTAAAGAGGTTGTTGCCTACAACCGAGAGAACTATGCCTTCCATACGTATCTTCTCCATCCACTTCTTGGGAAGGGAGTAAGAGAGGGTTATGTTGCGGAGCTTCGCGTAGCTGCGGTCAATAAGGTCATATGCACTTCCTTCGATGGAGCGGTTGTCGTTTCCTGCATAGTAATACTGGAAAGTACTTGTGTATTGCGAAATAGGAGTGGTATTCTCAACATATTCTCCGGGAGCGACTTCCACAACCGAGTTGGGAACGATGAAATCGCGGCGCTCGTTATAGGTGGTTTCGATGGTGTTGCCGGTGAACCAGAGAATGCTCTTGGTACGACTGTACATCTTGCCGCCGTAGTGGACATCGAGGGTAGCCGAAAGGGTTATGTCCTTATAGGAGAGGGATGTGGTGATACCACCGGTCCAGAGGTTCTGGACGCTGAATCCCGTATCCTCAAGTTCGGCGCCCTGCACGGGGCATCCGTTTTTGTCGCAAATGACCTTGCCGTCTTCAGTGCGCTGGGGAAGGGTGGCATACAGTTCACCGATAGGTTTGCCCACTTCGGCATACATATATACGTCACCCCAGCCGTCGCGGTTTATGAGGGCCTTGTTGCCGTCGAGACCTGCAGGGAGCGAGAGTACGGTGTTGTTGTTCTTCGACCAGTTGAAATCCAACGTCCACTGCCAGTTCTTCGTCTTGACGGGAACTGTGGTGAGGAGGAGTTCGACACCGGCGTTCTTTACCTCACCGAAGTTCATGTTCATTGAGGTGTAACCAGTTGCAGGATCTACGGGGAGCGAGAATATCTGGTGGTCGGAGATTCTGTTGTAGTAGGTAGCGTCCAAACCGAGACGTCCGCTGAAGAACTGCAGGTTTGCACCGACTTCGAACTCAGTCGTCATTTCAGGCTGGAGAGTTGACGAAGCCAGGGTAGCTGACTGCATATAACCGTTATAACCGGCGAACGGGAAGTTGAGCGGAGTTCCGGCGCCGAAATATCCACCTGCTTCGGCCTGCGCATAGGTGGCGTTTGTCATATACACGCCGGGGTCGTTACCAGTCTTACCGTAAGCGACGCGGAGTTTACCGAAGTTGAAGGCCGTCTTGTCGAGGCCGAAAGTCTTGGTGAATATCCAGCTTGCGGTGGCACCGGGATAGAAGTAGCTGTTGTTACCCATAGGGAGTGTGGATGACCAGTCGTTACGGGCTGTAAGGTCGAGGAATACCTGATCGTCCCAGCCGAGGGTTACGTCACCGAACACTGAGAAACTGCGGCGGAGCGACTGAGCCTCGGAAGCCACAGGGTTGTTCGAGGTGTTGCTCAGATCCCAGAAACCGGTATCGAACGTAAGGCCTGTGATATTGGCATTCATTGCTGTGCTCTTGCGCTCGTTGATGTTGGCGCCGACCGTAGCGTTGAGTTCGAACTTGCCGCCTAAGAACATATCCTTGTAGTTTACGAGGAAGTCGTGGTTCTGCTCGCAGTAGCGGCCGTAGGTATTGGTCACCATACCATCCTGGTTGGAACCTGAGTTCGCATAAGAAGCGGGAAGGTGAACCTGGGTCTGGGTAAGCTTCTTGTCGTAATCGGTGTAGTCGAGACCATAACGGTAGGTGATGGTCAGCTGCTTGATGGGAGTGATGTCGGCCTGAATCTTGCCGAACACCTTCTTCATATCGGTTACGTTGTAGGAGTTGTCGATTATCCAGTAAGGGTTGGTGACACTGTAGGGAGTGTACCAGCCGTCAACCCTGTAGAAGGGGTTGCTCTGATCCTTGGAATCGATGAAGCTGATGTCACGTCCCGACTGGTAGAGACCTTCGAGAACTGAGTTGACAGTTGACTCCTGCTCCACCTGACTTGTCTTCTGAGTCGAGAAGTTGAGGTTTGAAGAGAGCTTCAACCACTTGAATGCCTGGTGGCTGCCACGCATCGTGATGGTGTTTCTGTCGTATTTGTCCTTATTTGAAGGAAGAATTCCGTCATCACCTACGTGCGCATAGGAGAGATAGTAATTTGTTTTGTCGTTGCCACCTTCGAGGGAAGCGCCCACGTTGTACTGGATACCCGTATCGTAGAAGTTGCGGATATTGTTGGGCACTGCCTGATAGTTCTTGATCATCTGGGAATTGTCGATGACGGGGCCGTATGCCCTGAGGTTGCCGTCCATGATAGGGCCCCAAGAGCCGTTTTCATCAAGGGTGAGGACGCCGTCCCAACCTGTACCGAACTTGTTCTGGAATTCAGGAAGGGTGGCAACGGATGAGAACTGCATGCCGGCATTGACCGTAACCCTTGTCCTACCCTGCTTGGAACCGGACTTCGTATTTACGATTATGACACCGCCGGAAGCGCGGCTACCGTAAAGGGCGGTTGCAGCGGCACCCTTGAGGATTGTCATACTTTCGATATCGTCGGGGTTGATGGAGCCGATACCTGCTGCCACGTTACCGTTGCCGCCAAGTGTATTGTCGACAACGACAGACTGCAAGGGCACTCCGTCGACAACGTAAAGAGGCTGGTTGTTGCCGCTGATGGAGCTCACGCCACGGATGATTACCGAAGATGCGCTACCTGCGGTAGGTGAAGACTGTGAAATCTGCACACCTGCAACCTTACCGGCGATTGAATTCATAGCATCGCTCGAACGCGATATGGTGATTTCATCGCTCTTGACGGTGGTTGCCGAGTAACCGAGGGATTTCTCGGATTTGGTGATACCGAGAGCGGTTACGACAACTTCGTCGAGATATTCCGTGTCGGAATTCAGCGCGCAGTTGACAACTGCCTTTCCGTCAACGGCGAGAGCAACGCTCTTGAAACCCATTGAACTGAAAACCAGCGTGCCGTTTGCGGGCGACGAAATTACATAGTGACCTTCAGCATCGGTCGACGTTCCGATCATCGTACCCTGCACCTGCACGGACGCGAAAGGAATGCCCTCACCATTGGCATCAGTCACAGTACCTTTCACTTGCAGATTCTGCGCGTTGACAACGGCAGTTACGGCAAGTAAGATACATGTCAAAAAGAGTTTGGTTCTTTTCATGTAATTGATTTTTGGTAGGTTAATAATTAAGTTAGTTGTAAAAAATATCCACTTTCCGAGCATTGCCAGCCCTTGCGGAAACAATAGGGCAAGTAATGTTCGTAGCAAAGTAAATGATAAAAAAACGAAATTGCAAATATTTAACTCATTAAAAATTAGGCTATCACAATGGTGATAGTATCAAAATAGCGAAATTTGATTATAAATTATAAGCAATATGGCCCATGCCATTAAAAATAATCGCATTCGAACGGAAATTGTTTCATAATTAAATTTTTTGGACATGCTGAAAAAAAAACGCGCGCGTGTGCCCACTGGATGAAGTTCGCATAAAAGACGTCGGTAATCTGTGAAGGCATCAATATACAGGAGAACTCCTCCTCCAGATGGTCAATGCCGCCACCCTGACTTTCAGGGTGCGACAAATAAGTCCAGAACTTGTCAGGACTGTAATCTGTTTGAATCATGAATAACTATATGTTGGTGAATATTGTTATTCGTGATGGAGAAGTAAGGGGTGAAAGAAGATTAGAAAATCTCCCCATTCCAAAGCATCCTGAGAAAATCTGTTACATAAATCAGTTCTTTATCACCGGATACTCTGGTAATAGGATCAAGTGATACCAGAATCAGACGACACTCCGGGTGCTCTTCTTTGAAGGCCT
>JAZUGR010000013.1:0-22074 GCA_045641345.1 Bacteroidales bacterium
CCACCACGTCGAGCTTTTCGCCGATGGAGGTGGACTCCGAAGGATGCTTTACCTTCTTGTTCCAGCTCAGGTCGCTGATATGAACGTGACCGTCGGCCCCCTCCTCAAGCTCTACGAACACACCGAAATTGGTGAAGTTGCGTACAGTTGCGGTATGCTTGGAATTGATGGGGTATTTCTCAGTGATGGTAGCCCAGGGATCCGGTTTGAGCTGCTTGATACCGAGGCTCATCTTGCGCTCTTCCCTGTCGATTGTAAGAACGACAGCCTCGACCTCCTGACCTACGGTAAGGAAGTCCTGTGCGCTGCGCAGATGCAGGCTCCAGCTCATTTCAGAAACGTGGATGAGGCCTTCTACACCGGGCTGCACCTCAACGAATGCACCGTAGTCGGCAATCACCACAACCTTGCCCTTCACCTTGTCGCCAACCTTGAGGTTTGCATCGAGTGCATCCCAGGGATGAGGTGAAAGCTGCTTGAGACCGAGAGCGATGCGCTTCTTGGTTTCGTCGAAGTCGAGGATTACGACATTGATCTTCTCGTCGAGAGACACGATCTCTTCGGGATGGCTCACGCGGCCCCAGGAGAGGTCGGTGATATGGATGAGACCGTCAACGCCGCCGAGGTCGACGAACACGCCGTATGAAGTGATGTTCTTCACAACGCCTTCGAGAACCTGGCCCTTCTCGAGATGGCTTACGATCTCGGCCTTCTGGGCTTCGATCTCAGCCTCGATGAGAGCCTTGTGCGATACAACCACGTTCCTGAATTCGTGATTGATCTTGACAATCTTGAATTCCATCGTCTTGTCGACGAATACGTCATAGTCGCGGATGGGCTTCACGTCGATCTGGCTGCCGGGAAGGAATGCCTCGATGCCGAATACGTCGACAATCATACCTCCCTTGGTGCGGTACTTGATATATCCTTTTATTATTTCTTCGTTTTCGTATGCCTCGTTGACCCTGTCCCAGGACTTGAGGGAGCGTGCCCTCTTGTGGGAAAGAACCAGCTGGCCCTTCTTGTCCTCCGCATTTTCGACATACACGTCAACCTTGTCGCCGACTGCGAGGTCGGGGTTGTAACGGAATTCGTTGATGCTTACGACACCTTCGCTCTTGTAACCGATGTTGACGATCACTTCGCGCTTGTTGATGCCTACCACGGTGCCTTCGACCACCTCGTTCTCGCTTACACACGAAAGGGTGCGGCCGTAGTTCTCTTCATCAGCTGCCTTGTCGGCCTCGTCGAAGCCGTCGTTTTCGAATGAATCCCAGTCAAACGTGGCGTTGTCTGCGGAAGCATTGCTCTTCCTGGTTGCGGGAGCCGTGCGGATCTCCTCCTCTACGCCTGCAACCTCGTTGTTTTCAATTTCTTTTGCCATAATTCTTTAACGATTAAGGGTTGGACTTTATTTATAAACCGTAAAAACGGAGTTGCAAAGTTATCACTAAATATTTGATTTGCAAACACGGCAAAAAAATATCCGGGTACTATGAATTATGAATTGTGAGGTATAATCATTACCTTTACAAGATGAACCCGTTCCCGGAACACAAACAGACAAACAATATGAAAAAACTGACAATCATTCTGCTGTCATTCACCGTCCTCGTGCCGTCAATGGCACAAACGGCCTATCAGAGGCCTCCACAGGACATAGTCGACATGCTCACGGCCAAACCGGTGCCTACGGCCATATTCAACTCTTCGGGCACCCTCGGGGTTGTATCATACAAAGACAGTCCGCTGATGCCTATCAGCGAAATCGTCAATATGGATGAATACAAGGTAGGCGGGCTCCGCATCAACGCCAACAACTTCTCGGACTCCCGCTACAAAACCATCACCAGCGGCATCTCCCTGGTAAAAGTCCCCGATGGAGCGATAGTCGAAATCGACGGCATCCCTTCGGGGGCCAAAATATCGTCTGTCAAATGGTCGCCGGACGGCAAAGTGTTCTGCTTCCTCAACACAACCGACTACTCCGTCGACCTCTACCGTGTCGATGCGACCGCAAAGGCCCCGGTAGCCGAAAGGATCAACACAATGAGGGTGAACAACACCTACGGCGCGGCTTTCTGCTTTATGCCCGACGGCAAGTCCATCATATACAAGGCTGTGCCCTCCAATATCGGGCAGATGCCTTCAGACAGGACCCCGAAGGGTCCCATCGTGCAGCGCAGCAACGGCAAACCCTACAAATACCGCACCTATCAGGACCTCGTCAAGAGTCTTTTCGATGAGGACGTTTACGAATATCTGTGCGGCGCCCAGCTCTGCGTGTGGAACAACGGCCTTACCAGAATCATCGGCGACAAGGCGGTATTCAGAAGCTTCGACCCGTCGCCAGACGGCAACTTCCTTCTCGTGGTGGTCGAGAAACGCCCCTATTCCTATGTAAGGAGCCACCTGTCGTTCGGCGCGTGGACATCCGTATGGGACATCACCGGCAAGGAGGTCAAGGTGCTCAAGAAATCCATATCTGCCGGCGCATCCAAGTCAAAGAAAGACACCTCCGACGTGATTGTCACCGGCAACGTGGCCGAGTGGAGCACGGGTGCTCCAGATGAGAGCCAGGACGGTTTCTCCGATGAGGACGCAAAGAAAACCACGACGACAAAGAGTTTCTTCTGCTGGCGTCCCGACGAGCCGGCCACGGTGGCGTGGATAGAAACCGAAGTGACTACGGGAAGTGACGAGGACAACAAGGACGATGACGACAAGGATTCCAGGGACGACGACAAGGAGAAGGAAGAAAAGCCCGAGCCGACCTACACCACAAGCCTCTGGCAGTTCGAATATCCTTTCCTTTACAAGAGCCAGAAGAAGATGCTCTTCAAGAGCCAGTACAAGATGAGCAACGTCATCTGGTGCGACGAAGACCTTGCCATCTACACCGAAACCAACAGCAAGGAGAAATTCAAGAGGATAATGGCGTTCACCCCGGCCGATTCCGTCGTGGTGGCCGAAGAGATATTCCGGTACAGCACCGAGCACGACACCGTGGGCAATGCGCCGGTCTATGGCGAACCTCTCAAGAGAACCGACCCCGGAACCTGCGCCTCTCTCCTGTGGGTGGAGGGCTCCACGATGTTCCTCAAGGGTGACAACCGCCCCGACGCCGAAGGCGACAATATGTCGTTCATCGACGCATTCAACATACGCAGCGGCAAAATCACCAACCTCTGGACAGGCAAGGCCCCCTACAACGAAGTCGTTGCAAAGGTCGTCGGCATATCCCCCAAGGGCGTCACTTTCATAAGCCGCAAGCAGTCGTGCAAGGAAGTCCCCAACTACTGTCTGGTAACGGTCAAGGGAGGCAAGGAGAGTTCGGTCAGGTTCACCGATTTCGAAAACCCGCTGCCGCAGATGCTCGACATTCAGGATTCATTCGTAACGTACCGCCGCGCCGACGGACTCAAGATGTCAGGCCGTCTCTATCTCCCGGCAGGATACGACAAGGAACGCGACGGCAAACTTCCGGTGCTCCTCTGGACATACCCTTACGAATACCAGTGCCCCGCCGAAGCCGAGAAATTCCGCGTACCCCGCTACACCTATCCCGTACCGGGCCGCGCCCAGCTGATGCACTGGGCGACCAAAGGCTATGCGGTACTTATGGGATTCTCAATGCCCATTGTGGCCAAGACACTCAAGGGCAAGCCAAACGACACCCTGGTAGAGCAGATGGTGATGAACGCCGAGGCCGCAATAAACTATCTTGATTCGATAGGCGTGGGCGACCGCAACAGGGTTGCCGTTGGAGGCCATTCCTACGGGTCGTTCATGACCGCCAACCTTATGACCCACACCACCTGGTTCAAGGCGGGATTCGCTGAGAGCGGCGCACACAACCGCTCCCTCACCCCGTTCGGATTCCAGCACGAGGGCCGCACCTACTGGAAGGCGAAGAAGATGTACAACAAGGTATCCCCCTTCAATTATGCCGACTCCCTTTCGGGCCACCTCCTCCTGATTCACGGCACAATGGACGAGAATGCCGGAACCCACCCGATACAGAGCGAACGTATGTACTATGCAGCCGCCGGATGCGGAAAGGACGTCGACTACCTGCAGCTCCCCTTCGAGGGCCACACCTATGTCTTCGAGGAAAACGTGCTGCACAATGCCAACGAGCAGTGGAAGGCGCTCGAAAAATATGTCAAGAACGCCAAGAAGCCGGAGGAATAAGGATATTTTAGTAATTTTGCGCCAAATTTGAATCTTATGGCAGAAAACACCCTACTGGAAAAGATAAAGGGGCTCAAGGACAAATACGAGTCTATAGCCGCACAGATATCGGACCCCGGAACGATGTCCGACATGAAGCGCTACGTGCAGCTCAACAAGGACTACAAGGAACTCGAGCCCATAGTGGCAGCAGGTGAAAAATACAGCAAGATGATCTCCGACCTTGCCGGCGCCAAGGACATCCTGATGAACGAAAAGGACGATGACCTGCGCGAGATGGCCAGGGAGGAGGCTTCCGGAATCGAAGCTGCCCTTCCCCAGCTTGAGGAGGAGATAAGGATAATGCTTATCCCCGCCGACCCGCAGGACGGCAAGAACGCCATCCTCGAAATACGAGGCGGCACTGGCGGCGACGAGGCGGCGATATTTGCCGGCGACCTTTTCCGGATGTACTCCAAATATTTCGAGAAGAAGGGCTGGAAATGTGAGGTCACCTCCCAGAGCGAGGGTGCGGCCGGAGGCTTCAAGGAGATTGTCTGCAAGATAAGCGGCGACAAGGTTTACGGCACCCTCAAGTACGAAAGCGGCGTACACCGCGTGCAGAGAGTGCCCCAAACCGAAACGCAGGGCCGTGTGCACACCTCCGCAGCTTCGGTGGTGGTACTTCCCGAAGCCGACGAATTCGACGTCGAGATAGATATGAAGGACGTGCGCAAGGACACCTTCTGCTCGTCGGGCCCCGGCGGGCAGGGAGTCAACACCACCTATTCGGCGGTCAGGCTCACCCACATACCTTCAGGCATAGTCGTCCAGTGCCAGGACGAAAGGTCGCAGCTGAAGAACCTCGACAAGGCCCTCCAGGAACTCAGGACCCGTCTCTACAACCTCGAATACGAAAAGTACCTCAACGACATCACCACAAAACGCAAGACTATGGTCTCGACGGGTGACAGGTCGGCCAAGATACGCACCTACAACTATCCCCAGAGCAGGGTTACCGACCATCGCATCAACTATACGATGTACAACCTGCCCGTATTTATGGACGGGGACATACAGGATACCATCGACCAGTTGCAGATTGCCGAGAACGCAGAGCGCCTCAAGGCTGCAGGAGAGTAGTCAGGGCCGCCTGTGCACAGGCGCAACCGAAAGCTGCAGGCAGGTAGGAAATGGTTCCTACCTGCGATTTTTTATTGCTGGTTTCAGCCTGCTCGGCCTCGCTCAACTCCACGATAGCCTCATTTACGGGGAGCTCTTCCGAGAAAACGGCCTTGAATCCCTTTGTGATTCCCATCTTGCGCAGTTTCTTGCGCACGATATACGCAAGCGGGCAGTTGAACGACTTGGATATGTCGGTGATGCGGATTCTGGTTACGTCGTATTTGGCCCCGGAGCCCATCGAGCTCACCAACGGGATATGATTCCCGACGCAGTGGCATATAAGGGCGAGTTTGGGTGAGAGCGTGTCTATTGCATCGATCAGATAGTCGATATGGAATCCTGACAGAACGCCCACGTTGCCTGAATCGAGATATTCGTCAACCACCGTCAGGTCAAGTTCCGGATTTATGTCCTTGAGACGCTCTGCGACGACCTCCGTCTTGAGGCGGCCGACAGTCGAAGAGAGCGCCGGTATCTGGCGGTTGCGGTTGGTGTCGCTCACCCTGTCGCAGTCGAGGATGACCAGATGCCCCACACCGGCGCGGACCACCATCTCGGCAGCCACAGAGCCCACTCCGCCGAGCCCCACCACCGCCACGCAGGCATCGGAGAGACGTTTTGCCCCATCGGGGCCAACCAGCAGTGCAGTACGTGATTTCCAGTCTTCCATCGGTCAGAGGCCCTTGGCTTTGGCCTCCTCCCAAAGCGCATCCATATCGGCGAGCGTCATATCGCGCAGGTCGAGGCCGCGGGCCTTGCCCGTTTCTTCGACATACGTGAAACGGTTGCGGAACTTGGAGCACGTCCTCTCGAGAGCGGTATCGGGATTGAGGTCGTAGAGCCTTGCGGCATTCACAATCGAAAAGATGAGATCCCCAAGCTCACCCTCGGCGGCATCCCTGGCGGATGCATCGTTCAGGTCGAGGCGCCCGAGTTCCGTGCGGAACTCGCCCGTTTCCTCCTCAACCTTCGACCAGACATCCTCCTTGCGGGCGAAATCGAAACCGACGGCCCTTGCCTTGTCCTGCATCCTGTATGCCTTGATCAGCGGAGGAAGGGTCGAGGGGACTCCCGAAAGCACGGTTTTGTTGCCGTCCTTCTCGCTGCGCTTGAGCTGTTCCCAATTCTTGACCACCTCTCCCGCCGACGAGGCCGCCACATCGCCATACACGTGCGGATGGCGGTATATCAGCTTTTCACACAGGTGGTCAATCACGTCGGCCACGGAGAATTCGCCATTCTCCTCCCCGAGCTTGGAATAGAACACTATGTGCAGGAGCACGTCGCCCAGCTCCTTGGATACGTTCTTCATATCCCCGTTAAGGATGGCCTCGCTCAGTTCGAAGGTCTCCTCTATCGTCTGCGAACGCAGGGAATCAAAGGTCTGCTTGTGGTCCCAGGGACACTTCTCCCTGAGTTCGTCCATTATGTCGAGTAGCCTTGCGAAGGCCTCCTTCTCACGTGTTCTGTCTTTCATGGCTTAATCATTCGCTGTCCTTGGCATACGACTCCTGAATGAAAATCTTGAAATTCAATGGTGAATATTCCGGGATGGAGACACCGGACCCCGCAGCCCCGTAGCCGTAGTCGGAACGGAAGAACACCTCCACCGTATCGTGGAGCTTCATTCTGTTGACGGCCATCGTAAAACCGGGTATATACCCCGAGTTCGACGAAAGCATCGTATTGAGGTTCTTATAGTAGGTGAAATAGAGCGAATCGCCCGAAACGCTCTTGAGATTGAACCGGCGCGCCGAGTCCTTGATGTTGGTGTCGAACACCACCCCGTCGAGACGCCTTCCGACATATCTGATGGCCAGGCCCGTTTCGTCGGCTATCGAGTCCTCTCCCTGGCGGAAGCCAACGCGCACGAAGTAGAACCCGTCGCTGACTGAATCCACTCCCGAGTAATGTTTTTTGGAAAAATCCTTCAGCAGGCTGTCCTGATAGGATTTGATGTCCTCGATGACACGCTGCAATTCAATCTTGTAAATCACGTTGTTGATTTCGACTGCATTCGGGATGCTTGTGGCATATACCTGGTTGGTCACGGAACTTTTGCCGACCGGGATTGCCACGGTGGCGCTGCCGCCCTCCTTCATACGCCTTATCACCGACTCGAGCCCGGAAGGGATGGCCCCCTGGCCGAGACGCCAGATTCTGGGCCCGACGTATGTGTAACTCTCCATGGAGCCGTGCTTCTCGAGAAGCAGAGGGTCGTTGGTCGAAGAGACCCGGTTGTCTAGCGACTTGCAGACGTAGTTGACGAAAACGTAGGAGGAATCCCCGGCAGGAGAACCGCTCCCCTCCTGAAAGTCCAGGATATACACCCCGGCGGTATCCTTTTCCAAGGCACCGTAGGTCTGCCTCACCCAAGCCTCGAGCACCCTGTCGGTGGAATGATGTTCGGCCTCCGCCACGTCGCGTGCGCAAGAAGCCGGCAGCAGCAGAGAAGCCGCAATCAAGGCCGTTGTTGTCAATCTGTTCATATTATTTTCCGTCAATGTCCAATATTTCAACTTTGAAAATAAGCGGCGACATCGCAGGCACCACACCCACTATTTCGTCGTAATATCCGTATTTGGTGGAGAAAACCACATACGAAACCTCCTTCTTCCCGGCCCCTATCACCCCGTCGTCAAGCCCGCGGATGAGATTGCCCCTGCCGGCTTCGAAGTCAAGCGTGTCGCTGCAGAATTCCGCTCCGGGTCCGTTGTTGAATATATATCCCTCGATGAAAGCGCGCACAAGGTCACCGCTCCCGACAATGACATCGGGCTCGCCGTTTTGCAGCACTATCCTCACACAATGGTCGTAATACACCTTGTCGAAATCGGCATAGGTGTTCGTGACCCACTTGCTTATCTGATCCTCCTGCGAGGTTACCGTGGTCATCTTCTCGCTCTCGCACGAAGGGAGAGCCAGGATCAAGGCTGCAAAAAGCAGCGGAAGAACGATATGACGGCTGCGGATCATCTGCCGAAATAATCCTCCAGCGTTTTTTCGAAATAGGCACCTATTTCGCCGACCGGGATGTAGAGCCTGCCCCCCGCAGCGTTGACGTGCCCCCCGCCGTTATACCATTTGCGGGCAAGGACATTGACGTCGGTGCCTGTTTTGGAACGGAGCGACACACGTATGTACCCTGTGGAGGTTTCGGTGAAAAGGGCCGAAATACGCACGTCGCCTATCGAGAGCGGAAGATTCACGAAACCCTCCGAATCGCCCGTGACATATGCATATTCCTTCTTCTCAGCCTCGGTCAGGACCATATAGGCGGCCCCGTACCCGGGGAGTATGTGCATCTTGTTGTAGAGCAGGTGCCCCATCAGTTTCATCCTCTCGGAAGAATATGACTTGAACACCTTTTCCTGCAGCTTGTCCTTTTCGACTCCGCAGCGCAGCAATGCCGCCCCCATCTCGAAAGTGGACGGGAAGACGGAGTTCGAGAAGTTGTTGGTGTCGGTCATCAGCCCCACGTAAAGCGCCGTAAGGCACTCCGGGCAGAGGCGGGAGGCGTCCGACGCGATGTCGCCCATATGCAGGAGGATATTGAACAGGAGCTCGCACGTCGAAGACACCTCCACCGTGGAGAACACGAGGTCGAACCTGTCGTCACCCTGCCTCACGTGGTGGTCCACCAGGACTTTGGCGCCCTTCGAGGAGGAGATTGCCGCAGCGAGATACTCCGTGCGCTGCAGCTGGCTTATGTCGAGGCATATCACGGCATCCGCCGAAGCTATCGCCCTCTCGGCGGCAGGAACGTCATCCTCGCAGATGAGGATGTTCTGCCCCAGCTCCCCCAGAAAGCTCAAGGAAGACGGTATGGCACTCGGAAGAATCGGAACCGCAGTGATTCCGCGGGAGGCCAGATATGCGCTGCAGGCCACCACAGACCCCACCGCATCCCCGTCGGGGCTGTAATGGCTCACCACCGCCACCCTGCTGGACGAGGCGAGAACCGCGTCAAGTTTGTCCGTATCCGACAGTTCCATCATATACCGTTTCCAAATGTCAATAATCTGCAAATTTAACAAACTGTTTCGAAATAAAAATATTTTGTCGGGTGCGATTATTTGTTTAGATTTGTGGTTTGAAACAGCAAATAAACAAACCTCAAATATGAAAAAGATTCTAACAGTCGCAGTTCTCCCGCTCTGTATCATTGCATTGGCATTCCTGCTGGTAAGAAGCATCAACAAGCCCGTCAAGTTCAACACCGAAAAGGATGCCCGCAAGGCCGTCGCAGTCGAAAGGCTCAAGAACATCCGTACCCTTCAGGTGACCTTCAAGTCCGTTTTCGGATACTATGCCCCTACGATGGACACGCTTATTGATTTCTACAACAACGGCAAAATCACCATCGTCAAGCAGATAGGCTCGATGGACGACTCGACCGCCGTGATGCATACCGAGAAAATCAAGAAGGCAAAGAAGAAAATCACCGAACAGGAGCTCTACCAGATGTATCTCGACGGCGACAAGAATCTCATCATAAGCCTTCCTCTCCCCATCGCGGTGAGGGACACCCTCTTCAAGGACAAGGACGGCTTCAATATCGAAGACCTCCGCTACATACCGTTCTCGGGCACCGACACCGTAATAATGAGCACCGTGGTCAAAACCGTCTCCGGTGTGAACGTTCCCCTTTTCGAGGCCAAGATTCCCTATGGATGGCGTCCCGCTCCGGGCGAGCCTTTCAGGGGCCTTCTCTCCGGTATGGACGAGCAGCTCATCATAAACCTCAATGCCGAGTGCGAGGACACCGACCGCTATCCCGGTCTGATGGTCGGCAGCGTAGATGCCGCCAACAATAACGCAGGCAACTGGGAATAGTGCACAGATACACACTGGTACCGTCGCCCTTCTTCAAGAAGGAAAATGCGTCCGAGATTCTGTCGGAGGCTGTCCGTCTTGAGCCGCACGACAAAGTATATTACAAAGAACTGCCCGATTTCCAGGCAGTTCTTGTTTATGCCGCACAGTCATCGGGCGACACTCCCCTGATAGCATCGATGCTCGAAGGGGTAAAACAGATAAAGGACTTCAACAAGGTTCTGGTAAGCTACGACGGCAAGACTCTCGACATCGTACTGGTGGCAGGCGACAAACTGCTGCTGGCCAATTCCTACCCTGCCCCCGACCACCTCACGGGCGAGTATTTCATCTTTGCTGCGCTCAAGCAGTTCCAGATCAACCCCGAGGTGACGGCCGTATATTTCCACGACACCGTCCCCTTCGAAATGCAGAACGACCTTTTCCGCTACTGCAAGGGAGCAGAAAAACTATGAGGATAATCGGAGGGTCTCTCAAGGGCAGGCAGATATGCCCGCCACAGGGATACAAGGCCAGACCGACGACCGATTACGCCAAGGAGGGACTTTTCAACACCCTGGTCAACGAATTCGATTTCGAATCAATTTCGGTGCTCGACCTGTTTGCCGGCACCGGGAGCATATCGTACGAATTCGCATCGAGGGGCTGCCGTGATATAATCGCCATCGAAATGAACCCGGCCAACGCGTCTTTCATCAAGAAAACAGCGGCCGCGCTGGGGGTCGCGATGCAGGTGGTGCACCACAACGCCTTCGATTTTCTGGGAATCTGTTCGAGGAAATTCGACATAGTGTTCGCCGACCCTCCGTATGCCATAGCATCCCTGGATGCAATCCCAGGCAAGATACGGGAGGCCGGGATTGTTGCCGAAGGAGGCCTTCTGATTCTCGAACATCCGGCGGAATATTCTTTCGACACGACGGAGGGATTCATAAAGGAAAGAAAATATGGGAACGTGCATTTCTCATATTTCCGATTTTAGTATCTTTGCAGGTTAAAATATTTTTGATAAAAATGCTGACGCTTAAAATTCTGAGAGAGCAACCGGAGTTCGTCATCGAACGCCTTGCCGTCAAGCACTTCGATGCCAGGGAAACCGTTTACAAAATAATCGATATCGACCAGAAGCGCCGCAGCCTCCAGGGTGAACTGGACTCCTGCCTCGCCGAGCAGAAGACCAAGGCCGCCGAAATAGGCCGTCTGATGAAGGAAGGCAAGGGCGCCGAGGCCGAAGCAGCCAAAAACAGCACTGCTGCGCTCAAGCAGAAATCCAAATCCCTCGAGGAGCAGATGAATGCCTGCCAGAGTGAGCAGGATTCCCTTCTGGTGCTGCTCCCCAACCTGCCCTGCGCCCAGGTGCCCGAAGGCCGGAGCGCCGAGGACAACGTGGTTGTCAGGATGGGCGGGCAAACCCCCGATCTGGGTGAGAATGCCCTGCCTCACTGGGAGCTGGTCAAGAATCTCGACATAATCGACTTCGATCTGGGAGTCAAGCTCACAGGGGCCGGATTCCCGGTTTACAAGGGCAAGGGTGCCAGGATACAGCGCGCACTGGTGTCGTATTTCCTCGAGCGCAACACCGATGCCGGATATCTTGAGTACCAGCCCCCATATATGGTAAACGAGGCTTCAGGATTCGGTACGGGGCAGCTCCCCGACAAGGAAGGGCAGATGTATTTCGCTCCGCTCGACGGATTCTATATGATCCCGACCGCTGAAGTGCCCATAACCAACATCTACCGCGACGTCATCCTTCAGGAGGAGGACTTCCCCGTCAGGATGACTGCATACACCCCCTGCTGGAGGCGCGAAGCCGGTTCGTACGGCAAGGACGTGCGAGGCCTTAACCGTCTCCACCAGTTCGACAAGGTCGAGATAGTCCGTATCGAAAAGCCGGAGAACTCGTACGCCGCACTCGACGGGATGGTGTCACACGTGGAATCGATAGTCAGCGCGCTGGGTCTCCCCTACCGCATACTCCGCCTGTGCGGAGGCGATATGAGCTTCACCTCTGCCATAACATACGATTTCGAGGTGTTCTCGGCAGCACAGAAAAAGTGGCTTGAAGTGAGCTCGGTATCCAACTTCGAGTCTTATCAGGCCAACCGCCTCCACCTGCGCTACAAGGATTCAAACGGCAGGATGCAGCTGGCCCACACCCTCAACGGCAGTTCGCTGGCGCTTCCGAGAATCCTGGCGGCAATCATCGAGAACTTCCAGACCGGAGACGGTCATATAATCGTGCCCGAAGTGCTGCGCAAGTGGACCGGGTTCGACACGATATAATCCAGATGCCATGTCATCTCTCCAACAGGACGACCGACAAAGGATAATAATGGGCATTGACCCCGGAACCAACATTCTTGGTTACGGGGTCATTCTCATTGACAGACGCAAGGTCCACTATGTGGATATGGGCGTCCTCGACCTGCGGAGGGAGAAAAACCATTTCATCAAGCTCGACAGGATCTTCCGCGAGGTCGGCGGTCTCATCGAGAAATACACACCCGACGACCTGGCCGTGGAGGCTCCTTTCTACGGAAAGAACCCGCAGGTGATGCTCAAGCTCGGACGGGCGCAGGGAGCGGCGATCGCCGCAGCGCTGCACCGCTCGATACCGGTGTTCGAGTACGAGCCCCGCAAGGTCAAGATGGCCGTAACTGGCAACGGAGCCGCATCGAAGGAGCAGGTGATGATGATTATGGGCAAAACGCTCGGAATCACTATGGACAACAAGTTCCTCGATGCATCCGACGCCCTTGCGATAGCGATGTGCCACTTCTACCAGCTCTCCTCCCCCCTCACCGACATATCGGCCTCCACCTCCTGGAAAGCCTTTGCGGAAGCGCACCCCGACAGAATAACGCGATAAAACCACGATTGAGATGAATCTACGTTTCTACAAATACATACTGACGTCCCTGCTGTTTGCAGCGGTCCGGATTGCGGCATCGGCCCAGACCTACGAGGTGCGGCTCAACCTGTCGGACAAGAAAACCGGCGAGGCCGTCTCCTTCGCCACCGTTTCGCTCTCCAGGGAGGGCTCCGACAAGGTGCTGAAATACGCGCAGACCGACGAAAAGGGAAACGCGCTGCTGCAGGGAGTGCGTGAAGGCACCTACCTGATCAAGGGCATAATGCTCGGGTATGAGGATTACAGCGAGGTCATCAAGGTGAATGAGAATCTCAACCTCGGCTCCAAAAAGATGAAGGTTCAGGTCAACTACCTCGAAGGCGCCGTGGTTTCAGACGTGGGAAACGCCATCCAAATCAAGAAAGACACCATAGAGCACAACGTGTCGATAATGAAGCAGACCGACAGTGACGTGCTGGAAGACCTTCTAAAGAGGCTCCCCGGAGTCGAGATAGGCGACGACGGGTCGATAACCGCCAACGGGAAAACCATCTCCAAGGTATATATCGACGGCAAGGCATTCTTCCTCGACGACCCCAAACTCGCCACGAAGAATCTCCCGGCCAAGATTGTCAACAAGGTGAAGATAATCGACAAGAAGTCGGAGCAGGCCGAATTCACCGGAATAGAAGACGGCGATGAAGAGACGGTGCTCGACCTGAACATCAAGCCCGGTATGATGAACGGCTGGATGGGCAACGTCACTGGAGGCGCCGGAATGGACCTCCACAGTTCCCAGGAAAAGGAAATGGGCGCATCCGACAAGGTGCGATTCCAGGGCGGCGGTCTGGCGGCCAGGTTCACCGAATCCGACCAGCTGGTATTCCTGGGCAACGTGAACAATACCAACAACCGAGGATTCAACGACATTACAGGCAATTCGATGGGCGGGATGCGCCGCGGAGGGATGCGTGGCGGCAACAACGGCATCTCCACCTCGTATATGCTGGGCGTCAACGGGTCGAAGATCTTCGACGACAAGAGCGAAATCAACGGCAACTACCTGTTCAACGGCAATGAAAAGGCTGTCGAGGAAACCAGCGACAAGACCACCTTCAAGGAAGACGGATCCGAGCTGTTGAGCAAGGAAAAGTCACTTAATCTGTCGAACACCTACGGCCACCGTGCAGGAGGCAGGTTCGACTGGAAGATATCTCCCAAGACATCGATTCTCTTCCTGCCCAACTTCAATTACGGATGGGGCAATTTCTGCGACACGACCGGATACGAAACCCTGCTCAGAAACGGCGGGGATGTCAAGGACGTCAACAGGGGCGAATCCAAGTCGGTGGGCAACACCGACAACATATCCACCGACGGCCGTCTGCTGTGGCGGCAGAGGATAGGCAGCGCCAAGGGGCGTACCATATCGGTGAACCTGAACTACAGCGTCAAGCGCGACAAGCTCGACGGGATAAACCAGTCGGAGACCGAGGTCTTCGACGAAGGGATTTCCAACGACGGCAAGAACGTTGACCAGAGTTACAACCTCCTGTCGAAAAGCTGGAGGCTCGGAGGCCGCGCGGCATATACAGAGCCGCTGGGCAACAATTTCTTTGCAGAGGCGTCATATTCGTACAACTATACCAGAAGTTCGTCCGACAAGGTGGCCTACAACAAGGGGGCTTCGGGCAAATACGACCAGTACGACACCGACTATTCGAGCACGGTGGGCAACGAATACATCAGTCAGAACGTAGGCCTCAGCATCAAGAAGCAGACAAAGAAGTTCAACGCCACGATCGGAGCCAACTATATGCCTTCGCATACCATCAGCCGGGCCAGGTACGCCGAGGTCGACACCACTATCGACCGCACCGTCTACAACTGGTCGCCCAACGCGAGGGTCGAGGTCAACTTCGACGACAACAACGTGCTCAGGTTCAACTACAGGGGGCGCACCACACAGCCATCGACCACTCAGCTGCTTCCGGTTCCCGACAACTCCGACCCGCAGAGGCTCTACCTCGGTAACCCCGGGCTGACTCCGTCGTTCTCGCACAACGTCAATGCCGATTACCGCTACAACAACAAGGAGACCTTCTTCTCGCTCAACGCCCGCGGCAATATGGTCTATTCCACCAACAACATCGTAAATGCATCGTATTACGGCGACGACGGAGTGCAGTACACCATCCCCATAAACAATTCCAAGGGAGCCCTCCAGACAAGCCTTTTCGCAATGATAAACGCCCCCATCGCACAGAGCGGATTCTCGATAATGTCGTTCACTCGCCTGGGCTACAACAAGGGGGTGAACCTCGTGGGCAAGGACAATATCGACCCGGAAGACCCCGACACCTATCTCGACATCAACAACTACTCTGAAAACCTCTACCGCAGCGCATCGGTGATGGAGCGCCTGAGGTTCCTTTACCGCAACGACATACTCGAGGCATCGATAGGAGGCAGGGTACGCTACAGCCAGTCGTGGTACAGCATCGCATCGCAGAACGTGGCCCCGGCGTGGACCAACTCGGTGGATGCCCGCCTGATTGCCAACATCCCCGACATACTCAGCATATCAACCAACTGCGAATACACCTTCTATGCAGGCTATTCGGCGGATTTCAACAAACCGATGTGCATCTGGAACGCCGAACTGAGCCGGCAGATATTCAAGAAGAAGGCCACCGTGGCATTCAAGATGTACGATATCCTCAACCAGTCCAGGAGCGTCACCCGCAACGCCACCGACAACTATGTGCTCGACAAGATGAACAACACCCTCGGGCGCTATTTCGTCGTCACGCTCACCTGGAGATTCGGCAATTTCGGATCCAAGAAGGATCAGATCCAGCAGAGTATAATGCCGAGGAACGGATACGGCAGAGGCAGATTCTGATTCCGCGGCCGGAAGTCACTCTTCGGGGAGTTCCCTTACTGAAGAATAGCGGCGCCACTTTTCGAAGAGGGCGGCCATGTCGGCGGGAATCTCCGAATCGAAGTACATCTGCCGGCCTGTGGCGGGATGCTTGAACCCGAGCACCTTGGCGTGGAGAGCCTGACGTGGCAGAATCTCAAAGCAGTTGTCGATGAACTGCTTGTATTTGGTATAGAGAGCCCCCTTGAGGATACGGTCGCCGCCGTACAGGCTGTCATTGAACAAGGGATGGCCGATATGGTTCATATGGACCCTTATCTGATGCGTGCGGCCGGTTTCCAGGCGGCATTCCACCAGAGTCACATAACCGAATCTTTCAAGCACCTTGTAGTGGGTCACGGCGTGCTTTCCCTGCTCCGGATCGCTGCACACGCGATAGCGGATACGGTCGTTGGGATCCCTGCCTATGTTGCCCTCTATAGTGCCCGAATCCTCTTCGATGTTGCCCCACACGAGAGCCACGTACTTGCGGGTGATGGTGTGATAAAAGAACTGCTTCGCCAGATTCAGCTGGGCCTTGTCGTTCTTGGCCACCACAAGCAGACCGGACGTGTCCTTGTCGATACGATGTACAAGCACGCCCATACGTTCGTCGGAGGCGTCCTTTCCGGGAGTTATGCCAAGATGGAATGCAAGGGCGTTGACAAGGGTGCCCGAGAAATGGCCGTGCCCCGGATGCACCACCATCCCGGCGGGTTTGTTGACCACCAGGAGATCGTCGTCCTCGTAAACGATATCAAGCGGGATGTCCTCCGGCACGAGGTCGAACCCACGACGCTCATAAGGAAGCATTATCTTGATTACGTCGAGAGGCTTGACCTTGTAATTGGCCTTCACGACCTTGTCGTTGGCCAGGACATAGCCCGCATCCACCGCAAGCTGAATGCGGTTGCGCGAGGTTCCGGCCATATGTATCGAGAGATATTTGTCTATGCGGAGAAGCGACTGCCCGCTGTCCACCTCGAAGCGGAAGTGCTCGAACAGGTCCTGCTCCTGCTCCCCGTCGTCGATATTTTCGTCGAAGACAGCCATCAGTTCTCGGGAACGCTTGCAGGGAGATCGAATTTCAACGTATCAAGCGTAAGATAAATGTCCACGTCGGTACCAAGAGCCACGTGCCCTGCCTGGGGCGAAGGCGACTGGAAATAGACGAATGCGTGGAGCGAATCGGATGCCGACCCCACCGTTTCGTCAAATCTGACCTTGTGCAGATTGGCGGAGCATTCGAAAAGCATATCCGAGGCCGCCTCAAGAGAGAGGCCCCTCAAGTCGGGCAGAAGGGTTGAATTCTCCTCGGGATTGACTCCGAGCACCAGGTCTATGCGGCTGCCGGCCTCGATGCGTGTGCCGGGACGGATTGCCTTGCCGCGATAGCGCTGCTCGAGCACACAGTCGGTGGCCATATCCTCCACATACGAAAGCCTCCCCACGAGGAGCGCGTTGGAGAGGATTTCGGTACGCGCCGCACGCAGCGAGAGCCCGGTAAGGAAAGGGACCGCCACGGTTTTTGGCTGCGTGGAGTTTATTGTGATCAGGATGCGCCTCCCCTCCTTCACAGCCTCGCCGGCGGCGGGATTCTGGGAAAAGACACAGCCATAGCCGAGATTGGATACATACACCGAATCGGTTACGTCGAGCCGTATGCCGCTGCCGGAGGCGAGCGAAGAAGCCTCATCCATAGTCATTCCCCGGAAATCGGGGACAAGAATCTCCTGGCCGTGGCGCGTACGGACTCCGAGCAATATCTGGATAACGAAAATAAGGGCGAGTACCGAGATAACCGCCCAAATCAAATTCCGCAAAATATATTTTCGCGACTTATTTCCAGAGTTGCCCGACATCACCGGGGACAAGGACTACCAGAGGTCCTCTGAAGACACAGTGAGCTTGCTGCGGCCGTGACGACGGCGGGCAGCCAGAACCCTGCGACCGTTAGGGGTTGACATACGCTCGCGGAAACCGTGCTTGTTGCGTCTCTTGCGCTGTGAGGGTTGGAATGTACGTTTCATATCTTAGATTTTTATTTCCGAAAAAGTAGGAGTGCAAAGGTAATGCTTTTATTTCAAAATCAAAATCTTTTTATCTACAAAATACTCCTCGTCATACCATATGCCTATGTCGGAAATGGTAAAACGGCCGCGGTCGAGGCGGTGGCGCGAAGCACACCTTGCGGCCTCCTCCTCGAGGTCACCGCCCTTGAGGCATATCAGACCGCGGGAGAAACGCCCGGCAATCCATCCGTAAAGGTCGGAGAGCTGCGCCACTGCCCTGGTGACAGCCCAGTCGAAATTCCCCGGCAGGGCCTCCACTCGGCAGTTCACACACTCCACGTTGTCGAGCCCCAGCGAAGAGGCCACGGCAGAGGCCACCTTTATCTTCTTGCCGATACTGTCGCACAGGGTGAACCGCGCTGCGGGAAAGAGCACCGCCAGCGGGATGCCGGGGAACCCTCCGCCCGTCCCCACGTCGAGCACCCTTTCGCCCGAGGCGAACTGCACGGCCTTGCCTATTGCCATCGAATGAAGCACGTGATGCAGATAGAAATTGTCCATATCCTTGCGGGATATGACGTTGATCTTTTCGTTCCACTCACGGTAGAGCGGCCCTAGAGCCTCCAGACGCTCCTTCTGCAACGGCGAAAGCGCCGGAAAATATTTCTCAACGGGATGCATCGCCACCTGAATATGATGAGGCGCCCTCCACAAGCATCTTGCGGGCACGGTTTATCCGCGTCTTGACTGTCCCGAGCGGAAGGGCCAGTGCGGAAGCGATGTCTTCGTAGGCCAGATCTTTCAGAAACCGCATTTCAGCCACCTCGCGGTAGGTGTCGGGCAGGCTCCTGATGCACCCTATGAGTTCGTTGACGGCCTGATCGACTATTATCTTATCCTCCGGATTGCCCCCGGAGGCAGTGTCGAGCGACTCGGGGTCGTCGGAATACGACACCGACGGGATGCTGTTGCGAGTGCGGCGCAGATGATCGATGGCCTCGTTGCTGGCAATCTTGTAAAGCCAGGTGGAGAATGCGAATCCGGGATTGTAGCGGTCGATGCACCTGAAAGCCTTCTCGAAACTGCGCTGGCATATATCCTCGGCATCCTCGACCACCGAGACATAATTCTGCAGGATGAATCCCGTGAGGGAGGTACGGTAGCGAGAGAGAAGCGACGAGAAAGCCCCCTGGTCGTCCTTCAGAGCCAGGCGGATGAGCTGAAGGTCATCCATCTCAGTGCGCTTCAAGCCAGTTTTTTCCATAATTGCATTCCACCGTGAGCGGCACCGAAAGACGGCACACGCCCTCCATACTCGATTTGACTATGTCGCACACCTTCTCCACCTCGCCCGGGGCCACGTCGATTATCAGTTCGTCGTGGACCTGCAGCACCATACGGCTATCGAGTGAAGCCTCATTCAGCCTGCGGTGCACTTCGATCATCGCCTTCTTTATGATGTCGGCCGCACCGCCCTGGATCGGGGCGTTCACGGCGTTGCGCTCCGCGAGGGCGCGGACAACCTGGTTGCGCGATGCAATGTCGGGCAGATAGCGCTTGCGGCCGAAGATGGTCTCGACATATCCGTTCTCGCGGCAGCGGGCGGTGACTTTCTGTATATAATCCTTCACCCCCGGATACTGGGCGAAATATTGCTCTATGAACGATTTGGCCTCACTGCGCGGCAAATCCATCCTCTTGGCCAGGCCGAAGGGCGAGATGCCGTAGATCACGCCGAAATTGGCCACCTTGGCCCGGCTGCGCTGCTCGGGCGTAACCTCATCGAAAGGCACGTGGAAGATGCGCGAGGCGGTGTCGGTGTGAATGTCGGCTCCGTGGTTGAAACCATCCACCAGAGCCTGGTCGCCGCTCAGGTGCGCCATAAGCCTCAACTCAATCTGCGAATAGTCGGCCGACACTATGCAGCCCCCTTCGAAGCCCGACACGAACGCCTTGCGTATTTCACGCCCGCGGGCAGTGCGCACCGGGATGTTCTGCAGATTGGGGCGCATCGAACTGAGCCTGCCGGTAGCGGTGAGAGCCTGGTTGAAGGTGGTGTGCACGCGGCCGGTGGCGGGATTGATGAGCGACGGCAGAGGGTCCAGATATGTGGATATGAGCTTTTTCAGGGCACGGTATTCGAGCACCTTGCCCACGAAAGGATGCTTGTCTTTCAGATCGGAGAGCGTTTCCTCATCGGTGGGATAGTCGCCGCGGCGGCTTTTCTTGATTCTCGAATTGAGGTTGAGCTTTTCGAATATGGCTATACCCACCTGACGGGGCGAAGCCAGATTGAGGGTTGACCAGCCCACCATTTCGCGGGCCTCCTTTTCTATCGCGGAGAGCTCCACAGACAATGCGGCGGAGTACTCGCGGAGGGGACGCGGATCGACCTTCACGCCGTAATGCTCCATTTGCGAAAGCACCTCCACAAGAGGCATCTCCACCTCGCGGTAAAGATTCCAGAGCCCCTGCTGCTCAAGAGACGAGCGAAGGAGTGGGACAAGCTCCCATATCGCGGCACACTCCCGGCAGGGAAGCGAGTCATCGGCGGGAGAATCATCCACCGGAGCGGAGAAAAGATCGACGGGGCCGGCCTCGCGCCGCGGCTCAGCCTCGGAAGGCCCGCTTGCCGAAGCATCCCCGGCGGAAAGGTTGACACCGAGGAGTCCCGATGCAATGGCATCCAGCTTGTGGGTGCGCTCCGGATTGAGGAGATAGTGCATCAGCTCCACGTCGAATATGTCGCCGCCCACCTGTATGCCGCGGCGGAGCAGCTCCACCTCGAGGCTCTTCAGGTCAAAGCCGGCCTTGGCTATCGCAGAGTCGGAAAGAATGGCGGCAAGGGCCTTGTCGTCCATATCGAACACTGCCAGACGGCCGTCGCAGCAGAGAGCCATCCCCGCAGAAGTCCTGCGCAGGGCCACGCAGCCGCGCGTAGCGGTAAGGGAGACCACGGAGGGGCAGTCCGAAAGTTCGTATTGCATCACGGCGCCCGCCTCCGTAGAGCCCTGCTGCGGAAGCTCGCCGGATACCGGCCCGCCAGTCTCCGCTGCAGGCTGTGCAGCCTCCGGCAGAAGCCGGCGCAGCGAGTTGAATTCGTATTTTGCAAAAATGTCGGAAATGCGCTTGTCGAGACACGCGGTCACGGCAAGGGCATCCTCATCCATATCGAGCTCGACATCGGTTTTTATCGTAGCCAGGGTCCGGCTCATGCCGATATACGGATAAGCGGCCTCGAAAGCCTTGCGCAATGCGGGCGAAAGTTCGAAAAGATGGTCGTAAATCCCATCGACGGAGCCGTATTTGGCCACAAGCTTCTTCGCACCCACCTCGCCCACGCCGTCGACTCCGCGGATATTGTCGGCGCTGTCGCCCCATATCGCAAGGATGTCGATTATCTGCCGCGGCCTGGAGATGCCCCATTGCCGGCAAAGACTCTCCCTGGTAAGGATTTCGGGCTCCTCCCCCGCCTTGCCGGGCTTGTACTGGAAAACGTGGTCGGCCACCACCTGGCCGAGGTCCTTGTCGGGGGTGACCATATACACGTCGAAGCCGCGGGCCGACTCGCGCCTTGCGACAGACCCTATCACGTCATCGGCCTCGAAACCGGGCTTCATCACCACGGGGATGCCGAGGGCGCCCACGATTTCGATGAGCGGGTCGAGGGCCTCCTTCACCAACTCCGGGGCGGCGCTGCGGTTGGCCTTGTACTCGGGATACATTTCGTGACGGAAAGTCTTGCACGGAGGGTCGAACATCACCGCCATATGGGTCGGCTTCTCCCTGCGGAGAAGTTCGAGGATGAACTTGGTGAAACCGAAAAGAATTGAGGTGTCCTCCCCCTTTGAATTGATCATCGGACGCCGCAGAAAGGCGTAGTACATCCTGAATATCAAGGAGTGACCGTCTATCAGAAACAGTTTTTTCATATTGGGGGAACGCCGCGCATCTATCCGGATTGCAAATATACAAAAAAACCTTACCTTTGCCTCACGCAATGCAATTGCGGGTGTGTTGTAACTGGTAGCCAAGCCAGACTTAGGATCTGGTGCCTCGCGGCGTATGGGTTCGAGTCCCTTCACCCGCAC
>JAZUGR010000014.1:0-158958 GCA_045641345.1 Bacteroidales bacterium
GACAAAGCCACTAATCTGTTCTCGACTATGCTGCTTCCCATCTGCCTTTATATGCGAATATAACACTTCGGCTGGTAATTGGACTTAGTTCAACAGAATTGAGGTGACTTGAAATTCTGGCCAATGTTGGTTATCTTTGCAGTTTATGTCAACCGTTTAACAGTCTGTCACAAGATGCAACAGGAACTTCCCAACAAGTACGATCCCTCTACAGTGGAGGACAAGTGGTACGCTTACTGGCTCAAGAACAAGTATTTTCATTCCGAACCCGATTCACGTGAGCCATATACCGTGGTGATTCCCCCGCCCAACGTGACAGGCGTGCTCCATATGGGGCATATGATGAACAACACCCTTCAGGACGTGCTCATCCGCCGTGCCAGGATGATGGGCAGGAATGCCTGCTGGATGCCGGGTACTGACCACGCCTCGATTGCAACCGAGGCCAAGGTGGTGAACCGTCTTGCAGAGCAGGGAATCAAAAAGAGAGACCTCACCCGCGAGCAGTTCCTCGAGCATGCCTGGGCATGGACAGAGGAGCACGGAGGCATAATCCTCAAGCAGCTGCGCCGCCTGGGCGCCAGTTGCGACTGGGACCGCACCGCATTCACTATGGATGAAATCCGCAGCGAGTCGGTGACGAGGGTGTTTGTGGACCTCTATCGCAAGGGGCTCATATACCGCGGCCTGCGTATGGTCAATTGGGACCCCAAGGCGCAGACGGTGCTTTCGACCGAAGAGGTGGTATATCGCGACGAAAAGTCCAAACTCTACCATCTCCGCTACTATGTGGCCGATGCCGACGTCAATCCGGTCAGGCCCACGTCAAAGGAGGGGGAGGTCCTCCATAAGGACGAGAAAGGCCGCTGGTATGCGGTGGTTGCAACCACCCGTCCCGAAACCATTATGGGCGATACGGCTATGTGCATCAACCCCAAGGACCCGAAGAACCGCTGGCTCAGCGGACACAAGGTTGTCGTGCCTTTGGTCGGCCGCGTGATCCCCGTAATAGAGGACCGCTACGTGGATATCGAGTTCGGTACCGGTTGCCTTAAAGTCACTCCGGCACACGACATAAACGACTACAATCTGGGTAAGACCCACAATCTCGAGACGATAGACATCTTCAATCCCGACGGCACGATTTCAGAAGCTGCCGGCCTCTATGTGGGGCAGGACCGTATGGTGGTCCGCAAGCAGATCGCAAAGGATCTGGAGGCTGCCGGCCTGATGGAGAAGGTGGAGGATTACCAGAACAAGGTGGGCTATTCGGAGCGCAATCCAGATACGGCCGTGGAGCCGCGCCTGTGCAAGCAGTGGTTCCTGAGTATGAAGCATTTTGCCGAGATCGCCCTGCCTCCGGTGCTCGAGGGGAAGATCAAGTTCCACCCAGCCAAATATGTGACCACCTATCGCAATTGGCTTGAGAACATTCAGGACTGGTGCATTTCCCGCCAGCTCTGGTGGGGCCACCGCATCCCCGCGTATTTCCTTCCCGCCGCAGAGGGTGAGGAGGAGAAATTCGTGGTTGCACTTTCTCCAGAGGAGGCTCTCGCCGAGGCCCGCAGGATAAAGGGTTGTGAGAATCTCAAGGCTGAGGATCTCGTCCGCGACGAGGATGCTCTCGATACCTGGTTCTCCAGCTGGCTCTGGCCCATCAGCCTGTGCAACGGCATCAATGATCCGGGTAACAGGGAGATAAAATACTACTATCCCACGAACGACCTTGTCACCGGCCCGGACATCATATTCTTCTGGGTTGCCAGGATGATTATGGCGGGTGAGGAGTATATGAACGACGTTCCTTTCCGCAATGTATACTTTACGGGCATCGTTCGCGACAAGCTCGGGCGCAAGATGAGCAAGCAGCTGGGCAATTCGCCCGACCCGATAGGCCTGATAGAGAAGTACGGGGCCGATGGAGTGCGCCTTGGCATACTGCTCTGCACTTCCGCAGGCAACGACATACTCTTTGACGAGAGCCAGGTGGAGCAGGGAAGGAACTTCTCCAACAAGATATGGAACGCCTTCCGTCTTGTAAAGGGATGGAAGGTCTCCGACGTGAAGCAGAGCGACGAATGCCGTGTGGCCGTGGAGTGGTTCAAGGCCAGACTCTCCGAGACCGTTTCGGCCGTTGGCCGCGATTTCGACAATTTCCGCATCAACGATGCTGTGATGGCCGTATATAAGCTGTTCTGGGACGATTTCTGCGCGTGGTATCTGGAGATAGTCAAGCCCGGATTCGAAGACGGGGAGCAGAAGCCGCTCGATAGGGCCACCTATGATGCCACCCTCGGATTTTTCGATGCTCTGTTGAAGCTGCTCCATCCGGTGATGCCGTTCATTACGGAGGAGCTCTGGCAGAATCTCGCTCCAAGGAAGGATGGGGATACCATTATGCTCCAGAGGATGCCCGAGGCAGGGGAGTGCGACGCATCGATCATCGCCGATTTCGAGTCGGCCTGCGCCGTAACGGCAGCTCTGCGCAATATCCGTCAGGACAAGGGCATTTCCCCCAAGGAGCCGCTTGGCCTGCAGGTCAGGGGCGCATATCCCGCCTCAATGGCATCCGTTATGGAGAAGATGGCCAACTTGAGCGGGATTACTGTGGTGGATGCCTTTGAACGTGGTGCAGGCGAGACGTTTATGGTGGGGACCACCGAGTACTGCGTTCCGCTTTCGGGCAAGATTGACGTCGCCTCCGAAATCGCCGGAATCGAAAAGGATCTGGCATATTACGAAAAGTTCCTTTCGGGAGTGAACGCCAAACTCTCCAACGAGCGATTCGTGGCCAACGCGCCGGAGCAGGTGGTGGCCCTGGAGCGCAAGAAGCTCTCCGATGCCACAACCAAGATCGCCAATCTCAAGGAGCGTCTTGCCGCACTGAAATGACGTAATGGATTCTGAACATCAATTCACGAAAATATGAACACGCTTTTTATTATGCCGATGGTCATCTCCGGATGGGAGTGGGTCATCATTGCCCTTGTGGCACTTCTGCTTCTTGGAGGCAAGAAGATTCCCGAGTTCATGAAGGGGCTCGGAAAGGGAGTCAAGAGCTTCAAGGAGGGGATGAAGGACGTGGACGATGACGTCAAGGAAATAAAGAAGGAACTGGAGGACAAGTAGGTTGGCTGCCACATCAGGGAATGGTGTGATGACCTTCTGGGATCATCTCGACGAGCTGAGAGGGGGGCTTCTCCGCTCGCTCGTCGTTTATTGCCTGGTGAGTGCGGTGCTCTTCTTTTTCAAGGGATTCCTGTTCGACTCTCTGGTACTTGCTCCCACGCGGGGGGATTTCTTTCTGTACAGATGGCTTGGGGTTGACGTGCATCTCGACCTTGTCAACATAGAGATGACGGCCCAGTTCATGAGCCATATCAAGGTGTCGCTCGTGGCGGCCCTCATCGCGAGCGTGCCTTATTTTCTGTATGAGATATGGCGCTTTGTCGCCCCCGCCCTGTATGAGGGTGAAAAGAGGGCTGCCGCGCCGGCCTTCGCCTTCTCGGCCATCCTTTTCTGGGTTGGCATCTGCATAGGGTATACCCTTGTGCTTCCTCTGATGGTGAAATTCTTTCAGGACTACAGGGTGAGCGACGCGGTGGACAATGTCATTTCGCTTTCATCCTATATGTCGACCGTAGCATCCACGGTGCTGCTTTTCGGCCTGACTTTCGAGGTGCCTGTGCTGCTTGCGCTGCTTTCACGCATCGGGCTGGTGACCCGCGGAATGCTTGTGAGCGGCTGGAGGTATGCCGTTCTCACCGTCGTGGTGCTTGCGGCCCTCATCACCCCTTCGGGAGACCCGTTTTCCCTGTTCGTGGTGAGCCTTCCGCTGTTTCTCCTATATCTGATAAGTATTGCGGCCTGCAGGGACAGGAAGGAGGTTGACGGATGATTTCGATAAACGACCTTACGGTTTCTTTCGGCGGATATACTCTGCTCGACAGTATAAATTTCCATATCAATGACAAGGACCGCATCGGTCTGGTGGGAAAGAACGGGGCCGGGAAATCCACCATCCTCAAATTGATAATGGGGCTTCAGACCCCTACAGGAGGGAGGATTCTCAAACCTTCGGGGCAGTATATAGGTTATCTGCCGCAGATGATGGAGCATGCAAAAGGGCGCACCGTAATAGAGGAAACCCTCCGCGCATTCGACGACCTTCACCGCCTTGAGGCGCGGCTGGAGGAGATATCTGCCGAAATCGCCACCCGAACGGATTATGAATCCGAGAGCTACACCAAACTTCTGGTTGAGCTCAACGATATCAACGATGCCATTGCGATGCAGGGGAGCGAGCCTCCGCAGCTTCAGGCGGAGCGCACCCTGATGGGACTCGGATTCCACAGGGATGAGTTCTCCCGTCTCACCGAGACTTTCTCGCAGGGGTGGAATATGCGTATCGAACTGGCCAAGATACTGCTGCGCAAACCCGACGTGCTCCTGCTGGACGAGCCTACCAACCATCTTGACATAGAGTCGATACAATGGCTCGAAGATTATCTGCAGGAATTTACGGGGGCCCTGGTGCTTATTTCGCACGACCGCCGCTTCCTTGACAACTGCACCAACCGCACTGTGGAGGTGATGCTGGGGCATATCTATGATTACAAGGTTCCGTATTCGAAGTATCTCGAGCTCCGCAAGGAGCGCATCGCGCAGCAGAAGGCGGCCTATGCCAACCAGCAGAGGATGATAGAGAAGACCGAGGATTTCATAGAGAAGTTCCGCTACAAGGCCACCAAGAGCAATCAGGTGCAGCAGAGGGTGAAGCAGCTCAAGAAACTCGACCGCATAGAGGTTGACGAGGAGGATCTTTCGACCCTGGTGGTGAAGTTCCCGCCAGCTCCAAGAAGCGGCGACGTGGCTTTTCAGGTGAAGGATGCCGTAATCGGATACGGACAGGATGATGCCGCCCTTCGCGGAGCCAAGGTCATCCTGCGGAATGTCAATATGACTGTGATGCGCGGGGAGAAGGTGGCGTTTGTAGGGCGCAACGGGGAGGGCAAGACCACAATGATGCGCATCCTGATGAAAGAAATATTTCCGTTTGAAGGGTCGGCCGCTGCAGGATATAACGTGAATGTGGGCTACTATGCCCAGAATCAGGACGACATTCTGGTGGGGAGCGACACTGTGTACGATACTCTCGACAAGGTGGCCGTGGGGGATATCCGTACCAAGCTGCGCGACATTCTGGCCGCATTCCTCTTCAAGGGGGAGGATATCGACAAGAAGGTGTCGGTTCTCAGCGGAGGGGAGAGGAGCCGTCTTGCGATGGCCCGCCTTATGCTGAACCCATACAACCTGCTTGCTCTCGACGAGCCCACCAACCATATGGACATCCGCTCCAAGGATGTGCTCAAGCAGGCGCTCAAGGCCTACGACGGCACACTCATAGTGGTATCGCACGACCGCGACTTCCTCAACGGACTGGTCGACAAGGTATATGAGTTCGGAGGTGGGAAGGTAAAGGAACATCTCGGGGGCGTTGACGATTTTCTGAGGGCCAAGAAGGCCGAGAGTTTCAGGGAGTTTGAGATTGCAGCTTCCGCAGCGAAGGGTGCCGCAGTCAAGGACGCTCCGGCGAAGAAGGATGGGCCGGTACCTAATGTTCCGCAGAAAGCCTTCTCGAAGGAGGACCGGAAGGTTGCCAATCGCCGCAAGTCCCTCGAAAAGCAAATAGAGGAGGCCGAGGTGAAGATGGGCGAAGTTGAGAAACTGCTTTCCTCTCCCCAGCCTGGAAGCGATATTATGGAACTTACGCGCCGGTATCTCGAATTGAAACGGGACCTTGACGCAAAAATGGACGAGTGGGCGTCCCTGTAGCGGAAATGGACGGCTATACGAGAACGAAAAAGAGTCTGTTCAACGGAATCGTCGCCGTTGCGGTGCAGGTTGTATCCATCGTAATCGGCTTCTTTTCACGGAAGCTGTTTCTCGACTATCTCGGCACCGAGGTGCTTGGCCTGAACACGACTGCCGCCAGCCTTCTGAATTTTCTCAATCTGGCCGAACTCGGCATAAGCTCCGCAATAACGGTAACCCTCTACAAGCCGCTTTATTCGGGCGATAGGGAATCGGTGAGACAGATTGCAGCCATCCACGGTTGGATGTACCGCAGGGTGGCGTTGTTCATCATCGGGGCTTCCATAGTCCTGCTTCCCTTCCTGCCTCTGATTTTCGGCAGGATGGAGCTGCCGATGTGGTATGCCTATGCATCGTTCCTTGTGCTGCTGTTCAGCGCTCTTCTGGGATATTTCGTGAATTACAAGCAGGCCGTGCTCACTGCCGACCAGAAGGACTACAAAGTGCAGACGAGCTATCGTCTGATAATGGTGGTGAAGGTCCTCGCCCAGATGGCCGGAGTAAGATACTTCGACAATCCGTATGTATGGTGGCTGGCTTTCGAAGCCGTTTTTGCAATTATTGCATCCATTGTGCTGAACGTAACGATATATCGTGAATATCCATATCTCAGGGAACGTTGCGTTGTCGACAAACCGTTGAGAGCCAGGTATAATGATGTTATGGTAAAGACCGGGCAGCTGTTCGTCCACCGTTTCGGCACCTTTGCCACCCTTCAGGCCCTGCCTCTTTTCATCTATGCCTATACTTCCCTGAAGACGGTTGCCCTATACGGCAACTATATGATATTGTTCAACAGTTTGCAGGCATTGATTACGGTGCTGCTCACCAGCGTTACGGCGAGTGTTGGCAATATGATAACCGAAGGGGACAAGGGGTTGATAACAAAGGTGTTCCGTGAGTTGTTCGCATCCCGTTTCCTGATGGTGGCAATATGCTGTTTCGGCTTGTGGCTCCTTGCCGAACCGTTCATCGGACTCTGGGTGGGAAGCGAATACATACTCGATCACCGTACTCTTGTCCTGATAGTGATATTGTTTTTCTTGAATACGATGCGTACCGTGGTGGACGTGTTCATCAATGCATACGGCATATTCAAGGATATATGGTCGCCGATAGCCGAGGCGGTGATTTTTGTTTCATCCGCTCTGATCCTCGCTCCGCGATACGGGTTGAACGGGATTCTGGCAGCGCAGATACTCGAGCTGGTGCTGGTGGTTTATCTATGGAAGCCTTATTTCCTGTTTTCAACCGGTATGAAGATCCGTTTCGGGATTTACGTGAGGCTGTTCTTCAAATCAATGGCTGCCGGTGCCGTGGCATTTGCCATCGGCTATGCGGCGAGCCGGTTCGTGCTGCCCGGATGTCCGTCCGATGTGATGCGCCTTGTTGCCGGTATCTCTGTCGTGTGCCTGTTCGCCGTAGTGCTATTTGCCCTGCAGTATGCCACCGAATCCGGAATCAGGACATTCCGGGAGCGTATGGTCAATGTTTTGAAACTGCCTGGAAAAGTTCGATGAACCTTCCGGCCTGCGTCGCTGTGGAGTAGTGTTTGCGGAACCTGGAGGCGATGGATTCCAGATCCATGCTGCCGCGTTTTGCCAGGACTTCCAGAATCTTGCAGGAGAGGGCTTCGTAATCCCTCGACGGAGAGTAATACTCCACAAGGCCGCGGGTCGATTCGACCAGTGTGTCGAGCGCGTTGCATATGACAGGAACCCGTGACATGGCGGCCTCGATGGGTGTCATTCCGAATCCCTCCATCTCTGACGGGGATACGAAAAGGTCGGCTTCCGAATAGAGACGGTCCATCTGATTCCTGTTCAAGTTGTCGTCGATCAGGATGACTCTCGACTGAAGGCCGTTCTCCCTGACGTAGGGCATTATGGTGTTGTTCCAGTAATCATTGGCGGAGGCCTTGAATACCAGATTGTGAGGAATCCTCTCCTTTATGACGTTGAAGGCACGGAGCAGGGTGATGGGGTTCTTGTGCTCATACATCGTATTCACGTCAAGGATGTACGGAGCCGTTGCGCATTTGCCGCCCAAGGCAGGGGATGCTTCGGAAACGATGCTGACATATATCACCTCGAGTCGGGGTTTTATTGTTCCCAGTGCAAGTATCTGCTTTCGTGCACTTTCGGAGATGGTGACGATGCGAGTGAAGGAATTCGCAACCGGTATCGCTCCCAGATTGAACCTCCATTTCAGAAGCAGGTTCTTCTGATGGCGGAACTGCCACGTGTCGTGGATCACGCCTATCGACTCAATGGTGCTCGTGACCAGTGACCGGTCGCAGACGTATGTGGAGAGGAAGATGTCCGCTTTTTCGCTGCGGATTATCCTTTCCAGCATTTTTCTGCTGAGAATCGGGCGGGTGAACGGCAAGTGGGGCAGAGACTTCGTCCTGATTCCGATTCTTCTGAAACCGACAATCTCATCTTCGAAAGTGCCGGCACATCCGCTTTCGACGAGAAGCACCACGTTGTCGGCGAATCCCACTTTCCTGAATCCGTCAAGGAGGTTGAACGCATACTTTACAAGGCCGGAGGTGGGATACTTCCCTGCATATGTCAGGTCCAAAAGCACTTTCATAGGCCCAAAGTTATGAATTATCTCCAAAAATGAATAACTTTACATAATTTAAGCGGGGTATGAACATCCTTTTCATAACCGAGAACGAGTTGAATCAGGCCTGCGGGGGCACTGACAGGATAACCATAACCCTCGCCGGAGCTTTCGCCGCAGCGGGGCACAACGTCTTTCTGGGATTCTGCCGTCATTGCGCGAATCCCGAGTCCTCGCTTTTCAAAGACAGGTTCATGTTCTCCCGCGGGCGCGAGAGGGAGCAGTCGGAGTCGTTCATAAATGACAACTCGATAGATATCGTGGTCTGCAACCTGGTCGGCATCGAAGCGAAGCGCGCCATTCTGCCGCGAATGTATGATGCTACCCGTGGCAGGGGAGCGAAGGTCGTGGCCTGCTATCACGCCATGCCGGGAGAGGACCTGCTCGGGAACAGGATGGGCAACTCCCTGTGGCGGATGTTCCACGGCGGAAAGCTCCTGCCAAATCTGAAGGACATTGCCCTTTCCTTGTCTCCCCGATGTCTGACAAAGACCGTTTTCAGAAAAAGGATTGCGAAGAAATACAGATTGATGTACGACAATGGCGACGCGGTGGTATTCCACACCGATGTCGCCGGAAAGATATTCGCCAGCCTTGCGGGGCTTGAGTTCGACTCGAAGTTCGCCGCCATACCCAGCGCTCTGTCGTATGATAGGTTCCTCGACCCTGCGGAGATTCCTTCCAAGCGGAAGGAGGTGCTTCTGATTGCCAGGATGGACGAAAAATCGAAGAGGATATCATTCGCTCTCAAGGCGTGGAAGAAGATATCCGCCAAGCCGGAGTTCTCGGATTGGAAGTTCACCATCGCCGGAGACGGGCCTGACATAGGATATTTCAGGAGGATGGCAAAGCGCCTCAAACTTGAAAATCTCTCGATAGAGGGGCGGGTGGATGACGTACTCCCTCTGTACGAACGGGCTTCTATCTTTTTGATGACCTCATCCTACGAAGGATGGGGGTTGACATTGACCGAGAGCCAGCAGTTCGGGTGTGTCCCGGTTGTCCTGGATTCATTCCCGTCGCTGTATGCCGTTGTTGCAAACGGCCGTAACGGCATCGTCTCTCCCGACAATGATCTGCCTGAATACGTATCAAACGTGGAAAGGCTGATGAGAGACGGAGCCCTGCGGCAGGCGTTGGCTGCCAATGCAATGGAAGACAGTCACAATTGGGAGATTCCGAAAGTGGCGGGTATGTGGCTTTCCCTTTTCGATTCTTTGCTCGGGAAAAATGATCTCATATCCATAATTGTCTGCACCTATAACAGGGATTGCTATATCGGTCAATGCCTGGAGCGGATCGCGGCATGCGATTTCCCCACCGGGAAATTCGAAATAGTGCTTGTCGACAACAAAAGCACCGACAATACCGCGTCGGAGTGCTCCTCATTCGCCGGAAAACATCCTCAGGTGGATTTCCGGTATATCCTTGAGACGAGGCAGGGCCTCTCTTATGCCCGCAACCGTGGAATTTCCGAGGCCAGGGGTGAGGTTCTGGTCTTTCTGGATGACGATTCCTTCGTGGAGCCTGATTATCTTACGAAACTTTCCCGCTATTTGAACGAGCATCCGGAAGCGGATGCCTTCGGGGGGAGAATCGACCCCGTATTCGAGTCGGGCAAAGCCCCTGAATGGCTCTGCAAATGGACCTTTTCCTGGGTGTCGGCCATCGACAACGGAGACGATGTCGTGGAGTTCAGCCGGGGCAGATATCCGATTGGGGCGAATATGGGACTGAGGCGGAGCGCTCTCGGCGGTTCGGGGATGTTTGACACCTCTCTCGGGCGCACTGGCGGGAACCTGCTCGGAGGCGAAGAGAAAGAGATGTTTTCACGTCTGGCAGCTTCCGGTGGAAAGATTCTCTACTTTCCCGGGATAAGGGTCAGGCACATTATCCCTGAACGCAGGACGACGAGGGATTATATTGTCCGCTTTGCCCGTGGAATCGGTTACAGCGAGTTCGTCAGATGTGGCCGCAAGGGGTGGTCCGTTTTGTTCAGACGCCGTATTATGGAGATTGTAAAGTGGTGTGCATCCGTCCTTCTGTGGGTTGCATATCTCATTAAGGGCAGAAGGATTTGCGGAGATATGCTGCTGCTTTTCCGGTGGAACGTCTCCAAGGCGCTCTTTTTCCCTGAATCCGTAGAAATATGAATCCTCGCATAAAGATATTCTGCCGTTCGTTCGACCTCAAGCTGTACACTCTCTCCAGGGAGTTGTACAGGGGAATAAAATGTGATTCCGTGGTGCGTCTCACCGACAGGAGCGCCGACGGCTATTTCTATTCGATGCTCTCCGATACGGAGTGCGACATAGCCGTCAATATCGATGAGGATGCCTTCATCGCCGACCCTCAGGCCGTGAACGAGCTTGTGGATCTGATGCAGCGGGAAGGTTACGCCAACATAGGATGTGCCGACGCGGGGGAAGGTCTGCCGCGCAGCGGAAATCCCAAAGTGACGAATCCTTTCTTCAATGTCCTCGATCTGGCGCTCATCCGCACCAGATTCGACAAGTCGCAGCTGACAGGGTACGACGAGGGAATCGAGCCCTACTACAGGTTCTTCCTGTGGGTGGCCGACAATTTCAAGACGCTCTATCTGCCATCGCGCCGCCACAGGGACGGTATCTCCACCGAACTGCTCGACCTTCAGGGAAGGGTGGTGTGCCGCCATTCCTGGTATGCCCGCTTCTATGCGACGCCATCCTTCGTGGTAAGGCTCATCCAACCTGACCAGGGGATGCAGAAGGAGAGGATCAATGCCCTGGCAGCGGAGACTTTCAATGAAAGGGGGATTGGATTCCCCAGGTTCGGGATGCGTGAGAATCTCTCTTTTGCGGCAAACAAAGTCATAAGGTGGGCTTTCAAGGTGCCGCAGAGAGTCATCCGGTGGCCTTACAAACTACATCGTAAAATCGCAGGAAAATGATAAAGAATCCTTTCTTCAAGAAGTACGGCGCGTATATCATCGCCGCCGCAATCTTTTTCGTCCTTGCCTATGCCTACTGCTATCCGGTGCTTCAGGGCAAGGTGCTATATGCCGGTGACGGAATCAATGCCGATGCGGCAATCCACGAGGGAGTCGCTTATACCGAAGCCACGGGCGACCACAGCTGGTGGACGGGTTCGATGTTCAGCGGAATGCCTTCGTATCAGATAGGTGGAGGCGAGTACAAGTCCGAGAAGATGCTTGCTCCGCTCGAGGCTGTGCTGCATCGCGGCCACAGCCATACCGCGTGGGTATTCATAATCTATTTCTTCTGTTTCTTCGCCCTGCTGCGCTCGTTCGGAGTGGACAAATATCTGGCGATAACAGGAGCCGTGGCCATTGCACTTTCATCATATTTCGTGGTGATAATAGCGGCGGGCCACGGAGGCAAGACATCCACCATAGCCCTGATGAGCGTGGTATTTGCCGGATTCCATCTGATATTCCGGAAGAAATACGGGCTGGGTGTCATCTTCGCCATGGTATTCACCGCGGTTGGCTTCAGGATGCATCCGCAGATGGCTTATTACATCCTGATGATGACGGGCCTGTGCTGGTTTGCTGAACTCTACACCCACATAAAGGAGAAGAGACTCAAGGATTTCACTCTTGCAACGCTCCTGTTTGCAGGCTCCCTCGCCATTGGTATGGGAGCCAACTGCGCAAACGTGTTCGCCAATGCCGAGTACACCACCCAGACGATGCGCGGCGGCCATTCCGACCTTTCCTCATCCGACTCTGCTTCGCAGCGCTCCGACGGCCTCGACCTTGAATATGCAACTCAGTGGAGCTACGGCATCGATGAGACTCTGTCACTGCTCGTCCCGGGTATCAAGGGCGGCGCATCATCGGTTGACGTGGGTACCGGCTCCGACCTTTACAAGGACCTTACCGCGCATGGGGTTGACCCGCGCAGTGCGGCCCAGTTCTGCAAGGGGGTTCCGATGTACTGGGGCGAGCAGCCGTTCACTGCCGGCAACGTGTATGCCGGGGCGGTGGTATGCTTCCTGTTCGTGCTTGGGCTTATGATTGTAAAGGGGCCGTACAAATGGGCCCTGGCGGCAGCGACTCTGTTTTCGATATGCCTTGCATGGGGCAGCAACTGGATGGGACTGACTGAATTCTTCTTCAATTACTTCCCTCTTTACAACAAGTTCCGCGCAGTCTCGTCAATCCTGATAGTGGCCGAAATAGCGATGCCTCTGCTCGGCTTTATGGCTGTCAAGAGGCTCTGTGACGGCGATATGGGAAAGAAGAAGGCGGTTTCAAAGATATGGCAGGCCGGAGCTCTTACAGGAGGGATCTGCCTTGTCCTGGCCCTTGCCGGGGGAGTGCTGATGGACTTCAGGTCATCGTACGACGTTCAGTTCTCACAGCAGATACCGCAGTGGCTCTACGATGGGATAATCAGGGAGAGGGCCGACCTGCTGCGCGGCGACTGCTGGAGGTCCCTTGGCATAATCGCGCTCTCCTGCGCCATACTGCTTCTGTTCGTCGGCGGAAAGATGTCGAAAACCGCGCTGGCGGCCCTCCTCGGGGTTGTCGTACTTCTGGATATGTGGCCTGTTGACAGGCGCTATATGAACGGGGACAATTTCGTATCGCGGTATTCGCAGGGCGGGGTTTTTGCCAAGCAGGATTGGGAGAAGGAGGTCCTCTCGGATGAGGATCCCCACTTCAGGGTGTTCAATACAACGACCAATCCTTTCAGCGATGCCCGCACCTCATACTATGTAAAGTCGATAGGCGGCTACAGCGCAGCCAAGCTCCGCAGGTATCAGGACCTGATCGACGTGTATCTCTCCAATGGGGATATCAGTGTGCTCAGTATGCTCAATGCCAAGTATTTCATCCTTTCCGACGATGAGGGCGGGGCCTATGCGCAGCTGAATCCCGCCGCGATGGGCAATGCGTGGTTCGTGGAGCGTCTTTATCCCGCAGCCTCCCCCGACGAGGAGATGGAGTCCCTTTCCAGGATCGACCTTGGAAGGGAGGCCGTCGTGGGGAGCGACTTCGCCGGATATGTGCGGAACTATGAGCCGGGCATCTCTGCAGACGCCTCGGTAAGGCTTGTCAAATACACTCCGAGGTACCTTGACTATGAGTACGAGTCCTCTTCGGCCGGTACCCTTGTGTTCTCGGAAATTTATTATCCCTTCGGGTGGAAGGCTTCCGTGGATGGCTCTCCCTGCGAACATTTCAGGGTGAATTACACACTCAGGGCGATGAACGTCCCCGCCGGAAGCCATACAATACATTTTGAGTTCGACCCCGACAGCGTAAGAAAGGGCGACAGGATTGCGATGGCGTGCGTGGTGCTGATGTACCTTGTCTGCATTGCAATTGCAGCAATGGCGCTGAAAGGGAAGAAGCGCCGCTCCAAAGCTTAGACGGGATGCTCGACAGTATATTCGTATCGCTATTGATGCTTGGCTCGCTCTCCACTTCGGGAGTGCAGCCTTACTGGGCTGCGACCGACAGATGGGGGCTTATGCCGGAGGGCAACGGAGCCCTGGCGGTACTCAAGGCCACGGCTCAATCGGACACTTCCAAGGCGTGGCAGTGGGGGATAGGCACCTCACTGGCAGGCAACGCTGACGGAATGAATCCCGGGTTCCATCCTATGGTCGACGAACTTTACGCCCGTGTCAGCTGGAAGGTGCTTTCGCTCGATCTGGGTATGAAGCATCACAGCTTTGATTTTGCGGCTTCGGGCAATCTCGGCTCGCTTTCGACCACCGGCGGATCGGTGGTCTGGTGCGGCAATGCCAGGACGATGCCTGGTTACACCATCACGCTCTCTCCGTGGGAAGTGGTCAAGAAGCACCTGTGGCTGGAGGCCGCCTTCGGAGATTACAAGACTATGGACAACAGGTATGTGTCCAACGCCCTTGTGCACAACACCAGATTGGGAATCACCGTTGGCTTCGCCGAAAGGTTCCGTTTCGGGATAAGCCTCGACCACTATGCGATGTGGGGTGGTCACAGTCCCGAATTCGGCGATATGCCGGCCTCCTTCAGCAATTATGTCAAGATGCTTTTCGGGCAGCCCGGCAAGGGCGGATGGGCCGGCGACCAGGTCAACGTGCTGGGCAATCATCTGGGAGGAGAGAAGTTCAGGTTCGACTACCTCGGCAATGGATGGAAAGTCACTTTCCAGCACGATATACCGTACGATGACACTTCGGGTATGCTGTTCCACAATTTCCCGGACGGCGTCAATACGCTTTGCTTCGCTTTCGACGACAAGGACAGGTGGGTTTCCGACATCCTGTATGAATTCACTTACACAAAATGTCAGTCCGGAGCGAAGCACGACGAAAAGGCGGATGACGGTTCTACGAAAATTCTGGGAGGCAACGACAACTATTTCAACAACGTGTATTATAAGTCAGGGTGGACATACTACGGCAGGATCATAGGTCTGCCTCTGTTCGTCCCTGCGGGAAAGAATGATGAGGGAATCACGCTCGGAGTATCGTCAAACAGGATAACAGCCCATCACGTCGCTGTCTCCGGCAAACTTTTCAAGGTTGCGCCATACAGGCTGATGCTTACCTTCTCGTCGCAGTGGGGCACCTACAAGGATCCGTTCGATGGTGCTCCGCTCAATCAGTTCTCGATGGGATTTGACGGTGAAATGCCGTTCTCGTGGGGAAAAAGGCAGATGATTACTCTGAAATACGGTTTGTATGTGGATGCCGGACAGATTCTCAAAGACAGTTTCGGCGCATCAATTGGTTTGTGTTTCAAAATTTATTAAATTCGCAGGATAGTGTTAATTTGTATGAAATATATCAATAAGGTTCTGACAGCCTGCATATTGTTTGCTGTGGCAGCGCCGTCCTTCTCCCAATCGATAAATGATATGGCCAGCGCCAGGGCTCTGGCACGCTCGTACGGCTATTCGGATGATGAAATCAATTCCGTGCTCAACGGCGCTTCTCCTGAAACGGTGGTCGTTCCAACGGCTCCGCAGCAAACTGTGATTCCCAATCAGGCCCTGCCGGGAGGTATCGATGAAAATGGAATCGAGCAGCCGATAGAGGTCGCTCCGGTAGAGGAGTCAGCTCCGAAAAGTGATATATTCGGGCACGATTTCTTCATCTCGAAAGGTCTTTCGCTCATTCCCAGCATCACGGCTCCGGTTCCCGAAAGTTACATTCTCGGCCCTGGCGACGAGATGACCGTCTCGATATGGGGCGCAGCAAACGCCACCTTCAATGTCAAGGTGGGGAGCGACGGGAGCGTGATGATTCCGCGTGTCGGTCCCGTATATGTCTCGGGGACGAAGCTTTCGGCTGCTGAAAAAATGATAAAGTCGAGGCTTTCAGGGTATTACAGCGGTCTTGACGACGGGTCTTCGAGTATGCACGTGGCTATCGGAAAAATCCGTGGCATTTCGGTGTACGTGCTCGGGCAGGTGCTTGTGCCGGGTGTATATACGCTGCCTTCCCTCTGCAATATCGCAACCGCCATATTCATGGCCGGAGGTATCAACAGCAATGGTTCGGTGAGGAACATAATGCTCTATCGCGATGGAAAGAAGGTTGCCGAATTCGACTTGTACGCGTTTATCTTCTCCGGCAAGTTCAATACCGGTTTCAAGCTTCAGGACGGTGATATCATCGCAATCCCGCAATATACCAAACTGGTCCGCCTCGAGGGAGAGGTGCATCGCGCCAAAAGGTTCGAGATGCTTGACGGAGAGTCGGTCGAAGACCTCCTCAAATATGCCGGAGGGTTCAATGCTTCGGCCCGTCGCGACATAATCCATGTGGACAGGGTCGCATCCGAAGGAGGTACCACCTTCGACGTTCCTTCCGAACTTTTCTCTTCGTTCGGTTTCTGCGACGAGGATGTGGTATATGTCTCCAAGGATGATGACTCGTTCACCAACAGGGTCAACATCTCGGGCAACGTGGTCCATGCCGGCCCCTATTCCATCTCTGACGGAATGCATACCGTTTCCCAGCTGATCGCCATTGCCGGCGGGCTCAAGGAGGGGACAAGTATGGAAAGGGCGTATATCCGGCGCCTCGACAAGGACAAGCTTCCCGTTCAGGTATCCTTCTCCCTGGCCGACGTGGTTGCCGGGCGCAGCGACATAGAGCTGGTCCGTGACGATGAGATACGCATCTTCTCATCGGCCGAGGTGTCAGACAACACCCGTAAGGTTATAATAAACGGAGAGGTGAATTCTCCTGGGGACTTCGACTTCCGGCAGGGAATGACGTTGGGCGACCTTCTGCTTCTTGCCGGTGGCGCGAAGGACGGGGCCGACCTGAGCCGTGTCGAAATCGCCGTCCGCGGGCGTGAAACCAAAGGTACGGTGGTTGCCTGCGACCTGACCAATCCGGAGGCCTTTTCAATACCTCTGAATCCATACGACAAAGTGTTCGTCAGGTCATACGAGCATTACCGTGGCCTCAAGTCAATCCAGATAACCGGTGAGGTGAAGTATCCCGGTTACTATGCTGTGGAGAAGAATACGGTGAGGCTCTCCGACATCGTTTCCAGGGCATCCGGTTTCACCGACGATGCCTATATAAGAGGTACGAAGCTCAAGAGAAGGACGCTTGAGGGCGAGGTCGAAACTGCGGAGTTCATACAGAGGATAGCCGAGGAGAACAAGTACAAGAGGGATACCGTTTCGATTGATTCCCTGAAGAATACCTTGAAGGTGGGGGATTACTACTCGATTTCAGTAAATATGGAGGAGGTTTTGAAACATCCTGATACGGACGTGGACATCATCCTTCGCGACGGTGATATCATATCGGTGCCACAGATGAACAACACCGTAAAGATATCCGGTGGCGTATACCTTCCCAACGTGGTGGCATACAATCCTAAATATTCCTGGAGGGATTACGTGAATCTGGCCGGAGGGTTTGTCAAGGGAGTCCGCAAGAGCCATATCTACGCGGTATATCAGGACGGGTCCTCTGCCGTACGCGGCTCATCGGGTTTCCGTATGGAGCCGGGAATGGAATTGGTAATACCTCAGATTGACAAGGGCGAACGCCAGAAGATGTCGGCAGGAGAGATTGCGGCTCTGGCTTCCGTGGCCACTTCGATCACATCCATAATCGTACTTGTCGTAAACAGCCTCAGCAGACGATGAACAACTTTGACGAATTCTACGATTCCGACGATTCGCGTTCGGAGATTGACATTGCCGGAATAATATCAGGCCTTTGGGCGCAGCGCAGGAAGATTCTCAAGATAACCGGAATATTCGCTGCCGTAGGCGTTTTCCTTGCACTGACACTGCCTCCGAAATTCAAGGCATCGTGCGTCTTTGTACCGCAGTTCAGCCATGGGTTCGGCTCCAAATATGCATCACTGGCCTCGATGGCCGGCCTTGACATGGATCTCATCTCATCTTCGGAGAGCCAGATCAACCCCAAGGTCTATCCAATGATTCTGGAGCATCCCGGTTTCCTCCTCGACCTGATGCACACTCCCATGAATTTCGAGAAGGCCGACCACCAGATAGATTTCTACGAATACAGCACCGACAAACAATATCGCAAGTTCAATCTGATCGCCTTTATATCCAAGTACACGATAGGGCTTCCGCGCCTTGTGTTGAATGCCGTCATCCCGGAGAAGGAGGTGATGAAAATCCCTGTCTCAGAGCCGTCGGAGAATGGTGAGACCGTGACGCACGTGTACCAGATGACAAAGGAAGAAGACGATGTGGCCAAGGCTCTGGTGGGCAGTATCAAACTTGACGTGGATGCAAAAAAGGGATGCCTTACCCTTACCGTCACGATGCCCGAGGCTGTGGCTTCGGCGCAGATGTGCGAGGCTGCCTATCTTACCCTCAAGAAGTATGTGGGGGAATTCCGCCGCCGCAAGGCTGCCGACAATCTGCGTTATATCGACTCGCAGGTTGAAGAGGCATATCAGCGCTATATCGAGAAGCAGGAACAGTGTGCCAGGGTGATGGACTCCAATATGGGCAGTCTTACGGCATCTGCCAAAATGGAGCGCATCCGCAAGGAAAGCGAATATAATCTGGCCAACCAGATGTATGGCGAGTTGGCCCGTCAGCAGGTTTCAGCGCGCATAAAGCTCGAAGAGAGCACAGTGGCCTTTTCGGAAATAGCCCCGGCCGAAGTCCCGCTCAAGAGATCTTCTCCAAAGCGTGTGGCAACGGTGGTGGGCTGGGCTTTCCTTGGATTCTGCGCAGCATGCGCCTACGTGTACTTTTCAGGCAAGCGACGCGATTCTGAGTCGGAGAAGGTTTAGCGCATTCGACGCAAACCTTTCGATGTTTGTCTCCCTGTCAGAGGAGAAGCGCACGCACTTTGTCGTGACCTCTATCTCACCGTTGCCGTTGCGATAGCCTGCGGCAAGCCATGCGGTGCCTACGGGTTTGTCGGGAGTTCCTCCTCCGGGGCCGGCGATTCCTGATGAAACCACCGAGAAGTCGGTATTGAGGGCCTTGATTACGCCGGCGGCCATTTCGATTACGGTCTGCTCGCTTACGGCTCCGTATTTCTCGAGAGTTTCCTTTTTCACTCCGAGGGTGTTCATCTTGACTTCGTTGGCATAGGATGTTACGGAGCCCTTGTAATAATCGGAGCACCCTGCAACGGAGGTGAACAATGCCGAGATGCGGCCGCCAGTACACGACTCTGCGGCAGATACGCTCTTGCCCATATCCTTGAGCATACGTCCGATGACCTTCGGCAGGTTGTCGTCGCCTTCGCCATAAACGGCATCACCCAGAATTGCCTTGAGCCTGCTCACCTGCGGTTCGAAATCGGTGGCGGCACCTACCTGCGTAAGCCTGAGCCGGACGCCGAGGGTCGGATTGGGCAGGTAGGCGAGGTGCATCCCCTCCGGCAGGGAGTCTTCCCATTCCTCAATACGCTTTGCCAGTACGGATTCGGCTATGCCGAATGTCAGTATGGTGCGATGCGAGATTTCCTCGACGGGGAAATGCGACTTTATGTCTGCGATTACCTGCTCCATAAGTCCCTTTGTCTCGAACGGAACCCCGGGCAGCGAGAAAAGGGTGGAGGTGCCTTTCTTGCCGAGCCCTCTGAAAACCATTCCGGGAGCTGTACCGATGGAGTTCGGCAGCACCTCGCAACGGTCGGGGACAAGGGCCTGTGCCCTGTTGATGTCGAGCATCGGAACGCCGCGCGACGAAAGTATCCTTTCCACTATTGAAAACTGCTCCTGAGAGAGGACATATCCGTTTGAGCCGCTCAAAGCCTTGAGGGCATCTTTGGTTATGTCGTCCTTGGTAGGCCCGAGGCCGCCGGTAACTATCACGATATCGGTGCTCTCGAGACATTCTGAGAGTTTGCCGATGATTTCGCTGCGGTCATCGGCAATCGATACCATATACCTTACCCGTACTCCTATCCGTTGCAGACGCTCTGCTATGAATGCGGAGTTGGTGTCAACTATCTGGCCTATGAGGATTTCATCCCCTATTGTGCATATTGATGCTGTCCTGTTCATTTGCAGTGATTTGTTTCAAGACGTTCTTAATGATTGAAGGGCCCTCTCTGAACAGGCCGTCGCGTATGGCTATCAAGTCGGCTCCGCTCTCGAGAAGAGACTTGACCTGATTGTGGGATGCGGCTCCGTTGGAGACCATTACAGGGACCAGACCGTTTGTCGCCGCCTTTATGGCCTTCAATCTTGAGATGGTGTCGGTGCAGGCGCTTATCACTACGCCATCCAGACCATAGCTCAATATCTCGTGGATCAGGGCGGCTTCTTCCTGAATGGAGTATCCGTCGTTGAGATGGATGAGGATCGGCTTGTGCTCGTCGTTGTATCTGCGGATTCCCGTTATGCAGTCGATTATTTCGCAGCACAGGGAGTAGGGTACATCCTGCAGATTTATTATTGCCGCATCGGTAAAATCGTATATGAGCGTATACAGCCTGTCGATCTCCCGCACTTTTTCCTTGTCAGGCGTGAGAGGGTCGATGTGAAGGTCGGCCAGCGTTACCTTGCCGGGATTGGATGGAGTCCTCCGAATCTCATCTATCACTTCCATTACCTGCCCGCCCGACAGCACTCCGGAGAGTGTAAGAGGACCCACCGTCACGAACGAAGCCCCTATGTCGCAGAGAGGGTCGATGAACTCAGCCTTGGAGTCCACGCCCGATGCGACTCCGATAGGGCCGACAAAGTCAAGCCCGAAGAACGAACGCTTGAGCGAAGGGGTGGAATAGGAGTATTTTATAATCTGTCGGAGGATCGGAATACTGTTGACAATCTTGAGCCCGGTAAGCAGCAATTGCCTGGACATTGTAGGCGAAAGCCAGAACAGGATTGGACGTATGACAGATTTGTACATGGTAGTACAAATGTAAGGAATTATCCCGTTCAGCGTTCCTCAAAAGTGCCGTCAGAGTAGAAAATCGTTATGCGTTCTATGACACGGTTGCGATTTATGGGATTCTCGGAAGGTTCACTAGTGCGAATTTCTTCGATATCCGACTGGATGTCAGTTACTTGATTGCCACTTTCTTCTGTACAGGAAAACATCTCGCCAAAATCGGGAAAAGGCTCCTCGGCACGGATTGGAGTTTCTTCCGGGATCGTTTCGGAAAAAAGTGAGATTTCTTCGCTCTCACGGCTCTCACGCTTGTGCACCGGCTCGTCAGTCTGATTCTTATAAGGCTTGCCTTTGCCTGTAAGCAGCCATTCGCTGTTCAGGGTGGGGTAAGAGGCAATCAACTTGACGATGAAATCATAGCTTGGCTTGTTCCTTCCCGACAACAGGTGGCTCAATCCACCTCTCTGGATTCCGAGAGTGTCTGCAAACTTTGCTTGTGACAGTTCCTCCATATCAAGGAACTGCTGTAAGCGTTCTTCAAAAGTATTCATACTGTTGTAATCAAATACGCTACAAATGTAAATAAAAATTCAACAACAAATGTAAATACAATATATCCTCGGAAATTACAATTGTGAATTTACAGAAGTAACAACAACAATGAGGACAGGAAAAGGCATTTTACCTATAGCCACTATTTAGATAAATTATATAAATAACTGAAAATATGTAGAATAAAATAGTAAATCAACCTATTTTAAGCCATTTTGGGGTTATAGTGTGCCCATATCTATCTAAATAACTTTAGATAGATAATATAAATGGTTGATTTTATTGTATTTATGAATATATTACTTATAAACATATCGCTACGTGGCTTTGTTTGGGATGCAGGTGTGCAGACCCGTAAATACAACTGTAAATCGCTTTACATTTGTCAAATTCGTAAAATAATTTACAAATATAAATTTAATATTATGGTTTTGTAGATAATTCTGACAATTCCACCGCTGGGATTTTTTGATTAAATTTGCATTTGTATGAGGACGGACATCAGGATAGAGGATTATTCGTATTCTTTGCCGGAAGAGAGGATTGCCAAGTTTCCCCTTGAGCGTCGTGACGATTCGCGCCTTCTTGTATATACCGAATCTACGGGGCGCAAACCACTCTCGTCCAATTTCAGGGATATCGCACAGTTCCTGCCGTCGGGCTCGCTGATGGTTTTTAACGAGACCAAGGTCGTTCCCGCCAGATTGTTCTTTGTCCGCCCTACCGGTGCCCTTATCGAAATCTTCTGCCTCGAGCCTCATTCCCCATCCGATTACCAGCTTAACTTTGCCTCGCAGGGTTGCTGCCGGTGGAAGACCATAGTGGGCAATCTTAAGAAATGGAAAGGAGAGACCCTCCATCTCTACAATCCCTCTCAAGACGGATCGGTCGCTCTCGTCAATCTGACCGCCGACCTTGTGGATGAAGATGAAAAACTGTGCGTGGTGGAGTTCCGCTGGAGCGGCAATGCTTCGTTCTCAAAAGTACTGTCGATCTGCGGTCGCATTCCCATTCCTCCCTATCTCAAACGGGACACACAGGAAATCGACCTGGTGCGGTACCAGACGTGCTATGCGCTCCGTGAAGGGTCTGTCGCAGCTCCCACTGCCGGCCTTCATTTCACCGAGAGGGAATTCTCCGATATCGACAGGCGGGGAATCCTCCGCGACAAACTCTGTCTGCACGTCGGGGCCGGAACGTTCATGCCTGTAAAGAGCGAGTACATCGCAGACCATACAATGCACAGCGAGCCGTTCGAGGTGTCACTCGATTTCCTGCGACGGCTGCGCAGCGCATCCCGTGGTGACGTGATTGCGGTAGGGACCACATCCACGAGATGTCTGGAGTCCCTATATTATATAGGTGTGCATATCATCGAGACCGGAGAGCCGGGGGAGGTGGAGCAATGGGAGCCCTATCGCGACGAGGGTTATCCGTACTCGCTTGATGAGTCGCTTGATGCCGTCATTGGCTATATCGCCTCCAGGGGGGAGTCGCGTATAGTGTCGCGCACCAGGATAATAATAATACCGGGATTCAGGTTCCGTGTAATCAAATACCTTGTAACCAACTTCCATCAGCCGCAGAGCACGCTCCTGCTTCTCGTTGCGGCCCTGATAGGTGAATCGTGGAGAGACCTTTATGATTTTGCACTGAAAGGCGGCTTCAGGTTCCTGAGTTACGGGGATTCGTCATTGCTTGAAAAAAAGGATTGAAGATGAGAAAGTACAGAATTGTCGTTTTGCTTGTTTCGATGGTGCTGATGGTTCCGCTGTCGGAATATCTTCGTGTGAGGTGTCTCGATGTTCCCGCTCCCTCTACGGAAAATGCGGAATATGTCGACAAGGTGGTGCCGCAGGGAGGGGAGTCTGCCGTTACGTCGGATCCGGGCGGATATGTACCTGAGGTGGTACGGCCGTATTTCGGTGGAGTCGGATATCTTGTCGGATGCTGCATCGTCATATTGGTTTTTGTCCTGCTGCTGGCCCTGGCCACAATGAGCGGGATGGTTATGATTGTCCCCGTGCTGCTGATAAGCCTGTTCACCTTTGCCGGAGCCGCCGTCCTTTTCGCGCTTGGATACTTTGCCGTGTCTCTCGCCTCGGGGATAGTGACTCTTGCCGTATATATCGGGGTCCCTGCAATAATAGCCGCATTGTATCTGGTCGTATTCTTCGCCCGCAAGAGAAAGACGGTCACTGCCACGGCGGCCAATTCGGTACGTCGCAGCGCTTCGGCGACGGCGGCGGTGAGATATGATTTCAAGGTGCTCTACGGCGCCATGATGGTATCCCTCGTGATAGCCGTGATAGCACTTTGTGCAGGCAGGCCTACACATTACATTATGGTGCCTCTTGCCTTGTCGTGCATTGCGGTGCTTCTCTGGAGGATACTCAAGTGGCGCGGTTTCATGCTGCTGGGTTTCCTTGCCATCGAATTGTTCTACCTTCTATATTGCGTTCCGCTGGTTTCGTCGGCCGCTGCCGGGTGGTTCTGGCCCATCCTTGTCGTGACGTTGCTCCATATGAGCATCATGACCCCTCTGGCCGACCTCTACTGCCACCGGGAGGTGATAGCATAAACAGACCACCATGTTTGATTCCATAAGGCCATATACCGACACTGAGGCCTCTTCGGCACTCAAGAGAGTGGCTGAAGATTCCCATATCGCCGCCATCGCATCGTTTCTGGGTTGCGACGAAAAGGCTCTGCGCAACAAACTGCTCTCGATAGAGAGTGTAACCCGGTTTCAGAACGAGGTGATGCTAGCCGCCGTCGACGGTATCATAAAAAAGACAACCGGTGGGGTGACGATAAGCGGAACCGAAAACCTCAAGGCCTCGCAGGGGAGGTTTCATGTCATAATGTCCAATCACCGCGACATTGTACTCGACCCGTCCCTGCTGCAATACGCCCTGCATGCAAGTGGCTATGATTATAGTGAGGTGGCGGCAGGTAATAACTTGATATCCATGCCTTTGATTGCCGACTTGATGCGGTCCAACAGAATGGTCACCGTCAAGCGTAACGGCAGTGTCAAGGAGCTCTATCAAGCCTCCGTGGAGCTGTCGGCCTATATCCGCAGCCGTGTTTGTGCCTCCGAAGGCGGCTCTTCGGTATGGATAGCTCAGCGGCAGGGAAGGGCCAAGGATGGCTGTGACCTTACGGAGCAGGGGCTTCTCAAGATGCTGGATATGAGCGGGCGGGGGAGTTTCGAGCAGAATTTCGGAGAACTGTCGATAATTCCGCTCTCCATATCTTACGAATACGAGCCCTGCGGAGTGAGAAAGGCGAGGGAACTGCTGATAAAGGAGCGTGACGGCAAATATGTCAAATCCTCCTTCGAGGACACGGAGAGTATAATATGCGGAATCACGCAGCAGAAGGGGCGGGTGCACCTCCATTTTTGCGAGGAGATATCCGCTTCGGAACTTGCCGGGTGCGCTTCCCTCGAAAAGAACGACCGCTACCGCTGTCTGGCCGGGATCATCGACAGCCGCATACTCGAAGGGTACAGGTTGTGGCCTACGGCTCACTGGGCCAAGGCGATGCTTTCAGGCGAAGTTCCAAACGCGGATTTTGCCTCATATATAGATGAGGAGGTCTCTTCTGCCGCAGGAGATGGCATCCCTGAAAAGGACCTCAGGAACAAACTGCTCTCCATTTTCGCGGCCCCGCTCAGAAATTTGTGATTTGGCGAATTTTTTTTTGGAATTTCACTGAAAGTGTATATCTTTGCAATCCCAAACAACGGGAGCATAGCTCAGCTGGTTTAGAGCACCTGCCCTACAAGCAGGGGGTCATAGGTTCGAATCCTATTACTCCCACCCGAAGGAGACCGATGGAAATGCCGGTCTCCTTTTTTTGTTAAATTTGTGATATGAGCAAAGGAATCCTATCGAAGTTGAAGAAGGTCTCCGTGATTGCAGCCTCCGTCCCGGGGCTGCTGCTTCTGCTTCTCGGAGCGTTGCAGGTACTGCTCGCCCCCGGCATGTGCACCGACATAGTCAAAAAGTACGCCCCGCGTTACATTGACGGAAATCTCGAGGCCTCAAGCATTTCCGTATCGCTGTTCCGCAATTTCCCCGCCGTTACGGCCAATATCGAGGATATGGTGATAACCTATCCCGGTGACAGATTCGATTCCCTTGAAATCGCAGGGGCGCAGCATCCCCTCGTCTATGCCGGGACTTGCCGTGCACGGGGTGCGGAGGGCCGTCCCGCCGGACCCGACATCGATACCCTTGCCTGCTTCGAGCGCTTCACTGCCGCCATCAACGTGCTGTCGCTCATAAAGGGTGAAATCAACCTGAAGAAGGTGGAACTCGAGCATCCGCTCCTGTTCGTACATTTCTACGAAGGCGGACGCACCAATCTTGAGACGATCAAATTACCTGAAGATGAAGACAAGGAGCAGGACGACAGTTCCCTGCCCGACATCCTTTTGAGGAAAGTGCATCTGGGCAGCAGGGCAAGCATTGCCTATTCGAGTCAGGAAGATACCGTAATGGCGAGGATGTTCCTGAGGAATCTCTCATTCGACGGGCATTTCCGCACAGGCGATCCTCTCGAGGGGCGTTTCAGATTCAGTCTCGACACCCTTTTCGTCTTCGGAAGCGCAGCCGGCGACACTCTGCTTTTCAATCTGGACCATCTGAGGGTGAAGGACCGTCGTGGAGATATGACAATCGATGCCGAGGCTGTAGCCCACGCCGGTACACGATCGTTTGGCCGTATCAAGGTCCCCGTCGCACTCTCCGGCAATGTGGCTGTTTCGCGCCAGGACAGCACGTGGCTGTTCGACAGCCGCGACGTAAGGCTCAATGTAGCCACGCTGGAGGCTCTTATGGATATGAAGGTATCTGCAGGGGAAAGGCTGTCGCTCGACGGACATATCGGGATTCCTGATTTTGACATAAAGAAATTTATGGACAACTATGCCGCGAATTTCTATCCCGACGCGGCAAAAATCGGGACCGACGCCCATCTGAAAGCCTCGCTCGAGGTGTGCGGAGATTATGATTCCGCCAGCGGTCTGTTGCCTGCATTCGATGCGAAGGTGGACATTGCAAGGTGCTCGATAACCCACAGCGACCTCCCCCTCAAGCCTTCGTTCGAGCTGCACGCCTCCTCAAGAGGCGAGCAGAGCGGCCCCATAGAGGCTCGGATCGCTTCTTTGAAACTTTCCTGCGACGGACTTGACGTGAACGTTTCTGGCAATCTGGAAAAGGCTCCAGGCACCGGGCCTGTGGTTGATATGAATGCGTTTCTTGAGGCGTCTCTTGCACCGCTTTGCCGCTCCTTTGCCGGCAGAACTGACATTTCAGCATCGGGTAACGTGTCGGCCGAGGCAAGCGGAACAATCGACCTGGACCGGTTCAGCCTTTACAATCCGGACTCTTTCGATCTGAAGGCCAAACTCTCTATGTCCGACATTAGGGCGGCATCCTCCGATGATTCACTGAACCTTTACCTCGACACTCTCAACCTGAGGGTTGCGCTTATGGACGACCGCTTCAATCCGGGAGGGAAGAGCTCGGCCAAGGCTGTGGGAGCCATATTGAAGGCCGACAGCCTGTCGTTCAGATACGGAAATGACGTGAACGTGAGCGGCCGTTCGCTTGGCATTCTGGCACAAAGTTCTTCCGTGCGCATGAACCTGCCCGACGGCACGAGCTACAACCCTCTGCATGCCAGGGTGTCGATGGGCAGCCTCTCCTTCGAGGGGAGGGATTCGCTCGCAGTCAGGCTGAAGAACTCCGTAAACGGCATAAAGTTCTCGCCTGACAGGAAATCCGGAGCTCCGCGTCTTTCGCTGAGCAGCGAAAACGAGAGGGTCCGTGTCAAATCGGGAGTCCACAGGGCTTTCCTCAAGAATCTCGGTTTCTCTGCCGAGGCGCGTCTGAATCAGGGAAGGGACACAATCCTGAAGCGGCATCACTCTGACTCGACCCGCCGGAGAAGAACTCCCGGCAAGTGGCTTTCGGAAGAGGATTTCCGTCAGGCTGACATCCATCTCGACCTCGGGGAGACATTCCGCAAATATTTTACGCAGTGGAATGTCGAAGGCACTTTGAGTCTCGGCCGCGGAGCTGTGGCGACACCCGCATTTCCGCTCCGCACGGCGCTCACCGGATTCAAGGGATCGTTCAACAACAATACCGTCAAACTGGATACTCTGCGCATTGTGAGCGGAGGTTCCAACCTCTCGGCCCACGGCGAGGTGACGAATCTCCGGCGAGTGCTTACCGGCAGCGGTATGGTCCGCACCGCAATTGAAGTGGACACCGATTCCCTGGCTCTGTCGGAGATACTTGCCGCTTATGCGCTGGGGCAGAAGAATATGCATTCCGACCTTGCATATCTGGCTTCGCTCGACGACGATTCGTATGAAAACAAGGTTGCCGCCGCAACGGTGGACTCGACCATTTCCACTCCGCTGATTGTGGTTCCCGCCAACGTGGATGCCACCCTCGCCCTCAGGGGAAGGGGCGTGTCCTACCTGGACCTCAACGTAAGCGACGTGTCGGCCGACCTCATAATGAAACGCCGCTGCCTGCAGCTGAATTCCGTAAGGGCTGTCACTACGGTGGGCAATATATATGCCGACGCTTTCTACTCGACCCTCACGAAAGAGGAGATATATGCCGGATTCAACGTCAATCTCGAGGATATTGCCGTCGGTGACGTGATAGACCTTGTACCGCAGGTGGATACTCTGATGCCCCTCCTCAAGTCGTTCGACGGTCTTCTCAATTGCAATCTTGCCGCAACCACGAGGCTCGACACCACGATGAATCTCATAATGCCTTCGATGGAGGGCATCCTGCGTCTTTCGGGCAGGAACCTCCATTTCAACGACAACCGGCAGGTCACGAAGATTGCCTCCATGCTCAGGATAAGGCATCCCGAAACGGCCACTGTCGATTCGATGATGGTGGAGGGCATCCTGCGCGACAATACTCTGGAGATATTCCCGTTCCTGCTTGCAATCGACCGTTGGAAGGTGGCCCTGGCGGGTGTGCAGAACATGGACCAGTCGTTCAGCTACCATCTGTCGCTGGTTAAGACTCCGCTGATTCTCAAATTGGGCGCGAATGTCTATGGCGATGATTTCGACCACATGAAGTTCTCCCTCGGCAAGGCCAAGTACCGCGACGAGCGTAGCCTTCCGTCGTTTTCGAGCGTGATCGACACCACCCGAATCAATCTTGTAGAATCGATCAGGAACGTATTCGAGTACGGAGTAAAGCAGGCGGTACGCGACAACGGCGAGAGAAACGCCCGCCTCGATGCCGAACGTAAAAAGCGTGGCTATTCGCGCTCTGCTGCGCTTGAAGCCATCGATTCACTTTCCACTGCCGAACTGGTGCAGCTGGATTCGCTTTCCGTTGCTCCAACTTCGGACGATACCATAAAATAATTACCTTTGCATATTATGAACAAACATAAACCGGTAGCGCTTGTACTCTTGGTGATGTGTGCCGCAGTTTCGTGCAAAAACAACGGCATCGGGCCGACGGACGGGGAAATATCATTCAAATCGGATACGGTATCCGTGGATCCGTCGTCACCCGTGGCCGGCCGCCTCAGTCTCTTTGAAGTGACAGAATCCCCGTTCCTGAGCGAACTCCTCACGGAGGGTACCGCCAAAGCGGTCACCGGACGCTATGCCGAAGTGGTGCTGCCATTTGACGGGCGCATTACAAGTTCGATGGTCTCTCAGGGGCAGAAGGTAAGGGCGGGGCAGCCTCTCTTCGAGATATATTCTCCGGAATTCAACAATCTGGTGAGGGATTACTGGCAGGCCCGCCGCACTTCCGAAAGGGTGAGCACGGAATATTCACGCAAGAAGGTGCTCTACGAAAGCGGCGCCATATCCCGCCGCGAACTCGACGAAATCTACAACAAGAAGGAAGATGCCCGTCACGATATGGAGTCGGCGATAGCCACGCTCAAGGTATACAATGCCGATATCGACAAGGTGATCGTAGGCCAGCCGGTATCGATTCTGGCCCCCATATCAGGGGAGGTGGTGATATGCTCGATTGCTCCGGGGGAGTACGTCAAGGCCGGTGATTCTTCTCCGATAACGATTGCCAATCTCGACAGGATGTGGGTGACGGCCTCCGTCAGGGAGGATTGCATAGGCAGGGTGAGCGCAGACGGCAGGGCGGAGGTGTTTGCCCCTTCAGGCAACGGAATGCCCATAGAGGCATCCATCCACAACATCGGCAATCTGGTGGATGAGCAGACCCGCTCCATACAGGTAGTTCTCGCTTGTGACAATGCTTCGCGCAGGCTCAAATACGGTATGTCAGTGTCCGTGCATTTCGTATCAGAGCCCCATCAGGAACTGGTGGTACCTTCGACGGCGGTGCTTCACAAGGATCAGATGGATTATGTTTTTGTGGCAACACCCGAAGAGGGGGTCTATCTGCGCCGCAAGGTGACCCTTGGCGAAGTATCCGGCAACGGGAAGCAAGTATGCATCGTGAGCGGTCTTTCGGCAGGGGAGATACTGGTGGCCGAAGGCGGTATATATCTGGCAGACCTGTATGAATAGCAGAATATTGATATTCCTTCTGACCGCTGTTGCAGCGCTTCCGGCTGCGGCGCAGGAGATAACCTATGATGAATATATGAAGGCTGTGGCCCGCAGCAATGCCGCGGCTGTAGCAGAGAAATACAACCTTGACATAGCTTCCGCCAACCTCCTGGCGGCGAAGGTGTTCAACGACCCGGAACTTTCTGTGGAATACGGCAATAACCAGGACTGGAATCTGATGATGGGCCAGAGGGTCGATGCAGGGTTGAGCTGGAATTTCAGCCTCGGAGGATTGCGCAAGGCAAGGATTGACGCTTCGATGAGCGAGAAGGAACTTACCGAAGCCAGTGTGGATGCGTTTTTCTGCAATCTGCGCGCCGAAGCAGCGCTGGTCTGGTCGCAGGCGTGGAAGTTGCGCGAGGGTTGCCGCATTATGGAAGAGGAACTCCGAAGTATGGAGCGCCTGGCTGCAAACGACAGCCTGAGGTTGGCATTGGGCGATGTAAGTGCTTCTGATGCAGCCCAATCAAGGCTCGAGACCAACACTTTCAGAAGTAATCTGCTTGAACTGCAGGCCGATTACGAAAATATGCTTCTGTCGCTGGGCCACATGGCCGGGGGAATCACTGTCACAGGCATTGCGGGTGAAGGTTTGCCACAGGGTCCGGATGATTATAAAGTCCCTGAAATATATGATATTGCAGAGGCTACCAGAGCCGATCTGAAGGCTGCGGAGATATCTGGCCGTCTGTCGGAAAAGAATCTCAAGCTGCTGAAGGCGTCACGGGCCATGGAACTTGGCATATCGCTTGGATATTCGTTCAACACTGAAGCGCGCAACGAAATAGCGCCTGCGCCGCAGTTCCACGGGCTTTCGGTAGGCGTTACGATACCTTTGAAGTTCTCATCGCTCAACAAGGGAGAGGTAAAGGCTGCCCAGGCTGCCGCGAGCCAGCAGAAGGTATATGCGCAGGATGCTCACCGTCAGGTGCGTATGGAGGTGTCGCAGGCATACAATTCATATATGACGGCAAAAGAGATATTCGTTCAGTACAACGATGAAATGCTTTCGGCGGCACGCAGGATTCTTGAAAGCCGCGAACGCGGCTACAAGCATGGCGACAGCAGTCTGATTGAATATCTTTCGGCACGCTCGACGTTCAACGACGTGATGAAGGAATATATCGAAGCCTGCTGCCGAAAGTTCGAATGCGGGATTCTGTTGCAGAAGTCAATCGGCGTCAGTTTCTGATGGTATCCACTTTTGTTACACAATTTATATTATGTTAAGTAGCTCAAGCAACCGTTGAGATGAGAATAGTAATTCAGCGTGTACGGAATGCATCCGTCACCATTGACGGCAACCTACACTCTTCCATAGGCAAAGGTTTGTTCATACTTGTGGGCGTTGAAAACGGAGATACGGTCGAGGACGCACAGTGGCTGGCCTCGAAGGCCGCCGCGCTGCGCATATTCGACGATCCCTCCGGAGTGATGAATCTGAGTGTGACGGATATCGGCGGCGAGCTGCTGGCCGTATCGCAATTCACTCTCACTGCATCGACACGGAAAGGCAACCGCCCCTCCTACATCCGCGCCGCCGGTCACGACCTTGCAATACCTATGTACGAGACTTTCTGCAGGCTGCTCTCCGAGGCCGCAGGCAAACCTGTCGGGACAGGGATATTCGGCGCCGACATGCAGTGCGCCATTGTCAACGACGGCCCGATAACGATCGTCATCGATTCGAAGCTCAGGGAGTAATCATCTTTACGGCATCCGAGCGCGAGATTACAAACCTTTCGTCGCTTTCGCGAAGTTTCCGCCAATATCCCAGAGGGGCTTTGTCGAGCGGAATCCCTTCGGCAATCAAGGCCTTGCGCACCTCCCTGCCGTCGATATCACGCGGACGGACACCCTTTTCAATGGCCATGCTTGCAGCGAGTCCTCCTGCCTGCCCCGTGCTCATTGCCGGGGCGATGGTGCGTATTGCCCCGTTGGCATGGAATTCAGTGGAGCAGCATCGTCCCACGGTAAGCAGATTGTCCACATTCCGTGGAAGCAGGCAGCGGTACGGGATGTCGCACCAATCCTTTGGATTGACTCTCACCTGGATTCCGTCGGGCTCGAAAAAAGGATGCATCGCAGCAGGCTCCTCACGCTGCATTATAACTCCGCTTCCTTTGTCAACCTGTTCGTTCATATGGATATGACGGATGAATATAAGTGAGTCATCCGTTGGATGATGGGTGTCGAACATATTGGGGAAGCGGGCTATCCCATCGTCGAATTTGCGCCCTGCTGCCACGTCGGATGAAAGGAGCATATACTCCCCGAACACCCTGCGGCTGTCACGCACACCGGGCTGCGAACCCGTCCCGACAAGCCTGACGTGCTCAAAACCAGGCACATCACTCCGCAAAAATTCCTGGAAGTCCCTCATAAGGCGGTGTTGCTCGAGTATCTGACGCGATATGTCCTCCGGGTCGGTATTCCTGCAGTAATAACTGTGGAATGCATATGTCACAAAGTCGGCATCCTTCTTCCTGTATCCCGGCAGTACGATGCACAGAAGCCCTGTGGACGGGCTGCATATATGGCGTACCAGACGCCCCTCCGCAATGGCTTTGCTCTCCAGATCATAGATGAGATTGGCGCCTTTGCGCCCCTTTTCACGCTGAGTCCGCCTGTATCGGTCGGATACCTCCTCGAAGGCTTCCAAATCAGCCCCGGACCAGCGGGTTCCCATTGTGGTCGACATATTGAGCCCCGCAAAGTCCTGTCCTCCATTCTCGTAAGGAACTCCGGCCATTGCGGCCAGAATGGCATCTCCGGTTGCATCTATGAATATGTCGGCCTTTACGACCAACCGTCCTCCCTTGGTGTGGAACACTGCGCCTGTGAGCCGGGTTCCAGCGTCATTGACTATTGCTTCGCAGCAGGTGCAGTCATACATTATGCGGGCCCCGGCGCGTTGGGTCATCTCCTCCAGAACAATCTTGCCGAGTTCCGGGTCGAATACCGGTGAATGATATTCGCCGTCGGTGCGCTCACGGCATTTCATGTAGCCGAGAGAATCCATCCTTTTCACGAAATCGAGACATACACCCTCTATGTTGCCGGCAACCGTAGGCACATAGCCGTTGGTGGCAAGCCCGCCAAGCGAGACTCCCTTTTCAAAGAGGATAACGTGCTTTCCGTGGCGTGCCGCCTCTATTGCAGCACCTACCCCGGCCGCTCCCCCTCCTACCACAGCCACCTCACAATACATCACTTTTTCCTCTGCCGCAGAACTTTGGATGCCGACTGCCGTCACAGCCATCGCAACCATGATACCTTTCAATATATGCATAACTTCCATCTGATTTGTTACGCCTTCTTTGACGGAAAAATCAGATGGAAGTTAAAAATAGAGTGTCAAACAGGTCCCTGTGTAAAGCCGCTACAGACTGTCGCCGAAGTCTTTCTTGAATTTTTCGACGAGTTGTTCCTGCCAGAAACCGATTTCCTTGAGCCTGCCGTAGAAGAATCTGAGCACCCTCGGCTCCTCGACCCACTCCAGACCGCCGATGAGTTTGCGGTTGTCCCAGAGCCACTTGACACGGTCGGCAACGTATTTAAGCTGTGACAGGGTGAACACTCGACGGGGAACCGCAAGCCTCATAAGTTCGAGTTCTGCATAAGGTTCGCTTCCGTCGGGATTCCTCTGCTCGGAGAGCGTGCCTCTTTCCATACCGCGGATACCACCGGCGATATAGAGGGCGGCGGCAACGGCGCCTGCGGGATACTGGTTGTGGGGAATCTTTGGAACGAACGCACCCGAATTGAGGTGGCAGCCCAGACCGCCGGCTGGCAGAATCACCGGAACACCGTAGTCATCGAGTTCCTTTGCAAGGTAGTTGATGAACTCGGGCCCCTGGTTGATGTATTCCATATCAAGTGATTCGTAGAGTCCCTGAGCCATCGCTTCCATGGTTCTGGTATCGATACCTCCGTATGTCAGGAAGCCTTCGTACAGGGGGACGAACTCGATCATGTCCTTGATATACTTCTCATCCTTGCTGGTGATGATGCCGCCCTTTGCGAAGCCGAGCTTGCGGGCGGAGAAATAGACGATATCGAAATGGTCTGCAAGAAGATGGTAGATATCCTTGACATCCATATATTTGCATCGCGGCTCGCGAGTCTTCATAAAATAGATGTTGTCCTGGAGAAGCGAGGCATCGAGGACGCTCCTGACCCCCTTCTCGTGACAGATGTCGGTAACAGCAAGCATATTCTCAAGCGATACCGGCTGTCCGCCTATGAGGTTGGTGCCCGATTCCATACGGACGAAGGCTACCTTGTCGGCACCTATCTCGTCGATGCGTTCCTTGAGAAGATTCAGGTTGATATCGCCCTTGAAAGGATCGTCTGAAACAGGAAGCAGGCCTTTCTTGTCGATGAGCTCCTCCACACTGCCGCCTACCCTGGTGATATGCGCCTTGGTGGTCGTGAAATGAAAATTCATCAGGGCAACCATCCCAGGCTTCACGTATGCTTCGGCGAGAATGTTCTCGCAGGCGCGGCCCTGATGGGCGGGAAGTACGTAATCCGTTCCCAGAACCTCCTTTACCGCAGCCTTGACCCTGTTGAACGTTTCGCTGCCGGCATATGCGTCGTCGGCGCACATCGATGCGGCGAACTGGAGGTCGGACATAGCGTTCACACCGGAATCGGTGAGCATATCCAGATATATGTCACGGTTCTGGAGCAGAAACGTATTGTTGCCCGCTTCCTGCATCTTTATGAGCCTTTCCTGGACGGGAAGCAGGGAAAGTTTCTGGATCATTCTGACCTTGTGCATCTCGAGAGGCACCTGATTCTCCTGTTTATAGAATTTTACAGGCATATCATTGAATTTTTGAAATATCCGATTCCGGTGATTTATCGCCGTAAAGTTAAATCCTATTATTGCAAATAGCAAGCATAAACACATAATAATCAAACTCCCCGCAGAAATTTGCCTGCGGGGAGTCCGACTATGGGAAGGACGGAACCTATTTCTTGAAGTAACGGTTGAACAAACCCTGGAAGCCTGAGCCGTGACGGGCTTCGTCCTTGGCCATTTCGTGGACGGAATCATGGATGGCGTCGAGATTGAGCTTCTTGGCCATCATTGCGATGTCGTTCTTGCCCTTGCATGCGCCCTGCTCCGCCATCATTCTCTTTTCCACATTGGTCTTGGTATCCCATACAACCTCACCCAACATCTCGGCGAAACGCGATGCATGGTCGGCCTCTTCATAGGCGTAACGCTTGAAAGCCTCTGCAATTTCAGGGTAGCCTTCGCGGTCGGCCTGACGGCTCATGGCGATATACATCCCCACCTCCGTGCATTCACCGAGGAAATGATTCTTGAGACCCTGGAGCACAAACTTGCCGTCTTCCGTATCCGGAATATCCTTGGCAATACCGAGCATATGCTCTGTTACGAAGTCGAGGGCTGCACCCTCTTCAACTTTCTTGAATTTCGAACCTGGAACCTTGCACTGGGGACAGGCCGATGGAGCGGCGTCACCTTCGTGGACATAACCGCAAACTGGACAAATCCATTTAGCCATAATGAGATTGTTTTATTGTTGAACTTTTGTCCTACAAATATACTTAAAAAACCGTCATCTGCAATTGAAGAAATGGTCCACAGGTCCGTGCCCGTGACCTATTTCGTATCCGGCTCCCGAAAGTATCGCTCCGGATATGTACTCCTTGGCCCTGTGAGCCGCTTCGTCCAGGGAGAAACCTTGCGCGAGATACGATGCCAGTGCCGACGAAAGGGTGCATCCGGTGCCGTGCGTGTTGCGCGAGCCCACTCTTTTTGAGCGGAGTTCGACGAGGTGGCCCTCCTCGGCGTTGTAGAAGTAGTCCACCAGGTACTCGTCATCGAGATGCCCGGCCTTCATCAGCACCGAGACTCCCCTGCCGGATATGCCTGAAAGACGCTCCGAGAGGCTGCGGGCCACTTTCGGGAGGTCATCCTGCGAAGTAATCTCCACGCCGGAGAGTATTTCGGCCTCAGGTATGTTGGGAGTGACGACGCGCGCATATGGAGCCAGGCGCGACGAAACGACCTCCACGGCATCCTCGTCGAGCAGACGGTCGCCAGAAGTTGCAACCATCACAGGGTCGAGCACTATGTCCGTGATGTTGAAAGCGGCCAGGGTCTCCCCTACTTCCGTTGCCAGTGCTGCCGATGACAACATACCGATTTTCACAGCGTCTGCACCTATATCCTCAAGCACAGCTTCAATCTGGCCACGGACTATTTCAACGGGGATGTTGTGAACGGCCCTGACACCTACGGTATTCTGTACGGTAACTGCCGTAATTGCACTTGCAGCATAACTCCCCGTGGCGCTTATCGCCTTTATATCAGCCTGTATGCCTGCCCCGCCTCCTGAATCACTTCCGGCTATCGTGAGTACTGTAGGATATTTTTTCATTGTAAATGCCGTTAAAGTTAAAAATGTCTGAATCCAACATAATCCTTGTCGGAGCCTTTCCAGACAAGGCTCCTGCCCGGGGTGACCCTGCCTATCACCGTGTGCTCCACCTTGAGCGAAGGTTCAGCCTCCGGAGCAACGCTGAAGAGCAGTTCGTAATCCTCTCCACCTGCTGCAGCGAAACTGTACATATCCACGTTGTTGCGATTGCAATATAAACGCAATTGATTGGAAACAGGTATCTTGTCAATATCTATCTCAATTCCGACTTTAGATTCTTTCATTATATGCCTCAGATCAGATCCGATGCCGTCGGATATATCCATCATAGAGTGAACGCCGCCCGATTCCGCAAGGGCGATGCCTTCCGCAACCCTCGGCTCGGGCAGATAGTGACGGGACACCAGATACTCCACCTCATCGGAGCGCCTCTCCCCTTTCAGGATTGCCGACAGCCCCGCGGCCGAATCACCGAGAGTGCCGGTTACGCACACCAGGTCGCCGACAACGGCTCCGCTGCGCTTGAGACTCCGCCCGGAAGCGGCTCTGCCAAGCACCGTTATGCATATGCACACACCCTCCGGCGAAGCGGTGGTGTCTCCCCCGAGCAGCGGAAACCCATATTTTGACGATATCTCATGCAGGCCTGCAAGGAATTCTTCGCTCCATTTGACGGGCAGATCCTTGGGAAGGGCCAGCGCGAGGAAAGTACCCACCGGGGAACCTCCCATGGCGGCGATGTCGCTGAAGTTGGATGCGGCCGCCTTCCATCCAAGCTGATACGGCGTTATGTCGTCAATCAGGAAATGAGTCCCCTCGATGAGCATATCGGTGCTCACAAGGGTCTCTTCGCCGCTCCTCTGCGGGATTGCGGCGCAGTCGTCGCCAATTCCGAGGACTCCGGCTGGAGATGGAAATTTCTCTCTTATCTCTGAAATGAAATCAAACTCACCCTTCATATGTTGCGACTTACTATCTCAAGCAATTCTTTAGATGCCTTGCGCGGAGATTCAGCGCCCGCTATGGCGCTTACCACGGCAATTCCGTCGGCCCCGGAAACCATGACGCCGGCAGCATTCGAAGCATTGATCCCTCCTATCCCGACAATGGGATGGCTCGATATCGAAGCCGCCTTGCGGAGCCCTTCGAGGCCGAACGGAGTGGCGGTATCGGTCTTGGTTGGGGTCGCGAACACCGGAGAGACACCTATATAATCCACGTCCAGCGCCTCGGCTTCGGCAACCTGCTGCAGGTTCTCTACCGACAATCCTATTATCTTCTCCTTCCCGAGCAACTCCCTGGCCTTTGAATAGGGCATATCCGACTGCCCGATATGCACTCCGTCGGCATCGGAAGCCAGCGCCACGTCCACCCTGTCGTTGATGACAAGCGGCACTCCGAGTGGCGACAATATGGCCTTGAGCCTCTGCGCAAGCAGGATAAAATCTCTGGTAGAAATTGACTTCTCCCTGAGTTGCACCATTGTTACCCCACCGGCAACAGCCTCCTTCACAATGTCTTGCAAATCCCTATCTCCAGCGATTTTGCGGTCAGTGACGAGATACAGCCTTAATTGTTCCCTATTCATATCGTATCAATTCCGAGTCATTTTCAGGGTCAATCCGCGAAAGGGCATCGATAAAATTCACGGCAAACGAACCTGTGCCGCGGCTTACGGCCGCAGCCCTCTCACCCGCCACTCCCATAACGGCCATGGCCAGGGATGCCGCCCGCAGGGGATTTCCATCCACCGCGAGGAATGCCGCAGTGACGGCCGAGGCCGTACATCCCATAGCGGTCACAGCGGGCATCATCGGACTGCCGTTAAGGATACGGACGCATCTTGTCCCATCCGTTATCAGATCCACCTTTCCGCTCACCGAAACGACGGCACCGGTAGCGGATGCAAGACGCTTTGCCGCCTCTTCCGCCACGAGGCTGTCCTGAGCCGTATCCACCCCGCGCGCGGCAGACTTCTCTCCCGAGAGCGCCATTATTTCGGAAGCGTTTCCCCGTATCACCGAAGGATGGAAACGCTTTGCCAGGTCCAGTGCGGTATCGAGCCGCAATCTGCTCAAGCCGGCTCCTACAGGATCGAGAACCCACGGTTTGGAGAGCCGGTACATCTCGGATGCCGCAATTTCCATTGCCTTGATCTGCAACGATTCAAGGCATCCTATATTAATTACGGCAGAGGTACAGGCGGCGGCTATTTCAGTCATTTCCAGAGGCTCCGACGACATAACCGGCGAAGCTCCGAGGGCCAGCAGTGCGTTGGCCGAGAAATTCATAGCCACGTAATTTGTAATGTTGTGGACAATCGGCGACTGCTCCCTGATATTGCGGCAGTCATCGGAAAAAGAGGTTCCGAAAAGCGGCATAAACAATCCTTACGACGGTATTGACCGTATCAAGTTCAGCGGGTGTATCTCAACAGGTGTATCCTGTACCCCGTTATTTGCCTGCGAAGTTACAAAATATCCCGATTGCAGATACAATACATGAATTTTATTAAGCTATCTTTGCACATCATTCTTCTTTTCTATGACAGAATTCACCATTCGCCGCGCAACCGTCGATGACATACCCGTAATCCGGAGGATGGCGGATATCGTGTTCAGAAAAACATACGCCGATATCCTTTCTCCCGTGCAGATGGAGTATATGATGGACTGGATGTATCAGCGAAGCAGCCTTCAGAATCAGATTGAAGCCGCCGGCAAAGCTTTTTACATCGCATTTTCGGAGGCGGAGCCTGCCGGTTACGTTTCTTTCGAGGAGGATGGACGCACCGCCGAAGGACGCAGGCTGTTCCATCTTCAGAAACTTTACGTACTGCCCGAATACCAACACTCCGGTCTGGGAAAGCAACTGTTCGGATTCGTCAAGGGGGTTCTGTCGGCCCATAATCCGGAAGGATGCAGGATCGAACTCAACGTCAACCGCGCCAACCCCGCCGTGGGTTTCTACGAACATCTCGGGATGATTTGCGACCGGCAGGGGGACTTCCCTATCGGAAATGGATTTTATATGAACGATTTCATATATGTTCTGGATTTAATTTAACCGGAATTAATAATAGCGGAGAAATGACCGGCAAGAGTATTTCCTCACATATTGCAGAACTTATACTGCGTGTAATCGGGACTGTCACACTTGTGGCGGCCCTGATGATGGTGGCAGGCGCCATCATAAACTACGGCTTCCCCCTTACGCCTGACCAGAAGGAAGAGTTGGAGCTGTTCTTCCGATATGTATGGATCGTTTTCATCCTCGACCGCGTCTTGCTCATCATTCTTGAGCCCCAATTCCTGAGGACCGCATTCAGAGGCGTGAGTTTGGGAATGAATGTCCTCCTGTTCCTGACCATTCTCCCGCTGGCATTGCCGTCATCGGGATTTTTGAGCAGTCCGACCTTCAGAAACGGAGTAGTTCTGCTTCTGTCGGTTCTGGAGTTGTCCGGATATCTGACGCATATCCTGGGAAAACGCACAAATCCATCAGCCGTAATGGCCATAAGTTTCCTTGTCATAATACTGATAGGCTCACTGCTTCTGATAATGCCCAACTGCACCATCCCCGAGGTCAACCTTTCCTGGATAGACTCCTTGTTCACGGCTACCAGCGCTGTATGCGTGACAGGATTGATTCCAATCGACGTTGCCGATACGTTCACCTTCTCGGGCCAGTTGATAATACTCCTCCTGATACAGATTGGCGGTCTTGGAGTTATGACACTGACAAGCTTCTTCGCCCTGTTCTTCATGGGGGAAATCTCGGTGAGCAACCAGATGGTGGTCAAAGACCTGATTTCGTCGGAATCCCTGGCCTCGATATGGTCAACCTTGAAGCACATCATCGCTTTCACCTTCTTTCTGGAGGCGCTCGGCGCCTTGCTTATATGGTTCAGCATCCACGGCACTCTGGGGATGGGATTGGACGAAGAGGTGTTCTTCAGTATATTTCATGCAGTGTCGGCATTCTGCAACGCAGGATTTTCGAATTTCGCCCAGGGGCTTGGGAATCCGTTGATACTTGACGGTAATTATCTTATTTTCTGGACCATCACCTTCCTTGTAATAGCGGGAGGTATAGGCTATCCCGTCCTTATCGAACTCAAGAAGGCCTTTGCACGCAAAATACGCCATGTCTCCTCCTTCAGCATCAACACAAGGATAGTCCTTGGGACGACAACTATCCTTCTGGTTGCGGGTACGGCACTGCTGGCAGTTTTTGAATGGAATTCCGCCTTTGCGGGCAGAAGCGCATTCTGGAAGGTGACACAGGCTTTGTTCAATTCCGCGAGCCCGAGGACGGCAGGCTTCACAAGCGTAGATTTAACGACCTTCTGCGCTCAGTCCGTATTGGTATATATGTTTCTGATGTGGGTCGGCGGAGCATCGCAGTCCACAGCGGGAGGCATCAAGGTGAACACTCTGGCGGTGGCGTGTCTGAACGTCCTGGCCGTGATGCGCGGACAGTCCAGAATAGAGATACACAACAGGGAGCTGACGCGCAACTCCGTCCATAGAGCCAACGCCACCATCGTGGCCTCGATACTGGTGCTTTCAATCGGAATACTGCTGACCGGCATCGTTGACCCCGATTTGTCATTGAGAGCCGTCGCTTTCGAATGCCTCTCGGCTTTCGGCACTGTAGGTTCATCCCTGAACGCGACCCCCTTGCTCACTTCGTCCGGTAAGATTGTCATAATGCTGCTGATGTTCTTCGGAAGGGTCGGGATACTTACCATAGTGGCAAGTTTATTCAAGCCCAGAGGTGACAGAGGATACCGCCTTCCAAAGGCTGAGATAATGTAAAATCAATCAATTACAGATATGAAAATTGTTGTTATCGGCTTAGGCTATTACGGCAAGAGCGTCGCTGAAAGACTCTCTGAAGCAGGTCACGAAGTGATTTGCGTGGACAACAGAATGAGCAACATCGAGTCCATAAAGGACAACGTGAGCGCTGCCTTCGCATTCGATGCCACGGACATAGGCGCCCTCTCATCCATCCCCGTCAAGGAAGCGGACCTGTGCATCGTAACAATCGGTGAAGATTTGGGAGCCTCTGTCAGGACTATTGCCCTTCTGAAAAAACTCGGAGCCAGGTGCATATTTGCAAGAGCCTCCGATCCGATACACCGCTCGATTGTGGATGCATTCAATGTGGACAGGATCATAATGCCCGAAGATGATTCCGCAAGGGATTTTGTCGCCCAGCTGCAAATCGATCCTTGCGTCAAGACATTCAGTGTGGCGAAAGGAGTCGGAGTGTTCAGATTCCCGGTACCCAAAATATTCGTAGGAAAATCCATCGGTGCCATTGGACTTCAATCAAAATACGGACTGTCAGCAATCACGCTGGTCAGGGATAATAAGACCGTGAATGATATCGGCATCTCCACGTCGGACAAGGTTCCCGAAAATGACCTGTCACCAGACACCGTCCTAAACGAAGGTGATGAGTTGGTGTGCTACGGCCCCGAAAAGGGATTGAGCAAACTGGACGGACTTTTCTGAGTCCAGGCGCTCCATACATAATAAGTAATTGCTATCTTCGCAGAAAATCAGAAATATGAAACGTTCATTCCATTCGTACGTTATGGCTTTTGCCATCCTCCTGGCTGCCGTCTCCTGCGGCAAGGACAATTCAGCGAAGGCCGGACAGGTCCCCTACGAGATTGAGGCGGGGACGATGAAAGAATATGTCCTGAAATCCGTTGGAGACAATATCACCGGACTCGCCGGAGATTTCGGAGAGGAACTGGCCCTTTCCAACATCAGGGATATGGTAAACGAAGAGGATTTCGAGGTATTGTCATCCATCTATTCGAGCACCCTGCGCTTCGGCACCTGCGTGATGAAATACCGGAGCACCGGCCTTGACGGAGAAGATGTCTGGCTCTCGGGAAGGCTCTATTTCAGCCTGGATGAAAAGGGGAAGCCTGAAATGCCCGACCACATCGTACTTTCAAGCAGATATACCGAAACGGACAATGCTATGACCCCTTCCCAGATGGAGTTGGGGCTGGAGGCGCTGCTAGTGCCCCAGGGAGGGCTGATAGTGGTTCCCGACTATATGGGTTACGGGTTCGACATCTCTATGGATCACCCCTACTGCATTCCTGAGATAACTGCAGTGAACACCCTCGACATGGTACGTGCGGCCAAGGCCTGGTTCTCCAATATGGGAATGGACATAGACAATCTTGACCTGTATAATATGGGATATTCCCAAGGCGGAATGTCGTCTCTTGCAGTGGCAAGATACATACAGGAACATGACCTTCTGGACGAATTCAATCTCAAGAACACTTTCTGCGGCAGCGGTCCGTACAGTATGGAGGATATGCAGCTTGATATGATCAGGACGGGATATATGGTATTTCCTGTCTGCTATCCGCTCGTGGTAATAGGATTCAAGGCTGCTTTTCCGTCAATAATGACAGAGCCCATCGAAGCCTACTTCAGCGATGCGGCTGTCAAGGCCGGCATCATAGATGTGGTGAAAGCCAAGGATGCCCCCGTCTGGGAGATAAATGCCTTTATCGAAGACAAGCTTGGATCCGCTCCGGATCATATTATGGGAATCAGAACAGCAAGCATTGTCAGCAAGAGCGCGGGAACGGAGGGTTCTGAACTTTATAGACAGCTGATTTCAGCGACCAAGCAGTGCGAAATGGCATCCGGATGGAAGCCGGAAACGCCGGTACATTTCATCCACGGAGAGGATGACGACATTGTCGGCTACTTCAATTTCACGAAGGCAAAGGAAAACCTGATGAATGAATTCACCTATTTCGAAACCTGCAGCGGGCTGTTGATACCGCGCGGTCACGTGGTGACGGCTGCCATATTCTTCACCAAAGCCTTCCTAGGAGAATATCGAAACATACACTCTGGCGGCGAGGGCACCCTGATTATTCCCCAAGCCGGGAAATGATTTAACCTTTGCCCCATTTTTGCGTCAAAGGAGCCGAATCGAAAAAAATCAGACCTATGAAATCCCATTTTCCGCTCTTCGGCTCAGGATGCGCCCTGACGCTTGTTCTGGTGTCATCCATATCAATCCAAAGCATTGCCCAGAACAGAATAGTATGCGACGAAACCTGCCGCAGCGAGTTCCAGACCCCCGCCGGCGAAGGGGCTCCGCGGCCAGATACGGTTGTTGAACCGAACTACGCCGTGGTTTCGCCGGTCGGCCGCTCTACGGTAAGGATGATAGAGCAGGGTCCGAGGCTCGAAACGCTGGACGGCAAGACGATAGCTGTGGTGGGAGGCAGCTTCATGGCATACGTGACGCATCCCGAAATCAAACGGCTCATCCTTTCGAACTATCCTGGGGCGAGGGTGATACTTATGGATGAAATCGGCTCGGCCGGAGTCTATCCGGCCCCGGGAGTCACCCGCAGGGCCAAGGAGGAGTTCCAGGCCAGGCTGCGCTCCATGCACGTTGATGCAGTGATAAGCGGCAATTGCGGCTGCGGCCTTTGTACCCCCAAGGAGACAGGCTCGTGCATAGCGGCCGAATATCTCGGCATCCCTGCGGTTGCCATCGCAGCCCCGGGCTTTGTGGATGAAGTATTCTACACCTCCATCAACAACGGCGTACCGGCCCCGCGCGTGGCCGAATATCCAGGAGCTTTCACGTCCCATACGAAAGACGAACTGCTCCGCAACACGAGGGAAATACTCTGGCCGCGCATAGTGGAAGCCCTCACCAGCCCCATCACGGCCGCGGAGATCTCAGCGAATACCTCAAAGGACAGGGGCGACATCCGCGACGACATATTCTACGGAACCCTGCAGGAGGTGAATGACCATTTCCGCGAAATGCGCTTTTCCGACGGTCTGCCGATAGTTCCGCCAACCTACGGGAAGGTCACGGAGTTCCTCAAGTTTACTGATATGAAGTGGGACGAGACTGTGGCGGTACTTCCGGTTGCGCACCGCAACACTACCGTATGGCACGTAGCCGTAAACGGGGTGATGGCGGGCTGCAAGCCCGAATTCATGCCTGTGCTCATAGCCCTGACCGAGGCTCTCGGAGCGCCCGAATTCCGCCGCACGATTGCCAGCACCCATGCGTGGATGCCATATTGCTGGCTCAACGGTCCTCTGGCACGCCAACTTGGGGTTTCGTGCGGCGAGGGGGAGATATCCAACCCCGTCAACGTGGCTGTCGGGCGCTTTATGAATCTGGCCCTCATGAACCTGTGCGGATATTACGTGGGAAGCAACCGTATGGGTACCTTCGGATACCCCCTGCCCTGGTGCCTGGCCGAAGACGAGGAGGCGTGCGGCAGAATCGGATGGAAGCCTTATCACGTGCGCCTGGGATATTCGGGCAACGACAATACCATAACGGCGGCATCGGCCCTGATGTGGGGCAACAATATGGCCCCTTCGACCACCAACCCGCAAAAGATAATGGAACTTCTCTCGTGGGACATCACCCAGAGGTGCCAGTTCGCCCTGGGAAGCGGCAAGCAGTTCACCTTCCGCACCATAATGATAACGGAGCCCGTTGCGCGCAACCTCGCAAAGAAATACCGCACTCCGGAACGCCTTGAAAAAGACCTTGTAATGACGGCACGCCGCCCCCTCAAGGAACGTGTATTCGCCAACTACTATGCGAATCCCGGCAGCAACCCTGAGGAGAAACGCCCCATAGGACAATGGAAAGGGCATATCTCCAGGAGCGAGGGCGCATCCCGCACGGCAACCCCTCTGTGGTACGATTCTTCCGAGGGAGAGATGATGACCATTCCCACCATGCAGGAAGGGATGACCGCATTCCTGATAACCGGCGACGAGAGCCGCAACAAGATACAGACAATGCCCGGCGGCGGCTATGCCACCGTGAGGATAAAACTGCCGCGCAACTGGGATTCACTTGTGAAGGAACTCGGTTACAGGCCTCTGTCGGAGTTCAGCCGATAACACCGTAAAAATCCCGTGCGAAATTTGGATACATTCCAAGTGCATCGTAACTTTGTATCCGTTGTGTCAACAGACATCGGGCAAATTGCATCATGAGCCAGCTTTCGCTTCCGGAAAACAGACGGATCCGTGCTTCGCTGAGGCATTTCGTGGAAACGGAGATAATTCCGCGATACGATGCTTTTGACCGCGGTCACGACCGCAGCCACGTGCAGTACGTGATTGATCAGGGGATGTATCTGTCGCAATTCTACGAAGTGGATCCCGAAATAATCTTCACCGCCTGCGCCTGCCACGACCTTGGCATAAGTGAGGGGCGCGAAAGGCACCATCTGGTTTCGGGACGGATAATCCGGGAGGAACTGCCGCTTCAAAAGTGGTTCTCCCCTGCCGGGATAGAACTCATCGCACAGGCCGCAGAGGACCACCGGGCCTCGCTCGAACGGGAGCCGCGCAATATCTACGGCAAAATAGTGGCCGAAGCCGACAGGCAGATAGTGCCCGGAACCGTAATCCTGCGGAGCGTGCAGTACGGTCTGAAAAACTATCCCCAGCTCGACAAGGAAGGGCATTGGGAGCGCATAGTGCAGCATCTGAACGACAAATATGCCGAAGGAGGCTATCTCAAATTGTGGATACTGCAGTCGCCCAATGCCGCAAGGCTGGCTGAACTGCGCGCCATAATAAGCGACCGCGAACTCCTTCGGGCCCGGTTTGAAAAGATATTCGATGAAGAGCAACGAAATGAGCACAGTGGTGAAGTTCCTCAAGGATCTTCACGACAACAACAACAACCGTGAGTGGTTCACTGCCAACAAGGGGAGATACCTCGAAGCAAAGAGGATATTCGAATCCTTTGCAATGGAACTCGTGGCAGGCATCAGGACCTTCGACGAGAGCATAGGCAACTTGTCCATAGGTGAGGTCACCTACCGCATCTACCGTGACGTGCGTTTTTCGAAGAACAAGGCCCCCTACAAATGCCATATGGGGGTTTACGTATGCCGTGGGGGCAAGAAGTCGGGTTACAGCGGCTATTATTTCCACGTGAGCGCCGATGATGCCGGAGGTTGGGAAACAGGCCACATAGTGGCCGCCGGGGATTATATGACAGACCCCGCCGTACTGAAAATCCTCCGCGAGGACATCGCCTACGGCAACGGAGACTTCCGCAGGATTGTATCTTCGGCCGACAGCCGTTTTGCAATCGACACTTCAGGATCGCTCAAGAAGGTCCCCGCCTCCTTCCCCGCCGACTCTCCCGACGGAGAATATTTCAAGCTCAAGCATTTCTGCCTGTGCTATGAGCCCGATGACAAATTCGTTCTCGAAGCGGACCTTGTGCAGAAACTGGTCGGGATGTTCAGGAGCGCCAAGCCGTTCGTGCAATATATCAACCGCGCAATCTCATTCGCCCGCGAAGAGAATCAAAGCGAAGCATAGATCATATCGCGGAACTTGCGCATGCCGGAGGTGGCCACCTCCCGGATGTGGGTCACCCCGCGCACCCCGGCGGCAGGGCTTTCGCTGGGGTCCACCATATATATAAGGCACTGGGGAGATGCATACCGGTAGAGCCCGGCAGCGGGATACACCTGCAGCGACGTGCCGATTATAAGCAGGATATCCGCCTCGCTCACCAGATATGCAGCCTTGGTGAGATTGGGCACAGCCTCCTCAAACCATACTATATGCGGGCGCAGCTGCCTCTTGTGTGGCCCTCCAGTCTCGCCCATCTTGACCGGCCTGTAGCCAACGTCAATCACGTATTCCGTAGAAAAGCCGTCCTCGTCGTTGTAGCAGTCTTCGGGGTGCACCTTGGTAAGTTCGCCGTGCAGATGGAGCACCCGTCCGCTCCCGGCCCTCTCGTGCAGATTGTCAACGTTCTGCGTTATGACGTTAACGTCGAAATCCTTCTGCATCCCGGCCAGGATGAGGTGAGCCTCATTCGGTTGAGCCTCTCTGACCCGTTCCTTGAGACGGTTGTAGAAATCCAGCACTCCCGCAGGGTTGCGCCGCCATCCTCCCGGAGTGCATATTTCCTCCACAGGCACGTTGTTCCAAAGGCCGTCGCCTCCCCTGAAGGTTGGGATTCCGGATTCGGCGCTTATGCCTGAGCCGGACAATACCACGAGTTTCTTCTTCATACCCGCAAATTTAGAAATTATATTTGCTAATTTTGAAAGTTGAATCGAAAACGCCGCATCAATCATGTACACTTCTGAAAACGGACTTTACGTTGCTTTCGGACCTGAGGGTCCCATTTCGATAACAGGCAGGATGGCCAACAGGCACGGACTCGTGGCGGGGGCCACCGGAACAGGCAAGACGGTCACCCTCCAGGTGCTGGCCGAAACGTTTTCGCAGGCAGGAGTGCCCTGCTTCATGGCCGATATGAAAGGCGACCTTAGCGGAATAGGGCAATCCGGCAGAATGACCGGGTTCATCGAGAAGCGTTGCGCCGAATTCGGGATAAGCAACCCCGCGTTCAAGGCCTGCCCCGTGCAGTTCTTTGATGTTTTCGGCCAGCAGGGCCACCCTATGCGCACCACGGTATCCAACCTCGGCCCGCTCCTGCTCGGCAGGCTTATGGGGCTCAACGAAGTGCAGTCGGGTGTGCTCGAAATCATCTTCAAGGTGGCCGACGACCGTGGCCTGCTGCTTATCGACCTCAAGGACCTCAAGGCGATGACCTCATACGTAAACGACCATCAGAGCGAACTGCGTGGCGAATACGGCAATGTCACGGCGGCTTCGGCCGGTGCAATCCAGCGGGCGGTCCTTGCTCTGGAAACCCAGGGGGCCTGCAGTTTCTTCGGCGAGCCATCGTTCGACATCAACGACCTTTTCCGCACCAAAGGAGGGCTCGGAGTGATGAGCATTCTCGCAGCCGACAAGCTGATGCTCAATCCCAAACTCTATTCAACCTTCCTCCTCTGGCTTCTGTCCGACATCTATGCCGCACTCCCCGAGGTTGGCGACACCGACCTGCCCAAACTCGTATTCTTCTTCGACGAGGCCCATATGATGTTCGACGACACTTCAAAAGTGCTTCAGGACAAGATCGAGCAGGTGGTGCGGCTCATCAGGAGCAAGGGAGTCGGAGTCTATTTCGTGACCCAGAATCCCACAGATATCCCCGACTGCATACTCTCACAGCTGGGCAACCGTGTCCAGCACGCTCTCAGGGCATATACTCCCCGTGACCGGAAAGCGGTGAAAGCCGCAGCCGAAACATTCCGCCCCAATCCATCATTCAAGACCGAAGACGCCGTGACAAACCTCGAAACGGGCGAAGCACTGGTAAGTTTCCTCGACGAAAAGGGAGCGCCTTCGGTTGTACAGCGCGCAAGGATACTCTTCCCATTGAGCCAGATAGGAGCAATCTCACCCGAGCAGCGCAGGGAAGCCGTCGAATGGTCGGGCCTCTCATCCAAGTACGACAGGATGATCGACCGCGAATCAGCCTTCGAGCAGCTTCTGGCAGAATCGGAAGCGCAGATGCAGCAGGAACGCGCTGACGAAGGAAAGAAGGAAAAGCCTGCCAAAGAGGGGAAAAGCAAACCTTCGGCTCTGGCCAAGATAGGTTCCGCAGTGCTCACGGCAGCCGCCGGAGCCGCACTTACAAGTGTGACACGAAGCGCAGGCACTGCTGCAGCCAATGCGATAACAGGCAAAAAGGGCAAAAAGAATACCGGCAAGGACATTGCCGGCAGGGCGATAACAAATGCCACCTCATCAGCGCTGAGGACCCTTACAAGGTCAATCCTCGGGTCGCTGGTGAAATAGGGCTACTTCACGGCACCCGACAGATAGGAGGAAATATCGTTCAATGTCTTGAACTCAAACAGTTTCTCGTTAGGTATCTTGATCGAGAAACGGTCCTCTATCGCGCCTATGAGCGATAAAAGCACGAATGAATCTATTCCGCCAAGGAATTTCAGCCCCTCGTTCATATCGATATCTTCGACAGGGACATCTACGTAATCCTTTACGATGTCAAGAAGTTCTGTTTTCGTATCCATATATTCTTGAGTTTTAGGTGATGCAAAGGTATTTATGTCTGAAATTGTGACGAAATAATGTTTATGTGTGACTAAATTTTGTGACGAAATAATATAATTTGATGATTAAACTCCAATATATGTGACCAAATACATTTTTTATTATCTTTGTCACATCTAAATTCAACCAATGAAATGAAAAAATCTCCTGACATATATTGGAAATTCACCACCGCGCTCATATACGCCACGGCCGACGCCTGCTTCTTTCTGATGTTCGCCCTGGCCTACAGCCCGTTCGATATGGAGGAGGCGCTCGGCATCGGCCGCGGGCTGGTATTCAACGCGCTTATGCTCTCGTGCATCATCTATGGCACTATCCTGCTGCTCCATTCCCTTCTGTGGATTCTCCGCGACAAGCTCGACCACAGCTGGTGGGCCTACATAGGATGGTGGGCCATGGAACTGATGGTTACCTCGGCCTATATGGCGATGTTCCTGACTCTCTCCGACGAAAACACTCCGGGGTATTTCCCGTACCTGAGTCTCTCTCTCAAATACACTTTCAGCATTACGGTGTATTCACACACGATACTCAATCTGGTGTTTGTGATAATAGCATTCACAGCGATCATATCCAGGCCCGTTTCGACCGGACTTGTCAAGTTTTACGACAGCAACAAGAAACTCAAGCTTTCCGTCGACAAAGAATCGCTGCTGTATATCAGTGCCGAGGAAAATTACGTAAGGATACACTACCTCGACGGTGAATCGCTGTCCGACTATCTGCTCAGACGGTCGATGAACAGCCTCGAAGAATCGCTCACCAAGGCGGGGCTGGTGCGCTGTCACCGATCATACTACGTGAATCCCTCGCAGGTAAAGGCAATCAAGAAAGAGAGCAACGGCATGATATCGGCCGATATCTCGCGGGTGCATTCCCCTATTCCTGTATCCAAGTCGAAATATCTGGAATTGTCAGAGCGTATCTGACCTTCTGAACACCACTTTGCCCCCGATTATGGTGTAGAGCACTTCTGCGCCCGGAATGCTGTCCGCACAGCAGGTGGTGATGTCCCTGTCGAGAATCACAAGGTCGGCATCCTTGCCCACACTCACGCTGCCTGAAACGGAATCCCGCCCGAATTGGCGCGCCCCTCCTATCGTAGCGCATTTCAACGCTTCGCTTACGCTGATTCCCTCTTCGACCGAGAGTGCCGCACTGTCGGGATCGGCCTTGCCGCGGCGGAACACCATCATATATATGCTCTCAGGGATACTTATACTTCGAGATACCGGGAAATTGCTTGAGATTGATACGTTCACCTTACTGTCGAGCAATGATTTGACCGGGTATACAGGCACTACTGCCGCAGAATCTCCCAGACTGCTGTCACGATGGAAGACAGATGGCTGGACAACCGCACTTATGCCATAGGCTGCCATCTTCGAAAGGTCGTCTTTCGAGATTGCGGCCAGATGCGTAATGGAGTTGCAGAGGGTTCTGTCTCCACTCTTGCCCAAAAGATATACGGCCTTCCCCACGGCATCCCCGCCAACGGCATGGGCGTGAATGCCGAATCCCACGGAACTCATCTTCTCGATTGCCCTGTCAAGCTGACGCTCCGCCCATATCGCCGGCCCTGAAATCGTGCTGTCGACCATAAGTTCCACGGCATTGATTTCAAAGCGGCCTCCACGGATTGCAGTGCTCGAAGCGGCGATGCTGTCGATGTGCCCGAAAGTGGTTTCAGGCGTTATTTTCCAGACTCCGTACGTATGCACGGCCAGCTTGCCTTTCCTGTCCAACTCTTCGTAGAGATGCGACAAGTCGAAACCCTCGATATCGGTGGCGGCATCCATATATGAAGTGATGCCAGATGAGAGAAGATATTTCTGGAAGTTCAGTATATATTCCGTCTTGAGGCTGTCGACCACGCTTGACGAGCGGAATTCCCGTATCATCGCCGCAGCGGAATCGGACGGAAAGGAGGCTGCCACGTCAAGAAGCCGCAACCCCGAGGCTCCGTGCGCATGGCCGTCGGTGAATCCGGCGGTGACGAGCCCCGGAGCATCGATGACATAAGTGTTGTCATCGATCATCGAAGCGGCAGACTCACCGACGTATATTATCTTGCCATCCTTGACGGCCACTTCGGACGCATAGGGCAAGGCATCGTCCGAGGTGAATATCCTTCCCCTTATCACCATATCGGCCTTTTCGTTGCAGGATGCCGTCAAAAGCACAGCAAGCAAAGATTGGATAACTGATAGTATTCTATTCATTGTCAACTAATTTACACGTACAAATCATAATGATGAGCGACTTGTCGTTCCTGGAGTGGAACACTATCCTGTCGGCAGCCCGCCCGAGGGCTCCAACGCATCTGGAATGGTACACCCCGATATCACTTCCGGCGGCCGTGCCCGCAATGGAATCCAACACGGAAACGAGACTGCTGCACAATTCGGGGGCACACCCGGAGTAGTCCACCATCGATACCTTTTCAATCTTGCCCAGATACTCTTCGACCACCCCACCTGCTACCTTTGTCATCTCCTTACGGATCAGTCCGTTGAACAGGCCCGGCACCACTACCGTCCTGGCCCCTGCGGCCGAGGAGAAACGCCCGATGAGAACTTTCATCGCCTCATATTCAACCTCCCTGCACAACGGGTCGGAATCCGAAGCCGAAGTGTCAATCCCCACAACAATCAACAGCGCTACAACAATCAATCTCTTCATATCTCCTACGCTTCACCCTGCAAAGATACTTTTTTACGCTTAATTTGCCTATATTTGTCCTGGCAATTGCAAATGACATGAAGCAGAAACGATTCTTTCTCCAGGAAAACGAAATTCCCGACAAATGGTACAACATACAGGCCGAAATGCCTGTAAAGCCGATGCCCCTCCTCGACCCTGCGGCACGCAAGCCTCTCGGTCCGGAGGACCTCTACCCCATCTTCTGCCAGGAATGCAGCCGCCAGGAGTTCAACCGCACGGACCCGTGGATAGAGATTCCCGACACGGTGCGTGAAATGTACACCTACTATCGCTCCACGCCGCTTGTACGCGCCTACGGGCTCGAGAAGGCGCCCGACACCCCCGCCCACATATATTTCAAGAACGAGAGCGTCTCCCCGGTGGGAAGCCACAAGCTCAACTCGGCCCTCGCCCAGGCATATTACTGCAAACAGGAAGGGGTGACCAACGTCACCACCGAAACGGGCGCCGGCCAGTGGGGCACCGCGCTCGCCTATGCGGCCAAGGTATTCGGCATAGAGTCGGCTGTCTACCAGGTCAAGATAAGCTACGAGCAGAAACCCTACCGCAGGAGTATGATGCAGGTGTTCGGGGCACAGGTAACTCCTTCGCCCTCAATGTCAACCCGTGCCGGAAAGGACATCCTCACCGCATTTCCCAACCATCAGGGTTCGCTCGGAACAGCCATATCGGAGGCGATAGAGCTGGCCCGCATCACCCCCAACTGCAAATACACGATAGGGTCAACCCTCAGCCACGTGTCCCTGCACCAGACGATAATCGGCCTTGAGGCCGAAAAGCAGATGGAGATGGCAGGCGAATATCCCGACGTTGTCGTGGCCTGCTTCGGCGGAGGATCCAACTTCAGCGGGCTGGCATTCCCCTTTATGCGGCATACTTTCGCCAAGGGGCTCAAAACCAGATATGTGGCAGCCGAGCCTATGGCCTGCCCCAAGCTGACACAGGGCAAATTCGAATACGATTTCGGCGATGAATCGGGATACACTCCCCTCCTGCCGATGTTCACTCTCGGGCACGACTTCCGCCCCGCAAACATACATGCCGGAGGATTGCGTTATCACGGAGCCGGTGTGATAGTATCACAGTTGCTCAAGGACGGTTTCATGGAAGCTGTCGACATCGATCAGGTGGATTCGTTCAAAGCCGGGTGCATCTTCGCCCAGGCCGAGGGCATCGTGCCGGCTCCCGAGTCGAGCCACGCCATTGCGGCCGTGATTGACGAGGCGGCAAAGTGCAGGGAAAGCGGCGAATCGAAGGTGATACTCTTCAACCTCACCGGCCACGGACTTATGGATATGTCGTCCTACGACCAGTACCTTGCAGGCAATCTGATAAGCACCAGATAGTCTGATCAGATGAATTCCCTTATCAGCGAAGTGGAGGGGATTTCCTTGTCGGGCACCGGCACGAAATAGTGCAGGAATTTCAACAGGCGATGCGCCTCGCTGTATTCCTTGCAGTTCTTGGGCACCATATTCAGGATAGGCTCCGCGTGGTTGCGCAGCACCGCGAATTCGATGAGGTAGGCCGAATTGAACATCACGTCGGCATTTTCCTGATACGGGTATATCCATTTCTCCTCCGCGAAACGCACCGACTTCCATTGCGATATCGTCTGAACCGGATTGTACGCGCCTTTGTTGTAATCGCGCACTATGCGGCGCAGGAGACGGTTGTCGCTCGTAGGAATCCAATTGTGGTGGTCGAGCGAGATGCAGGTGAGCGTAGAGATGAAAATCCTGTATTTAAGCGACTCGTCAATGAGGTCCGTAAGCATTGGATTGAGAGCGTGTATCCCCTCGAGAAGCAACACGTTACCCTTGCCTATCTTAAGCTTTTTTCCGTTATGCTCCCTTATGCCTGTAACAAAATTGAACTCCGGCACCTCCACCGTTTCTCCGGCTAGGAGCTTGAGCAGATCCTGCTGCAGATACTTGTGGTCGACCGTCTCGAAATTGTCGAAATCATACTTGCCGTCGGGCAAAAGCGGAGTGTCCGCCCTGTTCACGAAATAGTCGTCTGTCGACATCGTGAGGGGATTGATTCCGCAGGCCTTGAGCTGCACGCTCAGCCGCTTGCAGAAAGTCGTCTTGCCGCTGCTGCTTGGCCCTGTTATGAGCACAATCTTCAGAGGATTGTCAGACCTCACACGGCTGTTTATCTCCTCGGCAATCTGGACTATCTTCTTTTCCTGCAGGGCCTCCGATATTTGTATGAGGTCGCCGGCGCGGCCTTTGCGGCAGGCGTGGTTAAGGTCGCCGACGGTGTTGAGCCCCATTATTATGTTCCACTTCAGGGCCTCCGAAAATACCGAATATGTCTTTGGCTGTGGAACTATCGGTTTCACTTCAAGTGGATTGTCGGTTTCGGGCATCCTCAGGAGCATTCCCTTTTCGTAGGGATCGAGACTCCAGCACGGCAGATATCCGGTAGAGGGCACGAGGCATCCGTAGAAGTAGTCGGCCGTATCCCCGAGCTTGTAGTAGTCGGTGTATGGCTCTCCGGCAGTCTCCAGAAGGTCCACCTTGTCGGCATAGCCCATCCTCCGGAAGATGTCGATGGCCTCCTCCACCTTGGCCTCGAACCTGTGGAACGGGATATCCTTGCCCACAAGAGCGCGCATCCTGGCGCTGATGGCGGCAACGTCGTCTGCCGAGGCGCCGCTTCCGTCCGCCTTGTAGAAGTTGATGTAATATCCGCTGGAGATGGCGTGTTCCATATATATCCTGCTGCCCGGGAATGCATCGGAGGCAGCCTTCGACAGAAGGAAGCACAGAGAGCGGCAGTACACCCTCCGGCCGCTGTACGAAGTGCCGTCGAGGTATTCCACGTCACGATTGTTGTACACTCTGAACTTAAGCCCCTGGGATACGTTGTTGACCCTTGCCGATATTATCCTGAACGGCTGTGGGAATTTGAATTCGGGCAGCATTTCGAGCAGTGACGTCCCTTCCTGGAAACATCTTGTCTCTCCGTTGTTCCTGCAGAATACCTTTACCATATTTCAATTACTCTTGAGAATCTTTCCCGGAGGCCGCCGTGCCGAACACCACGTCGATGAGACGCACGAATTCCTCATACGCAGCGGTCCCTTTCAACTGCGACAGGGAGCGCGCAAGGCCGCGGTAGTGCCACTCGTGCTCGCTGCGGTCCGACACGTGGAAAAGAGACCACAGTCCGTCGCCCTTCTCGGCATAATCCCTGGCTATGGCCCTGAAATTCGACAATTTGTCGCCGAGGGCCACCATCTTGGCGTCAAGACTTGCAGCGGCAAGGGTGTCTATCGCCACCTGCTTGCGGCAGTGCCAGCTCTCACGCTCGCTCATACCCGGCATCTCGACGTCGCTCTCTGCCGCCACCAGACGGGCCACCCTGCTGCCGAATTCCCTTTCCACCTCCTCAACGGTTACGGAGGTATCCTCCACCACGTCGTGCAGAGCGGCGGCGGCAAGCAGCTCCTGGTCCCTGGTAAGGGTCGACACTATGGCCACGGCCTCCATCGGATGGATTATGTAGGGCACGCCCTTGCCCCTGCGCTCAGTGAAAGCGTGCGCCTTGACGGCAAACACGATTGCCTTGTCGAGAATCGTGGAATCAATGTATTTCTCTCCCATATCCGGATTACTTCTTTACGAGATTTATCCGCTCGGCCTGCTGCATCACGTGTTCCGCCCTGACCTTGTTGGACTCCTTGGCGCCGCCGAGCATATTGAAGAACTTCTCCAGGTCGGAAACCCCTCCGCCGTTCTGGATGATATATACGGTACATAGATTGTTGACGGCCATTGATTCGGCGAGTATGTCAACGTCGGTGCCGCCTATCTGATGCAGGGCTATCTGGAAAGCATCTTCGGAAAAGCGTTTGATAAGCCTTTCGATATCGCCCAGAGTATTGAAGCCCAGTTTCTTGAGCGGAATCACGTACCCCGACAGGGAATCGTGGTAAATCTCAGCCTGGTTGATGGCCGCAATCTTGAGCATCAGCGGCTGGAACGGCTTGAGCTCGAGATAACTGTCGAAGGTGTCGGTATTTAGCTGAACCTCGTCGAAATTGCCTCCCGCAACGAGCGACTTCACCCTGCGGCGGTAGTCGTTGATCTCAGTCCTGATGCGGCTGAACTGCTCGTCCACCAGCTCGAGCATGCCTGCCATGCAGTTGAGAGTGCGCAGATGGGCCTGCGGCACCTCCACCCCGCTCTTGTAACCGGTATCGTGGTGCATGTTGGCCCATACGTGCTGAAGCGCCGTACGCATCTGGAGTTCGAACCTGACCTCGTTGACTTCAGGCATCTTCTCATCGTAGAACATCGACTTGGGGATACGGCAGATATAATGGAGCGACATATAGCCGAAACTGTTGAGGTCGTGCACCTTGCGCTTGTCGACCGAATTTTCCCAATCGATTTCGAAAAGGCTCTCGGCCATGGCCGCAATCTTGTCGACCTCATCGGAATAGAAGGTTATCACCCTTACCCCGAGGATGTCTGTAAGGTCGGTGAGTGAATTGTACTTGTACCCCTTGAGGCGCAACTTGCCCACGAGGCTTTCGCGCGTCTTGATGCGCGATTCAAGGGCATTGATATAGATGCCCCGTTCCATAATCTGCCTGTGCAGGGAGTCGGTGACGATTTCCTGCATTTTCTTCAGCACGTCCTGATACTCTCCGTACTGGAGGAGTATCGACTGACAGTGCAGGTCAAGCCCGTCATTGTTTGTGTCCATCTCCACTTATGAATTATTTTACAAAATTAGACAAAATCCAAGAAAAAAGCATTAAATTCGTGCTTTATTAACATAACGGAACAAATTTATGGCTGGACACAATTGGCACTTTTGCAAAATCGGAGGGATGACGCGCATCAACATCCTCAGCGGCAATGATATCGCCCACCTCGGCGAGCTCGACAAAAAATTATGGACCGTGATAGGATGCCCCGTCAGCGGGTTGGAGTTCAACGGCGACACCCTTGCCCTTCTCGACAGCGACGGTGACGGCATAATCCACGCCCACGAGGTGCAGAAGGCTGCCGGATACCTCACCTCAGCCCTTGTCAATCCCGACATTCTGCTTAACGGCGAAGACACCGTGGCTGTATCTGATTTCAACCCCGATACTCCGGAAGGGGCACAGTTGAAGGAATCGTGCGGAATCCTCTTCTCCACGCTCGGCAGTCAAAGTGACACCGTATCTCTCAAGGATGCCTCCGACGCCCTTGCAATCCTCAAGGAGCAGGCGGTCGACAACGGCATCACGGTGGCTGAAGTCCTCCCCTACGGCGAAGATTCCGCCGCAGCCGAGGAGGCATTCAACGCCATTGCCTGCAAAATCGACGATTGGTTCATCCGCTGCCGTCTGGCCTCTTTCAGTACGGAGAGTTGCAATGTCCTCGACGTATCGGCCGAGAAACTCGGAGGAATCAGCGACAGGATGCTTCCCGAATGCATGGACGAAATCAAATCCTACCCGATAGCCCACGTCTCTCCCGACGGCAGGCTTCCGCTCGACGGTCATATCAATCCGGCGTGGAGCGCCGAATTCGCCAGCCTCAAGAAGCTTGTCCTCGACAAGGATTTCCCCTCTGCGGAGAGCATTTCCGAAGAGGATTGGAGCCGCGTCAAAGCAAACATCGCCTCCTACGTCGCTTTCAAGGCGGCCGTCCAGGAGCAGAAGGACAACAATGCCAAAGCGAGGGACGACAACTACACGGCGGTGTCCCGTCTGCGCGACTTCCTCATCCTCTGCCGCGACTTCTTCAAGTTCCTCAACAACTACGTCACGCTCGGCGACTTCTATTCGAGGGACCCGCAGCGCCTGTCCATGTTCCAGGCCGGAAGCCTCTACATCGACCAGCGCTGCTGCGACCTTTGCATAAAGGTAAGCGATATGGCCCGTCACAACGACACCGCAGGGCAGAGCGGAATGTTCCTAATCTACTGCAACTGCACCTCCAACTCCCTCAAGGAAAGCATGACCATAGCGGCTGCCGTCACACGCGGAGAGGTCAACAACCTGCGCGTCGGCAAGAATGCCGTATTCTACGACCGCGAGGGCCGCGACTGGGACGCAGTTGTAACCAAAGTCATCGACAATCCCATAAGCATCAAGCAGGCATTCTGGTCGCCATACCGCAAATTCTGGAACTGGTGCACCGAAAAGATCAACAAATCCGCAGCCGAAAAGGATGACAAGGCTTTCGAAAGCCTCACCGCAAAGGCCGACGGCGCCACCACTGCCGCCGCGGGCGGCACCACCGAAAAGGATAAGGCAATCAAACAGGCATTCGACATCGCCAAGTTCGCCGGTATATTCGCCGCCATCGGAATGGCCATAGGTTATATATCCGCAGCTTTGTTAAAGGTTGCCGAGGCCGTAACCGGTCAGTGGTACTACCCGCTGCTGTTGATAGCCGGGCTGATACTGGTAATCTCCGGTCCGTCGATGTTCATAGCCTGGAGCAAGCTGCGCCGCCGCAATCTCGCTCCGGTGCTCAATGCCAACGGATGGGCCGTCAACTCCGGAGCGCGCATCAGCGTGCCTTTCGGGCGCACCCTCACCAGCGAGGCGTCTTTCCCCAGAAAAATCAGGAACGCCAACCGCAAAGCCGGCAAACGTTAAAATCCAATTCCGCAAGATGAACCGCTTCACCAACTATCTCACCTTTTTCGAACGCAGCATACGCAGCAACTGGAGCCTCGAAGCCCTTACCGATCTGGGTGGCCGGTCACTCACTTTCGCCCAGGTGGCCGGGCAGGTTGAGAAACTCCACATACTGCTGGAAAAGGCGGGCATCGCAAAAGGCGACAGAATAACCCTCTATGCGCACAACAGCGCCAACTGGGGCGCCGCGTTCGTGGCCTCCACGACATACGAGGCAATTACCGTCCCCCTGCTCAACGACTTCCTGACAGAAGATGCCCAGAAGCTGATAAACCACTCCGGAAGCATTGTCCTCTTCACCGAAAAGGACAAGTGGGACAAGATGGACCGCACACTGATACCGTCTGTCCGCCTTGTGCTGTGCATGGATGATTTTTCCATATTGTTCAATGACTGCGGGCAGCAGGTCGTGGAAGCGGCGGATTCGATCGACGCTCTATTCGAGAGGCGTTTCCCTGATTTCGGGCCGGAAAGCGTGTCGTATCCTTCCGACAATATGGACAAGGTGGCGCTGATAAACTATACTTCCGGCACCTCGAGCAGCCCCAAGGGAGTGATGCTCACCTACGCCAATCTGAGCTCGAACATGCAGTTCGGAATCGATACCGTAAACGGGAATGTCGGAGAGAATCTGGTTTCAATGCTTCCCCTGGCCCATATGTACGGGCTGATATGGGAATTCATGTTCCAGTTCGCGTCGGGATGCCACGTCTATTTCCTGGGCAAGATCCCCTCCCCGAGAGTACTTCTCGACGCATTCGCCAAGGTCAGGCCGTATATGGTCATCACGGTTCCACTTGTAATCGAAAAGATCTTCAAGAATTCCGTTTTCCCCACAATCGAAAAGCAGCCTGTCAAGTTCATGCTCAAGACGCCCTGTCTGGCTCCGATAATCCGCAGGCGCATCCGCAGCAAGCTTTTGGATGCCTTCGGAGGCAACCTGAGATATATGTTCATAGGAGGCGCCGCCATCAATCGCGACGTCGAGCTGTGGATGAAAAAGCTTGAACTCCCCTATTCGGTGGGTTACGGAATGACCGAATGCGGCCCGCTGATAGGATATTCCGACTGGGATACCTACGTGATGTCGAGTTGCGGCCGCATAGTGCACCGTATGCAGATAAGGGTCGCACCTGATGGCGCGGACGCTTCGGTGGGCGAGCTCCAGGTGAAGGGCGACAACGTGATGAAGGGTTATTACGACAACGAGGAGGCTTCGAAGACCGCCTTCACCGAAGACGGATGGATGAGGACGGGCGATCTGGGCACGATTGACGAGGGTGGCAACATCTACATCAAAGGCAGATCGAAAAATATGATACTCAGCGCCAACGGGCAGAACATCTACCCGGAGGAGCTCGAAGACAAGCTCAACAACCAGCCATACGTCGTCGAGTCGGTGGTCGTGGAGAGAGACAAAAAGATTGTGGCGCTTGTCTTCCCCGACTACGACAGGGTGTCGCAGGAGTCGCTCGATGCCAACGACCTTTCCCGTCTCCTGGAGGAAAACAGAATAAAAATGAACCTGGCGCTTCCGAACTACAGCAAGATAGCCAAGATCGAGATAATGAAGAAGCCTTTCGAAAAGACTCCCAAACATTCAATCAAGCGATTCCTGTACAAATAATGAACGACAAACTTCCCACAGTAGCCCTGATATACGACTTCGACGGCACGTTGTCTCCCGGCAATATGCAGGAGTTCGGGTTCATACAGGCAATAGGCAAGACCCCGGCCGAATTCTGGTCGCTGAGCAACGCAAAGCCCGGCGGTCAGGAGGTCAACCACATCCTTTCCTATATGAAGCTTATGATCGACGAAGCCAAAAAGGCCGGCATTGCGCTGACGAGGGAGTCGTTCGTATCCTTCGGCCAGAAAATCGAACTGCTGGAAGGGGTCAGGGAGTGGTTCTCGCTCATCAACCGCTACGGGTTGGAGCATGGGGTCAACGTGGAGCACTACATCAACTCCTCGGGGCAGACCGAGCTCATAGAGGGCACCCCCATTGCCGGAGAATTCAAGAAGATCTTCGCCTGCTCGTTCTGGTACGACGAAAACGGAACTGCTGTATGGCCCGCCGTGGCGGTGGACTACACCGGCAAAACACAGTTCCTCTTCAAGATAGCCAAGGGTATCCTCGACATAAGCGACAACACGCAGGTCAACGACAGCCGTCCGGAAGACGACAAGAGGGTGCCATTCACCAATATGATATATTTCGGCGACGGCGAAACCGACGTCCCCTGCATGAAGATAGTGAAGATGTTCGGAGGCAACTCCATCGCGGTTTACCGCGATTCGAATCCCAAGCAGAAAGCCACAGCCCACAAGTTGCTCGACCAGAATCGTGTGAACTTCATCTGCAGGGCCGATTACAGGGAAGGCGGCGAAATCTTCAAGGTCGTGACGACCATCATCGACAAGGTCAAGGCAGAGGACGACTTCGCCAAACTGCAGCGCAAAAGAGGTGATTATGTCAAGTAAAAACCATACCAATCTGAGGGGGCGGGCATGTCTGGTGCTTTTCCTCATCTATTTCGCCGCCCTCACCTACCTCTATTTCGGAAAGGTCTCAAAAATCGCCACCCTTCCCAAGGAGATTTACGGCATTCCCTTCGACCAGATAGGTCACTTCCTGATGTTCCTTCCCTTCCCGTTTCTGGCGCACGGCTCCCTCAAGGGCAAGCGCAAATGGCGCAACCTGCTGTTCATCTTCTTTTCCGGGATAGTGATAGCCTACGCGTTCGAGCTTCTTCAGGAAAAGGTTTCGCCGTTCCGCACAACCGACCCGTGGGACCTTGTAATAAACATTGCATCCCTGACAATCGCCACTTTCATAATGTCGATCATCGATCTGTTCAGAAAATGACGCGTTCCATCCTCTCCGCCATCGTTTTTCTGACAGCATCCATCCAACTGGCCGGACAGTCTCCTTCGCAGGCTGCGGTTCCCGGAATGAAGATATTCCGTCCGGCCTGTGACTCCATTCAGAACTATATGGCCCCCCGGGCATGGTCGGACCTTCCCATATATGTCAGGAGCGCCCGCGTTTCAGGCAAGGGCAAGAACGCCGTTCTTGTCATCAACGCCTGTATGGAGATGGCTTTCTACCCCTTCCGCGAAGGCGACGTGGAGCACATCTACAAAATAATGGCCGATATGATGCCTGAAAAGTACTGCCAATACCGCAAGCGTTTCAGGATAATGTCGAACAACAGGAACCTCAAGGCCTACACTCCTGGGTATTACTCAAAGAACGGAGGGAAACTCTATGTCGAAGAGCACCGTCAGAGGGCAGCCTCCCGGCGTGGCACAAAGCCGCTGGTCACCCCTCTGTCGCGCCCGTACGAAATCAAGAAAGGCCTGTCCCTCAGGCATATCGCCCTGTGGCACAGTCACGGATGCTACTACAACACGGCCCTCGGGCGATGGATATGGCAGAGAGGCAGGATATTCGGTACGGTGGAGGATGTCTACACGCAGAGTTATGTCATCCCATTCCTGGTTCCAATGCTGGAGAATGCCGGAGCCGTGGTAATGATGCCGCGCGAAAGGGATTTCAACCCTTGTGAGGTGATTGTCGACAACGACTCTCCGTCAAGCGGATACAGCGAAACCGGCTCGTGGAGCGACGCACAGGGAAGCGGTTTCGCCAACAGTGGCGAACCATATCCCCACGGGCGGAATCCGTTCCGGGAGGGCAGCGCGAGAATGACCGCCACCGCCAATGGTCCGGGGCAGAAGGCATCCGCCGTATGGAAACCCGACATTCCGCAGGACGGGGAATATGCGGTATATGTGTCGTACCGCAGCCTCGGCTCAAGTTCTTCCGAAGCGATTTATGAGGTGCTCCACGGCGGAGTAGTTTCCAAATTCGCCGTGAATCAGAAAATCGGCGGGGGCACCTGGATCTATCTCGGCAAGTTCCATTTCCGCAAGGGGCGCCGCGACGACCAGTGCGTGAGGCTCAAAAGCAGCGGCAGCGGGGTTGTCACGGCCGATGCCGTAAAATTCGGAGGCGGTATGGGCAACGTCACCCGCAGTTCGCTGCACGGCTGCGATTCCGCCACGGTGTCGGGCCATCCCCGTTTCAACGAAGCGGCACGATACTGGCTGCAATGGGCCGGATTCGCCGACACCGTATATTCGGCATCCGATGGCAGGAACGACTACACCGACGATATCAGATGTCACGGCAAATGGGTCAACACCCTTTTGGATGACTACGGTATACCCGTGGATGCGGCCCTTGCCTTCCATACCGATGCCGGGCTGTGCCAGGATGCCGACAGCACAGTCGGGACCCTTGCCATACACACCTGGAAATACCGCAACAGCGACAGATATTCCAACGGGGAACGCAGGTTTCTCGGCCGCGACTATGCCGATATGGTGCAGTCGCAGGTCGTCGGTGACTTGCGTGCGCTCTACGATCCCAACTGGACCCGCCGCGGGCTATGGGACCGCCCTTACGGGGAATGCAGCACGCCTGAAGTCCCATCGTTCATACTCGAGCTGCTCTCCCATCAGAATTTCAACGATATGAGATACGGGCTCGACCCGCAGTTCAGATTCGACGTTTCACGCGCCGTTTACAAGGGAATACTGCGGTTCCTGAGCTGGCTCAACGACGAACCGTTCGTCGTGCAGCCCCTTCCTGTAAAGGAATTTGCAGTCAAGGTGCAGAAAGTCGGAGACAAGAACTATGCAGTTCTGTCGTGGAAACCCGTCACGGACCCTCTGGAACCCACTGCCAGGCCCGACAAGTTCATAGTGTATACGCGCGAGGATAACGGCAGTTTCGACAATGGACGCGTGGTTGAAAGCGACAAGGCCAGGATTGAGATGCGCAAAGGGGTCCTTTACAGTTTCAAGGTGGCCGCGCTCAATGCCGGTGGAGCCGGCTTCCCTTCCGAAACGCTCTGCGCGGCAGTCGCCTCCAATGGCGGCGGTACACCCAGGACTGTAATGATCGTAAATAACTTCACCCGCGTCTGCGGCCCGTCGTCGTTCATGTCGCAGGATTCTCTCTCTGCCGGATTCCGGTACGACGAGGATGCCGGAGTGCCATATATCGCCGATGCGGCATACTGCGGCGACCAGTACGAATTCAGGCGCAGCGAGGCATGGATGAGTGACGATTATCCCGGGTTCGGCGCATCCGGAAAGGACTACGACCGCTCAACCGTGGCCGGCAACACCTTCGATTTTGCGGCAGTGCATGCCGAAGCCTTCCTGAAGGCCGGTTTCACGGTAGTATCTGCGAGCCGTGCCGCCATTCTCTCGTCGGCAGCCACAATGAACGATTATCCCGTCGTTGACATCATCTGCGGCAAGCAGAAGAAATCGACACCCCTCCTTGTCAGGGGCGATCCGGCGGATTTCAGCGTATTCCCCGCGGCCCTGCGGGAGGCCATACAGAAATATGCGGCCCACGGAGGCGCCATGCTGATATCCGGCTCATACATAGCATCCGACCTGATGAGCGAGCCCGACTCCACAGCCGCACGAAGGTTTGCCGAGGAAACGCTCAAGTTGCGGCCCGAAGGCAGAGTGGCGGATTCCTGCCGCACCGTCACCTTTTCGCAGTGCAGGTTCAGCTTCTTCAGGAAGCCGAATCCAGTCAGATACCATATAGAAAGGCCGGACGGTATCGCCCCATCCGGCCGTGGTTCCTCATCCATCCTGCAATACGGCGACGGTACGCCCTCTGCCGTCAAGAGTCAGACAGACAAGTGCAGGATAATTTCATTGGGATTCCCGATCGAAGCCCTCGAGAATCAGGAGCAGATCGACCGTCTGGTGGAATCCCTCTCCAAGCTATTTTAGGAGTTCCTCGCTCCTTTTTATGAACTCGCTCAGAGCCGCACCCTTGAGCATGTTGTTCGAGAGCAGGGCAAGGTCGATCACCTGCTTGAGGGTGGAATTGTCGGCCTTGAGGGCACCCACGCCCTCCCCTTCCATTATCTTGGCGATGATGGGGTTCTGGGCATTTACGGTGACGTTGTAGCTCTCCGGCATCTCGCCGTAGAAGTTCATTCCACCGCCGAGAGCGGCCATTTCGCGGTAGCGGCGCATGAACTCGCTCTGGGTTATCAGGACAGGCTGTGCCGTCTCCCCGAGATTGTCGATTCCGATTTCGTACTTGTACTCCTTGGGCAGCAACGCTTCGAAATTCTCCTTGAGCGTTTTCTTCTGCTCGTCGGTCGTCTCGAACTTGGCGGCGTCACCCTTGGCCACAAGACGGTCAGCGGAGTCGGAGTCCACCCTGACGAATCTGGCATCCTTGAGCCTGCTCTCGAGCAGATTCACGAAATGGGCATCGAGCGGGCTGTCCATCAGGAGCACGTCATAACCCTTGCCGCGGGCAGCCTCGATGTACTGGTACTGCTTCTGCGCATCCTGTGCATAGAGATACACCACCTTCTTGTCCTTGTCGGTCTGCTCGGCCTCTATGGCCTTGCGATAGTCCTCGTAGTTGAAATACTTGCCGTCGGTGTTCTTGAAAAGTGCGAACTTGAGAGCCCTTTCGCAGAACTTGTCATCGGTTATCATACCGTACTCTATGAAGAGCTTGAGATTGTCCCACTTCTCCTTGAACTCCCCGGCCTTGTCCTTTGCTATCTCCTCGAGACGGTCGGCCACCTTCTTTGTAATGTAGCCCGATATCTTCTTTACGTTGGAATCGGACTGCAGATAGCTCCTCGACACGTTGAGCGGAATGTCGGGAGAGTCTATCACGCCGTGGAGCAGGGTGAGGAACTCCGGAACGATGTTCTCCACCGAATCGGTGACGAACATCTGGTTGCAGTAGAGCTGTATCTTGTTCCTGCTCACCTCTATCTGGTTCTTGATCTTGGGGAAATAGAGGATTCCGGTGGGATTGAACGGATAGTCCACGTTGAGGTGGATATGGAACAATGGATCGTCGAGAGTCGGATAGAGAGTGTGATAGAACCCGATATAGTCCTCATCCTTGAGATCGGAAGGTTTCTTCGTCCAGAGAGGCTCCACGCTGTTGATTACGTTGTCCTGGTCGGTGTCAACGTACTTGTCGTCCTTCCACTCCTTCTTCTTGCCGAGAGCCACCGGAACGGGCATGAACTTGCAATATTTGTGGAGCAGCCCTCCTATCGTGCTCTCCTCGCTGAACTGCGAGGATTCATCGTCGAGGAAGAGCGTTATCGTGGTGCCGCGCTCGGTTCTGTCGCATTCCGACATCTTGTACTGCGGATCTCCCGAGCACTCCCATTTGACACCCTTTGCGCCCTCCTTCCACGAGAGGGTTTCGATGGTAACTTTCTTGGAAACCATGAAGGCCGAGTAGAAACCCAGCCCGAAATGACCGATTATGCCTGTCTGGTCCTTGTATTTTTCGAGGAACTCCCCGGCGCTCGAAAAGGCTATCTGGTTGATGTAGCGGTCAACTTCCTCGGAAGTCATACCGATACCGCGGTCGGTGATCTTCAATGTCTTTGCCTTCTCGTCGCACGAGAGACGTATCGTGAGGTCACCCAGTTCCCCCTTGAATTCGCCGGTGGAGGCCATCGCCTTGAGCTTCTGTGAAGCATCAACCGCGTTGGCCACCAGTTCACGCACGAAAATATCGTGGTCCGAGTAAAGGAATTTCTTGATTACCGGGAAGATGTTTTCGGTGGTGACACCGATTGTTCCCTGTGTTGCTTTCTTGTCTGCCATAATTATGTGTTTTTGTATTTGTCGGTATATTCCGGAACGCCCGGACACGATATCATAGTCAAAAAAGATACCAATGCTGCAAAAGCGACAAAATGTCATACTTATGCCATTTGCAATTCTCTTCTATTTTTGCGACATTTGTAAGACAAATAAGTAGTCAATGTACCGTATCAAGCAGGACAAACGGATACTGAAGTCAGCCGAACTGATTACCGGCGGGCTCACGCAGTGTCTCAAGACCACCACTTTCGAAAAAATCAATGTCTGCGACATCGCAGCTTCAGCCGGCATCAGCCGCGCCACTTTCTACCGCATATTCGATACCCCGTCCGACGTAATCGCCTATATGTGCGACAAGCTTGCCGATGACACCATACACTCTTTCAGCAGAGCCTCCGGGGACGGCAACGATATGTTCGGGGTGAACGCCCTCAGATACTGGTGCAGCCAGACCGACATAATCGAAACGATATTCAAGTCGGGCCGCTCGAGCATAATACAGAAATCATTCGAAAAATATTCCGAAAGCCTGATCCGCTCGGCAAGCGGTCTTTCCGAAAAGGAAATCGATTACCTCCGCACAACAACGATAGGCATAATCTGCAGCATCCTCAGGGTCTGGACCAGGCACGGCCGTCAGGAAAGTCCCGAGGAGCTTATGGCAATATACCGCAAAATAGGCAAATTCGTCACAAAAATGCGCTTCGACCAGACGCAACAGGAACAATGAAAATATCCGACATCCTCAGTTCGACAGGCAGAAAGTTCCCCTCCATCGAGATAGTACCGCCGCTGCGCGGTGTAACCAAGGAGGAACTGCTCGATGCCATACGCCCGATGATGCAGTTCAACCCTCCCTACATCAACGTTACGTGCCACCGCGACGGATACGAGTTCGTACGCGCCTCCGACGGATCGTTCTCAAAGCACGTCGTGCGAATGAGGGTGAGCCAGACTGCGGTTTGCGCAGCCGTCCAAAGCGAATTCAACGTGGAGGTCGTACCCCATCTCATCTGCGGAGGAGCCACTGCAGACGACATAAAGTTCGAACTGCTCGACCTCGACTTCCTCGGAATCCACAACGTGATGGCCCTGCGCGGCGACAGCCTTACGGGAGAGAAACGATTCACCCCGGAACCGGGAGGATATTCGTACGCCTCGCAGCTCGTGGGCGGAATCCGCTCCTTCGGAGCCGAAAAGAACATCGATTTCTGCATCGGAGTCGGAGCCTATCCGGAAAAGCATTTCGAGGCCCCCAACCTTCAGGACGACATAGCCAACCTCAAAAAGAAAGTGGATGCCGGTGCCGACTTCATCATCACCCAGATGTTCTACGACAACGACATCTTCTACCGTTTCAGGGATATGTGCACAAAGGCCGGAATCAACGTGCCGATTATCCCGGGGCTCAAGCCCCTCTCCTCCATCAAACAGGTGGAGATGCTTCCCGAGGCATTTTCGCTCAGCATCCCGCAGACTCTGGTCGACAGGATGCGCAGCCACTCCTGCGATGCCGCAGCCCTCTACGACATCGGGCGCGAATGGGGCTCCCGGCAGTGCGCCGACCTACTGCGCAACGGAGCTCCTACAGTGCACTTCTATACGATGGGGCGCCAGGACAACGTCATTGAAATCCTAAAGGAAAACTTCTGATGTCATTTACCGACTCCCTTGCCGAAAGGATATTGATCCTTGACGGCGCGATGGGTACGATGATCCAGCGCAGCGGGGTTCTCGCACCCGACAGCGAACTGCTCAATCTCACCTCCAAGGAGGTCATAGAGAACATCCATCGCCGGTACGTGGATGCCGGAGCCGACATCATAACCGCCAACAGTTTCGGGGCCAATTCCATCTCACAGCAACGCCACGGTTACTCCGACAGAGCTGCAGAAATGGCATTCAAGGCAGCCGCAATAGCCCGCAAGGTGGCTGATGAAGCCCCGCGCAGGGTATATGTCGCCGGAAGCATCGGACCTACCGGCCATTCCCTGAGCATACCGTCGGGCACCTCGTCCCCGGCTGAAAGGGCAATTGATTTCGACTCCCTTTCCAAAAGTTACACGGAGCAGATATCAGCGCTCGTCGAAGGAGGCTCCGACCTGCTTCTTATCGAAACCTGCTTCGATGCCCTGAATGCCAAGGCGGCGATATATGCAGCGATTGAGGCAGGCAACACGCTCCCGGTAATCATATCGGCCACGGTGAGCGACCGCAGCGGACGTCTCCTCACCGGGCAGAGTCTCGAAGCATTCTACCACAGCGTGCGCCATTGCCCCTTCCTTGCGGCATTCGGGCTCAACTGCTCGATGGGCATAACGCAGATGACTCCCCTCATTGAGGAAATAGCCTCGTTCAGCGACCTGCCTGTCATATTCTATCCCAACGCCGGGATGCCCGACGCCATAGGCCGTTACAACGATTCACCGTCGATGATTGCCTCCGCCATGGCCCGTCTCGCCTCAAAGGGGCTGGTGAATATCGCCGGAGGGTGTTGCGGCACCGCCCCCGAACATATAGCCGCCATCGCCGGCGCCCTTGCGGGGGTGGTTCCCGGGAAACGGGCTCCGCAGAAGAAGTCGTCCCTCACCGTATGCGGCCTTGAGCCGGTCTATATCGACAAAACCCGGAACTTCACCAATATAGGCGAGCGCACCAACGTGGCCGGGTCGAAACGCTTTGCCCGCCTCATCTCGTCGGGGCAGTATGGCGAGGCGCTCTCGGTGGCACGCGAGCAGGTTGAAGGGGGAGCAACGGTGATCGATATCAACGTCGACGACCCGATGCTCGATGCCACCCGTGAAATGCGCACGTTCCTGCGTCACATAGCCACGGAACCATCGGTGGCACGCTCGGCAGTGATGATAGACTCCTCGAAGTGGGAAACCATAGAGGAAGGGCTCAAGAACGCACAGGGCAAATGCATCGTCAATTCCATTTCGCTCCGCGACGGAGAGGATGAATTCATCCGCAAGGCCCTCACAATACGCAAATATGGTGCAGCTATGGTGGTAATGGCATTCGACGAGAGCGGACAGGCCACCACCCTTGAGCGCAAGGTTGGGATATGCCGCCGCAGCTACCGTCTGCTCACCGAGGCAGGCATCGGCGCAAGCGAAATCATATTCGACTGCAACATTCTCTCAATCGGCACCGGGATACCGGAGCACTCCCGTTTCGGAGTCGATTTCATAGAGGCGGTCCGCGAGATAAAGGCTTCTCTTCCGGGCGCCCTCACATCCGGAGGGCTGTCGAACCTGTCATTCGCCTTCCGGGGCAACAATGCCGTAAGGGAGGCTATGCATTCCATATTCCTGTATCACGCAATCCGGGCGGGGCTCGATATGGCGATAGTCAACCCTTCAATGCTCCAGGTTTACGACACGATCGGGGCTGAACTCAAAAAATGCATAGAGGACGTGATATTCGACTCCGACCCCGATGCATCCTCACGGCTGCTTGACGCCGCCTCGAAACTTGCCGCAACGGTTGAGGGCAGCGGCAATATGCCCTCATCCGGAGGCGTCACCGCTACGGCTCCTGAAACCACCGCCGGGGAGCGTCTCTGCCAGGCGCTTGTCCTGGGCGGCAGCAATACCCTTGAAAGCGACGTGATGCAGGCTCTCGCCTCATGCGGGAGAGCCATCGACGTTGTGGAAGGCCCGCTCCTGAAAGGGATGGAACGCGTTGGCGCCCTGTTTGCCGAAGGCAAGATGTTCCTTCCGCAGGTGGTCCGTTCCGCAAAGGTGATGCGCGATGCGGTGGAGTTGCTCCAGCCGTATATGAAAGGAGGCCAGGCCTCCTCAAAAAGGCCGAAATTCCTGATTGCCACAGTACAGGGCGACGTCCACGACATAGGCAAGAACATCACCGCCACCGTGCTGCAATGCAGCGGATTCGAAGTGGTGGACCTGGGCGTGATGGTTCCCTCGTCGGAGATTCTGCTCAAGGCCACGCAAGAGGAGGCCGACATTATCGGAGTGAGCGGACTCATCACCCCCTCCCTCTCTAGAATGGAGGAACTCTGCCGCGAAATGGCATCACGCAGGATGACCACGCCCCTTTTCGTAGGAGGCGCCGCCACATCGGCAGTCCACACCGCAGTAAAACTGCGCAGGATATATGACTATGTCTTTTATGGCGCCGGAGCATCCGACACCGCCGTAATGGCCAAGAAATATATGGCCTCGCCGGAGAGCTTCATCGCCGGGGAAGCCGGCAAGCTCGAGGAGGTCAGAACTCTCTACCTTTCTTCCGCCAGGGATGCGGCAGCCACGGATGATCCTTCGCCCGAAGGGGGGTACGCCCTCATCGGAATCCCCGAAGACATCCCTCTGAAGAGTCTCCCCGCATCCGAACTGACCCTCTGTTTCGACTGGAAACTGTTCAACTCCGTGTGCGGAAAGGGAAGCGGAGACAAATTCGCAAGCCAGGTACGCGGAATGCTCGACAGCGGTGCGTTTTCAGTGACCCTCTGCGCAAGATTCTTCCCTGCACACAGGAAAGACTGCTCGATAATCTTTTCTGACAACGGCAGTGAAATTGCTCTTCCGATGCTCAAGGATGCCGCAACCGGAGCGTGCCTAGCCGATTACTTCCCCACGGAAGGGGAGTCGCCCCTCGGGATGTTCGCTGTCGTGGCGCATGATTCCGCGTCCGATTCCGACATGATTCGCCACGCCGTAGCCGTGACACTTGCAGAGGCCGGAGCCGTCTGGATCAGGAGGCGGGTCGAATCCTTCATAAAGGAATCCGGAAAACAGCTCAAACTGATTGCCCCAGGCATAGGATACCCCTGCTGCCCCGACCACAGCCTCAAGAGAGACGTGCTCCGTCTGCTCCCGGGCGGTATCGGCATTGAACTCACGGAATCGTGCGCAATGATTCCCGAGGCATCGGTATGCGGGCTGCTCATAGCTCACGAGGACGCGCGCTACAGGGATCTGCGACGCGTGGAAGAAGATTTTCTGGACAAATATTCACGAGAGAGGGGCTTCTCGGCCGAAGAAAGCCGGATTTTCCTCGACTTTCTCCGCTGACAAGCCCCCTCCCACGCCGCAATGCGGCGCAACAATCAGTGTCTCCTGCCGCGACGGCTCTTGCGCCTTGCCGTTCTTGAAACGGCGAAGATGGCCACGACAGCTATCCCGGCTATGACGCAGATTGTCCAGGCCGACATCTCGTTTCCTTTCAGACGTGACCACATTGCCAGAAGCTTGGAGGTATCGTCGCCCCAGTCATGCTCCATCGTGCAGCGGTCAACCACGCTCCTGTCGGGATACTGAATAGGATTCAGATGCGCCGCAGTGTCGGTTTCGGAGAAGAAATAGCTCACGTCGACAGTTTCGGGGCAATCCTCTTCCGACGACATCTGTTCGAGTATTTCAGGAGTCCCTATGGCACTTACATACCCTATGACATCCATATTGCGGATTGCATTGTCGGGACGGCACAGGAAATTGATGAAATATTTGGCAGCCTTCACGTTCCTTGCATATTTGGGGATGACCCATCCGTCAAACCATACCGTCGAACCCTCGGATGGAACCTCGTAGTTTAGAGGGATTCCCATCTCAGCAGCATTTTCCATGGCGAACACGGCGTCGCCGCTCCATGTCAGGTTGATCCATCCCTTTTCCTGAGCCATCATCTCCTTGCCGAAATCGGCCTCCCAGCCGGCAATCCTGTCTTTCATATCGGAGAGATATTTCTCGACCTCGGCTATCGTCCCGTCGGACGAATCACGCATAAGTTCGTCGAGGGTCACCTTGCCCTGAGCCACCTCGTCGCGACGCAGATATATCAGCACCTGTGCGTAAACGTCACGCGGAGCATCCTTGAGGAAAATATGCCCGCGGAACTTGTCGTTCTTCATTGCATTCCAGGAGGAAGCCTCCTCGCGTGTAACGAACTTCTCGTTGTAGAGATATCCGGTGGTGCCCCACATATACCCCACGGCATAGTCGGAGGCATCCTTGCCCGATCCGTCTATCTTCTTGAAGCACTCCTTGATATACGGGGCGATGTTCGCATCGATATAATTGGGCGTATCGCCGAAATCCCTGTCGATGGGAATCAGGAGATCATTGCGGAGCATCCTCTCGATTATATAGTCCGAAGGACATACGACATCATAATCCTCCCTGCCCTTCTCTATCTTGGAGAGCATGGTCTCGTTGATGTCGAAAGTCTGGTAGATTACCTTGACCTCCTCCCCCGTCTGCTCCTGATACCACTCCTCGAACTCTCCCAGCAGGTCCTCGTCGATGTAGTCTCCCCAGTTGTAAACTTTCAATATGCCGCTGCGGTTGTCATCTGAACACGAAACAGCGGCAAGCAGCAATGCTGCCAGAATAAGAAAATGCCTTTTCATTTGCAAACTGTCTTTTTTAGGCGCGACTTGCGCACGTTGAGATAAATCAACAATATGAATATGAATGTGAACACTATTGTCATCAGCGGCCGCAGTTCGGGAGTGAGGCCTCCCTTGCGGGCATCGGAGTAGATATATGTCGAAAGCGTTTCCAATCCTATGGTACCACGTGTGAAGAAGGTCACTGCAAAATCGTCGAGCGACATGGTGAACGCCAGGAAGAAACCCGACACCATACCGGAGCGCAACTCTGGTATAAGCACTTTGGTGAATGCCTTGGCGGGAGTGGCTCCAAGGTCGAGAGCGGCCTCATATATGTTGGGATTCATCTGCTGCAGACGCGGAATCACGCAGAGCACCACGTACGGCGTACAGAAAGTGATATGCGAAAGTATCACCGACACATACCCCTGGGTGATGTGGAGGAATACAAACAGAAGGAACAGCGACACACCCGTTATCACGTCGGGGTTTATCATAGGGATGTTGTTGAGCAGCTGCATCGCCCTCTTCCTCCCTCCGGTCATATTGAATATGCCTATTGCGGCGAATGTTCCCAGAATCATCGACAGCAGCGCCGATACGATGGCGATAAGCAGGGTATTGTATATGGCCGACAGAAGACCCGAGCCTGCCTTCATTCCCGAAAACAGGTTGGTGTAAAGCCCAAGCGAGAAGCCCGTCCAGTTGCCCAGTATGCGGGATTCCGTGAACGAGAATACCGCTATCAATATTATCGGGGCATAGAGCATCAGGAGCACCAGTACAAGATATGCCCTTGCAAACAACTTTTTCATGCCACAAGCCCTCCCTGGCCGGATTTGGAATTACCTAAGGCGAACGACGATATGCCTATTATCACAAGCATCACCAGCGACAGGGCGGCACCGTAGTTCCACATCGAAGAATTGATGTTCTCCTGTATTATCGTTCCGAAAAGCTTGATCTTGTTGTTGGTCAGGAACTCCGATATGGCGAAAGTGGATACGGTAGGCATGAATACCATAAGCACCCCGCTGAATATACCCCCCTTGCTGAGCGGCAGCGTGACTCTGAAGAACACCTGCAGTGGATTTGCGCCAAGATCGCCCGCAGCCTCGGCATAGGAGCGGTCCATCTTGCTCAGCACGTTGTATATCGGATATATCATAAAAGGGAGATAGTCGTATACCATTCCGAAGAGAAGAGTCCCCTTTCCGAGAGGTATCCCGGCCATGCTGAAAAGTTCCGCAGTGGCCAGAGTACGCATCAGCGCGTTGATCCACATCGGAAGGAGGAACAATATCACCGTGACCGACGAGGAATTGTAGCGCCTGTCGGCGAGTATCATCGCCACGGGATATCCCAGCAGGATACAGATAACGGTGTTTTCGATTGCCACCTCTATCGACACGGCGAAAGTGGCAAGCGAATCGCTGTCGGTGAAAAAGCGGGTGACGTTCGACAGGGTAAAGCCTCCCGAGACATCCTGAAGCGCATAGACAAGGATCAGGAGCAGAGGCAGCACCACGAATATCACCAGGAAGATGGAATACGGGACACCCCAGGACGAACACCTATTCATTGCAAGCGGTTATCTTGATGTCTTCGGGTGCGATGTGAATGCCGAGCAGGTCTCCACGGTCGTACGAATCCTGTGTTTCGGCGTAGATGTACGTATCGTGAGCCACTTTGATTATCAGGTAATAGTGGTCTCCCTTGTAGATGAAGTATTTTACGCTCCCCTCAAGCTCACCCTGCTCCTGGTAGTCCATAAGATCCACCTTGTCGAAGGGGAACTCCACCTTGACCTTTGTTCCCGGGACGAAGGATCCGGCAGCCGGGCATTCGAACTCCGAGCCGAGGAAACGCACGTGACCGTCGTCTACGACTTCGCCCTCGAAGGTGTTGCAAAGGCACTCCTTGCGCATCACCTGAATATCATGGGGCTTTATTATCAACCCCACGGTGGAACCGGGCTCGAATGCGTTGTAGTCCTCCACCTGCAGTTCGAATCCGGTATCGGTATCGACATACATCTCATAATGCACCCCCTTGAACGTACAGGATTTGACGGTGGCCGACAACTGGCCTCCCTCCACCTTGTTGACAAGATAGATATCCTCGGGGCGGACCACGACGTTCACGGGTTCATTATCTCCGAAGCCTTCGTCGACACACTCGAAATCGTGGCCGGCGAAACGCACTTTCCTGTCGCAGAGCATCGTGCCGTCAAGGATGTTCGACTCCCCGATGAAACTTGCCACGAACTCGTTGTGCGGCTCGTTGTAAATCTCCTCCGGAGAGCCTGTCTGCTGGATTTTGCCGTCGTTCATCACGACTATGGTGTCCGAGAGGGACAGCGCCTCCTCCTGGTCGTGGGTCACGTATATGAAAGTGATGCCCAACTTGCGGTGCATCTCCCTAAGCTCTATCTGCATCTCGAGCCGCATCTTGCGATCAAGTGCGCTCAGAGGCTCGTCAAGGAGGAGTACCTTGGGCGAATTCGCCAGAGCCCGCGCAATCGCCACCCTCTGCTGCTGCCCGCCGGAGAGCGACTCGACGTCCCTGTCCTCATAGTCGATGAGATTCACCAGTTTGAGCATCTTGCGCACCCTGGCGTCTATTTCATCCTCCGGCAAGTTGCGGAGCTTCATCCCGAAGGCTATGTTGTCGTAAACGTCGAGATGGGGAAACAGCGCATAACGCTGGAACACGGTGTTGAGAGGTCTCTTGAACGGAGGTACTCCGGTAAGGTCTTCGCCCCCCAGACACACCACCCCTTCATCGGCGGTTTCAAAGCCGCCGATGATTCGCAGGAGCGTCGTTTTGCCGCATCCCGAAGAACCGAGGAGGGTGACAAACTCACCCTTGCGGACCGAAAAGTTTATGTCGTCGAGAACCTTCTTGTTTCCGAAGGACTTGGAGACGTGATTGATGTCGATGATGATATCGCCGGCCATCTATCTGCTATTGATTGTTCTTGGGAAATGAAAAAGTAAGGTCGTAGGTGACGCCGACACTGAGGGTCACGGTCTTGACGACGTCGCCGAAACTGTAGCCGCCCTGGAGATGGGCGCGGAAACCTTCGAAAGGCATCCAGTTGAGGTTCAGCGAAGGATTGAAACGGTTCCTGTCGGGAATGATTTCCAATGCACCTTCTTCATCTTCCACCTCCATTGCCTTGTAGCGGTTGTATTCGAAACGCCCTTCGAGAGCCCATTTGTCGGAGAATTCGTATTTTGCCGAAAGCATATTGGAGAATCCCTTCACGGGGATACCAAGGTCAAGGTCGCCCGGACGGTTTGACATGTCGTCGTATATCGTCCAACCGTTGTCAGACCATTTGAGACCTCCGCTGACCATATTATCGAAGCTCCCCTTTTCCATTTCGAGGGCCGCATAGCCGATATGGGCGCCGAAAGTCTCGCCCTCCCAGGTCAGACGGCCGCCATAGGTGAACAGCCCGCTCTTGAAGAACTTCTCGCCGTAGGGCGATGTCTGGGCGAACGCCCCTATCGTAAAGCCCTCCACAGGAGTGAACTCGAGATGGACACCCCACTGATATGGCTGGAACACGGACCAGAACCCAGACACCAGCGGGAAGTTGCAGTCGTAGTCGTAATCATCATACTCATAGAGGGCGACAGGCATCGTGAACTTTCCGAAAGTGACGGCGAACCATTTCCTGCTATAAGTGAAGTAGGCCATGTCGAGCCAGTTGCAATAGTCGGAATGGAAAGTGTGCTTGTACAGCTGGTCGGCGTATACGCCGAGCCAGTGGTTCTCCAGGCAGAAATACCAGTTCTCATTGATGTTGCCCTCGAAAAGAGTGTAGTAGGAAGAGTTGCCAAAAGAAAATCCTGATCCAGTTGCGGCATCTTCTGCCGGACTGAACCAGGACGGTGTGGCTTCTATTCTTCCAATAAGTGACAATTCAGCGTTGAAACCGGAAGGGGCTTCAACATCCTGCGCGAGCAGCGGCGGGATAAGACCGATGGTCAATGCCAGAAAGCAAAGAAGTTTTTTCATTTATCAGTAAGTGTACCAAAACAGGTGTTATTCCGTATAGCGCTGCAAAAGTAATTATTTTTCAAAAAAAATTAAACAAAATCACAAAAATTCGCCCTCATCACAAATTTTCGCCCGTAATCAGGCACAATTCTTCGTAGACACGGTGTGCCGGAAGCCCCATCACGTTGAAGAACGAACCGTTTATCGATGAGACTGCGGCAAGGCCTATCCAGTCCTGCGCACCGTATGAGCCCGCTTTGTCAAGAGGATTGCAGGTATCGATATAGTGGTATATCTCCCCGTCTGAAAGTTCACGGAAAGTCACCTCTGAACGGTCGGTGAAAGAGCGCATCTCAGAGGCTGTGCGCAGCACCACTCCAGTAAACACCGTATGCGTCTTTCCCGAGAGCATCCGCAACATCCTGTGGGCATCCTCCCTGTCGGCAGGCTTGCCTATCAGGGCTCCGTCGAGAAAAACCATAGTGTCGGCGGTGATGAGGACCTCCCTCGCGGCAAGAGGCCTGTGGAACGATTCGGATTTGTGCCTGGCGATGAACTCGGGCACTTTGTCATACGGCATCGAGGCATCATATGCCTCCACCGCATCCTTCGCCGTCTCCACGGTAAAATCGACCCCGAGCCCGGCGAGAAGTTCCCTCCGCCGCGGGGACTGTGAGGCCAGCGTTATCTTCCAGCCGTCAAACATTCGAGAACTCCTCCTCCATAGCCTTGAGCCGCCCTTCGACGAACGAACGCTCCCCGCGGGCTCCGAAATAGAACTTGATCTTGGGCTCGGTGCCTGAAGGCCTTACCGAAACCACGCTGCCGTCTCCGGTAAAGAACTGCAGCACGTTCGACTTTGGAAGACCTGTCTTTTCCGGGATGTTGTAGTCTATGACCTTCACCACCTTCGAGCCGGCTATCGACGAAGGGGTGTCCTCCCTCAGGCGTGACATCATGGCCTGAATCTCCTCGAGGCCGCTCTTGCCCTTACGTGTCACCGACACGAGGCTCTCCCCGAAATAGCCGTATTCGGCATAGATTTCCTGGAGGTAGCCGTAGAGCGTCTTGCCCTGGCAGGCGAGCCATGCGGCACATTCGGCAAACATCGAGCAGGTCACAACCGAATCCTTGTCGCGCACGAACTCCCCTATGTTGAAACCGTAGCTCTCCTCACCTCCGCAGATGAATTTGCCGCGCCCCTCGTTGTTGCGCACAATCTCGGCGATATATTTGAATCCGGTCAGCACATTGTAGAGCTTGACTCCGAACTTGTCGCAGATGGCCTGCAGGAGTTCGGTCGTCACTATTGTCTTTACGCAATACGACTTTTCGTCTATCCTGCCCAGCTCCTTCCAGCGGGTAAGGATATATGAAGTGAGGATGGATGCAGTCTGGTTGCCGTTGAGCAGTACGAGATGCCCGTCGAAGTCACGCACGGCGGTACCCACGCGGTCCGCATCCGGGTCGGAGGCCATCACGAACTCGGCCCCCACCTCCTCGGCACGCGCAAGCGCCATCTCCAGTGCGGAATGTTCCTCCGGATTGGGGGAAGCCACAGTAGGGAAGTTGCCGTCGTTTTCATCCTGCTTTTCGACGTGATACACGTTGGTGAAGCCCAGCCTGTGCAGCGCCCTGGGCACAATCTTGACCCCGGTCCCGTGCAACGGGGTATATACCATCTTTATATCGCCGTGTTCCTTTACAGCCTCCGGAGAGAGGGTGAGTGAAAGCACCGAAGATATGAATGCCTCGTCGACCTCATCCCCTATCATTTCCGGCCCGGCTCCGCCAAGCTTGACCTGCGAGGGCGAGGTGATCCGCCCCACACGGTCGATTATGTTCTTGTCGTGGGGAGGGGTGATCTGCGCCCCGTCCTCCCAGAACACCTTGTAGCCGTTGTATTCCTTGGGATTATGGGATGCCGTGACCATTATGCCGGCCTTGCAGTGGAGATGCCTGATGGCGAACGAAAGTTCCGGAGTGGGCCTGATGCCGTCGAACATATATGTCCGTATGCCGTTGGCCACCAGCACGCGCGCGGCAATCATGGCGAATTCGTCACTGTGGTTGCGGCAGTCGTACGAAATCACCGCAGAGGCTTCGCCGGGCCTGAACGTTTCAAGCATATAGTTGGCCAGACCCTGGGTGGCCATGGCCACCGTATATTTGTTCATACGGTTGGTACCTGCGCCCATTATGCCGCGCAACCCGCCGGTACCGAATTCAAGCATCTGGTAGAAACGGTCTTCAAGTTCGGCCTCGTTGCCGGAGTCGATAAGATTCTTCACCTCGCTGCGGGTGGCCTCGTCGTATTCGGGGCCCAACCACAAGGCAGCTGTCTTTCGATAATCGTTTTCCATATCATTTGCATTTATAATATTCCACAAGTTTGTCAGGAAGCGGCGAGTCGAGGAGATGCCGGTACCAGAATATGTAGTCCTGCATCCCGCTGTGACGCCCCTGAGCGCCCCGATATCCGTGAAGAGCCTGGGGATAAATCATCAGTTCGAAATCCTTGCACTGCTTCTGGAGAGTGTCCACCAGCTGCAGGGTCTGCTGGAAATGCACGTTGTCATCACCCGTGCCGTGTGTAAGACGCAGGAAATTGGTGGAATCCCCGCGATATCCGGCAACACGGTCGAGCACCCTGGAGGAGCGGTACCCTCCCGGATTGTCTTTCGGAGTATCCATATATCTTTCGGTATAATGGGTATCATAAAGCGCCCAGTCATACACCCCGCCGCCGGCTATTCCGAACTTGAAATAATCGTTGCCTTCGGTGACGCACAGGGTGGTCATCGTTCCGCCGAACGAGAATCCGCTCACTCCGATGCGGGAGGCATCCACATAGGGCTGGTCGATGAAATGTTTTATGCCGTCGATGAAATCCTGCAGCTCCACACTTCCCAGATTGCGATACACCTGCTCCATTCCCTTCTTGCCGAGATGCCCGCCGGCACGGTTGTCGAGAACCACCTGGATTACTCCGTGATAGGCCCACCACTGGCTGCCTCCGCTGCCCCAGCGGTCAACCACCATCGGCGTGTCGGGCCCTCCGTATACGGATACCTTGACGGGATATCTGCGGGTGCTGTCGAAATCCACCGGCCAGGTGACCAGAGCCGGAATCTGCACGCCGTCACGCATGGTGAGCATCACAGTCTCGGCCGAGGCATACGCATATTGGCCGAACAGGGGCGAGGCGCTGTCGTCCACCACGTGCATTACGCTCTTTCCTATCTGCCCTCCCGAAGGGAGCGAGATCGCCACCATGCGCTTGGGAGTGGAAGTATTCGATGCATAGGCTGCGATATCCCTCATATCGTCGGAGACGCACACTCCCGTAAAGTCATAAGGGCCGGAGGAGACCTTTTCGACCACACCCCTCTTCAGGGAGAGCCGGTATATGTCCGACCTTGTGGTGCACTCGCCCTTTGCCGTGAAGAACAGATATCCGCCCCCTACCTTGATGAGCTTTACAGCCCAGAAATTGCGGTCGGTAAGCTGTTTGAACACCTTGCCGTCGAAGGAGAGGAAATATATCTGCTGCCAACCGGTAAGGTCACGCACGATATAGATGCCTTCGGGAGAGAAGAGCATCTCTTCCATCCAGTCTATCCAGCAGTCCTGATGTTCGCTGTACACCGACTTCTTGCGGCCTGTAAGGGGATCGACGCAGAAGAGTTCGAGGTCATCCTGCGAACGCGGCATCCACGACACCATGAACCCGGTTCCCTTTCCGTTCCAGAACGGTATCCCGAAGTACTGGTCCCTGAGGGGATCGAAATCGGCCCAGACCGTTTCCCCGCCCGAAACCGAAACGAACCCCACCTTGACCTTCGGATTCGCATCGCCGGCCTTGGGATAACGGGTATTGTTCACGCTGCCGTGCTGCCCGGTTGCATTGTATATCGGGAATACGGGGACGCGCGAGTTGTCGAACCTGTAATATGCTATTATCCGGCTGTCGGGCGACCACCAGAAAGCCTTGTACTTCGACGCCCTCCCCAATATCTCCTCGAAATATACCCACGAGGCATATCCGTTGAGAATCACGTCGGAGCCGTCGTAAGTATGCCTGGTTACGCGGCCTGTGGCGACCTCCATCGAATAGAGGTCGTTGTTCAGGGTATATGCTATCCTGGTTGAATCGGGTGAATAGGTGGGATTCTTCCAACCGCTGACCCTGTGGGGGAAATTCTCGACCACCTCCGGCTTTCTGTAGTTGCACAGGACCGCGGCGGCACTGTTGTTGTCGAATCTGTAATATCTGCCATCCTTGTTGTAGACCAGATATCCGCCGCCCTCCATCTTCACCGGGGCGGCACAATCGTGAAGCACCGAAAGCGGAAGGCCGGACAGCTGCTCATCTTCGCTGAGACGCAAAAGCCCCTCCGGAGCCGGTTTAGGGCTGAGGATCGAAGAGAACAGAAAAACAATCAGAAGGAATTTCATCGTCAGCTCCTCCTGCTCCCTGAAGTGAATATCATTATGTAATATACGAGATTGGCGAGCGAACTGAGCGCCCCCACGAAATATGTATATGCGGCCGAACGGAGGGTCTGGCAGGCGAACTCGTGGTTGGAGTAATCGGTTATACCGCTCTTCTCCAGCCAGGCGAGCGCCCTCCTGCTGGCATTGGTCTCAACCGGCAGGGTGACAATCGAGAAAAGGGTCGTGAAGGCGAACAGTATGATGCCCGCCAGCATAAGATTCGGGAATATTTTTATCGTGAGCATCCCGGCCAGCAGCACCCAGGTCATTATGCGCGAAGAGAAGCTTACGACGGGAACCAGCGCCGACCTCATCCGGAGCGGTGCATAGCCTTTGGCATGCTGCAGCGCATGGCCGCATTCGTGCGCCGCAACGGCAGCCGAAGCCACCGAACTCACGCCGTACACGTCGTCGCTCAAGTTGAGCGTTTTGTCGGCCGGATTGTAGTGGTCGGTCAGATGACCGCTCACGCAGGTTACCTTCACATCGTCAATGCCATTGTCGGAAAGCATTTTCCGAGCCACATCGGCGCCGGTCATCCCGCTGCGGAGCGACATTGCCGAGGCTTTCTTGAACCTGCTTTCGAGGGCAGCCTGAACGATATAGCTCAGAACGGCCACCCCTATGAAAAGAATCCAGTAGATTCCGTTCATGCTAATTCCAGTAGTTACCATAACAGTATCAGATAAAATATTCGTCCTTAAAGTTAACAAAATAAATCTTCTTTACGGCACGCGTCATCGCAGTATAGAGCCATTTGAGGTCCTCGACTTCGATTTCCTTCCAGAAAGGGTTGTCGATGAACACGCAGTCCCACTGCCCTCCCTGCGCCTTGTGGGCAGTCAGCGCAGTTGCGTACTTTATCTGCAATGCGTTGAAATACTTGTCCTCACGCACCTTCTTGTAGCGCTCCTTCGATGAGGTGACCTCGCCGTAATCCGCATCCACACCCTGATAGAGCATGTTCTGCTGCTCCCTGGTAAGGGCCGGAGACTCGCTCTCGAGCGTATCCAGGATGATCTTGGCTGATATTTCGAGATCGTTGTAATCGGGGAACGACAATACCGCATCCGCAAAATGTATTCCATAACGCTCCTCATAATGCGAAATCTTCACAAGGGAGGCTATGTCTCCGTTGGCTATGAAATCCAGACCCGAATCGGGATCGATGAACTGATAGCAATTCTTTACAATCATCAGCTTGTCGTCGCGGCAAAGCCTCTCCTCACGCCCCAGGACAGCCGAGCGGATTCCGGCATTGTACCTGTTGGCCCTCTTGTTGGAGCGGCACAGCACCACCACGTTGTCGAGACCGAACCTGGCGACGCTGTCGGAAAGAGCCTCCACGAGCGAGCTGCCGTCAATCCTCTCCAGGTCATCGAATCCCCCGACCTGCAACTTCGGCATATCGCATATCCCTTTCTCGATAGAATGCCTTACAAGGGTTGCGTTCGAGAGTATCCCGCTCACCGAAGCCTGCCTTACCACGGTTGAAAGGTCGGCCGAGGCCACAGGGCCGAAGCGGCCCATATAATCGCAGTCGAGGGCCGGGCTGCGGTCCATCCCGATCGGAGGGAGCTGCCCGCGGTCGCCTATCAGCACAAGCTTGTCATCGACCCCTCCCCTGACATAATTGACAAGGTCGGAAAGCAGGTCGCCGCTGCCGAAGGGAGAGTCTCCGAGAAAAGCTTCCGAAGATTGTATGAGCGAGGCCTCGTCGACAATGAAGAAAGTATCCTTGTGCTTGTTGAAATCAAGCTTGAACTCCCCTATTCCGTCCTTCACCCCTTTCTGACGGTAGATGTGCCGGTGTATCGTGCCGGCCCGCTCGCCTGTGAGCGAAGAGAGCACCTTGGCGGAGCGCCCTGTGGGGGAAAGAAGCACGTACTTGTATTTGAACTGCTTGAGTGTGCGGACAAAAGCCCCGATGGCAGTGGTCTTGCCGGTTCCGGCATATCCGGCCACCACCATTATGTCGCACTCGCGGTCCGACACCACAAAGGCGGCAAGACGGTTGAAGAGTTCATCCTGGCACGGCGTGGGCTGGTAGCCGAGATTCTTTCGGATGCATCCGGCCAGATATTCCACACTGCCCGTCATCGCCTGCTGAACATAGGTATCATTATGAGGACCGAATATATCCCGAGACGGCCGAGAATCATCTGGAGTCCCATCACTATCTTGGCGATATCCGACACCTGCGAGAAATTGGACATTGTGCCCACAGAGCCGAAGGCGGGCCCGACGTTGCTCATCATAGCCACCGAAACGCTGATGGACTCGAGCAGGTCGAATCCGAAAAGGGAATAGACAAGGGAGAAGACGAACGTCATCACGATATAGATTATCACGAACAGGGATACGCTCGAGAGCATTTCGTGGCTTATGGGCATTCCGCCCACCTTGACCTGGATCACCGAATTGGGATACGCCTTCTTGAGGATATGTACCTTGGATGCGTGGTAGAGTATCCACACCCTGTCCGACCTGATTCCGCTTGTGGTTGAACCCGAGCATCCGCACTGGATTGCCACATACATCAGGATAAGGGTGGCAAAGACGGGCCATCCGTTGGTGTCGGCTATGGCGAAGCCGGTAGTGGAGATCGTGGATATCACCTCGAAGAATCCGACCCTGAGGGACTGCAGCAGATTAGGGCATATCCCTCCCACAAGAAGCGACAGCGACACGAGCATCCCTGCCGCGAGTATGGTTGAAAGATAGAATTTCGTTACAGGATGCCTGAGCACCTTCGGACTGCGCGAGGCGAACGAGGCGTATATCATACCGAAATGGAGGCTCGACACTATCATGAACACCGAAAGCACGAACTCTATCAGAGGGGAATCGAACGCAGCTATCGAAGCGTTCCTCGTGCTGAATCCTCCGGTTGCCACCACGCTCATGGCGTGGTTGAGCGAGTCGAAGGCCGGCATACCGGCAAGCCACAGGCAGATGAAGGCCGCCGCCGTAATGGCAAGATATACCGTGACTATGACCCTGACGTATTTGTTGGATACATAGTTGTACCCCGACTTGGATATGTCGAGAATCTCAAGCTGGCTCATCCTGAAACGGCTGGTGCCTCCCGAAGGGAGGATCATCATCATAAAGACGACCACCCCGAGACCTCCTATGAAATGGGATGAGGAGCGCCAGAAGACCAGCCCGGCGGGCAACGCCTCTATGTCGGAAATACACGTCGCCCCGGTTGTGGTTATGCCGGAGGTACTCTCGAACCACGCTTCGGCCACGGAAATCTCCCCGCCCCACAGAATGAACGGGAGCATGCCGAATATACAGCTCAGGAGCCACGAAAGCACCATTATGAACACCCCTTCACGGGTTGTGATATCGGATTTGCGACGCACGAACAATATCGGAAACACGCCGAACATGGCAGTCATAATCGCACTCAGAAGCAGAGGCGAAAACGACTCGTCGAAGCCGAATAGCGCCGACACCAGAGCTGAAATGGCCATGAACGCAGCATTGCAGACAAGGGCAATGCCTATGTTCCTTGATATTATCCCGAGATTCATATCACTCCTTCTTGCCGAGCTGCCTCCTGTAGGAGACATTGAGGTCGATGATGTCGCCCACCGCCGAGTTCAGTTCGTTGATTTCGTCCTCGCTGTCGACCTTGACCGAATAGGCCTTGTTGAAGCGCCTGTAGTCGAGTATTCCCTTGGTGACTTTCAGGAACGGATTTATCAGATAATAGTTCAGATAATAGTTGAACAGCAGCACGAGAACGAGCGACAGTATGAGGGATACCATCGACGGCATCATACTCCTGTAGAAGTTGTCCTGCAGCGCACGCGAATTCTCGATAAGAGCATCCTGGCTCACGAACGAAAGCTGCTGCACGTAATCGTTGAGCTGCCGGTACACGGGCTGAAGCCTTTCGAAGAACCATCTGCGCCTCTGCCACTGGTCGCCCTGCCATACCGACGAAGCCTCCCTTGCCACCTGCATGTAGGCGCTGTAGGCAAAGATGACGGAATCGGCCGCCGACTTCTCGGCAGGGCTCTTGAAACGCCGGTGGATATCGGAGAACTTGAGGATGAGGTCGGCGTTGTCGATTTCGGCGTAGTCGTCGGAGGTGCCGTCGATTATGTACATCAACTGCAGGTTATAGTCATCCGCCGCCTTGAGCAGGTCGCGCGAGGAGTTTATGCTCTCGATATTCTCCGAGAGCACGCGGGTGACGTAGCTGTTCATCCGCTGGAACTCGTATATGGACATCATGCTCGAGAAGAAGAGAATCATACCGAGCACTATGCATCCAAGCCGCACCTTGCGCTTGATGCCGAGAGTTGTCATAGCCTGCATGCCGAAATTGTTTTAACTCAAACAGAGGCGACCTGACGGACGCCTCTGTTTGCCTGTACCTGAATACGATTACTTGTTTGCAGTATATGCAACCATATCGAGGACCTTGTTGGAGTATCCCCATTCGTTGTCGTACCACGAAACCACCTTCACGAACTTGTCGGTGAGATAAACGCCGGCATTGGCATCGAAGATGGAAGTGTGGGAATCCCCGAGGAAGTCGCTCGAAACGACAGCATCCTCAGTGTAGTCGAGCACACCTGCGAGTTCACCCTTGGAAGCCTTCTTCATGGCTGCGCAGATAGCCTCCTTGCTTGCGGGCTTTGCAAGATTGACCGTCAGGTCGACAACCGAAACGTCAATCGTGGGCACACGCATCGAGATGCCGGTAAGCTTGCCGTTAAGTTCAGGGATAACCTTGCCTACAGCCTTTGCAGCACCTGTTGTGGAAGGGATGATATTGCCGCTTGCGGCACGTCCGCCGCGCCAATCCTTTGCCGAAGGGCCGTCAACCGTCTTCTGGGTGGCGGTGATGGAGTGAACGGTTGTCATCAGACCGCTTACGATGCCGAACTTGTCGTTGAGCACCTTTGCGATGGGAGCGAGGCAGTTGGTGGTGCAGGATGCATTCGAGATTATCTTCTGGCCTGCGTATGATTCGTGGTTGACGCCATATACGAACATAGGGGTATCATCCTTCGAGGGAGCCGACATTATCACCTTTTTGGCGCCGGCCTTGAGGTGTGCCTCAGCCTTTTCCTTGGTAAGGAAGAGACCGGTTGACTCGACAACGTACTCTGCGCCTATCTCGTCCCACTTGAGGTTTGCGGGGTCCTTTTCGGCGGTGACACGGATTTTCTTGCCGTTGACAACGAGCATTCCGTCCTTGATGTCGATCTTGCCTTCGAACCTGCCGTGCATTGTGTCGTACTTCAGCATATAGGCCATGTATTCAACGTCGATGAGGTCATTGATACCGACTACGACGATGTCGTCCCTGGTCTGGGCAGCCCTGAATACAAGACGGCCGATACGGCCGAAACCATTGATACCGATTTTGATTTTCTTCATGATGTTTTAGGTTTATATAAAATCAACAATTACCATCGTTTTGCAAATTTAAGAAAAAATGAATTAAAACAGTATCTTTGCGGTATGAAAAATCAAACTCTTGAAATACTTGTCACCAACGACGACGGGTATCAGGCCAAGGGCATAAACACAATAGCGGATTTCATGCGGCAGTGGGGCAACGTGACGGTGGTCGCGCCGGCCACTTCACAGTCCGGCAAGTCGGGTTCCATTTCGCTCACCACTCCCCTGATCCTCGACAGGTTGCACGACGAGCCTTCATTCAGGATTTTTTCTTTCACGGGCACCCCGGTCGACTGCGTGAAGATGGGCGTAAGGATACTGCGCAACGAGGGCAAGACAGCCGACCTGCTCATATCCGGAATCAACCACGGGTCCAACACCTCCGCCGCATCCGTCTATTCGGGCACGCTTGGAGCGGCCACCGAAGGGGCCCTGTACGACATACCCTCGATAGGATTCTCAATCAATACGCACGATGCCGACCCCGATTTCAGCGGGGTACTCAAATATGCCCGCATCATACTCGAGCACTATTTCGCCACCGGCATCAGCCGCGGAACCTACCTTAACGTCAATGTGCCGGACGTGCCCCCGGGCGAGATTAAGGGCATACGCATAGCCCATCAGGGCGCCGGACGCTGGGTGAGGGAGTTCGAAGTTGAAACAGGCGAAGACGGAAGGGAGATTTTCTTTATGAAGGGAATGTTCGAGGATATGGAGCCGTCGTACACGAGCGGTGGGCATATGCAGGGAGACCACAGGCTTCTCCTCGACAACTACGTATCGGTTGTCCCTCACCGCATCGACACCACCGATTACAACGAAGCCGGAAGATTGTCTGAATTATGGCAAGATATTATATAATAGCCGGAGAGCCTTCGGGCGACCTGCATGCAAGGGAGCTGATAGAGGGGCTGAAAACAGCTGACGAAAAGGCCGAAATCAGATTTTGGGACAGTTCCAGGATGGTCCCGGTGATGGGCCTTGTCGAAGTCATAAGGCAAATCGGCAAAATAGCGGGGATATACGGCCGCTGCTGCCGCGACCTTGTGGCATTCAACCCTGACGTGGTGATTTTGGTGGACTATCCCGGATTCAACCTCAAGATGGCGCGTTTCGCCCACAAAAGAGGAATCAAGGTATTCTACTACATAGCGCCGAAGTTGTGGGCGCGTGCCGAAAACAGGATTTCCAAGATAAGGAAATACGTCGACGAACTCTTCATCATATTCCCCTTCGAAATCGAATATTTCAAAAAACTAGGAGTCAATCCACACTACAACGGCAACTCCCTTGTTGACCACATAGCCTCCGCCGGAATCGAACCCGTATGCGGAGGAGGCAGGACCATTGCATTCCTTGCCGGCAGCCGCAGGGGCGAACTTGCGTGGCTGATGCCCAGATTCGTGAAGATTGAGGAGATGATGCGCCGCGACACCCTCCACGACTGGAGCGGATACAAACTCCTGATAGCCGGAGCGCCGAACCTTTCGCAGAAGGACTACGACAGATACATCCCCGAAGGGTCACGGTTCAAAGTGGTCTTCGGAGCCACCTACAGCATTCTGTCGCAGGCCGATTCGGCAGTGATAAGTTCGGGCACGGCATCTCTGGAAGCCGCTATCATAGGTACTCCGCAGGTTGTCGGATACGGATTCAACCCCATCACCTATGCCATCGGCATCCACTTCTACCACAGCAAGTTCTTCAGCCTGGCCAATCTGATCTGCGACAAGCTCATATTCAAGGAGCTGCTCCAGAAGGAATCATCGCCCGAGGCGCTTTTCGACGAGCTTACAAGAATCACGTTCGACGGGCAGTACCGGGCCGCGATGAAAGAGAATTACGCCCGCGTAAGGCAACTGCTCGGAGAAAAGGGTGCGGCGCTGCGCACAGCCAGGGAAATGGTATCGCTTCTGGGAGCCTGAGTCAGGAGCGCTGGCCGAAGATGGCGGTTCCTATCCTCACCGCCGTAGAGCCCTCCTCCACCGCCAGATGCCAATCGTTCGACATACCCATGGAGAGCGTGTCGAACCCGCGCAGGCGAAGCCCAAGTTGCGGAGAACCGCTCTTCAGGGCTGAATCCCTCACATTGTCGAACAACGCGCGCAGCAGGCGGAACTCGCCCCTTACGACGGCCTCGTCGCAAGTATTGGAGGCCATCCCCATCAGGCCGCGCAGATTGACGTTGGGATATCTGACCGTATCATTCACCACGGCGGGAATTTCGTCCATCGCAAAGCCCTGCTTGGATTCCTCCGAAGCGATGTGCACCTCGAGCAGACAGTCCACCACCTTGCCGAGGCTTCCGGCAAAATTGTCTATGGCCTCAAGCAACCGCAGCGAATCGACCGACTCTATCATCGAGACATAGGGCACCACCATTCTTATCTTGTTGGTCTGCAGATGACCTATGAAATGCCACTCTATGTCGGAAGGAAGCATCATAGCCTTCTCCATCATCTCCTTCGGGCGGCTCTCCCCGAATACGCGCTGCCCTGCCGAATAGGCCTCGGCCACGGCGGACGACGGCTTGAACTTTGAAACAGCCACGAGGGATACCTGCGGAGGCAGAACGCTCCTGAAATACTCTATCTGCGAAGCGACGCTCATTGCTACCTGCCCTTCTGCTGCTGCCGCTGTTGCTGCTGCTGGATGCGGTACATCTCGTCGATGCGCTGTTGGAACCTCGACTTCCTGACAGGCTTGGTCTGGGCCTCCTGCAGCCTGGCGTATATCTTCTCTTCATCCACAAACCACTTGCGGATCACCCAGTTCTGGATGATGGTGATGATGTTCGAGAGCATATAGTAGTAGCTCAGACCTGCCGAGAAATTGTTGCAGAGGAACCACATCATAATCGGCATCAGCCATACGTTCATGAATTTCATACCGGGCATCGCACTGGTGTCCTGACCCTGCATCGTCACACGGGAATAGAAGAACATCGTAACGGCCATCAGGAATGCGAACAGCGAGAAATGGTCGCCGAAAAGTGGAATGTTGAATCCGAAATCGAGTATGGAGTCGTATCCGCTCAGGTCATCGGCCCACAGGAAAGGATGCTGGCGCAACTCGAACGAAGCCGGGAAGAAGCGGAACATGGCCCACAATATGGGGAACTGCAGAAGGATGGGGATACAGCCGCCCATCGTGCTCACTCCGGCCTTTCTGTAAAGCTGCATCACAGCCTGCTGCTTTTTCATGGCATCCTCCTGCTTGGGATAGCGGGCCGATATCTTGTCAACCTCGGGTTTGAGCACTTTCATCTTGGCCGAAGACATATACGACTTCAGGGTGAGAGGCGAAATCACCAGCTTGATCATAAGGGTGAGCAGGAGGATGATTATGCCGTAAGAGGTGAAATATTTGCTCAACCAGTTGAATACGGGTATTATGACATATCTCGAAATCGCGCCTATGATATTCTTGCCCAATGGGATTATCCTCTCGAACTTCTGGCCGTACGCCTTCATCGTGGGGAAGTGGTTCGGCCCGAAATAGAAATGCATCGGCACCGTGAAGTCGGCGCTGCGGCCGTCAAGGTCGAGGGTAAGGTCGGCCCCGCTCTGCATAAGCCTCCTTTCGGGATCGTTCTCAGCATAGAATCCGTTGACAAGCTCGCCGCCGCTGAAGTCGTTGTCGGCAACTATGATGGCCGAGAAGAACTGCTGCTGGAAACCCACCCAGCGCAGCCTGCTGGTAAAACTTTCGTGTGCCGAATCCTTGCGCTGGCCGATGTTCTTCACTTCTCCGTCGGCACCGGCGTAACGGTATGCCACGCTCGAATAGTTCTTCTCGTTCTTGTAGCCCTTTTCAAGACGGGGCATATCAACCACCCATTTCATTTCGGTTTGGGTGGTGCGGGCGTCGAGGATATCGTTCATACCCACGAAGTGGAGCGAAAAATCCATCATATAGCTCCCTTCGGGAAGACGGTATGACGCTTCGAGGTATTTGCCCTCGTCAAACGGCAGACGGAGTACAAGCGTACTGTCGGAAGACGACACGGCGGTGAAATTGAGGTCCTTGGTATTTATCCACTGCGTGGCGGTGTTCATTTCGAAGCCGAGCTCGCTGCGGCCCTCCCCTATCAGGAAGAGGAGCGAACTGTCGTAAGGAAAATAGTCCTTGACAAGCACGCTCGAGGGCTGCGCGCCCTTCGACGAGATGCTGACCGAGAGCAGGTCGTTCTCCAGGGTGAAATATTCGGTGGCTGCGTTGTAGGCCTCGGCAAGCGACCCGTTTTCGAAAATCTCTTCACCCGTGGAAAGAGTGTCGGCAGGGGTTTCCTGAATGGATGTGGCTGCACTTTCGACCACGGCTTCGGGCATTGCGGCAACCGCCGCATCGGCGGCATCGGCCATCTTTTTGGTATTGTACCAACTGAAGAGTATGAGGATAAGACCTATGAGCGTAAAGCCCAGGATCGTGTTTTTCTTGTCGCTATTCATCTGCGGGGGAGTGTTGTGAATCGAATTCGCGGATCTTCGCCTCCATATCGGCAAGTTCCTTTTTCGCCTTTTCTATCTGCTTGTTGATGCCGGCTATGAACGCCTCGGCGTTCTTCGACTTTGCAAAGAAGCCCACGTTGTTGGCCAGAGTGGCGATTTCCTGTTCTTTCTTCTTGAATGCCTGCACCAGCCTGTCGCGCTCGGAATCAGGCTTTGAAGACGACAACCCCCTACGTGCGACTCCCCTGCGGGGTGATGCGCCGCCCCTGAGGGCATTGAACTTGTCGTCCATCGCCTGTTTGAATTCAGCCTGCACCGATGCCTTTTCCTTGAAAGGCACAAAACCTATCTCGTTCCACTTGGCCTGGAAAGCCTTGAGCGCCTCGAACGCATCGCTGCCGGAGAGTTCCACGTCGAAAGCCTTGACCTGCTCTATGAGGGAACGCTTTGCCTCGAGATTGGCGGCAAGAGCCCCCTTGCCGGAATTGTTGTCGCGATTGGTGAAGAACTCGTCGCATGCGGCACGGAACCTGTTCCATATCTGGTCGCTCTTCTTGCGCGACACGGGGCCTATCTCCTTCCACTGCTTCTGGAGCTCCATCAGCTTTTCGGCGGTCTCCTTCCACTGCACGCTGCCTTTAAGCGCCTCGGCGGCTTCGCAAAGCGCAAGTTTCTTGTCGAGGTTCTCCTGCATCCTGTCCTTAACGGCAGCGTAGAAATCCCTCTTGGCGGCAAAGAAATCATTGCATCCCTTGCGGAAACGGTCGTATATCTTCTGATTCTCCTTTTTGGTGGCGTAACCTATCGAACGCCACTGCGCCTGAAGATCCTCTATCTTTAAGGTGAGGGAGTTCCAGGTGCCCGAATCCTTTATTTCGCCGCCGAGCATTGCCTCCACAGCCTCGCATATCGCAGTCTTCCTGCGCAAGTTCTCCTCCTGGTCACCCTTGAGCGATTCGAAGTAGGCCTGATGCTTCTTGTTTATCACGCCGGTTGCCTCACGGAACCTGTTCCATATCTCCTCCCTGTATTCCTTGCTCACGGGGCCGAGCTCCTTCCACTGCTCGTGGCACTTCTGCAGGGTGCGGAACGCCTCCACCACATTCTCTTCCTGAGCAAGGGCCTCCACCTGCTCGCAAAGCGCCGTTTTGGCCTCGAGATTCTTCTTGAAGTCGAGGTCGCGCAGCTCCTTGTTGATCTTGACGTAGTCGTAGAACATCTCCACATAGTGCTGGTACGTGTCGTAGAGGTCCTTCACCTTGTTTTGGGCAACCGGGCCTATGGCGCGCCAGCGGGCCTGCAGATCGCGGAAGGCGGGGAAAGTGTCCTTGAGATCCTCCTGCTTGTCGAGCAGCGACTTGAGCTCTTCGATGACAGCCTGCTTGAGGGAGAGGTTCTCCTCCCTCTTCTTTTCTATCTCGGCCATGAACGCAGCCCTCTTGGCACGGTATCCGGCGTAGAGGTCCTTGAATCCCCTTTCAATCTCCACGAAAGGATTGGATGCAGACTCATCGGATGAGGTTTCGGCAGCCTCCGGAGCATCGGCGAGCTCCGGGGAGATGAATCCGGCAGCCACCTTTTCCTTGCGCAGGGTCTTGTAGAAGCATGCCTTGAGCACCTCGGCGTGCTTGTGAAGCTTCTGCATGTCTTCACTTTCAAGAAGATTCTGGAAAATGTCGATGATTTCCTTCAGTCCTTTGTCGGAATAATCCACGGTTTCAAGTTGTTCCACTTCTTCGGATACAACTGGATCAAGGTCTTCGCTCATAGTTACAGGTCATTGCAGTTTCATCTTGCAAAGATAACTATTTTATTTAGTATTTTTGCACCCGTTATGCGAATAGACATCCTTTCTGTAGTACCCGAACTTCTGGAGAGCCCCCTCGGGCATTCCATCATCGGCCGCGCCGTCGAAAAGGGGCTTGTCGAGATACACGTCCACAACATCCGTGAATACGGCAAGGGCTTCTACCGCCAGGTCGACGACTACAGCTACGGCGGCGACGCCGGTATGGTGATGATGATAGAGCCGGTGTTCAATCTCATCTCCAAACTCAAGGAAGAGCGCACCTACGATGAGGTCATCTATACCGCCCCCGACGGCGAAACGCTCACCCAGGGCATCGCCAACGAACTGTCTCTTAAAGGCAACATCATCATCCTCTGCGGGCATTACAAGGGTATCGACCAGAGGATAAGGGAGCACCTGATAACAAGGGAGATATCAATCGGCGACTATGTACTCTCCGGCGGAGAGATACCTGCCGCCGTGATATGCGACGCCATAATAAGACTGATTCCGGGTGCCCTCTCCGATGAGACCTCGGCCCTTTCGGACTCGTTCCAGGACGGGCTTCTCGCCCCTCCGGTCTACACCCGCCCGGCCGAGTTCAACGGATGGAAAGTCCCCGAAGTGCTGCTGTCAGGGGATCCAAAGAAGATAAAGGCGTGGCAGGACAAGGAAGCGCTCAGCCGCACCGCCGCACTGAGACCCTATCTGCTCAAAGACTCCTCAGACGTGAAGTGACGGCCTCGTAGAGGGCGCTCTTTTCGTCGATATGCTTCTGTATCGACTTCACGAACGTGTTGTTCTCGAACGCCTGCCCCCTCACCTGCAGGAAGTCCTCGCGGCGCTCGTTCTCGTCGCCGTCGGCCCCGAACCCTGTCATTGAATTGAGGTCGAACTCCTTGCTGGCATCCTTGTAGTAGGCATTGTCCATCGCAATCACCGACTTCTTCCACCTCACTATGAGGTCCAGAAGACCATCCACCGTGACGGATGCAAGATCTACTCCGTAGAAACTTTCGATGACCCCGTAAGCCCAGTTCCATTCGAAATCGTAGTAGTTGGCGTGCAGGTAGCGGAATCTTGAATTTATGCTTTCGATATCGCCGAGACGGCCGTGTTCTATGTCTTCCAATATGCCGGCTATCTCCTGCTTGGGAGCTATGAGCCCGCCGGCGTCGACCCAGTCGCCGCAGCCTGTGGAGGAATCGGGACGCAACGCTTCGCGCAGTTCTTCGATCGATGAGAATTTGGACTTCTGTATCCTGGATATGAGAGAATTGCCGAGGAACTTGTCGACGGCCTGCCTATAGTAGCAGATGCCGTTTTCGAGTGCGCTGCGACGTATCTTTCCGCTTTGGAAAGTGTATATTTCGGAAGTGTATCCCGACACCTTCTGCATATTCTCCAGAAGTTCTATCCCGCACAACATCTTCTTGATGGTATAGGGACTCAGCAGATTGTAGTTTATGCAGTCAAGCTTGTCGTCGTCCCTGCGGCCGTCGCGCCTGGGCCACTTGAGCACGTCGCGGATGGTGCCGACGCTCCGCAGGTTCGCTCCCGGAGCGATGAAAGTTGTACCCTGGTCCTCTATCAGATACGAGAAAGGCAGGTTGGACGTGTTCTGGTGGCTGGTATGACGCCCCATCACAAGGGAGAACGCCCCCACCTTTGCGGGCCAGAGCACGTAGGAGCCGGAGGCCGTCTTGGAGCCGCGCTCCATTATTCCCTGATGGAGAGGCCCGAGCTTGTACATATGGTTGCTCTGGTTGGAGCCCGACCCGGCATTCATAAAGGAGAACATCGAGGCGATCAGCAGAGTGGACTTGTGATGAGTCACCGTATATGGCCCCGCAAACAGGGCGCAGGCCTCACCGTTGATTCCCACGCAGTTCGAGAAAAACAGGGAATCTGATGCCGAATAGGTGCTGCCGAGTTCGCACGACTGGCCCACAAAGCAGTTGAGAAGCGTCACGCCGTCCTTTACCGAGGAACCGCTTTGGATTATGAAATTGTCGGCAATCACGCCGTTGCCCACCAACGACGGGCTCGCCTGGCTGCCGTGCACCGACCCGTTCCTCAGCCTGGATGCTCCCTCCACGCGGCAATAGTCGTCAATCCTGACGTTGCGCACGTAGTTGGCATCGACCATCATCACGTTGTTGCCGATACGCCCCACCGAAGAGCGCACCGACTCGGTATATGCCGAAATGATTCTGCGCAAGGAGTCGATCATAGCCGGACGGTGCCTGTAGAGAGCCATCACATAGGCGATCTGAGCCGTCAGCCTGTCGTATATCACAACCTCACGGCCGCCGGTTTCATTGAGCACCGACACCTCCACACCGTTGCCGAAAGTGGAATCGGTATCGGTCAGCACCGTGTGGACGTTGCAGACGAAGGTATCGTGGCCTATGGTATAGTTGGCTATGTAGTTCGAGACGTTCTCTATCAAGGTATTGTCACCGACCTCGACGTTGCAGAGGAGCGCACGGCGGATACCGCTGTGCTTCACCGCACCGCCCACCAGGTGGAACTCCTTCTCGAATACGCCCAGTTTGACCTCTCCCTGGAACTCGGTATCGGCGATATGCTCCGGCGTGAATCCGGGAGCGACCATCACCCTGCTCCAATCGGCGCACCTGCAACGGGCAGCCTCAAGCGAAGCTACCTCCTGCTTTGTAAGATGTCTGTAATCCATAATCCTTTTCGTTTGTCATTCGCCATCCGGGAAGAACCTGTCTTCGAGCATCAGGCATATTGTATGATACACCGGAAGATGCATCTCCTGCACCTTGTAGCATTCGATTTCCGGAACTTTTATGCATACCTCGCAGAGCGCCGCCAGACGGCCGCCACCCTGCCCGGTAAGGCCGACGACCTTCATCCCGGCCGCCTTCGCCGCAACGGCGGCATACAGGACATTGAGGCTGTTCCCCGAAGTGGATATTGCAAGAAGCACGTCACCCTTTCTGCCGAGGCCGTTCACCTGCTGGGCGAAGGTCATAGTCGGGTCGCAGTCGTTCATAAAGGCGGTCGAGAGAGCCGGATGGGATATCAGCGAGATTGCAGGCAGAGCCCCCTGCAGGTGCTCCGCAAGATTCTTTCCGAGTTCAGGGTCAACCCCCAGGAGCTCGTTGCGATGCTGCAGGGCAAGCTTCCGCTTGCGGCAGAAGCCCTTCATCAACTCCCCCACTATATGCTCGCCGTCGGCAGCGGATCCACCGTTGCCGGCAACCAGAAGTTTGCCCCCCGAAGCGAAAGCTTCCCCAAGGACGGAGAAGGCCCTCACGATATCATCCGAAACCGCCCCAAGCGAAGGATAACGCGCCACAAGGGCATCCATACGGCTGTTGTCAATATTCTTCATATCATTTCCTGTCAAAAATCTTCCATCCGTGAGCTCCACCGTCGGTAAAATTGAACGGCACTGTGTATCCGCCGAGTCCCTTCAGTGCCTCCAGCACATTCTGCCTGCGGGTGGGGTCCACAAAAAACATTATGAATCCGCCTCCACCGGCCCCGCTCACCTTGCCCGACAGGGCGCCGGCAGGAATGGCCGTCTCAAAGGCTTTCTCAATCAGAGGATTGGAGATTCCACCCGCCATCTTCTTCTTGTCGTCCCATCCCTTGCCCAGTATGGCCGCAAACGAACTCATATCACCCTTGAGCAGCGCGAGTTTCATATCAACGGCGCTCTGCTTGATGCGGTGCATCGTCTCTATGTACTCCGACTCACCGCGGGAGGTATTGGCCTTCTGCTCCTCTATTATTGCCGCCGAACTGCGCGAGCGCCCGGTGAAATAGAGCACCAGGCTCGATTCCAGTTCATCCACAATCCACCTCTTGACCTTGAGCGGATTCACTATCACCATTCCGTCGGGCAGGAACTCCATGAAATTGAAGCCTCCGAACGATGCGGCATACTGGTCCTGCTTCCCACCGGAGAGCGAAAGGTCCTCACGTTCTATCTCATAGGCGAGCCTTGCAATCTCGTAATCGCCCAAAGGCAGCGAATACCACTCCGTAAATGCCTTGAGCACCGCCACCACCATTGTTGACGAAGTGCCCAGACCGCTTCCGGAGGGTGCGTCATTGTAGGTGGTGATGCGGCACGACCTCGGGGTGAGGGAAAAGTCGCGCATCACCCTGTTATAAACCCCTTTTACAAGGAGCGCTCCCCCGGAGGGCTCAATCCTCGCAGAAAGAGGATACGACTCGTGGCATCCTGTGTCGAAGCTCTCTATTGCCACCTCACGGGAGCAAGTCTCCTCGATGGTGCAATAGGCGTACATATTGATGGTGGCATTGAGGATGCATCCTCCATAGGTGTCGCTGTATGGCGACACATCGCTTCCCCCGCCTGCCAGCCCCAGACGCAACGGTGCCTTGGATCTTATAATCATATCAAGTGTCTTATGAAATAATTGTAAATCTTGAAAAACGGGCTTCCGACCACCTCGAGCGGATAATATCTTGCAAAACGCACGATGCGGCGCATGCGGCGCAGGAATTCGAGGGACTCCAGATGCGAACGGCGCCCCGAAGCCTCGTCGCAAGCCCCGAAATTGCCGGAGCGCAATATCTCATCGAGAAGGAATCTCCCCTCCTTGCAGCGCGGTTCCACAAGAAGATACTCGTCCTCGAGAGCGAACACCTTCTGCAGCACGTACATCAGCGCCGATGCAAACCTTCTCAGCCCGAACCGGCCCAGGAGCGCCACGGTCTCCGCCTTTTCGGCCTCAGTGAAACCCTGCCTTAGCACATAGAGATAATCCTGCACCTGGCGCAGCCCCACCCCTTCGTCGAACAGATGTCGGAATATATGCAGCAGTATGTATATCCTGTTGAAAGCGGCATCCGCCACGGCCACCTGCACTCCGCCGAAATCGGAGAGGTTGCGCGACTGCACCTCGAACTGCCCGGAGAACCACCTCTGCAACCTGGCATTATGGATCGGAGAAAACATCCACGACGGAGTGAAATGGGCCTCGAGGTCGCACCCGCCGATCTGCTGGCACTCGATATGGTGGTAGCACGTGCGGGACGAGGGTGAGGTGCGGCGCACCAGGGAGGATATCGCCTTCCTGCTTCCGGCAACCCACAGGTCTATGTCTCCCGGGGTGCGCGAGGATCCGACCGGATAAAGTCTTGCCAGACCCTGGCCCTTGAGCAGCACCGATCTGAACCCTCCGGATGCGAAATATTCCACAGCTTGCGGAACGGCCTTGTCGAGCAAGTCGTTGAGGCGCTTTATCTTCTCCGCCTCCGAGTACATCCTGACCATCGGGCGCTTGGAAGGGCACTGCTCCTTCGGAAGACGGTCCATCGCCGCGAAAGCGATTCCCAGCATCCTGTGGTCGGAAGCGATGCTGCACACTTCAAGCCACAGGTCGTCATCCGGACAGACACTCAATCTGTCACGGCTACCTCCATACACCTGGAGAAGTTCGAAGAATATATCGACCGCACCCATCACGACAGAGTTCCGAAATACCCGGCCTTGCGCCCGTATACCTTGAGCATCTCGGGCCATTGTACAATAAGCACGTCGCATATCGGGGCGAGTATCCTGCCCGCCCTTGACTTCGAATACACCCTTGCCCTCGACTCTATGAAAATCCGTTTCAGGCCGAGGATCCTTGCGGCGGCGAATACGGGGACCGCAATACCGGCCCCTGTCGAAACCACCACGGAAGGGCGCAGCCTGCGGCATACCTTCAACGCCTGGAAGAAATTGCGTATGAAATTCAATTTCCTGTGCCCCGAATAGTTGAAAGCCTCCATATAAAGTGCCCTCGAGCCAAAGTCCGCGGCTGCGGCGCAATTGTCCGAAAGCATCCATACCTCGCATCGGGAGGCAATGCCGGCAAGGCACATCATCTCCGAATAGTGTCCGCCCCTGTTGCATACGAAAAGACACCTGCCGCCTTTGACGGACAACTTTCCGAGTTCATCGGAGATGCCGCATTCAAAATCGCAACGGCGCGGTTTGAAGGTCTGCAACTCCCGCCAGGCCGCAGCAAGGGAGTCTGTCCCGTCGAGGATATATCCATCTTCGGACAGCTTCCTGACAAGCTCCTTCTGATGGTCGTCAATCATCTCTCCGAAAGCATGCAGCCGGGCCACGGCAATCACCTTGCGGCCGCAGGAGATAGCACTGAATATCGAGCCGCTGCCTGAATGGGTTATCACTACGGATGCCCGCCCGACATACTCCTGAAACTGAGTCTCATCCATAAAAGGCACGCATTTGAAGTTGCGCGCCGCATAGACGGTATGGCCGCTCTGGGCCACCACCTCCTCCTCTATGTGCTCGGACCCTATGAGGTCGTCCACCGCCTCGAGAAGGCGTGGAAAAGGAATCTTCTGCGTGCCGAGGATGACGAAAATCATATCGTGAATCAAATATGATATGTACCTTCCAGCGGGCAGACATTGTGACAGTCGAGTATCACCTTGCCCTTGAGGGAATCCCACCTCTGCCGGATATGGTCGTGCTTGACCATTACGACTACCAGGTCGGTCCCCGAAAGGAACTCATCGAAATCCAGCACCTGGCTCTCCACAATCTTCTTTTCAGTAAAGAAAGGGTCGAAGACCTTGAGCGAAGCGGCAAGATGGCGCTCCTGCGCCTCCATCATCTGAAGGGTCGGAGACTCGCGCAAGTCATCGACGTTCTCCTTATAGGTCAGACCGTACAGGCCCACCCTCGAAACGTCGGAGATGCCCCTCTCCTTCATTATCTCGTATATGCGGTTGAGCACGAATTCGGGCTGGCTGTCGTTGGTGCGCATACTCTCGTCTATCACCTTTGCGAGGCTGGGATAATCCCCCACGAGGAACCAGGGATCGACACTGATGCAGTGGCCTCCCACTCCAGGACCGGGCTGGAGGATATTCACCCTCGGATGCATATTGCAGATGCGGATAATCTCATACACGTCCATATTGTCGTGGCGGCATATGCGGGCCAGTTCGTTGGCGAATGCGATGTTCACGGCACGGAAGGTATTCTCCACCACCTTGGTCATCTCGGCTGTGCGGATGTCGGTTACGACAATTTCGCCCTGACAGAAAGAGGCATAGTACTGCTTGACCTTCTCACCGATCTGTTTGCTGTCGGCTCCGATGGTCCTGTTGTTGTGAAGGAGTTCATAGACCATATTCCCGGGGATGATGCGCTCGGGAGCGTGAACGAGGTGGATGTCCTCGCCAATCCTGAAGCCGTTCGCCTCGATTACTGGACGTACGAACTTGTCGATTGTTCCGGGGCTTACCGTCGATTCAATCACAACTGTCGCGCCTTTGGGGCAGACCTTCATCACGTCCCTGACAGCCGCCACCACATAGCAGGCATCCACCTTTTTGGAGAACTTGTCGTATGGTGTGGGCACCGATACGATGTACGTGCCGGTCTTCTGGTATTCCGTAGTGAATTTGATACCGCCCTTCAAGGCAGCTGCGAAAAGTTCGTCCAGACCCTTCTCCTTGAAGGTTGTCTTTCCGGCGTTCAGGGTGGAAACCAGCTCCTTGTTGTAGTCCGTACCCACCACCTCGACTCCGTGGCTTGCCATCATAAGGGCCGTCGGCAGTCCGATATAGCCCAATCCTATTACGTTTATCATTGTCGCATTACTTTTTTATTCCGTATCTGCCGGCTTCCTTGCCGGCAAGTGCGTCCGCAATCCTTTTGCACGCCTTTCCGTCGCCATAGGGATTGACCGCATGGCTCATCCTGTCATAATAGATGCCATCGTCAAGCAGACGGCTGACCTCACCCACTATCAGGTTGTGGTCAGTGCCCACAAGCTTCACGGTGCCGGCATCGAGGGCTTCGGGGCGTTCCGTGGTGCCACGCATCACGAGCACAGGCTTGCCTAGGCCCGGGGCCTCTTCCTGGATTCCGCCCGAATCCGTAAGGACCACGGTCGATTTCTCCATAAGATACACGAACTCCAGGTACTGCAGCGGCTCGATGAAAAAGAAGTTCCCGTATGCCGAAAGGTCCTCGCCGAAGACTTCGTGGATCGGCTTGCGCACGTTGGGATTCAGGTGCATCGGATAGACGAAGTCCACGTCGGGATATTTCTCCGAGAGGTCCTTCATCGCAGTCACCATACTGATGAACCCTTCGCCGAAATTCTCGCGCCTGTGGCCTGTGATAAGGACGAGTTTTTTTCCGCCTGCGAGCCTTGTGACATCATAGCCTGCGGCCTTGAGGACTCTGGTCTGCTTATCGGCAAGAGCCTTGTCGGATTTGAGTCTGCCCACCACCATATGGAGCGCGTCGATTACGGTATTGCCCGTAACGAATATCCGGCCGTGAGCCTTCTCCTCCTTGAGGTTATTTTCGCTCAGTGGTGTGGGGCTGAAGTTGAAGTCAGCGATGCGCCCCGTAACCTGACGGTTCATCTCCTCCGGCCAGGGGCTGAGCAGATTATGTGTGCGGAGCCCCGCCTCGACGTGGCCGACAGGAATCTGCCGGTAGAAGGCTGCCAATGCCGCCGCCATCGAGGTGGTGGTATCCCCGTGGACGAGCACGATGTCGGGGAGACTCTCACCTTTATCCTGCATTGTGTGGAACACCTCGCGCATACCGGTGAGGACTCTTGAAGTGACGTCCGTCAGATCCTGCCCCTGCTTCATTATGTTGAGGTCGAAGTCAGGCCTGACATCGAAGATCCCCAGCACCTGATCCAACATCTCGCGATGCTGGCCGGTGACGCACACCACGGTCTCGAACTCCGAGGGTCTCCCCTGCAGTTCCTTGACCAGCGGGCACATCTTGATGGCCTCAGGACGCGTACCGAACACGAGCATTACCTTTTTCATAGGTCAGATTCTACCAATCTTCAAAAGTACAAAATATTTCAATAGAAAAATCTGGCGCTTTATTCTTGAGGGCTGTTTCACAAGCCTGTATGCAAATTCGAGATTATGGTCGACCCACCACTTCGGAGCCCGCTTCACATTGCCCGTATATACGTCGAAACTGCCGCCCAACCCCTGGTAGACGGCATTGTGGCGCCGCCACATCTCTTCCATCAGGATTTCCTGTTTGGGCGAACCCATCGCCACGAATACCACGTCAGGCTTCTTGCCGGCGATATCGTCGATCAAGGCTCCCCTCTCCCGATCATCCTTGAGATAGCCGTCGCGGTATCCGACGATATTGATTCCGGGGAATTGGGACCGCAACCCCTCCACCGTCTTTTCGATCACTTCCTTTTTGCTGCCCACAAGATAGAATGACTTGCCCTGCGGATGGAGTTTCTCTATGATTTTCAGCCACAATTCGCATCCCGGCAGCTTTACGGCATTTCTTCCGCCGTGTTTCTTTGCGGCCATAACCGCCCCCGTCCCGTCGCAATAGCCTATATTGCGGTTTATTATCCCTTTGGTCTGCTCTGTGGCATGAAGAATTTTCTCCGCATTTATCGCCACCAGTAGTTTCTTCTTGTCCGAAGCATACTCTATCAATTCGTCAAAAGACGAAAACGGATAGAAGCGGACGCCGTTTTTCAATGTAATAGGCAACATAACGATAAAGTCTAAAGGCCCAGGATAGCGGCAGGCTGGATTCCAAGATACCGGCAGATGAGGCAAGCCTGCTTCAAGGATGGCTCGGAACGGCCTGATACGAAATCACTGACTCGGGACTGGCTTACGCCGAGAGCCTCGGCAAGCTCCTTCTGCGTCATTTTCTTGTCCGATAATCCGGAGACAATCAACTCGGCGACAGTCGGTTTCTCAATCGGGAAGTATTCCTTTTCGTATTCTATCACAATATCTGAAAGGACTGACAACTCCACCGCCTCCTTCTGTTTCGGATCATAACCGTCAACAACAGGCAGCAGCTCTTCGATTCTCGAAAGAGCATATTCATACTGTTCTTTTGATATTTTTCCCATATTGTCAAATGTTTTTGCAATCAATCCTGCCGTAGTCCTTATGTCTTCCGACCCACCGGATGAAAATATATCCCATCACGAATTTGACAACAACTACCAGTCTGAAATTATTGCCGGAAATATTGAACACATAATGCTGATTCCCGACACTGTCGACAGAACTGAAATCAGCTTTCATATCGGCAAAATTTCTCCAGTCTGCAATTTCCGCAATCTCATACCACCGCTCCAGAGGGACCTTTGCAGACTCGTTTCCCGGCGTCTCAAAGAATTCCTTAAGTTTGCGATGCGACACTACCCTCATACTCGAACTCTTTCTGCAAAAATAACAATTATCTCGCGTATTGCAAAAGTTTTTGCCGTAAACATTCTATTTTTCAGAATTACGGCATTGCAGAGAGTCAAAGTGCAATTATTTCATCACTTGCCATAATTGCAACGTATATAGTAGGATATTGCGCAGAACATAAAAGCATTGCTCCAACGCATATATGATATTTTGGAGCTGATTCCGGGTTTGAGCTGATAGTAGAAATAGCCTTTCCTATCCTGCATATTCTTTATTGTCCAATCCATCACTTTCTCCGCCAATGGACGATATTCGTCAAATTTATGCAGACGGGACAATGTTACAAACAACTGCCCGGGGCAATGGATGTCAATGGGATATTTCTTGTTGTGGTAATACTTGGGGCTACCATCCTGTTCAAAGAAATTTTCGATATAATATCTGAACCCTCTTTCGATATTTTCGTGAAATGAGGCGTCTCCTGTCAGCTCTTCATATGCCGCAAGTCCGTCAAGATTGTATCCGGTATGAAAGCTGTCTTTCCAATTCTGCACGGGAAGAAGTCCATACACCCAGCTGCCATCTTCCTCCTGTCCATCACAACAGGCCATAACTGATTGCCGGGCAGCTCCCCTGTATTCCTCCTTTCCCGAATACTTGTAGCAATAGCTGAGCAGCCTGGCACCAAGCAGCGCAGCGTTATACACGGTGTCATTGCCCTTCAACGGGCTGTACGAAAACAGGAAACCTTGCGGGCAGTCGTGCCTGTGAAGGTCTTTCATCACAAACTCCCCTGATGACAGGGCAATCTCGAGCAGATCCTTCCTTCCCGTAATCCCGTATGCCTCGAACAGGGCCGTAGCGCAGAAGCTGGTGGCCACCACAGTGGGGGTGTCTTTAGGGAAAAGAAACAGCCTCCGGGCCTGCCAGTCAAAGTTGTAGCCCCAGCAGGCGCCGTGATAATCGCCCTCCGAACGAAGCGTGACCAGCAAATCAGCGAGTTCGTTCACTTTGGCCAGCAACGACTCTCTGGAGCCCACCTCATCCGACAATGATTCATCCCTGCACACGGCATTGTACAGATTGCAATAGCCCTGTAGGAACAATCCGATACCCTTGGCATTATATCCCTTGGGAACAAGCGCTATTCTGCGGAAATTCACAGGACTCCTTTTGAAGCCCTGAATCATCGCGAGCCTGCACAAAGCAGATTCCTTCAGCCACGGTATTGCCTGGAACACCTTGGAGTTGAGTCCGTCATACGGATCCCAGCCCTTATAACCCTCCGCTTCGCAATATGCGCGGAGTCGCGAAAAAGAATCAAATCGTGAAGCCACAGCCGTATCGATCAAGCAGATAAAATCTGAGAAATCTGTTTGTTATACTATAGAATCCATCGTTCTTTGAGATATACTCTTTTGAATACAAGGCTATCAGCGCACTTTGGACTGTACTGCTGCTCCTGAGGGAATGACGTAGCACAAAACCGCTGGAGGTGGCCTCCTTTACTTTCCCCTCCTTCGCAATTGCAATGAGAACTTGCTTCTGCATCTCCGGGAGGTCTGCAATGTTGTCGTCAAAGGCTCTTTTTTCAAGTTTCAGAATATGTCGCAAGGCTTGCTCCACGTCGGCAAAATCCGCTGTTCCGCCATCTTGTTTTTCGCCGTAGATTTCATTCAACATCCGTTGAACATACCAAGTGTGTCCCTCGAAAAGATCATAAACCATATTGAAGCATTCTGCTGAAAGCTTTTTCCCGCCTGCATCGAAATGGCGCTGTGAAAAAGCCCTATACTCTGTCTTATCTATCGGTCCCAAAGAGAGAGGAGTACTGCTCATATAGAACGGTTCTCCCGGATTTGTAAAAAGTTTATCCATCATCCTCCTTCTGCTTCCCGAATAGATGAATGCTGTCTGACGGCATTTTTGAATATATGATCTAAGCAGGGCTATTACATTACCTTCCGGATAATCAGCAATTTGTTGGAACTCGTCTATTGCCACAAGGCACGGAGTGTCTGAATTCTCCAGATATTCGAAAATCTCCTTCAGAGTAGTCTTGGGTTGCGTGATGGCACCGAGTGAAATGTCGAGGGAGATCTGACCTGTTATCGGATCATATTTTATTCCCGGTGCAAGCGACCTCACATAGGAGAAAAAACGCTCCGCCATTTTCTGCCCCTTACCCTTAAGCTGGCCAAGCAATTCTTCACTCAGCAACATCACCATCTCCGACAGATTTGACGTCGGATAAAGATCCACATAAAAAGTCTTGAACCGGGAACTGATTTCCTTTTGTGCAAAAACGTGGCTGATCAACCCGGATTTTCCCATCCTCCTGTCCGAAACCAGTACCGTATTCCTGCCATTCAGTATATTGGAAAGCATTTCACGTGTTTCTTCCCTGCGGTCGCAGAAATATTCCCGACCATAATAATCACTCGTAATGACAAAAGGGTTGACTGGCTTCATCTTATAAATTTTCGCAAAAATAATTATTTAAGTTTAAATTACCTAAACTTAGGTAAAATTTATAATTCCCCTACACCCTGTTATTCACATACCCCTCTGCGCCATCCATAAAGATAACTTGAGCAGGTACTCCGGCTACGCAATTGTTCCGAAGTGTACCTAAATATCGTGTTGCATCAGCAATCACAAATTCTTTGAATTGTTTGTAAGATGAAAATGTCATAGATTTACACAACGGAAGAATCTCCAAGTATTACACCTTTACCGATTGATGTAATTGTCGGGAAAATAAAGTTTCTGCGTGCCAGTTTTTTTAGGAGCCATTCAAAATTCTTACCATCATCAAACAACGATTTCGGGTGCCCCACGAGAACAAATACATTACGGTCTTTCTGCCTTTCTATTTTCCGCATAAACTCTCTATGCAAGGATTTGGATAAAAGGCAATAATCCCAGGTCTGGCATTCGCGGCCAAAAAAATAAGACAATTTACTGCTCTTACTTCCAGCTGATGTTTTCGCTTCAAATGTTTCTTTTGAATTGGTTTTATTCTTTAGCAAGGAGGCTATCCGACCCAATGATAAAAATTTGCGTACCCGCATTATGTTAAAGCCAACGATAGGCAATTCAATAATGTCAGAATCAGGAACTATATTTTCTACACCCAGGCCACAATGCCAGAACCCAACATCATTTGGAAGTCGCGTAAAATCGAAGAATTGACGACGCCCGATTTCAATTCCGCCTGGATAGATAGATGAATCGCAACGAAAGCCCGTTTCTCTCATCACATCGATAATCCGTTCGGAAGGCTGTATGCAATATCCTCCGGCGCGGACAGCATTGCAGATATAATCCGGTTTTATTGGCTTGATCAATTCTTCCAGCGTCTTCTTGCCTTTTTCAAACAAATTCCGAAGAGAGTACTCCCCTTCTTTTTCGTAACCTCCAAGTCGCCAATCGCTTTCATTTATATGCCATCCCCCATTTCTCCAAACAGCCTCAACCCATTGGGGATGTAAATGAAGTTGCACGTCGTGTCCTTTGCCAGCAGCCCGCTTTATTTGATTTTCAATCGCCTCAATGGGGTTTTCGGTATATCCCATAGTATTACCCTTATTCCACTCCTCCTTCAGACGCCAATACTCAATCACCTCAAAGAAAATAGTCAATCTGGCATTATTCTTTTCTGCAATAGACAAAAGCACTTCGGTTGGCTCAATGATGTGTTTGAAAACATCTCCTGAACCGTTTCCGAACAATTCGTAGTCCAAAGTCAAGAGTACTATTTTCCTCTTTTTTCCCTCGTATGACCTTTTGCAAATTCTACTTTGCATTTTTCAAGTAATTCAGTATTATCTATGGTATAACAGAATGTATCTCCAAATGGAAATCTAACATACGAAGAGCAACCAAGTTTCTTTACGTAATCACCTGCAGGAATACAATCAGCCATTAGTCTTCCATTATGCACATAAGTTTCAACAACGTGTTCGCTTTTTGTCTTATCTATCAGCTTTAATCTATATTTACCTTGATAATACTCGTTTTTCTCTATATCTAAAATGACATCTTCGAAAACATGAAATATAGGTATATTTTTTATACCCAATCCCAAACTCTTACTTCCTGCCTTTAAAAATTTTCCGTATGGAGAATCCCAATAAAAAGGAGTTGTGCTGTTTTCATGTCCTTCAGCATAGTATTCGGCGTCCTTACCCCATACACATACGGCTTTGGTGGGATGCATACTCATGACAACCCCCGGCATTTTCTTAAAAACGTTTGTCAGAATCCCCATTCCTGATTTTGTAGTATTCATATCGAATACCATTCCTTTCTTTGCCCATTCGGTCGAGTTCATAGGAGGATAGTATGGAAGCATCAGGGTTCCCTGTTCGCCTACCAAATCTTGAAGCAGAAGAATGACATCCTGAGGAGAATAGCCATTAGAATTTAAACTGGCAAATCCTGACGTGACAATTAATCTATCGCCAGTTTTGACTCCAAGTTCCTCGACTAATACGTGTTTCAACTCTTCAATAGACGTTTTATCATGGTGCAGGAAAAAATGTTTCATTTTTCGCAACATCCTGCGTAAACGACTTTTCGATTTTGATGACCAATATCTTGCGATTAATCTACGAAGCATAACACTCTTATTTCCCTAATATACTATCATCTTGAACTTTCCCTTTTCCTGATGAACCTCACCGGATTTCCTGCCCAGATTTCGAACGAAGGAATGTCCTTCGTCACAACGGAGGAGACTCCAACTATTGCACCTTCACCGAGCGCAGCCAAAGTCACACCGCTTTCAATAGTGATGTCTTGCGGATAATTCGTATCGAAAATCACATCTTCCCCGATAAATGTATGCTTGGGGCCCAAAATATTCACCCCTCCCAGTTTGCATATTCGGCTACGCCAGCCCCTGGATGGCATCGGCAGATGTTGGAGGTGAAGGAAAACAAGTATTTTTAGTCTATGCAATTTCATACTAAAATATCCTCTATTTGCCTGGCAACTTTGGATGCAAGGAAATGCTCCTTTGCATAAAAATGATTATAAACTGATGTTCGCTTTGTGAGTTCTTTTTCCTGCAAAAATGGTTCAATCAACTTGGCGAAATCTTCGGGTTCCTTAGAATCCGTCATCCTGCCCATTTTTCCATCCTCAAAGAAGTCGTTCAACCCTCCGACTGCCCTCGTAACAACAGGAAGTCCGAATGCCATAGCTTCAAGTACAACAGTCGGCATACCTTCTCCGTGACTCGTGAAGAAGAAGAAGTCAGCATTCTTGTATTCTTCAATCACGGTTTGACCGCTCAGTCCACCAGTAAAAGTGATGCCCTCAATATTATTGTCTTTTACATATTGTTTGAGTTCCGGAAGAGCAGAACCATCCCCTACTATTCTCATTTTCAAATAAGGGTATTTCTCATACAACAGATTATAAGTCTGAACAGCCTCAAAAACACCTTTAGCCTTTTCAATACGGGAGAGAAATAGGATATTCTTCACTTCGCCAGTTCTACCGTTGATGTTAAATCCCTCTATCATATCATCCGGCACCTTGGTGGTTGAAAGTTGTATATCCGTTGTTACACCGTGATTAACCAGAATATCCTTAAACGCTTGTGCCAATACAATTATGTGCGACGCTTTGTTCAAATTCCCTGCAATCCACTTCCAATCGGTTTTTTTCGCATATTCAAGGTCGAACCCATGGATGAAAACAGAGACTTTAAAGCCAAAAGCTTTCGCCAGATTAAGATAAAAGAAATCCCTCCGAAGCGCTCCATTCCCAAGAGATGGATTAACCAAAACCATATTAGGCCTGAATGTAAGAAGATACCATACATATCTAATGACTGTAACTGGAGTCAACACTTTCCGATACTTTACCCTTCCTAAGGAATTGTATTTAACATTGCAATTCCAATAAGGTTTCAAACCCTTATAGTGATTTGCCACGCCACCCAAATTATGGATATCCGGAGTATTTATCAGTAGCTTATTCCCCATAATTCATCTTCTATGTGTCATAACTGCGATATTCCCGATTATACTTAAATGGCAAGTGCATAGAGCAATCCAGATTAGGCGCAACACATTTCAGTACACAAAGGTACAATCTTTTCCCAACTGATAAATTGTTTTGTAGTTATCAGCACATTTTCCCATCGAATACTTCTCGTGATATTCATGTATTATCATATCGCGGGAAATGCGGTCACTCTCCGACATCGCTTGTTTTATTTTCGAATAAAACTCCTCATCAGAAAAGCCTTTGGTCATATATCCGTTTTCGCCATCACGGATGACATCCTTTATTCCTCCTGCAGGCGTGCATACCGGAATCACTCCCATCGACATTGCCTCAAGCAAGGTGAGAGGAAGGCCCTCGTAAATGGAAGACAGAATGAAATAGTCAGCCTGCGCCAGATAATCGGCCACGTTTTTCCTTTCGCCGATGACGTGTATGTTCGGATGGCTCTTGTATCTGACCATATTGTCTTCGTGCCCTGCGCCTACGACAAGAAGTTGGGCATCGCTCCCTTCAGCGGAAAGCCTTTCAAAGACATCAAATAATAGTTTGTGGTTCTTCTCCTGAGCACAACGGGCGACATTGATGAAGACAGGTTGTTTTCCTCTGGTCAAAGAACATACTTCTTCCCTGACTTTTTCGGCATCGACTGTCAGTTGTACCTTTTCGCGGCCATTGATTATCACCTCATCATTATCAAGACCATACAACTGCCTGTATGATCTGCTGCACTCCCGGGAAATCGTTACCGCCTGCACCTTTGAAGAATAGAAATGTCTGTTGATCGGCTTGCACCATCTCCAGCGGAGACATTTGTCTGCCAGGCTGTGGAGAGTATGAACATAACGGGGCGATTTGCAAAACAATGCCGGAAGATACAGGAGAATCAGATTGCTGTGGCAATGCACGACATCCGGTTTCAGTTGCCTTATCACCCTGCAGACCGATATGAGACTGGCTATGGTCAATCCTTTTTTCCGACCGAGGTTGACGAACCTGACCTTCTCATTTATGTCGGCTTTATAATGCGCATTCCCGGAGTTGTCAATGTCACACACGGTCAGGATGGTGACGTCATTGTCCTTGTTTCCTGCAAGATTGTTTGCAAGATCCACCACAAACCGTTCGGCGCCTCCGGAAGAAAGGGAATATATGATTTCAAGTACTCTCATTTCATAAACTTCATATATCGTCTCAATAAAACCAACATGAATTTCCATCAAACTCATACGTCAAACACCTTGGTCGTTCAGCGACCTTTTTAGCCGGAATACCGGCAACTACGTCGTACGGGGCGACATCCTTTGTAACGACACATCCGGCACAACACACGGCACCCTCTCCAATGTTGACTCCGGGCAGGACTATCACATTGCAACCTAACCAAACCCTGTCGCCTATCGTCACCTTCATCGGGCGCCTCTTGTCAGGGCCAAACCACGGGTCACGATGATCGTGCTGTAATGTATAAATGGATACATTACTCGAAATACTGACGTTTTTTCCGATTACAAGGCCATTGCGGGCATCAAGCAAGGCATTGTCGCCTATTATCGAGCCGCTACCTACCGTCAGCATATCAGGCTTCCTGATTTCAGTTCTCCAATGGAATACACATCGAGTCCCCATTTGCACGCCACAAAGACGATACATAAAACGGCGTCCCGACACAGAAGGTATCAACCCTATATTGAAGAGAACATACCTGCTCAATCCTGACTTTGTCATCCTTTCAAGAATTATGTACGGTGCTGCCAGTATCTTTCTGGCAATTCCGCCACGCTGCACCATTCTGGCATTAAAGAACATCAGGGGGGGGTAAATAAGAAATACGACAAGCCACTTTAAGCATATCAGCAGCGATACAGCACAGGCAATGATGATAATGGTATTCATACAAGCTATAAATCCTTTTACTTCATATATGCAGCGATGTAATTCCCGGCTATGTCATCCCACTCGCCATCGGCTTTCTCCAAAGCCACAGCCAGGTTATTTCTTTTCATCTTCAACAGTGAAGTATCCGAAAGGAGCCCTGCCATAGCCTTGAAAAGCGCATCTTCATCTTTCGCCGGCACGACCGATCCAGCATCATATTTTCTTATCATCACCGGCATTGTACCCACATCGGTAACTACCATCGGTGTTCCGACAGGCAGAACCGTCGAGACGACACCGCTCTGGGTGGCATCCGAATAAGGGCATACCACGAACGAAGCGTTCCTGATCAGTGTCGTCAACTCCTGCCCTGACACATAATGGTGTATGAAATCGATATAGCCGCAATCCTTATAGCGGTCGTAATCAAAATAATAGTCCCCGGCACCGGCAACGACGAGACGGGCCGACGGCAATTCATCGTGCACCCTTTCAAAAGCAGGCAGAAGGTATTCCAACCCTTTGTACGGAGAAATCCTGCCGAAGAACAGCACATATCCGGAACTTCCGGCCGATTCCGCATCAAGACCCGAGGCCCGACGCCTGTGCAATACGCCATACAGGCCAAGGGACGCAAAAGAGATTTTCCCGCGCGGCACCCCATATGTATCGGCAAAGGCATCCGCCTGGATATCATTGAGGAGAATAATGCGCCGGCATAATTTGAAAGCGATTCTCCTGAAAAACTCCGACCTGCGCCTCGCTTCTCCACTGTGCGGCAATGGATCGTGAACCGTCATCACAATCTTTTTCCTGAATTTCGCGAATACAGGCATAGGGAGTATATCCGGATCCCCGACAAACTGAATGACGTCAGGATTGATTTCCGATATTCTGTTCTCCAGTGACCGATACAGAGCCATCGTTTCGCAGCATACTTTTCCTCTGATGTCATTCATCACGAAACAATGGCACGGAGATATGGCCTCGACCATCCAATCCAGTTCAGGATAGATTGAGAAGTCAAAAATCCCGCTTCTGCCGTATTGTTTTGTAATATCAACCAAGGTGGCACGCAGTGAATATGGCGAGATTTTTAGAAAATAGAATACCTCATGCCCCATCCTGCCGAATGCCTTCAGCAACGGAATGTCACAGTCCGCGAAAGAAGGTGTAGAAACGTACAGAATCCTCATATCAACTCCTTTGCTTCAGATTATGCCACGAGCGCCCCGACAGGCACTTGATGACCCGGACAAATATCCACCCCGAAAGGCCGAACCGTCTTGAATTCCTTACCCAATAAAACAATCGGAGAAAAGAGTCCGACAGGTCAAGCGATATCGTATAAACTTTCTTGTCGTCGAAATGCTTGCCGATACTGCCTTTCAATTCGGCGCACAGTCCGGCATCATCCCCTTCTTCAGGTTGAGATGAAAGAAAGTCCTCATACCATTTCCGCTCCATAAGGACAGCCTGCATCTTCAATCTCTGATTGCCCGTAGAAGATATGGATAACGAGTTTATGCGATATTGAAAGCATACTTCCGCAGTGTTCGCAATCCCTTTCCCGGAAGCCATCATAACCGCAGTCACGTCATCGCTACCCCACGCCAGGGGGAATTTTACAAAACCGCCTGCATCTTTCAGCTGCGCCGTGTCATAGCAGAAATCCCCGACATACTGAAACTTGCGCACATTCCAACGGTTCCAGACGAAAGCCGTGGCCGACTCCCATTCAGGACGGGCCGTCAAAGTCTTCACCACATTCGACGATTCGTCAATCAGAACGGCCTGACCGTGATATACGCCAAGGTCCGGATGCCGCCCTATGATATCGGAATAGATTGACAGCGCATCCTTGGTAAGTTTGTCGTCATCACCCATACAGATGAAATACTTTCCGCGCGCCATCTCAAGGCATCTGTTCCAATTGTCAACCACATTGACCGCCCCGACATTGGCATCGTTACGGTAATATCTTATCCTGGAGTCGTTCATCAATTCAACAATGGATTTCAGGTCGTATGGAGAGCAGTCATCGAGGACGACGATTTCGAAATCCAGCTCCGTAGAAGCCAGACAACTTTCCAAAGCCTCCTTGAAGAAATCAGGCTTGTAGGCAGGAATTGCTATCGTATATCTGATCCTCTTTTCCATACAAAGTACCTGCGTTCAAAATCGAGTGACCGGATTACATAACCCGTTATCAGCAAAGTCGGATAGACGCTCAACAGTTCTCCCGTCATATTGGCAAAGACAAGATACATCACCAATACAGTAATGCCCAACGCAGCAGTTTGTCGGAATCGCATCCATCGGAACATATACGCCAGCAGCGAGAAATAGAATATGATATGGAACATGCATCCTGCGATGCCCCGTTCCAACATAAGATTCATCAAAACGCCTTCCAACCCGAACAAATCGCTGTCCATACTTCCCCTATCCTGATCGCCCCACCCAAGATCCTCAACAAAATAGCCATACCCATTGCCGAAAAGGATAAGGTCGCCATCAACATATTCCAATACAGTCAGATATTGGTTCACGCGCATATCAAACGAACTCCCGCTGACTTCGGAATTGGAATCGAACATACTCGAAAGTTGGAAGGCCCTTTCGCGGAGGAACGGAACTGCCAGGACCAGTGCCAATGAACAAATCACACCACCCGAAGTCAGAATCCACCCTCTTTTCGAACGAACTGTCAGCAGAAGATACACCGCCGTTCCGACCAGAGCGCAGAACAGAACGGTGCGGCAGCCGCAGGCCACAATGCCGAAAACAGCACAGGCAGCAACTACAGCGTAACGCAAACGAGACTCATACCCGCGCCTGAACGCATAGGTATGCAGAGCCATGACAATCAGATTGATATAGCCATAGTCGAAAGGATTCATAAATGTAGCCTGAACGCGAAAGCGATCTTCAAAGTGTTCAGCATCAACCAAATCCCGCATTAGTCCTGTTTCATCGAATACCGGCATCACACTCTGTACAAAAGGGGAATAGCCTACAACTACATTGAGCATGCCAAGAGCGGTCATGACAACTAATCCCCAGAATGAAATCTCCAGAGCAGGCCTGATTGAACCGGGACGCCGAAACGCCCACAATCCGTATGCCAATACGAAATATTTAATCAGATATTCCATTATGAAGAACGACTTCAATTCTCTGAGAGAACTCAGATGAGGGCTGAACGATATGCAGACTGCACCTCCAACAGCGACTAGAATCATCAATCGCGCAACAATACTCCTGCGCAGAACAATGGAAAAAGATTTATAATACTTCGCTTCGGAAAGCAGGAAACATATTGTAAGAAGAACTATGGAATTCGACCCGAATGGTATCACGGGAATTCTCACCAAAGTGAAAAACATGGTTGCAAGCAACAACAGCCCTGCTTTGACCTTGCGTTTTAGAACAAACATCAAGGCAGCACAAACCAGCACGGCGGCAATTGCTAAATAGTTCATCTTACAACCATTTTGACGATATTGCGGTTAGTCGTGACAAACAGTACGAAACATCCGATTACCGCCGTTGAAAGAGAAACGAAAACATTGTGGAGACATCTGCCACATACCATACACATAACGATATACGGAACAGTTATGACGCATTGCCTTATGAAAGCCCGAACCGGGAACAGCAACAAGCCTTTGCGGATTGCATAAGCAAAGTTGATGGAATTCCCCGTCAGTTCGGCAGCCACTACCGAAATGGCAGACCCTACGGCCCCATATCTTCCGACAAGGCAGACATTGGCGGCGACGCCAACCGCAGCAGCTGCAGAAGCGCTGATCAGGACAACCTTGTCTTTCTTCATGGGAATCAGCACCTGTATGACACAAATCTGGGAGATGGATACAATCAGGAATGCAACCATCACTATCCGCATCGGCAGGGAAGCATCCGCATATTGCCCGCCGGCCAGGACCTGGACAATCTGCGGAGCCATGACAATTCCACCGACGGCCACAGGCACCGATACGGCGAATAACAGGCGGAACGATTCGGCAATGTGCTCACGGAATTCGTTCATCCGGTTTTCCGAAATCAGGGAACTCATCCTCGGCATCATAACATTCGTGAAGGCGCTGACGACCCCGAGGATTATCACATATATTTTCGTAGCCGTGGAATATATTCCCACCTCGTGGTCGCCACGCACGAATCCGAGATAGACAGGGCTGAATGTGGTGAAGAAAGAAAGCATTATGACATAAAGCCCGAGCGAAAACATCGGTTTTGCAAACTTCGACAATTTCACGCTTCCTGGCGAAAACCGGACGAATTTACGGGAATAGCCCAGGTTTATAGCCGCATTCGCAAGCAGAGTCAGGGTAATGAGGACGAAATAAAGTGTGTAATCTTCAGGTGACTTGACAAATATGAAAACAGAAAGGACATAGAGCAACTTGACCGCCAATGCACGTATCGTAACGAAACGGAAATTCTCGAGGCCCTGATAGAACCACTCTATCATAAGTGACGATGACATCAGATACATGGTACCTATCAGCATTAGCCGCTTGTAATCCCCGAATTTCGGCACCAGATAAATCATGGCGACCATTGCTGCGACGCATACGGATGTAAGTATCAGCACCAGTGCCAGTATGTTGGAAAATACCTCCGACCGCTTTTCACGGTCGTCCCCACACGATGCAATCTCCCTTATGCCGACAGCGGTGACCCCCATCATCGAAAACAGTATGAAGTACCTGATGACATTCTCCACAAAGTACACCCTGCCCATCATATCGACTCCGAGGACACGCGAAACATATGGGAATACTATGAGCGAAGCGATATAGGTCGACAACGTCAGAAACACGTTGTAGGCAAAATTCTTCTTTATTGAATGCACCTCTGCCATTGAATCATGACTTTCCGTCCACCATCTTCTGAAGTCTCAGCCACAGCTCCTTTCTCTCCACGTGCGACCTGCGGCTTGCCGCAGCCAGCCTTCTGGCGAAGAAAGAGCCTGGACGGGCGGCCACCCTCCGCAGATATGAAGCCGTGCCGTAATCCGCAACAAAGGCCGCACCGACCACGCAGTAAAGCTGCACGCTGACAGATGCTCCGAGCATCCAGGAGACGACAAAGACGGCGATGACCGCCAGATTGAGCCCTATCTCCCTGAAAGTGGTGCCTACGTACGAAAAATCGGCGGCCGTAAACAGGTGATGCAGATGTGTTTTATCGGGTGAAAATGGTGATACTCCGCGACTTATCCTTTCGATCATCACCCTCAGGGTGTCTGCCACCGGAATTGAAAGCACAGAGAGTGAAAATGCAATCAGGCTGAAGTCGAGCGGAGCCCCCATCGTACGCGAGGTGCTTTCAAACAGCCTTTGCTGGAAAGTGCGGCTCAGCAGTTCGAACACCATCGAGGATATCAGCGTGCCCATCACCATGGTTCCGCCGTCGCCCAGAAACATCTTGCTGCGCAATCCGACGACATTATGTATAAAGAAAGGGATCATGGCGCCCATGGCCACGGCGGCAAGGGCCGCATAGGAATAATCGAACGCAAGGAAGAACAGCAGCCCGAAAAAAGCCATTATCATCATGCAGAATCCGGAGCACAACCCGTCGACGCCATCCACCATGTTTATGGAGTTTACAAGGCCTATGAACGTTATGACCGAAAGCAGGATGCCCACCGCCAGAGGCAATGTGCCGATCCCCCACAAACCCTGGAAATTGCAGATGAAGAACCGGTTGCCATATATTATCAGCAGCGCGGCGCCGGTCTCCAGCAGGAGCCTCTTCCACGGCTGGATTGTGAGGATGTCATCGACAATGCCCACGTAGAGCATCGCCACCATTGCGGTGACTATCGGAAAGATTGCAGGATAGGCGAACATGGTCTTGAAAAAGCCCAGCCCCACTGTAATGCCGAAAAACACCGCAGCCCCGCCGAGCACGGGAACCGGAGCCTTCTGCAACTTCCTCTCGCCCGGGCAGTCGACTATGTTCTTCAATTCCGCCACCTTGAGTATAGGCCCGAAGGCCGCCCATACCGATATGCACGATATCAGGCAGAGCACAAGCATCCTCCACTTCGGCTCGGCAATCGAAATGCTGAATATTGAAAGGTAGACCATAATCTTCAAAGATAACGAAATTCAAATAAAATCGCAAAATGCAGGGCAAAAAACTGATTTTTCGCAAAAAAGTGCTGAATATGAAAATATTTGACTAACTTTGCGTGTCTATGACTTTAACTTAAATATGAGCATATTCAATAACCAAACAAATAACAACCAACCTAAAAAATTATGAAAAAAACGGTTATCGCAATTTTCGCTCTCGCAATGGTAAGTCTTCCTTCCTTTGCAAAGGACGAAACAACTTGCGCAAGTTGCGCAAATTGCAATGGATGCAACTGCGACACCTTCGAGAATGGTGCAGTAGTGGCAAGCAAAGCTGGCAAGAACTGGGAAATTTCTGCCGGCCTCGGTGTTCAGGCATACTTCGGTGAATACACCAAGGCTATGGGCAACAACCCCGGCACAAGGCTCGGCGACCTTATCACCTTCCCTTCGGTCAACCTGATGGTCAGCAAATGGGCATCTCCCGTATGGGGCGTGGGCATCGGCGTGAACTACTCCAAGGTAAAGAACCCCTACACAATCGGTGATGCAGGCGTAGCAACATTCGCAAACTTCCCCGACGACCCCATAATCAGGGACGCTTACTTCGTTGCAACCGGCAGCTATCTCAACCCCTACATCCTCGTCAACGTTGATTTCACCAACTGGTTCGGCGGATATCGCGAAAGAGTGTTCAACCTCATCGGCCGTGTAGGCGCAGGTGTCATCATCCCCTTCGGTAACGTCGGCGAGTTCTACAACGTAACAGGCGAGCGCGTAGTATGCCCTACCGGCAACTTCGGTCTCACCGGCCGTTTCAACATCGCCAAGAGGTGGGCTATCGACATCAACCTCAACGGTGGCATAACCGCCGACGAGTTCAACGGCATCTGCTACGCCAACACCGGAGTAAGGCAGCGTTCAGTGGAAATCTTCTCCAACGCAACCCTCGGCGTAACCTACAAGTTCGGCTTCACCACCCTCAAGAACCACAGCACCGGTGCTTACACCGAGTCCATGTACTGGGTTCCCCTTACAACTGCAATCGCTTGCTCGAAGACTCTCAAGGACGCTACCGACGCTGCATCCGCAGAATCAGCAGCTCTGGCAGCAGCAGCTGAGGCAAGGGCAAAGGCAGCTGAAGACGCTCTGGCAAAGGCACAGGCCGATGCAGCAGCAGCTGAGGCAAGGGCAAAGGCAGCTGAAGCAAAGAAGGTTGACTTCGACTACTGGCAGCTCATCAACTTCAAGATCGACCGCACCGAACTCTCCAACCGCGAAAAGGTCAACATCCAGGCTGCAGCCGACGTGCTCAAGTCATTCCCTGATGCAAAGATCATCGTCAAGGGTTATGCCGACAAGCAGACAGGCAAGGCAGACTACAACCAGAAGCTTTCTGAAAAGCGTGCTCAGGTTGTCAAGAATTATCTCGTAAACGAATGCGGTCTCAACGCAGACAACATCGAGATTGCATCCAACGGCGGTGTTGATTATATGTATTTCAACGATCCTCAGTGCAGCCGCTCTGCAGTCATCGCCATCGCAAAATAATTCATTCTGCATATTCCGAAAATCCCGTTCCTTCCGGAGCGGGATTTTTTTTGTTAACTTTGCCCTATGCAAGTTGCTGCAGACACACGCTCAATCCCCTTCGAACGGATTCCCAATGCAAGGGATCTGGGCGGGCTTGTGATGCAGGACGGGCGCAGGATAAAGCCGGGCCTGCTGATACGGTGCGGAGATCTGCACAATGCAACCGAATCCGACCTGCAGATACTCACCGGAAAATACCACGTAAGGCGCATATTCGACTTCAGGACCGACATCGAAGTGGGCAACGCCCCTGATGCAAAGGTGGCTGGAGCCGAAAACCTGTGGCTCCCAACAATAGACCCCGATACGGACAAGTTCGGATATGCACTGCCATCCCACGCCTATCGCAACATCGGAATGTACATCATATCCCATTCCTCGGAGGCTATGGTCCAGGAGGTCGCACGGCGGCTGTATTCAGATATGGTGGTCAACGAATATTCCCAATTGCAGTACGCCTCCTTCCTCAACCTGATATCGAATCAGGAAGAGGGCGCCGTACTGTGGCACTGCTCCCAGGGCAAGGACCGCACCGGGCTTGGAGCCGCATTTCTCCTGGCAGCCCTCGGCGCGAGCCGCGAAACCATAATGGAGGATTTTGCGCTATCCAACGTTTACTACCACGATCTGGTGGAGAATATTTCCGAAAAGATTCTCTCCGCAGGAGGAGGGCAGGCCGAACTGGCGGTGGTCCAGGCTTTCATAGGAGTGAACACCGATTATTTCAACTCGGCCCTGGATCTGATCATAAACCGCTACGGCTCGCTGAACCAGTATCTGCGCGAAGCGCTCGTGCTGTCGCCCAAAGACAGCATCAGGCTCAAGAAAAGGCTCCTCGAGGATTGATTACTCCCCGTTCTCCACGTATCCTTCGGGATTCTTTGTCTGCCAGGCCCACGCATCGCGGCACATCTCCTCTATACCGTAGCGTGCCTTCCACCCCAGCTCACGCGAAGCCTTTGCAGGGTCGGAATAGCAGGTTGCGATATCGCCGCTCCGCCTTGGCTTGATTGAGTAAGGCACTTTCACCCCGTTTGCCTTTTCGAAGGCCTTGACCACGTCGAGCACCGAATATCCGCATCCGGTACCGAGGTTGTATATCGCCAGGCCGCAGTTGCGCGATATGGCATCGAGAGCCTTGACGTGCCCGGCTGCAAGGTCAACGACGTGGATATAGTCGCGCACGCCTGTGCCGTCGGGGGTGTCATAGTCGTTTCCGAACACTCCGAGTTCGGCCCTCTTGCCGATTGCCACCTGGGTGATGTACGGCATCAGGTTGTTGGGGATTCCGTCAGGATCCTCCCCCATCATTCCGCTGGGATGCGCCCCGATGGGGTTGAAATATCTCAGTACGACTATATTCCACGATTTGTCGGCCTTGTGCAGGTCGAAGAGTATCTCCTCGATCATGCTTTTGGTCCTCCCGTATGGATTGGTACACTCTCCCTTGGGGCATTCTTCGGTAATGGGAACTACGGCAGGATTGCCGTACACCGTGGCCGAAGAGGAGAATATGAGGTTGCGGCAGTCGAACAGACGCATGGCATTGATAAGGTTGAGCGTTCCGCCTATATTGTTGGAATAGTATTCAAGCGGTTTGTCGACCGACTCCCCCACCGCCTTCAACCCGGCAAAATGAATGCAGGCGTCAAAAGGCTTGCCCTGAAGCACCGCATCCTCGAACACCTGCTCGAGCGCAGCGCGGTCCCTTATGTCGACCTTGGCGAAGGGGACCATCTTGCCGGTTATGTCCTCGACCCTGCGGAGAGACTGCCTGCTCGAATTGCAGAGGTTGTCGATCACCATCACGTCGTGACCCGCAGCATAAAGTTCGACAATGGTATGGGACCCTATGAACCCGGCCCCGCCGGTAACAAGTATTCTCATCTGACTGCCCAGTTTGAAGGTAATACTTTGCAAAGATAGTAAAAATGCCGATATTTGTCTTCGGCAAAGGCCATCCTGAAATGTCCGCACCGCGTTCGCTGATAATGGTTGCAGCACTGGTTGCCTGCACTCTGTCCCCCGCCCAGAGCAGACGGGAGGCGAGAGCGTATGAGCGGACGGTCGAAAAGGCCACGGTCGAATCATACACGGATTTCCTCAGGCAGTATCCGGAATCCGTTTTCAGTGAGGAGATATCCTCCAGGCTCGATACGGCGCTTAACGTCTCCCCGCTGTCGAACCGCAGCGCCACCACGCTCCTTCGCGCCATTATGAAAGAAAGAGGCGAAGTCTTCTCCACCCTTAAGGCTGCCGGAGTAAGGCGCAACGGAAAGGACTACATCGTCGGGGTTCTTCCCGAAACCGGCTCCGTCGACTCCATCACTTTCCATATCTCCCTCAGGGAAAACAACGTATGGCAGATTCCATTCAGATACAAGATTCCTCGATGCACACTTCTTTCCCAGGTAAGGCACACTTACCTTGACAGGGGTCCCGAAGTGGTGACAATCGGAGGAAGAAGATATCTCAGCCTGGCTTTCACCAACGTTTCCTCAAATGACGACTCCCGCGAATATGTCGAAACGCTTGTTTCGCCATACGACGGATCAATTGCAAACGCCGTCTTCAGCGGCAGGAGCCGTAAAGGAAACAGAATCGAAGGGCACCAAAGCCCCGCCGGCAGCGCCGACAGCCTGATATCCGCATACTTCGCCGGACGCTTCGGAGCCAACGAAAGGCTTGTCACAATCTCGAGCGAAGATGCCTCGAGCGACCTTGCGATGGAGTTGTGGAAGGCGGAGAATCCCGATGCGCTGACAGATGCCCCAGATGTGCATTTCATAACTCTCCCCGAAGAGTGCTCGATACTGGAACACTACAACCGGATACACTCCCGCGAAAGGGTCGGGCTGCGCGAGGCCGCCATGTTCAATTTCCGCGGCAATACAATTGTGTGCGCATCCTCCGAAGGCGGGAAGGCAATGCTTGTGTGGTGCGAGCCGGAGTGCCGCGACAGGACAGTCGACAGATGCCTGAATACGATATACTTCGAGCGGGACGCGGTGCTCGGTATGTTCTTCTACCACGGAAAGAGGGTATTCAAATACCGCATCGACCTCAATACGGGAGCCCTTTTGCGGTAATCAGATATTATCGACGAGAATCCTGCCTACACGGTGGCTTACCGAAGTCACTATCTCGTATGGAATCGTGTCGAGAACAGAGGCTATCTTCTCCACGCCGGGGTTTTCGCCGAATATTGTGACGATGTCACCCTCCTTCGCCTCCACCCCTGTGATATCAAGCATGCAGGCATCCATACAGATGCTGCCTATCGTCGGCACCAGGCATCCGTTGAGGAGGAATCTGGCGTTGCCGCAGCCGAGCTTGCGATTGAGACCGTCGGCATAGCCGAGCGGAATGGTGGCTATCACGCTAGGACGCTGTATCACGCCCCTCCTCGAATATCCCACAGTGCCGCCGTCGAGATGCTTTATCTGGCTGATTTTGGTGCGGAATGCACCCACCGGCCGTATATCCTGCTCCGGAAGTGTCTTTATTCCGTACAGCCCTATGCCAAGACGCACCATATCATATTGCATCCACGGAGTTTTCCCCGCAAAACGCTCTATGCCGGCAGTGTTGAGGAGGTGCCTCATCGGCTTGTAGTCCAAAGCCTCCATTATTTTCCCCGACAGGGCATCGAACACGGAGGCCTGCTCCAGGGTGAAGTCATCGAGCGAAGGATCGTCCGAACCTGCGAGGTGGGAATAGACCGATTCGATTTTCAGAGCCGTGCCGCCCGAGAGGAATTTCACAAGGTCGGCCACATCCTCCTCCATGAATCCTACACGGTGCATTCCGGAGTCAATCTTTATATGGCAGGGATAGTTTTTCCTCCCTATCGAAACGAGGTATTCGTTGAAGAGGCTCACCGCCTTCATATCGGGCAAGCCGGGTTCAAGACCGTACTCCACCATCTCCGGGAAACACTCGACCCCGCCGGTAAGCACGATGATGGGAAGTTTCGCACCCGCATTGCGGAGCTCGATACCCTCGTTGGCAAAAGCCACCGCCAGATAATCAGCGCCCGCAGCTTCGACCTCACGGGCCAGCACGGCGGCCCCGTGACCGTACGCATTGGCCTTGAGCAGGACGAGCATCTTGGTCGAAGGAAGGAGCAACTTCCTGAAATGGGCCATATTGTACCTCAAGGAAGAAACGCTCAACTCAAGGCGTGGGAAACTGTCACTTTTCATCATAGACGGAATACGTTATCGAAGTAATGCAGGGCGGCAAAGATAATCAATTTTCAGACTCGGAGGGCACGTACTTGCGGATATCTGCCGCAGATACTTCGACTATCGCAGTGCCCAGCATTTCAAGGCGTACGGCCACGAACAGTTCTCCGCAATTCCTGACGATCTCGCACCTGAACCCCTTCAAGGGACCGGATGCGATCTCTATCTTCTCTCCCGGCAGGAACTTCTCGGACGAAACGGTAACCTTGCCCGAACTGCGGGAGACCATGAAGCGGAAATCGTCCATCTGGCCGTCGGGAATCCTTACCGGATTGTACGAGCCTCCCTTCGACATGAAACGACAGATCAGCGAAATATCCTGCAGGAGCCTGACCCTTTGCGGCTCGGTGGTACGGATAAACATCATACCGGGAAGGACCAGCCTGTCGACCACCTTTATCCGGTCACTCCACTTGCGCCGCTCCACCTGGACAGGGAGATAATGCTCGACCCCGAGATTGGACAAGACATCCGACAGCCGCCTCTCCTGGCAGGACCTGACGTAGGCCACGAACCAGTGCAGGGGCAAAGTACTATTTGTCGAACTTTTCAAAAACGGAATTGTTGCTCTTGTATTCGGGCACCACGGTCTTCATATAGGACACCATATTGTCGATATCCACGGCAATCGCATAGTCGCGGAGAGTATCCACGGCCGCACGGGCATCGTCATATTCGTATGGCCTTACCGCAGCGATGCGGATGCGGTCGTGCGACGTGGGCTTGGTACCTTCAAGGTCCGCGAGGACTTCCTCATACAGCTTTTCTCCAGGGCGGAGACCGGTATATACGATAGGGATATCCACGTCGGGCTCGAATCCGGCCAGCCTTATCATACGGCGTGCAAGATCGTCTATCTTCACCGACTTGCCCATATCGAATACGAATATGTCGTTCGAGACCGACATGGTGGCGGCCTCCAGCACAAGACGGCATGCCTCGGGAATGGTCATGAAGAAACGCGTGATACCGGGGTGCGTGACGGTCACCGGGCCTCCCTTCTCTATCTGCTCCCTGAATCTCGGGATCACCGAGCCGTGCGACCCGAGCACGTTGCCGAACCTTGTCGTGACGAATTTGGTCACACCTTGCCGGCGTCCCGCCGCCAGGGCACTGCCCAGGCTCTGGACATACAATTCGGCGAGGCGCTTGGAACATCCCATGACATTAGTGGGGTTCACGGCCTTGTCGGTTGAAATCATAACCATCTTCTCCACCCCGTACTCGATGCACTTGTCGGCCACGAGTGAGGAGCCGATCACGTTCACCAGCACGGCTTCGCAGGGGTTCTCCTCCATAAGAGGCACGTGCTTGTACGCAGCCGCGTGAAAGACAACCTGAGGTGCATATTTCCTGAAAGCGAAATCCAGACGCTTCTCGTAGCGCACGTCGCCTATTACCGGTACGAAATCAAGATTGGGGAAAGACTCACCGAGACTCAGTCTGAGTTCGTGCATCGGTGTCTCCGCGTTGTCGAACAATATCAGGCGGCCTACTCCGAACGATGCCAGCTGACGGCACAGCTCGGAACCGATGGAACCGGCGGCACCTGTCACCATAACTGACTTCCCGCAGAAATTCTCGCGTATCCTGTCCATCGAGATCTTGATTTCATCCCTTCCGAGAAGGTCCTCTATCCTGATCTGGCGGATAGACGACTGCACGTTGCCGTCGGGAGACTCGCCAATCGAGGGAGCAAGATATATCCTGACCCCGCAGTTCATTGCATACTCCACGATTCCCTCCCTCTCATCGCGCAGATCCTCTTCTTTTGCAAAAAGAATCGAAGTTACGTTGAGCTTGCTTACAATATGCTCGAAACCCTCCTGATCCTCGGCATAATAGACCTGATGGGCGTTGATCCTCCCTCCGGCCGATGACTTGTCGGGAACCAGAAATCCAACGATGTCGTAGTGCGGCGAAGTTATGAGCCTCGTCACTATTGCGACAGACTTGTTGTGGTTGCCGTAGATCAGAGTGCGCGACATCTCCACCTTCCGCCTGAGACGGGTCTCCACAGCCTCATACGAGAACACCATCAGCACCCTCACTGCAAACATCAGGAAGAAAGTGACGCATAGATCGGCTGCAAATAGAAGATATATGCTGTCCGACCACTTCCCGAAAGAGGCGAGTACGATCGACATCAGCAGTTCCTTGCCCAGAACGGCAAGGAAAATACGATACATATCCTTGAGAGTGGAATGGCGGATCACAATCCTGTGGCTCTTGACCAGAGCAAAGATCAGAGCGGTCGCCACCACCGACAAGCCCATCCAGAATATCTGGAAGTTCCCGTCGAGCAATGAGGAATGGGAAAACAGCGCCGCAAACAGGATTGTCAGATACGACGAGACAAACGACACGAGGAGGTCTATCAGGAATATTATCCTGGAATCAAGATATTTTGCAAAAAAACTGCGGATACTGGCAAGAACAGGCATTGCTGTCAATGTTTAAGGTCTAAGTTTCAACCCGTAAATATAGCAATTATAAAAATAATTGTTAGCCCTTTTGCAAAAAAAGCTATCGCCTTTTCGAAAATTTCTTCATCATATTCCGGGTTCCTTCAAACTGCTTCAGGAGACGATTCACCTCCATCACCGACGTTCCGCTGCCGTCGGCAATGCGTTTGCGCCGGCTTCCGTTGATGGCCGAGGGGTTCTCCCTCTCATATCGGGTCATTGAAAGTATTATGGCCTCCACCCCCTTGAACGAGTCGTTGTCGATGTCCACGTCCCTGAGAGCCTTGCCGACGCCGGGAATCATCGAGGCCAGATCCTTGATGTTGCCCATCTTCTTGATTTGCTGTATCTGCTTGTAGAAATCGTCAAGATTGAATTCGTCGTGGGCTATCTTCTTGTGGAGCCTGCGCGCCTCCATTTCGTCGAACTGTTCCTGAGCCTTCTCCACAAACGACACCACGTCACCCATTCCCAGAATCCTGTCGGCAATTCTCTTGGGATGGAACACGTCGAGGGTCTCAAGCTTCTCGCCGGAGCTGATGAACATTATCGGCTTGCCCACCACGGCCTTGATGGAAAGTGCGGCACCGCCTCTGGTATCGCCGTCCATCTTGGTAAGGACGACGCCGTCGAAGTCGAGCCTTTCATTGAAGGCCGCAGCAGTCTCCACGGCATCCTGGCCCGTCATCGCATCCACCACAAAGAGGGTCTCGGTGGGCTTGACGGCCGCCTTTATGGCCGCTATCTCGTCCATCATCTCTTTGTCGACCGCCAGACGGCCCGCAGTATCGACGACAACCATATCGCACCCCTGCCTCGAAGCCTGCTTCACTGCATTGACCGCTATGGCCACAGGGTCCTTCACCCCATCTTCGCTATATACGGGCACCCCTATGCCGTCGGCCAGCACCTTCAGCTGATCTATGGCTGCCGGGCGATACACGTCGCATGCCGCAAGCAGCACATTCCTGCCTTTCTTCGCCTTGCAATGCAATGCAAGCTTGCCGCAGAAAGTCGTTTTTCCGGAGCCTTGAAGACCGGCGACGAGTATTATTGCGGGGGAGCCCTTCAGGTTGAGCTCGCGGGCATCGGCGCCCATAAGGTCGGCCATCTCGTCGTGGACTATCTTGACCATCATCTGGTCGGGCCGCACAGCCTTGAGCACGTCCTGCCCGAGAGCCTTCTGCTTGACATTGTCGCAGAAGGTCTTGGCAACCTTGTAGCTCACGTCGGCGTCGAGCAGCGCCCTGCGCACCTCCTTGAGCGTTTCGGATATATTGACTTCGGTAATCCTGCCCTGCCCCTTGATAAGCTTCAGGGAACTTTCAAGGCGGTCCATCAAACTTTCAAACATATACAGCGGTTTAGTCGTTCTTAAATCGTGCAAATTTAATAAAAATAAGGCAAACGGACTCTTTTTGCTATCTTTGTGGTATGTACGGCACCCTCAAGAAATATTGGGGATACGACTCTTTCCGGCCCAGGCAGGAAGAGATAATCCGGTCCGCCCTCGACGGGCGCGACACACTCGCCATTCTGCCCACCGGTGGCGGCAAGAGCATCTGCTTTCAGGTCCCCGCAATGATGAAAGACGGCATCTGCCTTGTCGTCTCCCCCCTCATCGCGCTGATGAAGGACCAGGTGCAGAACCTCGCCTCGCGCGGCATCAAGGCGCTTGCCGTATATTCCGGAATGTCGGGCCGCGAAATCGACATCACGCTCGACAATGCCGTCTATGGCGACTACAAGTTCCTCTACGTTTCGCCCGAGAGGCTCCGGACCGTGATATTCACGGCCCGGGTGCAGAAAATGAACGTGAATTATCTGGTGGTCGACGAAGCCCACTGCATATCGCAATGGGGATACGACTTCAGGCCGGATTATCTTGAAATAGCGGCGATCCGCGACATAATAGGCCGCAGCGTGCCGGTAATCGCCCTCACCGCCACTGCAACTGAGGCAGTCGCCCGCGACATCCAGGACAAACTGGGATTCAAGGAAGACAACCTCATCAAGGCATCTTTCGTCAGGGAGAATCTCAAATACGTCTTCCGCGAGGCCAACGACAAAACAGGCAAGCTCCTGGAAGTCTGCCATGCCATAGAGGGGAGCGGAATCGTATATACGGGCCGCCGCAAGATGGCCGAAGACCTCTCCCTCCTTCTGTCGGGGCAGGGAATCTCAGCCGAGGCATACCACGCCGGGATGGGAAACGAAAGGAGGGCCGCGATACAGCATAACTGGAAAAGCGGGCGGACAAGGATAATCGTGGCCACCAACGCATTCGGTATGGGCATTGACAAGCCCGACGTGCGGCTGGTATGCCACTACGATATGCCAGCCAGCATAGAGGCCTATTTCCAGGAGGCCGGCAGAGCCGGCAGGGATGGCAGGGAAGCCTTCGCAGTGCTTCTGTGGAACAGTTCCGACGTGGCCAGACTCCGCCAAATCGAAAAGGTGTCGCTCCCTCCGCTGGACTATATCAGGGAAATATACGACAAGGTGTTCCGATATCTCTCCATCGCCTTCGGCGAAGGATGCGGCCAGAGCCGCAAGTTCAAGGTGGAGGAGTTCGCGCTCCGATACAGGCTCCACGCCGCAACCGCCTACTATGCCGTGAAATATATCGAACAGTCGGGATACTGGACATTGTCGGAGCCGGTTGACATCCCTTCCAAGATCAACTTTCTGATGAGCCGCGACGAGCTTTACCGCATACAGTTGGGCGACAGTGACACCGACACTTTCCTCAAAACGCTGATGAGGATATACACGGGGCTCTTCTCCGGCTACGTGGCCATCGACGAGGAGCGCATAGCCAGGCTCGGACGCTACGCAGTCCCGGTGGTTGTCGAGAAGCTCAAATCCCTTGCGCACAAGGGCATCATCTCCTATGTACCGGCCATCAGTTCGACGGTGCTCAGTCTCAACTTCGAAAGGCTCACCCCAGACAACCTGCGGCTGAGCGAAGCCGAATACGGAAGGCGCCGCGAAAGGGTGTCCTCAAGGGTCGAGGCGATGATAGGCCTTACGCAGAAGTCCGACGCCGAAAGGGTTGCGGCGATGCTCCGGTATTTTGGGGAAGAACAAAATATTGTTTAATTTTGCGGAATAATCCCAAGCGATTCGACATTACACACTCATAAACAAATCATGGCACAGATCGATTTGAAACAGTACGGTATCAAGAGTACCAAGGAAATCCTCTACAATCCCACGTATGAGGTACTTTACAACGAAGAAACCAAACCCGGTCTCGAAGGCTTCGACAAGGGCCAGGTAACCGAACTTGGAGCAATCAACGTAATGACCGGCGTATATACGGGCCGTTCCCCCAAAGACAAGTACATCGTTATGGACAAGCAGTCCAAGAACACCGTATGGTGGACTTCCGACGAATATCCCAACGACAACCACCCTATGACCGGCAAGGTATGGAAAACCGTAAAGAGCCTCGCCCTGAAACAGCTCAGCGGCAAACGTCTGTTCGTTGTCGACGGTTTCTGCGGCACCCACAAGGACACCCGTATGAAGGTGCGCTTCATAATGGAGGTTGCCTGGCAGGCTCACTTCGTTACCAATATGTTCATCCGTCCCCAGAACCAGAAGGAATTCGACCAGGAGCCTGACTTCATCGTATATTGCGCATCCAAGGCCAAGGTCGGAAACTACAAGGAGCTCGGCCTGCGCAGCGACACCTGCGTTGCCTTCAACGTAACGTCAAAGGAGCAGGTGATCCTCAACACCTGGTACGGCGGCGAAATGAAGAAGGGTCTCTTCTCCATGATGAACTACTTCCTCCCCCTGCAGGGCATCGCTTCGATGCACTGCTCGGCAAACACCGACATGAAGGGTGAGAACACCGCCATCTTCTTCGGTCTCTCCGGAACCGGCAAAACGACACTCTCGACCGACCCCAAGCGTCTGCTTATCGGTGACGACGAGCACGCCTGGGACAACCACGGCGTGTTCAATCTCGAAGGCGGCTGCTATGCCAAGGTTATCAACCTCGACAAGGAAACCGGGCCCGACATCTACAACGCCATCCGCCGCGACTCCCTCCTCGAGAACGTAACGGTCGACAAGAAGGGCAAAATCAATTTCGCCGACAAGAGCGTAACCGAGAACACCCGCGTATCCTACCCTATCTATCATATCGACAAAATCGTCCGTCCGGCATCGGAGGGCCCTGCAGCAAAGCAGGTGATTTTCCTTTCAGCCGACGCATTCGGCGTGCTTCCTCCGGTAAGCATCCTCACCCCTGAGCAGACCAAATACTACTTCCTCAGCGGTTTCACGGCAAAGCTTGCAGGCACGGAGCGCGGCATCACCGAGCCCACCCCCACCTTCTCGGCATGCTTCGGACAGGCATTCCTCGAACTGCATCCTACAAAATATGCAGAGGAACTGGTCAAGAAGATGAAGAAGAGCGGCGCCAAGGCTTATCTGGTCAACACCGGATGGAACGGCACGGGCAAGCGCATCTCCATCAAGGACACCCGCGGCATCATCGATGCCATCCTCGACGGCTCGATAGACAAGGCCCCCACCAAGAAGATACCTTACTTCAACTTCGAGGTGCCCACCAAACTCAAGGGTGTCGATCCTGCAATCCTCGACCCCCGCGACACCTACAAGAAGGCTGCCGACTGGGAGAAGAAGGCCAAGGACCTTGCAGGCCGCTTCGTGAAGAACTTCACCAAGTACACCTATAACAAGGCAGGCAAGGCTCTCGTAGCCGCAGGCCCGAAGGCTGAATAGCATTCAGGGCAGAAGAAATCCCTCCTGAAAGACATTTTCCCGTACAGGGTCGCGAAAGCGACAGTCTTTCAGGAGGGATTTTTTTGCCCTGATGATGAGCAGTGAATGTTACAGCGGAGTTACGTTGCCCTCCATAGTACCGTCAAAGCCCATATTACTGAAAACCAGACGGTATGTAAGATGCTTCACGTCGACCGACAGCGAAAGGGAGGGATACGAACTCGGATGCTTGACATTCGAGTCGTCTATACTGTACTTCACGTCGAGAGTGACATGTTTGGAGTTCTTGCCTATCACTACTTTCTTTTCCGTCACAGTCCCGACTGTCTTGATATAGTTCGGCAGGCCGGTGCCATAACGCGCCACGGCTGCGGCCCCTTTCAGTGCACGCCCCTTCTGGCTTGGCGTCATAGCCGAAGCGACAAGGCGGGCATCAATGAAATTTATGGCCACCAGAATCCTGTCTCCCTGCATGACGACCATATTGTCGGAAAAATTGTTGAACTCGAGATGCACGTTGTTCGTCCCATAGAAATCCATCGGGGAGAATCTCCAACTGCCTGTTTCCAGCCGCTCCGCGATGCGGGTTGCGGCAGAGTCCAACTGTTCCTGGGAAATCTTCTCCCTGGAGGCGGCATATCCGGTCGTAAAAGGGAGCAAAGTCGTCAACGCAATGACGACGGCAATGGCATAGAAACGTTTCATTATCATAAATATATAATATTGAAAACTAAACGAGAGATGCTACCCAACGGTCCCTGTCGCCCGGCAGAAGGTCGACCGGCGGAATTTCAATCATCGTATATGCTCCTGGGGCCATACGCACTGCGGCCCTCGCGGCACAAACCATAATCTGCCCGGTCAAAGCAGGATTGTTGATACTCATATTGAAATCGAACCGCTGATTCTGGGTCATTCCGCTCACGCCCTTGCGGATCATACTGACTCCGTGCCCCATATCCTTGAGACCATCGACCGAAGGCACCTCAAAGACACGCGTCTCATCATTGGCGAAATACGGGTCTTTCTTTATGGCCGCCTCCACCTCCGGAAACGCAACGCTGCCGTCGAGAGAGACATACACCATCCTGCGGTGGATTCCCGTTCCCTCGGGAATCGTCATCGACAGGGCATCCTTCACCCCACGGATAGCCTTTACGGCCACAGTATGCCCCATACTCATACCGGGGCCGAAATTGGTATAGGTAATTCCCGAAGGCGCCATTGCCTGCATCAGCGCCCTCACCATACTGTCGGTACCGGGGTCCCATCCGGCAGATATCACGCTGACAAGGCCTGCCTTTGCAGCCACCTCGCCGATTCTGCGGCGATATCCCGGAATATCACTGTGAATGTCGAAGCTGTCGACCGTACTGATACCCGCAGCGAGACACCGCGAGGCATACTCCTCCACCTTGCGCGAGGGCACGGCAAGAATCGCCACGTCAACCCCGCGGAGTTCATCGACCGAGCCCACAACTTTCAGGTCCGAAATTTCGGGATTCGCCCCCGAAACGGCCGAATGGCGCACGATACCGGCAATCTCGAAATCCTCTGCTGCTCTCAAAGCCTGCACCGCAAAGCGGCCCACATTGCCGTATCCCACTACGGCAGCTGAAATCTTTTTCATAGCAACCCGGCCTTCTTGAGTTCGGAGCGCAGAACTGCGGCATTTTCAGGTAAAAGTTCGCACAGCGGAGGGCGTACCTCCCCAACCGAAAGGCCCATCATATTCATGGCCTCCTTCACCGGCATCGGGTTGGTCTCTATGAAAAGAGCCTTTATAAGGGAATATGCCTCAGCCTGAATCTTCGCTGCGGCGGCGAAATCCCCGGCAAGGCACTTGGCCGTAAGGTCCGCCACGGCCCGTGGCGCCACGTTGGCCCAGACAGATATGACTCCGCGCGCGCCCATCGACATCATTGGCACGATTTCCGAATCGTTGCCGCTCCATACGTACAGGTCGTCACCGCACGAGGCTATTGTGGCCACTACTCCGTCTATGTCGGAATTGGCATCCTTGATGCCGTTGATCATACGATGCTGCGAGAGCACCTTGAGGGCATCCACCGAAATTCTCATTCCGGTGCGGCTCGGCACGCTGTAAAGGATTATCGGGGTATTGACCCTGTCTGCCAGAAAAGTATAATGTTTGATGAGGCCTCTCTGGCTCGTCTTGTTGTAATAGGGGGTGACGACAAGAAGCCCGTCGACTCCGCACTGCTCGGCCTCCTGGCAAAGATGCAGCGAGTAGGCCGTATCGTTGCTGCCGGTACCGGCAATGACCTTGCAGCGCCCGTTGACGTATCGGGCGCAATCCTTTACGAGAGAAAGGTGCTCGCTGTCGTTGAGCGTGGATTTTTCACCCGTGGTACCGCACACGACGATTGCGGAAGTGCCCCCTGCAATCTGCATGTCCACCAAGCTGTGAAACTTTTCATAATTGACTTTCCCTTCATCATCGAACGGCGTGACAATCGCCACCGCCGAACCTTCGAACACCGGTGTTTTCATATGTTTTCAAACAGATCAGACATTTTGAGAAGACCGCTGTGAGTGGCGGTATATTCAGCCGCAAGCACCGCCCCTACCGCAAAACCCATCCTGCTGCGGGCCTCGTGCGAAATCGAGATTATGTCATCGTCTCCCTCATAGCGTACCGTATGTATGCCGGCCACCTCGCCGCGACGGAAACTGAATATTGGCAGCTTCCCGCCGCAGCCATCGCTGCCGGGCCTTTCCCCGCCATCACCAGTAACAAGAAAATCCCGGTAGCCCTCCTTCAGGCCGGCGGCGATGATATCCCCGGCCAGGGAAACGGCAGTGCCGCTGGGAGCATCCTTCTTGTGGCAATGATGAACCTCGTCGATCGACACCTCATACCCGGGGAAGCCCTTCATCAGCCGGGCAAGGTATCTGTTGACAGCCGAGAAGAGATAGACCCCGACGCTGAAATTGCTGCTCCAGAAGAGGGTTGCTCCGTTTTCGCAGCGCTCCCGGATTTCCTGCCTGTGGCAGTCGTACCATCCGGTAGTACCGCTGACGACCTTCATTCCGCAGTCGAATGCCTTTATCACATTGGAATATGCGCTCTCGGGAGAAGTGAACTCGACGACTACGTCAGCACTCCTGAATGCATCGCCGCCGAACTCGGACTGATTGTCGGCATCGACGGTGCAGACAACCGAATGGCCGCGCGAAACGGCAACCTCTTCAATCATACGGCCCATACGGCCGTAACCGACAAGCGTTATCTTCATGTTCGTACAAATACAAAAAAACGGTCAGTAAAACCAACCGTTTCTGTCGAGAAGAGGTGACTCGAACACCCGACCCCCACGTCCCTAACGTGGTGCGCTAGCCAACTGCGCCACTTCTCGTTTCCCTTTCGGGACTGCAAAATTACAAAAAAAATTTGAAACGGTTAAAATTTGTACACTTTTTTCAAACAACAGGCTCAAGATAGGTTACGGTCTTGCCACATTTGAGGGCATACTCTATCTCGCTCCTGGTACTCGACCCTATATAGCCGCCCACGTTTATCACAAAAATCCCGTCGGCCATATCTATCTTGCGCTTGTGCATATCGTCAAGCATCTCCTTCGTGCCCTCCGTCCACACCTCATCGTCGCCGCTGTGGCCGAACAGCCCCACCGAAATCACGATATTGCCTTCGAGCGTGAGCCTTTTCTGCGCCTCAAAGAACTGGTCCTTGAACCTTGTGCTGCCGCACAAGGTAACCACCCTGTATTTTCCCACCATATTATATACGGTGCAATCAAAGCAGGTGGCAAGCGGCCGTAAGACCGGCCATGACAATCGACACCATACTCATAAGTTTGATGAGGATGTTGAGCGAAGGGCCGGAAGTATCCTTGAAAGGATCGCCCACCGTATCACCCACCACGGTAGCGTGATGACACTCGGAACCCTTGCCTCCGAAATGGCCTTCCTCAACATATTTCTTGGCATTGTCCCACGCTCCGCCGGAGTTCGACATGAACACCGCAAGCACGAAACCGGCTCCAAGGCCTCCGAAGAGAAGACCTATCACACCGGCAACGCCGAGAATGATGCCCACCGCTACGGGAGCGATGATTGCAATCAATGCAGGAACAATCATTTCGTGCTGTGCACCCTTTGTGGAAATCTCGACGCAACGGCTGTAATCGGGAGTCGCCTCGCGGGTGAGGATACCCTTTATCTCACGGAACTGACGGCGCACCTCGACAACCATCTTCTGGGCAGCGCGGCCTACCGCATTCATTGTCATACCGCAGAAGAGGAATGCCATCATCGAGCCTACGAACACGCCCGCCAGGAGCGCCGGGTTCATGATGCTCACGTTATAGTGGCTGAGAACGTCGAGTATATTTGCCGAAGCAGCCTCAACCTGGCCGGAAACGCCGTTTATCACCTCACCGGTACGGGCAAGGGCAATCTTGATCTCCTCGATGTACGAAGCGATCAGGGCGAGCGCCGTAAGGGCCGCCGAGCCGATTGCAAAACCCTTGCCTGTTGCGGCAGTGGTGTTGCCGAGTGCATCGAGCACGTCGGTGCGCTCGCGCACGAAAGGCTCCAGTTCGCTCATCTCGGCATTTCCGCCGGCATTGTCGGCGATAGGGCCGTATGCATCGGTAGCGAGGGTGATTCCGAGGGTTGAGAGCATACCAACCGCAGCGATCGCCACACCGTAGAGGCCCATCGAAAGATTTGCCGCCGTAGTGAGGTTGGTGACGTCAAACCCTATTGCGAAGAGATATGCGAGGATGATTGCGGCGGCAATCGTGATGACAGGAATTGCCGTGGATACCATACCGAGACCTACACCGCCGATGATTACGGTTGCAGGACCCGTTTCGGAGGCCTCCGCAAGCTTCTGGGTGGGACGATACGAGTGCGAAGTGTAATACTCCGTTATCTTGCCTATGATTACGCCTGCCACAAGGCCCGATACGACCGAGCAGGAAAGATGCCACCAGAGGTCGGTTTCGGTTCCGAATACAAGCGCGAGCACGCCGAACGTGGCCGCGCCGCTCAGAACGGCGGCAAGGTTGGTGCCGCGGCTCATCGACTTGAGCAGCTGAGCCATACCGGCCCCCTCCTTGGTGCGCACCACGAAGATGCCTATGATTGAAAGGACTACTCCCACGGCTGCAATCAGCATCGGGGCTATGATGGCCTTCGTCTGCATTTCAGTGCTTACGTTGAAGAATGCGGCGGCTCCGAGAGCCATTGTCGAAAGGACTGACCCGCAATATGATTCGTAAAGGTCGGCGCCCATACCGGCCACGTCGCCTACGTTGTCGCCCACGTTGTCGGCGATTGTGGCTGGGTTGCGGGGATCGTCTTCAGGAAGATCCGACTCCACCTTGCCCACCAGGTCGGCACCGACATCGGCAGCCTTGGTGTAGATACCGCCACCCACACGGGCGAAGAGAGCCTGGGTGGAAGCGCCCATACCGAAGGTGAGCATCGTCGTGGTTATCGTAACAAGCTTCTGGGCAAGCGTGGCTTCAGAAACGAACGCATTGAGCACGATCCACCAGATGGCTATATCGAGAAGTCCGAGACCGACCACCGTGAGTCCCATCACTGCTCCGGAGCGGAAAGCGACCTTAAGGCCTGAATTGAGCGAACGCATGGCAGCGTTGGCCGTACGGCCGGATGCATAGGTCGCGGTACGCATTCCGATGAAGCCGGCAAGACCCGAGAAGAAACCACCGGTAAGGAATGCGAAGGGAACCCAGGGGTTCTGAACGCCGAATCCATAGGCTAGCACTGCAAAGAACGCTGCCAGGACAATGAATACGATGACGACTACCTTATACTGCTGCTTGAGGTAAGCCATAGCTCCCTGGCGCACATACAGCGCAATCTGCCTCATCGTGGGAGTACCCTCGTCCTCTTTCTTCATCTGATTGTAGAAAATGAAAGCGAACAGCAGCGCAATCAAGGAAGCTGCGGGCACGGCATAAAATAAACAATTGACCATAATATCGGTTTGTTTGTAGAACATTAGTTTTCTAAAAGACCGCCAAGTTACAAAATTTTTGCGGAAAATTCAATAAATAAAGTGATATGACATCCGATTTTGATTTTAACGGCATCTTTCTTATTTTTGTTAAATTTTAGTCATTTATGGGGACTTTACTACTGAAACAGGCCACCCTGATGGATGGAACCAAGGCGGATATCCTTATCAAGGGCAACCGCATATCTGAAATAAAGCCTGATCTTGGCAATATCACCGCCGATGAAACCATCGACTGCAGGCATTTCACCGCAATCCCGGGATTCGTGAACATGCACACGCATACGGCGATGACCCTTACGCGAGGCATCAGCAAGGAGCACACCCTCCAGAAGTGGCTCGACGCCGTATGGAGCATCGAGGCCAAGATGGACGAAGAATCCATATACTGGGGAGCCCGCCTGGCATTCCTCGAAATGCTCAAGACCGGCACCACTTCGTTTCTGGACATGTACTGGTTCCCCGAGGCGGTAGCGCGCGCGGCGGATGAAATGGGAATGCGCGGATTCATAACCTACGTCCTTCTCGATTCGTTCGACAAGGACAAGGCACAGCGCCAGAGAAAGGAGTGCGAGAGCACCTTCGAAAGGTCGAAAGGATGGTCCGACCGCATAAAATTCGGCGTTTCGGTGCACGCCGACTACACCACCAGCGAGGACACGATGCAGTGGGCCGGCAGGTTCGCCGCCGACAACAACCTCATCCTGCACACCCATCTGGCCGAAACGCAGCTTGAAACGCAGAAAGACATCGACCGCCACGGTCTCACCCCCGTACAGCATTTCGACAAGTTCGGCCTCATCAACGAGCGTTTCATCTGCGCCCACACCATCTGGGTGAACGACGAAGACATCGAGATACTCGGCTGCCGCAAGGCCAACGTGGTGCACAACATAAACTCGAACCTGCTCCTGAGCAGCGGATACAAGTTCAAGTTCCTCGAGCTGCGCGAAGCCGGAGCCAACGTATGCATCGGCACCGACGGATGCGGCTCATCCGACAACCTTGACATAAGGGAAAGCCTCAAGACCATAGCTATGGTTCAGAAAGCGTGGCGCAAGGAGCCCAAGTCCCTGCCTATCACAGAACTCATCGACGCCGCCACCGTTTGCGGAGCCAAGGCGCTCGGAATCGACGCCGGATGCATCCGTGAAGGGGCGCTGGCCGACATCGCCCTGGTGAACACCCGCTGCGAGGCCTTCACCCCCAACTACGATTTCACCGGGAATTTCATCCTTTCGGCCAACAGCTCGTGCATCGACACCGTCATAATCGACGGCAAGGTCGTAATGAAGAACCGCAAGGTGGCCGGGGAAGACGAAATACTCGACAAGGCCTCGGAGCAGGCATGGAAACTGATGAACAAAAAGTAAAGCCATGGACGAACGATTGATAAAGATACACGCAGCGGCCGATTACATAATCGGGCAGACAAACGGATTCAAGCCCGAGGTCGGCATAATTCTCGGAAGCGGTCTCGGGAAACTGGGCGAAAGCATCCGGGTGGAGAAAATCATCCCTTACCGCGAAATCCCCCACTTTGCGGTTTCCACCGCAGTGGGGCATAAAGGCAATCTGATACTCGGACATCTCGGAGGCAAGAGGGTCTGCGCCATGCAGGGTCGGTTCCACTACTACGAGGGATACCCGATGGAGCAGGTGACTCTGCCGGTGCGGGTGATGAAGCTCCTCGGAATCAGGAATCTTTTCGTGTCGAATGCGGCAGGAGGGGTCAATTTCGACTACAAGCTGGGCGACCTGATGATAATAACCGACCATATCAACTTCCTACCCAACCCGCTGATAGGCAAGAATATGGACGAATTCGGGCAGAGATTCCCCGATATGACGCGCCCGTACGACCCGGTCCTGATCGAGCGCGCCGAGAGCATCTGCCGCAGCGAAGGGATCAAGATACACAAAGGTGTCTATTTCGGAGGCACCGGGCCGACTTACGAAACCCCTGCCGAGTATAAGTTCGAACGTCTCATCGGAGCCGATGCCGTGGGCATGTCAACCATACCCGAAGTGATAGTGGCCCGCCACTGCGGCATTCCGGTATTCGGAATCTCCGTCATCACCAACGAAGCCCACGACAACTACGGCAGCGACTACGAAAACAATGCCGATGAAGTTGTCGCCTACGCCGATGCCGCGGCCGACAAGATGAACGTGATTTTCACCAAACTGATCGAAACCCTCTGACATGGCCGTATTCCTGAGCCTTTCGAGCGGCAGCAACGGAAACTGCTATTACCTCGGCGACGGCAAGTCAGGAATACTCATAGACCTTGGCATCGGCACGCGCTCCATAAAGAAACGCCTTGCCTCATACGGGATTGACATCAATTCCATATCCGCCGTACTCGTCTCCCACGACCATTTCGACCATATACGCAGCCTCGGCACATTCACCGAAAGATTCCACAAGCCCGTATATACAACGGCCGAAATAATAAAGGCGCTCGAAACACATTACTGCACCAAGGGATATATGTCCGGTTGCTGCAATGCGCTTGTCCCGGGCCGAGCCAACGAAATACTGCTCTGCGGCAGCAACTGCAGGCAGATTGTAACCGTAACCCCGTTCAGAGTTCCGCACGATGCCGCCGACACCGTCGGCTTCCATATCGGATACTCGGGCAAAGGCATCACTTTCATCACCGACATCGGAGAGGTGACAGACGAAGCCGTCCGCTACGCCTCAATGTCCGACTGCCTTATCATAGAGGCGAATTACGACGTGGATATGCTTATGCGAGGCCCCTACCCTCCCGAGCTCAAGGCAAGGATAATGCAGGGGCACGGGCATCTTTCGAACGAGCAGACCGCAAGCCTGCTGCGCCGTGCCACCCGCTCCGACCGGTGTCCTCTCAAACAGATATTCCTGTGCCATCTGAGCGAAAACAACAATACCCCGTCGGTCGCCCTCGGAACGATAAAAAAGGCAATCCCCGGAGGGATTGCCCTGTATTGTCTGCCACGGAGAGACCCTTCCGAAGCATTTGAAGTTTAATCGTCCAGATGTATCTCCTCCATGGAGATGATCTGATTGATCAGCAAAGAACTGCTCTCATCGGAGCGGAAGGATTTCACAACCCCGTTCACGGTGGTGAGGGTAACGACGAATCCTTCGGAAAGAACGGGCGGCACCGATACGTCGATGAGGAGTCCGCTGTCAAAAGGCTGCCCTTCGGCGCCGAAATCAACTGAAACAGACTTGCCTCCCGAGACGAACTTCACCTGAGGGTCGCCCTCCTCATCGAAAGTCACGTCGGCCTTGCCCGAAAGAATCTCGTCGTTCTTGCCTGTCACGGCAATGGACTTGAGTGCATCCTCCTCCGAACCGTATATCATCAGCTCGACATAGGAGCACAGATTCTTGAAACCGAACGTATGGTCGCCGCTGCAGGCCACCATAAGGTTGGCTCCGCCGGCATACAGGTTGTCGGGATCGTCCTGATTGAAGACAAGCGACGAAGGGTATTCAACGGCAATCACGTCGCCTTCAGGGGAGAAGGTGCACTTTGATGCAGCTGAATACGGATAAACCGCATAATAGACGCTGGAATCGCTGAGCAGCGACCGGCTCACGAACTGCCCCTGCGCAGAATACGCCCCTTCATTGAGGACGAACTCCACTCCCGTGGAATTGCCGGAGAACACCGCGATGGCATCCCCCTCCGACCAGAAATGCTTGAGCTCACCGAAATCGATGTAAGTCCTCGACCATTCAGGCTCGCAGTCCCTGAAAGAAGATGCGCTTACGGCATCCACGACATTGAAATGCCCTTCCGAGACAGGCGCATCCTTCGAGCATGACGAGGCTGCCATTACCATAATGGCAAGCGCGAATATTGTTCTTTTCATATTGACAACAATCATATCAGATTCGCAAATATACAAAAATTAATAAGAACCGAACATCAACAATGCCATACCGCACAGGAGAAGTATCATCTCCAACCCCTTGGCGCGCAGCTTCCCCTCCTTGAAGAGCAAAGCTCCGAATGCGAATGTGACCAGGACCGAACTGCGGCGCAGCATGGAGATTACCGAAAGCAGCGAACCGTCAAGGCTCAAAGAGTAGAAATAGCAGAAGTCCGACACGGTTATGAATACCGCGATGAGCACTATCGACCAGTCCCATCTCACAGGCTGCACCTCGTCCCCCTCATATCGCAGATATTTCCTCCTGAGGATCACGATCAGTGCGAGGATGGCAGTGATGTAAAAATCACACCACGACTGTACGAACAGCGGGTTGACGTCCCTCATAAGATACTTGTCGAAAAGTGCGCTCACCACTCCGAAGGCCACCGCCCCGAACAGGCACCAGACCCACTTGTTGCCGCTGAAAACAATCCCCTCCTCCCTCGAAGAACGGCTGAGCAGGTACAGCGCCACGACAGCCGTCACCACACCGGCCCATTGCGTGAGGTTCAATCTCTCTCCGAATATGAGCAGGCATCCCAGCAGCACGAACACGGGCCTGGAGGCCTTCACTATCCCTACCGTCGTGAGCGGGAGGTGCTTCAGGGCCACAATGCCGCATATCCACGAAGCAGTCACAAGCATCGATTTGAAAACTAGTTTCAGATGCAGATGCAGGGTCCCGCCCGGAAACGAGAAAAGCACGGGAGACAGCAACAATGTCGAAAAGCCGGTTGCCAGAAGCAACACCTCAAGCACTCCGTTCTTGCGAACGGCATCCTTCTTGGCCACGTCGTACAAGCCAAGAAGAAGCGCCGAAACTACCGAAAGCCACAACCAGTCCATCAATCCATTCCCTCCTTCTTACAATATTTTTTGATTACACTATATGCATCCTCTATGCCAAGTTCTCCGGCCACGCTCAGGTCGATGCATCCCTTGCCTTTGTCCTTGAGATAAATCTGCACCAATCCGCGGTTATAGAAGGCCTCTCCGAGCGAGGGCGCGATTTCGATTGCCTTGGAATATCGCTGGATAGCCTCAGGCATATTGCCGCTCAGGCACGAAAGATTGCCCAGGTTGTAGTGCACGAATGGCGACTCGGGATCCAGATCGCACGCCGAGAGCATATCCTTAAGTGCGGGAGAGTAGTCATATTGCACCATACCCTTGTCCTGGACACGCGTATGGGAGGCTTTTGTATCATCCATGGAAAGAACCTGGACACCGTTGTCCATCGAAGATATGAACACTATCATATCTGCCAGAAGCGCTCCCCTGTTGATAAGGAAATAGGGATTCCCCGGATCGGCCTCTATGGCCTTGTCGTAGTACGACTGCGCCGAATTGTACTGACGTTTCCTGCTTTCGACCAAAGCCTTGACATAGAGATTCACCGGGCTGCGCTCCGCCCTGAGGGCCTTGTCGACCGAAGCCGACAGGGCCGGAACGTCCTTCAGCCCTTCGTCCTTCGAGCAGGTGAATTCCACGGGGACAGGCAACGACGAGATGAAGGCGTCCAGAGCCTGATTCTCATATTTCCGGTCGAGCGAAGTGACGTTCACGGTCGAATCGGCTATCCTGAACTTGAAAAGAGGCTTGAGCCTGATGTCCACGTCGCGGAACTGGATGAGCTCATTGTCGAAGTTCTGCCCGGCGAATTCGGCGTCGAGCGCCAGCAACGCATCATATTTGCGCGCCGTATCCGCGAATGCGGCACGTCCGCTCGAATCGGCCGTAAGCGCCTTGTACTGGGCAATCTTCTTCTGAGCCGTCTGGTAATCCAGGCGCGACGACTTCTGCTGCCCCAGCATATTGCGCACATAAGCCCTGTTCATATACGCCTGGGCGAAATCGGGATACAGCTCTATCGCCTTGGAATAATCGGCCAGGGCGTTCTGGTATTTGCCCATCTGCACGAAAAGCGCCGCCCTGTTGAAATAGGCCAGCACATTGTCTGGATTTATGTTTATAACCCTGTCGTAGTCGTCGAGCGCATCGGCGTAATTTCCGACGTTGGAAAGGATGAGCGCCCTGTTGTACAGGGTCAAGGCATTCCCCGGCTCATCCCTGAGCACACGGTTAAGGTCATTGAGCGCGTCCTGCAGCCTGCCTGTCTCATAAAGCAGCAGCGCCCTGTTGAAATAGGCGAAGGTATTGGTCGTGTCAAGGTCTATCGCCGTGTCGAGGTCGCCGAGGGCTTCGACATACTCCTTCCTCGCGGCATATATTCTGGAGCGGCGCACATAGCCGTCGGGGTCGTTGGTATTGAGCGAAATGGCCCTGTCAAAATCATTCAGGGCCAGAGTCGTGTCGCCGAGGAAGAGATGGCAGGCTCCCCGGTCGATATAGGCGTCACTCTCGTCGGGCACCTTGCGGATATACTTGTTGAAATCCCTGATTGCAAGATTGAACTGCTGGGAGAAGAAATAAGTGACTCCGCGGCTGAAGTAGAACCCTATGAAATTAGGGCGCAGTTCTATCGCCTCCTGAATGTCGCTGAGGGCTTCATCATATCTGCCGATGCGGCTGTTGGTTATGCCGCGGTAGTGATAGGCAGGAGTATATACCGGATTGAAATGGAGCGACCTGTCGAAATCGAGCATGGCGCCGGTGAAATCCCCGAGGTTGTACTTGGCTATGCCTCTGAAGAAATATGCCTCGTAATTTGTGGAATCAAGCCTCGACAGCGTCGTGAGATTTTCTATCGCCTTGGAATATTTGCCGTCCGACAGGGCCTGCCTGCCGGCATAATAGAAATGGTTCAAATCATACTGGGCAAATAGCAAACCACTCTGCAGAAGCAGAGTGAGCGAAACTATGAAAACCTTTTTGAACACGGCGCAAAATTAGTAAATTTGCAGATTAACCTCAAACTAAATGCCCAAAAGCTTGATACCGGCGATGGTCGCCGCAATGCTTGCCTTTCCTGCAGCCTTTCAGGCATATGCAGAAGACGACAGGCAGTTGCGCCGTGACGTGGAATTCCTCTCCGACGACCTGTGCGGAGGGAGGGCCTCGGGCAGCGAAGGGAGTGAGATGGCAAGGCTCTATATCGCCGACAGGTTCCGCGACATCGGGCTGAATCCGATAGGATGGCACTTCACCCAAAGCTTCAAGGCAGAGGACTCCACCATTCTGCGCAACATAGCCGGCATCATCCACTCGAGCGGCGAAAGCGATGAGTACGTCATAATCTGCGCCCATTACGACCACATCGGCACGATAGGGGGCACAATCTACAACGGAGCCGACGACAATGCCTCCGGAGTGGCCGCCCTGCTTATGATTGCCTCCAGGCTTATGGAAATGAAAAATGCAGGGACGGGGCCCGGCTGCAACCTGATATTCGTGGCGCTTGACGGCAAGGAACTCAATATGGCCGGGAGCCGTCATTTCGTGGAAGAGATGACCATACCGCCCCACAAGATACGATGCGCCATAAACATCGACATCATAGGGTCGGACCTTGTCCCCGTGGGCAGGCGCAAGGATTACATAATAGCCCTCGGCGAAAACACACTCCCTCCCTCGTCAAGGGGATATATCAGCCATATATGCTCCACCGGCCCGTACAGGATGGACCTCGACCTTTCGTTCTACGGAAGTCGCGACTTCACGAAGATGATGTACATATCGGGCGACCACCACTCCTTCGCCGCAAAAAAAATACCTGCGGTTTTCTTCACTTCGGGATTCCACAGTCTCACATACAAGGCCGGTGACGATGCCTGTATCGTCAACTTCGACCTGCTCAGGCGCCGTGCAATGGTAATCTGCAGGTTCATTTCCTGCATCGGAAACAGATAGGCGGAAACGGATATGGAATTCAAACTGCATTCACCATACGCCCCCTCCGGCGACCAGCCCCAGGCCATCCGCGAAATCTGCGATTCGATTCTCAGCGGCAACAAATGCACCACGCTGATGGGCGTGACAGGGAGCGGCAAAACCTTCACGATGGCCTGCGCCATAGAGCGGTTGCAGCGACCGGTGCTGGTTCTGAGCCACAACAAGACCCTGGCAGCCCAGCTCTACGGGGAATTCAAGTCATTCTTCCCCGAAAACGCAGTGGAGTACTTCGTGTCGTACTACGACTATTACCAGCCCGAAGCCTATCTTCCCGTAACCGACACCTACATAGAGAAGGACCTGAGCATCAACGACGAGCTAGAGAAACTGCGGCTGAGCGCAGCATCGGCCCTCCTCTCCGGACGGCGCGACATAATAGTGGTCTCGTCGGTATCCTGCCTCTACGGCATAGGGAACCCCGAAGATTTCCACAATACCACGGTACATCTTGAAACCGGCCTTACGATAAGCCGTCAGAAACTGCTCTACTCCCTGGTGGATGCCCTGTACAGCCGTACCGAAGCCGAATTCGGCCGAGGCAGCTTCAGGGTCAAGGGAGATACCGTCGACATATTCCCTGCCTACGGGGACAATGCCTTCAGGATAACTTTCTTCGGCGATGAAATCGAATCCATCGAAACCATAGAGCCGGCAAGCGGCGCCACGTTGTGCAGCCTCAACGAGGCCACCATCTATCCGGCCAACAATTTCGTCACCACACGAGAACGCATCAAAAGCGCCATAAACCTGATTCAGGACGATATGACCGAACAGTGCCGCCATTTCAGGGAACTGGGCAGGAATCTGGAGGCCAAGCGTCTGCAGGGCAGAGTTGAATATGACCTCGAGATGATACGCGAACTCGGTTACTGCTCCGGAATCGAGAACTACTCCCGATATTTCGACGGCCGCAAGCCCGGTATGCGCCCCTTCTGCCTGATAGACTATTTCGGTGACGATATGCTGACATTCATCGACGAAAGCCACGTCACGCTGCCGCAGGTAAGGGCTATGTACGGCGGTGACCGGTCGAGGAAACAGACACTCATCGAGTATGGCTTCAGACTCCCGGCGGCAGCCGACAACAGGCCCCTAAAGTTCGAGGAATTCGACTCCCTCATAGGGCAGCGTCTCTTCGTGAGCGCCACTCCGGGCGACTATGAACTCGAAGAATGCGGCGGAGCCGTAATCGAGCAGATAGTGAGGCCCACCGGACTGCTCGACCCTCCGATTGAAGTCAGGCCCATCAAGAATCAGGTGGACGACCTGCTCGAGGAGATTGAAATCCGTGCCGAGAAGGACGAGCGGGTCCTTGTCACCACACTCACCAAGAAAATGGCCGAAGAACTCGAGAAATACCTGACCCGCGCCGGAGTCAGATGCAGATATATTCATTCCGACGTCGACACCCTCGAAAGGGTCGAGATAATCGACGACTTCAAGGCGGGGCGTTTCGACGTCCTTGTAGGAGTCAACCTTCTCAGGGAAGGTCTCGACATCCCCACCGTATCCCTGGTGGCCATACTCGATGCCGACAAGGAGGGTTTTCTCCGCTCCGGCAGAGCCCTGACCCAGACAGCCGGCCGCGCCGCCCGCAACGTAAACGGAAAAGTCATAATGTATGCCGACCACATCACCGACTCGATGCGCGAGACAATCGACGAAACCTCACGGCGACGCAAGAAGCAGCAGGACTACAACACGGCGCACGGCATAACGCCGAGCGGGGTCGGAGCCAGGAAAGGCACGACTATTGCAGAGGCATACGCGAAGGAAGATGCAAAGCCCGACAGATTGCAGCGCCTGAGCGAAGATCCGGTGCTGCAGAACATGAGCCGCGACGAGCTTCTCAAAGCAGTTGAGACTTCCCGCCGCAAGATGGAGGAGGCGGCAGCCGAACTGGATTTCCTGCGTGCCGCAGCCTTCCGTGACGAAATGAACGTATTGAAAGAACTTTTGTCAAGATGATACCCGAAAAACTCCTGAAGATAACAGAAGGCTACAGCGAATCCGACAAGGCGATGGTCCTCTCCGCGTGGAATTCGGCGGAGAGTATGCTTGCAGGACGGGAAAGAGGCAACCGCCACCCGTTCGTGGAGCATCCTCTCGGCGTAGTCGACATTCTTGCCAATGACATCGGCATGAAAGCCGGCCCCATAACGGCTCTCCTGCTCCACGAAGCCAACAGGTTCCAGGCCACAAGCGCGGCCGGGCTCAACGACAGCCCGCTTATCCGGCAATGGAGCGTCGAATACCCACAGGATGTCATCGAGATGGTGAAGGGACTCAACCGCATCTCGTTCATCAAGATGCAGGAAACCAACCTCGATGAGGAGCGTTACCGCAAACTCATAATCTCCTATTCCACCGACCCGAGGGTCGTGCTCATCAAGATAGCCGACCGCCTGGAGGTTATGCGCAGCATCTCGCTCATCCCCCCGTCGAAGCAGAAGGGCAAGGTGATGGAGACCATAATGCTCTACACCCCTCTGGCCCACCAGCTGGGTCTGTACCGCATCAAGAGCGAAATGGAGGACATATTCCTGCGGCAGAACGAGCCCGAGCAGTACAGGCTCATAACCAACAACCTCAAGGCCACCGAAAAGGACCGCGAGGAGATAGCCGTCAAGTTCATCGGGCCGCTCAAGGAGAAACTGGACGGCGAAGGGATAAAATACACCTTGAAAGTGCGGACCAAAAGCGCATACTCGATATGGAAGAAGATGCAGAAGCAGAAAGTTCCATTCGGCAAAATCTTCGACGTATTCGCCATGAGGTTCATAATCGACTGTCCTGCAGACAGGAAACTCGAACACGAACTGTGCTGGAAAGTCTATTCGCTGGTCACCGAAAAATACACCCCCGACACTTCAAGGCTCCGCGACTGGCTCACCAGCCCCAAGCCGAACGGTTACGAATCCCTGCATACTACGGTGGATACCGGTGGCGGGAATTTCGTCGAAGTGCAGATACGCACCTCCAGGATGGACGTAGAGGCCGAGCAGGGCAACGCCTCCCACTGGTCCTATAAGGGAGTGCGCAGCGAAGAGATGCTCAACAGGTGGATTGACAAGCTTCGCGGCATGATGAGCGGCTCCCACGGCGGAGAATATTCCGACATAACGCCCGACATCCTCAACGAAGTGTATGTATTCACCCCGGCCGGAGAGCTCAAGCAGTTCAGAAAAGGGGCATCCGTACTCGACTTCGCGTTCGAGGTGCACACCAACGTGGGCACACACTGCACCGGAGGTCTTGTCAACGGCAAGATGGTGTCATTGAAAGAGCGTCTCAAGACGGGCGACACCGTTGAGATACTCACAGGAAAGAACCAGAAACCGACGCTGGACTGGCTCAAGTGGGTGGTGAGCAGCAAGGCGGAGAAAAAAATAAAACAGTATCTGCGCCAGCAGGAACTCAAGGAGGCAGGCGAGGAAGAAAAGCCGAAACCTGTCGAAGATCAGGAGAAAGAGGCTCCGGTAAAGCCCGCTCCGATGCCTGCCAGGACGGCGGCAGGTCCGCAGCAGGGAGATGACGGCTATCTGATAATCAGCGAGAAATCCCTTGGCAAGATTGACTACAGGATGGCAAAGTGCTGCATGCCCAGATACGGTGACGACATATTCGGATTCATCACCGTCAAGGAGGGTATGAAAATACACCGCATGTCGTGTCCCAATGCGGCAAGGCTGCTGCAGAACTATCCTTACAGGGTGCAGAAAGTAAAATGGAAAGAGAGGGAAAAGTAGATGGACGACGAATTCATACATATCCGCGGAGCGAGGGAGAACAACCTCAAGAATCTTGACATCGACCTTCCGAGAGGCAAGTTCATCGTCATTACCGGAGTTTCGGGCAGCGGCAAGAGTTCGCTTGCCTTCGACACCCTCTTCGCGGAGGGGCAGCGGCGCTATGCCGAAAGTATATCGGCCTTTGCCAGGCAGTTCCTCGGTAGGATGAGCAAGCCGGATGCCGACCTGATTGCCGGAATTCCACCGGCGATAGCCATATCACAGAAAGTAACCACGCGCAACCCACGCTCGACAGTTGGCAGCACCACCGAAATCTACGATTACCTGCGGCTGCTCTTTGCCAGGATAGGCCGCACCTACTCCCCCGTTTCGGGCAGGGAGGTGAAATGCGACACTCCGACGACGGTCTCGGATTACATTTTCTCATGCAAGGGAGGCGGATATGCCCTCATCCTCTCCGATGCAGGATGGAGCGACGGTGACAGGATTGAAAAACTGCTCGACCTCAAGAAGGAAGGATTCTCCAGAATGGCCGATGCCTCGGGTAAGCCGTTCAAGATCGACGACATTCTCAAGGACATCCGTGCATTTGAGGATAAAGATCTTATGCTCCTCATCGACAGGATTCCGACCGATGACAATGAAGACAACCGCAGCCGTGCCATCGATTCCATAAAAATTGCGTTCGACAAGGGCCGGGGGCGCATCGTCATCTTTGCCGACGGCACCTTGCGCAAATTCTCCAGCCTCTTCGAGGCCGATGGCATCACCTTCTGCCAGAGCGACGAATACCTGTTCAGCTACAACAGTCCGCTCGGGGCATGCCCTGCATGCGGAGGGTTCGGCAAGATAGTGGGAATCGACGAATCGCTTGTAATCCCCGATCCCGAAAGAAGCATATACGACGATGCGGTAGCCTGCTGGAGGGGTGATACGATGCGCCACTTCAGGGACGAACTCGTGGCAGTCAGCGAAAAATCAGGATTCCCCATCCATCGGCCCTACCGTCTTCTGACAGAAGACGAAAAAGACCTGCTGTGGCAGGGCAACGGATACTTCACCGGAATCGACGGCTTCTTCAAATGGGTCGAGAGCCAGAAATACAAGATTCAGTACAGGTATATGCTTGCCCGGTACAGCGGCAGGACCGTTTGCCGCAAATGCGGAGGAACCCGCCTGAGGAAAGAAGCACTGTATGTGAAGCTCGGAGGAAAGAATATCAGCGAGCTGCTCAATATGCCGGTCGGCGAGCTGCTGAGTTTTATGCAGGATCTGCCCGGGCATCTCGACAGCCACGACCTGGCTCTGGCACAGAGGCCGCTCAAGGAGATAGTCCAGAGGCTCGAATACATAAACTCCGTGGGGCTTTCATACCTTACCCTCGAGAGGGCTTCAAGCACTCTGAGCGGAGGCGAAAGCCAGAGGATAAACCTCGTAAGTTCACTGGGGAGCAATCTTGTCGGGTCGATGTACATTCTCGACGAGCCCAGCATAGGGCTGCATTCACGCGATACCGAAAGACTCATCTCAGTGCTCGGGAAACTGAGGGACCTGGGCAATACCGTGATAGTGGTCGAACACGACGAGCAGATAATGCGCGCAGCCGACATCCTGGTCGACATCGGCCCCGGAGCCGGCTCCGGAGGAGGCAGAGTGGTATTCCAGGGGAGCATCGACCGTGGGCTTGCCGATGAAAGCAGCATTGAAAAGTCGCTGACGCTCCAATATCTTTCCGGCAGAAAGGCACCAGTCACGAGTCTCACCCGCCGCAAGCCGAAGTACTTTGTGGAAATAGTCGGAGCTCGCGAAAACAATCTCAAGAATATAACCGTCAGATTCCCATTAAGGTGCATAACGGCGGTGACGGGAGTATCCGGAAGCGGCAAGAGCTCCCTCGTGGGAGACATACTCTACCCTGCCATCTACAGGCACATCAACCAGATCGGCGAAATGCCCGGCAAGCACACGGAACTGAGGGGAGACCTCGACAGGATATCCTCGGTGGAATACATCGACCAGAACCCGATAGGCAAAAGTTCGAGGTCGAATCCGGTGACCTACCTGAAGATCTACGACGACATCCGCAAGCTCTTCTCCCAGCAGCCTTACGCACGTATGAACGGATACGGCCACTCCCACTTCTCGTTCAACATCGACGGTGGAAGATGCCCCGAGTGTCTCGGTGAAGGGGTCATCAAGGTGGAGATGCAGTTCATGGCCGATGTCAAGATGGTATGCTCTTCCTGCGGCGGAAAACGCTTCAAGAGCGACATTCTCGAAGTAAGATACAAGGGCAGGAACATAAGCGACGTGCTTGAGATGAGTGTCGAAGAGGCCATCGGATTCTTCGGCTCGCAGACGGATGAGGCGGCCTTGAAGATAGCCGAAAAACTCCAGCCTCTTATGGATGTCGGGCTCTCCTATGTCAGCCTCGGCCAGAGCAGCAGCTCGCTCAGCGGCGGCGAAAGCCAGAGGATCAAGCTTGCTTCATTCCTGGCCAAGGACGCCTCTATCAGAGAGTCTGTCCTGTTCATATTCGACGAACCCACCACCGGCCTGCACAGGTCGGATACCGAAAAGCTGCTCAAGGCATTCGAAGCCCTCATCTCGCGCGGCCACAGCATAATAGTCGTGGAGCACAATCTCGACGTGATACGCGCCGCCGACCACATAATCGAACTCGGGCCGGATGCGGGGGATGCCGGAGGAGAGGTGATTTTCGAGGGCTCTCCTCAGGAGCTTTCCTTAAGAAAGGACCTTCCTACCGGCAGACTTATCTGACGAACTTCCAGTTGTCCGGAACCGAGGGGCTGTAAACGCCGCATTCGCGGATATAGTCGCCTATCATCGAACGGATGTCCTTGTAACGCTCGAGTACGGGGAGGTCCGAGGGGTCGATTCCGGCCCCGTCCCTGAGCAGGTATCCTCCACCGGAGGCGCGATAGGAGTTCATAGCCACGGTATAGGTGGAATCGAGGCAGAACGGCCTGCCGTCTGAAAGCGACAGGATATTGACCTTCTCCCCTTTTTCGGCGGAAAGGCTCACTTCGTATATGATTCCGTCGGCCGAGTCATAATTGTATTGCGGCCCGATGCGGTTGATGCAATTGTAATATGCCAGCTCCAGGAATCCCTTGATCTGACGCCCCGTCATAGACACCTTGTAGAGGTGATTCTCAAACTTGTATATCTTCGCCAGATCCTTGAACGCCACTACGCCGGCTTCTATTCCGCCCTCTGTCGAAAGCGGGGCCGTAACGGATATGTCGGCTCCGGTAAACCTCAATTGCGTGCCGTGCACCAGACCCAGAAACGCCGAAGGGCCGTCGAGCACCCCGGCGAAACTTATCGGCTCCGAAATCATACCCATAGGGGCTGTGGCAAACTTCCTGACAGTATCGTATTGAGGCTTGAATTCATTCACGAATTCAGGGTCCATCCCATAGCCATCCATAGAGAGCACGATTCCAGACACTGATTTAGACACCACTTTCCTGTCCTTGACCTCGAGCGTAATCACGACCTGAGCCACCGTTTCGGCATAGCAACCCCCGTTGACCACAAAGACGTCGCCGGCTGGATTTCCGACCCACTGGGCTCTGGCCGTATGGTCGTGTCCGAGCACTACAAGGTCCACTCCCTTTATTTCCGAAGCGACACGGAATCCTTCAGCCTCGAGCGAGGCCTCATCCCCGATCCCGGCTCCGGAATGCATAGCCAATATCGTAATATCGGGGCGCTCCTTTCCGTTAACCTTGTCGACCCACTGCTGGGCCACCTGCGATACAGGCACGAACTCCATTCCGCTCCACACGTCTTCGGACAGCCAGTTGCCGATATTGGCATTCGTCATACCGATGACGGCAATCTTCAACTTGCCGCGTCTGATGATGGTATATGGCTCGAAATATGGCTCTCCCCCGTGCCGTCCTCCGCTGTGCAGCGCATTTGCCGCGAGAAGCGGCACTCCGTATTCCGTCTTCATACGGTCATATACACTGTGTCCGGCCTCGATATCGTGGTTGCCCACAATCATCGCATCGTAGCCGAGGTATTTCTCCATTGAGGCGAATACGTGTTCCGATACGGTGTCCACGTAATTATAGTAATATGCCGCATTGTTCCCCTGCAGGCAGTCGCCCACATCCAGAAGGACAGGGTCCAGGCCATGCGAGCGGAGCATCCTGAGATACGACGACACGTTGGCCAGGGAGCGCGGGATTTCATTGCCTTCGTAGTCTTTGCTGAAATACGCCCCGTGAAGATCTGTCGTGGTGCAAACCAGCACCTCGTACTGACCGTCACCGAGACCCCTGAAATGCGAGACAACCTTCTCACCTGCAAATCCGATACCGAACCCGAAGACGAAGAGGGCTACGATGACAATTATTGCAAGATAGCGCCCGCTTCCGCCATTGCTTCTGTTTATCATTTCAACCTGGATTTAATTGAATCTACAATCAGTGTTATCGCTCCGTCTCCTGTCACGTTGCCGGCAGTGCCGAAACTGTCCATAGCTATATAGAGCACTATCATCAGGCCCTGCAGGCCGTCATCGAAGCCGAGAAAGCCCTCGAGCACCCCGAGAGCAGCCATTATGGCTCCGCCAGGAACTCCGGGAGCCGCCACCATCGTTATGCCGAGCATCAGCATAAACCCGATATATGTTCCAAAAGATATGTCCATCCCCATACTGAAGGATATCGCGAAAGCGCAGGCCACTATCTTCAGCATACTGCACGAGAGGTGGATGGTGGCGCACAGCGGTATTGTAAAATCGGCTATTTCGGATTTCACGCCCAGTTTCTTGGCCTGTTCCAGCGTAACCGGTATGGTGGCCGCGGACGACTGCGTCCCCAGGGCCGTGAAATAAGCGGGGAGCATCGTCACCAGAGCCTTGAACGGGTTCTTGTGCGCCACGGCGCCCGCCACGCAGAACTGCAATATGAGGAAGGACACGTGCATCACCAGAATCACGACGATTATCTTGACGAACGTGCCCAGCACCTGCCCCACGTTGCCGGCGACCCCGATATTGAGGAATATTCCGAATATGAATATCGGAAGGAGCGGAACTATCACCCTGGAAATAACGTCATTGACCACTTTCCTCAAATCCGAGAGCACACTTTTGAGCGACACCGACCAGGTGGCCGCCACTCCTAGGCCGAGGATGAATGCCAGCACCAGAGCCGACGTGACGGTCATAATCGGCTCCATCTCCACGGTAAAATAAGGAGCCAGCGCCCCGGAGGCGTCAGCGCCGTCGAGCGCTTCCATCGACCTGTCAAGAAGATATGGATATGACAGGCGGCACAGCGAATACGAAAACAGGCCGGCCAGGATCGTGGACGCATAGGCCAATGCCGCCGTCACGGCCAGAAGCCGCCCTGCGCCACTGCCTATCTCCGCGATTCCCGGGGCAATCAGCCCCACTATCAGCAATGGAATGAAGAATCCCAGAAAATTGCCGAAGATCGAATTGAAAGTCAAGAAAATGCGTACCGTCCAGGAAGGAAGGAACAACGAGCACAATATACCAGCCGCCATTGCTGCAAGCACCCTGGGCAGCAGACCGGCAAATAGAGTTTTCCTCATCGAATTTGATTTATATACAAATATAACAATATTTATTTTTAACTTTGCAAATGTATCTGCCGGCAGATGGACGTATTCTCAACAGACGGGCTGAAAAGCAAGATTGAGGGTTTGATCGAAAAATATGAAACCCTCCGTACCGAAAACGCCTTTCTCTCGGCCAAAGTCTCCTCACTGGAGCGGGACGCTCAGGACAAAAGTTTAACAATTAAAAGTTTACAGGAAAGGATAAATAAACTGCAATTGACTTCAGCATTTGAAAATTCTTCGACCGACAAGTCAGAGGCCAAGAGAAAGGTATCCAAGCTGATACGCGAGATTGACGGTTGCATAGCATTGCTTGAGGAATAGAATATGGAAAAACAGTCGATCACGGTAAAGATATCGGATATGGAATATCCGCTTGAAATACAGCCCGAACTTGAAGAGATGGTCCGCAAGGCGGCGCACAATCTCAACAACGAGATAACCGGTCTCATGTCGGATTACGATATCGATCTGGTACATGCGTTGAGCATGATACTCCTGCAGGAGGAATGCCGGCTCATCGAGGCCCGCAAGGGTAACGAGGGTGATTATGGCAAGCTCCTCTCCGACCTCAAGGCAATCGACAGCGAACTCGGAGAATATCTGCTCAGCCGTTAGTCTGAGACATCGCCGAAATCAACACTTACAAATCAAACGAGCCTACTCGGACATCAAAGACAGGCCTGGGTTACCTTAATTGGGATTCTGAATTTCAGGACGCTGGAAGTCTGCGATACAATTCCGGAACTCAAATCTTGTTTTCAAGATTTCCGTCACGATCAGGCTAACGGCTTTTTCAATTGCACTTGGAAGCACACTCACAAATCACCATACAAACATGACACCAATAATAATCACAGCCATCATCTCCGCAGCGGCGGGAATCTTGATTTTCTGGCTAGTAAGAAAAATAGCCCTCAACGGTAAAGGCAACGACATAATCGCAAAGGCCGAGGCGGAAGGCGAAAACATCAAAAAGGAAAAGATATTTCAGGCCAAGGAGAAATTCCTCCAGTTGAAAAGCGAGCACGAGGCCTTCGTGAATGAGAAGAACTCACAGCTCCAGCAAACGGAGAACCGGCTCAAGCAGCGCGAGCTGCAGCTCAATCAGCAGAGTTCCGAAATAGGCCGCAAGCAGAAAGAACTCGACAGTGCCCGCGAGAATGCCAGACTGCAGGCTGAAATGGCCTCAAAGAAAGCCGAGGAGTACGAAAAGCTGCGCGCCCAAGCCATCACCAAGCTCGAAGAGGTAGCCGGAATGACAGCCGAAGAGGCCAGGAACCAGCTTGTCGAAACGATGAAATCCGAGGCCAAGACACAGGCCATGTCGTATATCAACGACGTGATGGACGAAGCCCGTCTCAACGCCAGCAAGGAGGCCAAACGCATAGTGATAAACACCATCCAGCGCACCGCTCCCGAAGTCGCAATCGAAAATGCGGTCACCGTATTCAATATCGAAAACGACGAAATCAAGGGCCGCATCATCGGGCGCGAAGGGCGCAACATCAGGGCCCTCGAGGCAGCTACTGGAGTTGAGTTCGTGGTTGACGACACGCCGGAGGCGATACTTCTCTCGGCATTCGACCCCGTGCGCCGCGAAGTGGCAAGGCTCGCGCTTCATCAGCTCGTTACCGACGGTCGAATCCATCCCGCCCGCATCGAGGAAGTGGTTGAGAAAGTCAAGAAGCAGCTTGACGACGAAATAATGGAAACCGGCAAGCGCACCTGCATCGATCTGGGCGTACACGGTCTCAACGTCGAGCTCATAAGGCTCATCGGCCGTATGAAATATCGTTCATCCTACGGACAGAACCTTCTGCAGCACTCCAGGGAAGTGGCGAACATCTGCGCCACAATGGCATCCGAGCTCGGTCTTAATCCCAAGACAGCCAAGAGAGCCGGGCTTCTGCACGACATAGGCAAGGTATCCGAAGAGGATGCCGAACTCCCGCACGCAATGCTCGGTATGAAGATTGCCGAAAAGTACAAGGAAAAGCCCGATATCTGCAACGCCATCGGAGCGCACCACGAGGAGATTGAAATGGAAACCCTCATCGCACCGTTGGTTATGGTGGCCGATGCCATTTCAGGTGCCCGTCCCGGCGCCCGCCGCGAAGTCATAGAGTCATACATCAAGCGTCTGCGCGATATGGAAGGGATTGCACTCTCCTACCCCGGAGTCACAAAGACCTATGCCATCCAGGCCGGCCGTGAGTTGCGCGTGATTGTAGGTGCCGAGGAGGTTTCGGACGCCAAGTGCGAAGAACTTTCCAACGATATCGCAAGGCGTATCCAGGACGAAATGGTATATCCGGGTCAGGTCAAGATCACAGTGATAAGGGAAACCAGAAGCGTTGCATTTGCCAAGTAATCCGTCATTATGGAAGAGAAAAAAATAGATATCGAATACAGGCCCGACCTTGTCAGGGAAACCTATTCCAACCTTGCCATCATCACCCACTCGGAAACGGAGTTCATAATCGACTTCGCCCAGATGATGCCGGGTCTGCCCAAACCAATGGTCAAGAGCCGCACGATAATGGCTCCGGAACACGCCAAGAGGCTGCTCAATGCACTGACGGACAATATCGCGAAATATGAGTCGCAGTTCGGGCAGATAACCTCGAAGGAGAAGACAATCCTGCCGTTCAATACCGGCGGCAAAGTAAGTTGACGATGCAGCGGCTCAAAGACTGGTACAACAGCCAGAACGACACCGTAAAGGCTTTCATCTGGATAGGCATTGTCGCCATAATCGGAATAATCCTCCGTTGGGACGCCGTCGTGGCCGGAGTGACCAAAGGTTTCAAATTCTATTCCGGGCAGTAACCGGAGGATATATATTCATAAAACCATAACGCAGGGGCTACAAATATTGTAACCCCTGCGTCAGTTTAAAAAGAGAGAAGACACCTGAAATTATTCTTCTTTGACAAGATTGAATTTGGTTGACACTTCTTTCTGGTCAATGACAGAACGTAAATTGAACCGCTTCTTTTGTGTGATATATCCAGCTTTCTCACAAGTCACTTCAATTTGCACATTCCCAGAATTATTATATGTTAAGCCCATTATGTCAAATGTTTCCGTTGACTCGTAAGGCGTGCTTCCTAAATATTTACTATTTGTATTCTTTACATCAGGAGTAGATGAAACCACTCGCCAATTCACGTCAGCTCCCTTAGGGCTGGATTCGACGTACCAGTTGATAACGGTTGACTCTAATGCAGTATTTCCTTTTCCCTCTACCTTTTTATTTTTTTCGGCGCTAGCCTTATCTGCTTTCTTGAGGAAATAAGCAATCCTGGCCCAATCAATATCATCAAATGCATTCGCATACGCTTCATTCATTGCCGTATTAGCGGCCGCATAGTCCTTGGCATCGCTGTAGCTGTTAGACCTTCCCGTTACTGGCACGCTCGGATAAACCACTCTACGGTCACTATCCATAATCTCAACGTCAATAGAAACGTCGGCTATCCATCCGCTATGAGACAAATAGCTCAAATTCATTTCAGTGAGTTTTATAGACATCCAATAATCTGTTTCAACGTCCGCATTGATACTGAACCCCAACGTTGTCATATATTTTTTGCAACTCTCCCGTATAAAGTCCATAGGAGCAGGATATGACGTTACTGTTGGTACAAAAATAGGGTTGGCATCGTACTTTGACATCACGCCCTTTTTAGCTCTGGCATCATATGTCTGAATGCGTATACCATAATCTATGTCAATAAATGAATTGGCGCGAGGCTCCCGAATCATTTTCAATGAGAGGTTTATGGGAGCAGGGCGTTCCACTGTTGTGGCGGTTTTGCGCGAAGCGCCGCAAGATGAAAGCAACGCAATAAGGATAGATAGCGAAAGGAATAATTTTGTTTTCATGTCATTTGACTTTTAGTTTGATTAATTTACCTGAAATGGTCGTTTTATAGTAAAGTAGATTTCCACTTTTTGCCATATTCATAGAAATGATAGGCTCAACCACACCGTCTGCACCCATTTGCTGGGCCGTATTTATCAGACGATATATTGCCAGTCTCTTTGATATATCAGCGACATCATAAGGTTCGTATAATTCTGCAGTATTCGAGAGGAAGCCCAGTTTAATGACACCTTTACAATCCAACAATTTAACGTACAACTTTTCATCTATTTTGGATCGATAATAGCCAAACTTCAACGTGAAATTTTCATCTTCACAAGCAGCTATATATCCGTTTCTTATTTCCTGACGTGAAACCACTGCAGTTTCTGTCACTGTATTCATAATCGTGTAGTCTCCTGTCTGTAAATTCAACTCGCTTAATTTGATGGAATTAATCGAACTTGTCGCAGTAGGCGGACTGGAAAACTCTTGTGCAAAAGCAGGTACACCGGCAACTCCGAACAAAGTCGCAGCACACACAATGCATTTTGCAACCCAGATTAACGTTAATCTTTTGCAAATCATTTTGATAATAACGATGTGTCCGGCGGCCCCCTATCCGAACGGATATAAAAAAAGACGTGGGAGTCTTACTTTTGCTCATCCCACTATCAGGCCTTGGCGAGCCTATCAATCAGGATAAGCAACGCAGCCAGCCCACGTCAGGGATGATATACAGTAAATTCCACGCCCGCAGCGTAGTGACTGAATAGTCATCACCGGTGGACGTTCCCGTTGCCGTTTCTTCCGATTGATTTGTCCAAACCGCCAAGTTTGATAGTAGAAGATAAACGTCAAGTAACGTCTTCAGTATGTCTGCCTTACCCACCCGCCACAAAACGGACTGGCTCAGCAATGCAAAGATAAAAATAATTTTGATAGCGCTATAGAATTTCCTTAATATGTAAGTATGGTATTTCAAAGCCCCGGCGGGGCTTCATTTGTTTATTCCAATAAACGAGCTATCCATATTTTGTGGATTACCTCAAGAGGATATCTTTCCCCTTCTCACCAGTCTCAATCGATCTCAGGGAAGGTCACTTCTATATACCGGAGGATGAGATGGCAATACAAGTGTCGTATTCTATCTCAAAAGACAAAGATACTTGGAATAGAGAAGTAGAAGCACTTCACAAACTGCCTAAAGTTCTCTCCTGTAAAAGAAGACTCATCCTCACATATGACGAAGCACAGACGATTGAGGATGAATACGGAACAATTGATGTCATTCCATGCTGGAAGTGGCTACTGGGCAAGATCGACGTGCGTTGACGAATCACTTTTGTGGGTTCATCCGTCTGCACCAACGATTTTGACTGCGAATTTCCCCGATTCAATCAATTAACTCGAATGAAGTATGATATGTGGTAGGTCAAAATGAACAGCCTGAAGCCTGTTCCAGCTGTGCCTTGCACACGAAATTGTAGCAGCAGGCTTCAATATAGGCCTGCATTATATCAAGATAAGTCTGTTGCGCGGACAATAGTTCTATAAGACTACTTTCTCCTTTCAAGTATCCGGTTTTA
>JAZUGR010000015.1:0-61153 GCA_045641345.1 Bacteroidales bacterium
GGACAATCATATCGCGTTAAAGAAACTCAAAAATTGCTGAAAAACTTGGAATGATAACAAGACTTGTTTACCTTTGAAAGCCTCTTTCTGTGGCCCCTTTTTCAAATACTATCTGGGGGAAATCCACGTTACCATCTACACCGTCCCCTTATCATTTGGCTTTCCACCCAATCCTGAAGATATCTGACCTGTTCCATCCTTCTATCCGTGCATTACAAATGCAAAAATAATAAAGTTTTGATTATTTATGCTTCCAAGATGCAGAATTTTTGGAATTATTAATCCAATAGTTTCACCACATTGGTTTTAATCTCCTTGTCGATTTCGCGGTAGCGGGAGAAGGCGCGGGATCCCTCGACGTGGCCGGAAAGGGATGCGACGATATTCGGGTCCTGGACTTTCTTGTAGAGATTGCCGATGAAAGTGCGGCGGGCCATGTGGCTGGCGGCAACTTCGCAGATTGGCTTCTTGTCCTCCTTCCCGGTGAGCGGATCTATGATTGTCACCATCCTGTCGATACCCACGATGCGGAGTACCTCGCGGATGCGCTCGTTGTACTGCTGCGCAGGGATGAACGGCAGTAAGCGTCCGTCCGGCAGTTTGCTGTACTTGCGAAGAATGGCCTTGGCCGTCTCGTTTAGCGGCACGACTACGGTGCGGCCGTTTTCCTTGATGGTCTTGGTCGGGATATATTCTATGGTTCCATTGACCACATCGCGCCGCGTGAGCCGCAGAAGGTCGCTGACTCGGCAGCCGGTCTGGTTGTTACACCTGATGGGGCGGCAATCTGCATTACTGTTTACAGGCTACAATTGCAGAGCGAATGGCGTAGATAGATAAGTGATTGCGGAGGGATTTGCCGCACTGCGTGCGCCACATCCACGACTCCTCGCCGGAGGGGCCCATGCAAGATATTGTGACCGAATATCAATGAATTACGCGACTGCCGTCGCTATTCTGTTTCCGTCTTCATCCTTACGCAAGCAAGCTTGCGACGGATGTAGCCGTAAACAGAATTAGCCTCGCATTGTGAGGCTAATTCATTGATATTCAATTATTAATTTTGCGGAGAGTGAGGGATTCGAACCCCCGAACGCTTTCACGTCAACAGTTTTCAAGACTGCCGCCATCAACCACTCGGCCAACTCTCCTGAAAGGGAGTGCAAATTTAGGTATTTTTTTGCAGAAGCAAAATTTTTGTCCTTAATTCGTTTCTTATTGTTAACTTTGCGAAAGAAAAAAATACGGTTATGCGCAAACGTTTTGAACCTATTGCCGACAAATGTGGCGAGATAATCGAGTACCTGATGTCTTCGCCGGATATCCCGTCTGATGATGACCTGCAGTTCAAGATAAGGCTTTCCATAGAGGAGGCTGTCGAGAATGTGGTTTCGTATGCCTATGAGGGCGGCATCGGATGGCTGGAGGTGGGCACCTCGGTGGAGGGCGACGAGCCGGTGCTCACAATAGTGCTCAAGGATGCCGGCGTGCCGTTCAACCCTCTGGTGAAGGACGATCCTGACATCACCTCGTCGGCCGAGGAGCGGCAGATAGGGGGGTTGGGTATATTTCTCTGCAAGCAACTGATGGACGGCATCAACTATGCCTATGAGAATGGCTGCAACATACTTACCATGACCAAGAAGCTGGTCAAAAGCTAACTGAAAATAAAACTGTACACGATATGGACGTAACTATCAATCAGGTCGAAAACAAGTACGACGTAGTGCTCAGCGGAAGGCTCGACACTACCAACGCCGATCAGTTCCTCAAGGATATAGATCCTTTGATGAAAGCCTCGTCGGCCAACATCGAAATGGACTGCACCGATATGGAGTACACTTCGAGCCAGGGGCTCAGGATGTTCCTTATGCTTCAGAAGAATGCCAACTCCAGGGGATGCACCCTTGTTCTGAAGAACATGCGTCCTCAGGTGAAGGAAGTGTTCGACATCACCGGTTTCTCGAATATAATCAAGATAATTTAAGCCTTGCGGCTTTGCTGTACGAAGGCTTCGCAGAATTGCGCTATGCCGCATTCCGCGCACTTCGGCGCTCTGGCGGTGCACACGTATCTGCCGTGAAGCAGCAGCCAATGGTGAGCTTTGGGCCTGATTGCTCCGGGTATGCCGAGCATCAGGTCCTTTTCTACTGCCAGTACGGTATCGCCCTTGGAGAGGCCGGTGCGGCGGGCCACTCTGAACACGTGGGTGTCGACCGCTATCACAGGGCGGTTGAATATTATCGAAGTGACCACGTTGGCCGTTTTTCTGCCCACTCCTGGCAGGGTTTGGAGCAGTTGCGGGTCGTCCGGCACCACTCCTCCGAAGTCTGACGACAGTTTCCTGGCGGCACCTATCAGATGGGCGGCCTTGCTGTTGGGGTAGGACACGCTCTTTATATATCCGAATATCTCATCTGCACTCGAAGAAGCCATGGCCTGTGGCGTGGGGAAACGCTCGAAAAGGGGAGGTGTGACCAGATTGACCCTTTTGTCGGTACACTGGGCCGAGAGCATTACGGCTACGAGCAGCTGCCAGGGGTTGTCGAACCTGAGCTCGCTCGAGGCTCCCGGGGCGTTGGCGCTGAACCAGCCTATGATTTCCTTGAACCTGCCTTTCAAAGTACCTCCCTGCAGGTGTTGTTTTCGCATACCAGCACCCTTGCCGGATATTGCCTTACTATCTGCATGTTGTGAGTCACCATAAGTATTGCGGTGCCGCGTTTGGCATTGATGTTCCGAAGAAGGTCCATTATGCCGTTGGCGGTTTCGGCGTCGAGGTTGCCTGTGGGCTCGTCGGCCAGGATGAGGTCGGGCGAATTGAGCAGCGACCTCGCTATCGCTATCCGCTGCTGTTCCCCGCCCGAAAGCTGGTGGGGCATCTTGTGCGCCTTTGACTTCATTCCGACGGCCGAGAGCACGTCTTCGATGCGGGCTGCCATCGCCTTGCGGCTTGTCCACCCGGTGGCCTCGAGGACGAAACGCAGGTTGTCTTCGACGCTGCGGTCCATCAGCAGCTGGAAATCCTGGAACACGATTCCGATATTCCTGCGGAGCATCGGAATCTGGCGTTTCCTGATCGTTCTCAGGTCGAATCCTCCAACGCGCGCGTAGCCGCCCGAGAGCGGTACGTCGCCTATTATGGTGCGGATTATCGAGGTTTTGCCGCTGCCCACCTTGCCGGTGAGGTACACGAATTCGCCGCGTTCGAGACGGAAGTTGAAATTGTCGATCACCGTGAGGTCGCCGTTGCTTATGTCGGCGTCGTCGAATTCGACGATAGGCTTGTATGTGCGGTTTTCAGGCATCTTCGTATGATGGTTATACGTTACAAAAGTAGCAATTTCAAGGCAGTTTATGATTCAAAATTATTAAATTTGCGATATGATGGGCCGATTGACACGCCTTCTGCTGGTTTTCGCATTGGTTCTGATGCCTTTCCGGTGCGCTTCCGCATACGGAAGGGGGAGTTCCGTATTCTTCAAAAGGTTCGACGAGGCCCGGAGCTTGTACCACAGCGGAATGTATGTGGCTGCGCAGCGCGCATTCGCCGATCTTTCGTCTTCGGTGGAGAACGCCTCGTCGCTTGAACGCTCCGAAATAGAGGCATACCGCGTAATGTGCGACATTATGGCCGGAAGGGTCAACGCCGAGTGGGCCGTGGGGGTCTTCAGTGAGAAATATCCCACCGCTCCGGAGCTGTCGATGGTGCGCTATGCGCTGGCATCCCGCTATTTCGACTGCGGTGAATATGCCAAAGCCAGCAGGATATTCTCCGTTATCGACAAGCGGTACCTCTACCGGAGGTGGCGTACGGAATTCGAGTTCAAGAGATCGTTCTGCAGTATGCGGACGGGTGACTACGCAGTGGCTTCGGTCGGATTCGAGAGCATTGTAGACGGCCCCCATTGCGAATATTCCTATCCCAGCATCTTCTATCTGGCGTATGTGCGCTATACCGGGCAGCGCTTCGAGGAGGCCATCGCCCTTTTCGACAGGTGCCGCCACGACACCCGCTTCGCACTGATGTCGTCGTACTATATCCTTGAGTGCAATTTCATGCTCGGCAATTATGCTTCGGTGGCATCCGACGGCCCGGCGGTCTATGCTGCAGCCGAAGGCGACCTGAAGCCGCGCATCGCCCGCATAATGTCCCAGGCCTGCTTTGCCGTCGGCGACAGGAAGGCTGCAGCCGGATATCTGGAGGATTTGCGCAGTTCGGGGAGGAATCTTACCCGTAACGACTACTATTTCTCCGGTATGCTCTCCTACGGTATGAAGAAGTACGACGATGCGCTCCTGTGCCTGGGCAAGGTTACGGCGGCGGGGGATTCCCTGTCGCAGAACGCCTGGCATCTGATTGCCGGATGCCATCTTGCCGGGAACAACCGTCTTGCCGCACTCGATGCTTTCAGGGAGGCGTCTGAAATGGATTTCGATGCCGACGTGAAGGAAGATGCGATGTTCAACTATGCCAAACTTTCGTTCGACATCAATTCCGACATAAGCCGTTTCGACGAGTATATCAGGATGTATCCCGACAGCGGCCGGGCCGATGAGATAAACAATTACGTGGCTGCCGCCTTCATCCTTTCGAAAGATTATGCTTCGGCCATCGATGCGCTCCGCAAGGTGAAGGTGCGCACTCCGGAGTCAGACGGCAATCTGCGCAGCGCGGCGTATATGAGGGCGATGCAGAACATTGGCGACGGGGCTTTCCGCTCCGCGCTCGATATGCTCGCCATCGCACGCGGTGCGGCTCCGGGCGACGACGCCCTCGGCTGCCTCGCCGATTACTGGAGGGCCGAGTGTCTCTATCGCGACGGGAAGGTGGAGGATGCCGCCTCGCTTTACGGCAAGGTGCTTGCGAAACCGGCTTTCGCTTCCGCTGCGGAGGTTCCTCTGGCTGTTTACAGCCTCGGCTACTGCCATTTCAGGATGGGGAGATACAATGATGCCATCGGCTGTTTCGACAAATACCTCGAAAGCGGCGACACCCTGTATGTGAGGGATGCCACAATCCGTATGGCGGATTCATATTTCCTTGCTGAAGACTATGCCTCGGCCGCTCCCATATACGAAAGCGTGTATGCGGGCGGAAGCGGCGACGACCTCTACCCGGGGCTGCGTGGCGCCGAGAGCTGGGGCAAGGCCGGCGACGTGGCCAGGTCGATGTCGCTGCTGCAATCGATGGCGGCGGACCACAGGTCTTCGCCGATGTACCCCAGGGTGCTCCTTTCACTGGGCCGCGCCTATGCCTCTTCGGGCAACGAAAGGGATGCGCAGGAGTGTTTCTTCCGTCTGCTCGGTATGAAATCCGACAGTACGTGCTATGCCGGCGCCCTTATGGAACTGGCCTCAATGAGCACTTCGGAAGGCAGGCTTGAAAAGGCGGTGGGATACTACAAGACCGTGATTGCAGACTGCCCGCAGACCGTGGAGGCCGATGAGGCCCTCTCCCGTCTGGAGGACGTTTACGGCAGGATGAACCGCCCCGGGGAATTCCTTGCATATATCGATGCGTCTGGAATGTCGGATGTCAAGAGCGATGGAGAGAGGGAAAAGATGCTCTACGCATCGGTTTCGCGGCTCTATGGCAACGGCCGGTATGGAGCGGCGCTCAATTCCGCCCAGTCGCTTCTTGCCGCCTATCCCGATGGTGAATATTCGTCTATGGCGAAATATCTGCTGGCCCGCTCGCTTGAGGCTACAGGGCGCAAGGAGGCTGCAATGGACGTCTATATGGAGGTGTCTTCAAGCGGAGATGCCTCGGTCGCCCTGCCCTCGCTCGCGGCCTATGCCGACCTTGCCTGCTCGCTCGGCCGCTACGAAAGGGCCGTCAAGGCATACGGCTCCGTGATTCTTTCAGATGCATCCTCAAAGGAGCTTAAGATTAAGGCGACTTCGGGCCGTATGAGGGCGAGCTTCGAGTTGAAAAAATACGACAACGTGATAACGGACGCGCAGAAACTGATGTCGGTGCAGGCTATTCCCGATTCTGTGGCGCGCGAGGCCAGGTACTTCCTTGCCAAGTCGTATCTGCGCAAGGAGAACAGGGAGTTCGCAATACCTGTCCTGGCATCGCTATCGGCCGACAGTGGCGACCGTTTCGGGGCCGAAGCGGCATTCCTGCTCATAATGGATGCCTACAATTCGGGCAATTTCAGGGCAGTCGCCTCGCGCGTCGGCATTTTGTCGGATTCCGGAACGAAGGAGAAATACTGGCTGGCGCGCAGCCTCATAGTGCTGGGGGATTCTTATGCAGATGGCGGCGACCTCGACCGCGCGGAGACCCTCTACCGCAAGGTGGCCGATGACTACGGAATATCCGACGATATCCCTGAGAGGGTTAAGGGACGTCTGGCTATGATTGAATCAAAGAGAAAGGAGGTCGCCGGATGAGAAGATTCGCAACGCTGCTGGCATTGTGTCTGGCTCCGCAACTGCTGTGGTGCCAGGGCCCCGGTTTCAACAAACCGTCGCTTCCGCCCTCTGCCGGGGATTCGCTGGTGAAGTTCTCCCACAAGGGGAGTTATCAGCTTCTCGAGCGCCCGGTAGGCGATATTTACGAATTCAGCCCATACGATCCGTTGCGCATAAAGCCTGCCGGAACTGCCGGGATTCCGGTATTCCACGCCAGGGTGGGGACCCAGTTCCCCCTTATGCCGTCTTTGGCGCTCGGCTTCGACAAGGCGTTTTCCGACAGGTTCAACCTGGGGTTGTCGCTCCGTCACGATTCTTTCCTCGGCGGAGTGCCCTCGGCATGCTCTCCGGTTGCCATAGGGGAGAGGTCGATGACCAACGACATTCAGGCGAATCTCGGTTATGCGTGGAACGAAGGGGCGTTCTCCTTCGGCTTGAAATACGGCTATGACCGCAGCGCGTTCAATTCCCACGACAATTCGCTCGACGAGGTGCATTCGCTCGGGGCGTTCGGCCTGCATGCCGGAATCCGCTCCACCAAGGCTGACGAGAACAATCTGTACTATGAGTTCAACGTCGACTACGGTTCCTTGCGTTCTACGGCCTCCAACTCGCTGGAGAGCGGCGTCCCGCTCACCGAAAACAGCGTCGGCATTTCAGGATACGTCGGCACTACCTTCGAAGTCCACCGTCTGTATGTGGATATCGATATGAAGATTACATCATATTCCGAAGTCAAGCAATATACCGCGATGATAGTGGAGTTCACCCCATTCTATGAATATGGAAACTCCCGCTTCAAGGGCAAGTTCGGCGTAAAGTTCGGCAACCGTTTCGGTATGATGGAAAAAGGAAAGGTTACGAAGATGCCCGACGGCAACGACATATCCGCCGTCAGCACTGTATTCCCCAATGTGGATGCGAGGGTGGAGATCGTGCGCCGCGCCCTGTGGGCCCATCTTCTGGTAGGGGGAGGGTACGACATGAACTCCTACTCCGACCTTGTGGATGATTGCAGCCTCCTTGCGCCCGACACCGGCTTGAGGATGGGGTGCCGGCCGGTGGATGCCTCCCTGATACTTGAAAGTGTGGTGCTGGGGCGTTTTGCCGTGAATCTCTCCGGCGGGTTCAAGATGACCCGCAACAAGCCGATATTCTCGCCCGTGGTCGATGGCGGGGCCCTGGCCGAGGCCGGAATGTACGAGGTGAGGGCGTGGGATATGGATGTCAATACTTTTACGGCGGCCGCCGAGGCTTTCTGGAAATCCGAGTCGTTCACCCTGGGAGGTGAATTCCGCTACAACCGTTATTGGTCGGATGACGTGGCCGAGGTTACGCAGCTCCCGAAGTTCACCGCCCGTGCCTATATGCGCTACAATTGGCGCGAGCGCATAGTGGTTTCGGCGGATTTCAACTATCTGAGCCGGACTTCGGGCGACAGGTGGGGTGCATACGAGGTCCCTGCAATCACCGACCTCGATTTGAAGATAGGATATGCTCTCAACCGCAAGGTGTCGTTCTATGTAAAATGCGGCAATCTGCTCAACTCCGGGAATGAATATGTGCCTTTGCGCCTCGCTCCGGGCCGGAATTTCGGGGGTGGGGTGTCGCTCAGCCTGTAATGCAGTCAAATACAATAATAACCTCTTAAACTTGATTTGAAATGAGAAAGAAAATCGTAGCGGGCAACTGGAAAATGAACACCGTGGTTGCCGAAGGTGTCGAACTTGCAAAGGGAATTGCAGCCAAAATCGATTCCGTACCGTCCGACGTGGACTTGATAATCGCTCCTCCGTTTACCCATATCGTGTCGGTAGGGGTGGCTGTCAAGGGCTCCAGGATAGCGATCTCGGCACAGAACTGCGCCGACCAGGAGAAAGGTGCCTTTACCGGTGAGGTGTCGGCTCCGATGCTCCGCGGAGCGGGATGCTCATATACTATTCTAGGCCACTCCGAGCGCCGTCAGTACTATGGCGAGACTTCCGAGAAACTTGTCAGAAAGATCACCCTGGCTCTGGCCGAGGGTATCGACGTCATCTATTGCGTTGGCGAAAACCTCGACGAGCGCAATGCAGGCCGTCATTTCGATGTGGTTGGCAGCCAGATCTCGGAGGTCCTCTACGGATTCTCCAAGGAGGAGATGTCTCACATAATCATAGCCTACGAGCCTGTGTGGGCCATCGGTACCGGTGTCACCGCAAGCCGTGAGCAGGCGCAGGAGATACACGCCTTCATACGCAGGGCCATTGCCGACAAGTTCGGTGCGGAGGTTTCCGACGCAATGCCGATTCTCTACGGCGGTAGCTGCAAGCCTTCGAATGCCAGGGAACTCTTTGCCTGCCCCGATATCGACGGCGGACTGATAGGAGGTGCAGCGCTGAAGGCCGATGACTTCATCGCAATCGCACAGTCATTCTGATCGGCCACTGCGATCATTGCAAGAATACAAGAATATTTTTCCCCTGAGGGCACGACGCTTCCGCGGTCTTTCAGACAAAGTGCCCTCAGGGGAAAAATATTTTCGTATACGGTCTTCGCAGGTAGCCTTTAGTGCATGAATTCGAACGTGCTCAGGGGGAATACCTCGGGAGTCTGCTTCAGGGCTTCGAGCGCTTTAGGGCTCAGGTATTTCCTGTCGAGAACGATGCGGAACACGTATTCGTCGAACCAGCGGTCGGTCATCACGGGCCTTGCCGAGACTTTGGTGGCGAACGAACTGTTGAACAGCTGCCACTTCGTGGGTTTGTCGTTCTCGTCGGTATCGCAGGCCGTAATGAGCATCACGTGCGCCGGCTTGCTGCAGCGCGTCCACATACGCGCCTCCTTGCTCATCTTGAAACTCATCCCGAAGAGGGCGTCGTAGTCGATGTTGCCAAGCTCCATTATGCTCTCGGGCAGAAGCATATCCTTGTGCCAGTCGCAGGTGGTATATACCGCTTCGTTGTTCTTTATCGAAGCGAGGACGGCCGGTTTGATGTCGTCGGCGGGGAGATTGAGATATGTCCAGGTCATACCCTCGTAGGCGTTGATGTAGTCGCCGATGGTGTACATTCTGTAATATTCGTGGGTGGGGTCGTTCATTATGAGGACTCTCGAATCAAGGAACTCTTCAGGCACCAGGCTCTTGAAGAATTCCTGAGGGGTGGTGGTGACGGAGTGTTTTTCACCGTTGCGGTCGGTATATTCCCACGTGAATTCGGTCGGCGGCTCTCCGAGGCAGAGGGCGAGGATGCGGTAGATGTCTTCCATTACGTGCACCTTGTAGGTACGGAGCGCATCCTCTGTGGCTCCGGAGGCGTGCAGCGAGCGGATGTTCCAGCTCTCGGCCTTCATCTTGAGATTGATTATATCCCGCATATTGGCGGTGTAGTTGGAGTGGACGGTCTCTTTCATCACCCCTTCGGGGACTACGCCGTACTTGCGCGCCACGCTCACGAAATTGTGCCATTCGCCTCCATCGCGCAGACCGACCCTGTAGTAATGCGCCGCCTTGCGCGAATTCACGTCGTCATCGACCGTGGCTATCGCTATCTCCAGGGCGAGGTTACACTTCTCGAACAGGTCCCAGAACGAGTTGAATGCCGGCGAAAAGCAGAAATCATCGACGTTGTATTTTTCGATGGCCAGCGGACGTATGTAGTTGAGCGAGCTGAAAAGCCAGCAGCGGCCCGACCTTACCTGGTCGGGTATCTTCTTGAGAGGGGTCACCTGATATTTGAAGTTGGTGTCGATCCCTTCGACGTTTGAGCGGTTGTAAGCCACCGGTATGATGGCGGTGCTGTTCATCAGCTTCTGCTGGAGGGCGGTTGTGGCCGAATCCTTGACGAAGCTCGAGCGTATCTGCTGAAGCTCCGCGGGGCCGATGCTCTGCGCCGATATCGAGGCGGAGACAAGTATCGCAGCCGAGGCGGCGATCATTTTACGTATTGCCGTTGCGTTCATAAACATATCATTTTTTTATCAGTTGCCGTGCTGAGATTCTGTAAAGTTTGGGCCATAGTTTGCCCGTGACGTAGATCGAGCCGTCGGAAGGGTCGAGGGCTATGCCGTTGAGCACGTCGGTGGAGGGTTTGCGTAGCGACTGCGGAAGGAGCCCCGTGCAGTCAACCACGGAATTAACCTCTCCGGTAGCGGCGTCTATCCTGACGATGTAGTCGGTGCCATAGACGTTCGACCATATCTCCCCGTCGATGTATTCGAGCTCGTTGAGCATCATCACCTTCTTGCCGCCGAGAGTGACCTCTATAGTGCGTTGCACGGCAAGGTTGGCCGGGTTGAGGAAGGTTATGCAGGATGAGCCGTCACTCATTATGAGTGATACTCCGTCGGTGGTCAGACCCCATCCCTCTCCGGGGTAGCGCAGGATTCCGATGGTTTCGAGAGTGGAGGGGTCGCATACGAAACAGGTGTTCTCCCTCCACGAAAGAATATAGAGCTTGCCGCCGCACACGCACGAGCCCTCTATGAAGTACTGCCGGCCGAAGTTCTTACGCTTCAGTACCTTGCCTGTTTCCAAATCGACTATGCGCATCGACGACTGCCCGTACTGTCCTGCCGATTCATACAGATGCCCGCCGTAGAAGAACAGCCCTTGCGTATAGGAGCCGGCATCGTGTTTGAATTCCTTCTCCACAGTGCAGGCATAGCGGGGTGTTCCGGCTGAAGCCGCCCACCCGCATACAAGGAGGAGGGCAGCCATCGTGCAGAGTTTGCGCAGGACTGTCATGGGCGTGCGGCTCATTTCGACCTGGATGCCCTGTATTCCATTGCAGCCTTGACGAATGCCACGAAAATCGGGTGCGGCTCGGCCACGGTGCTCTTGAGCTCGGGGTGGAACTGCACTCCGATGTAGAACTTGTTGGCAGGTATCTCGACTATCTCTATCAGACCCGTTTCGGGGTTGCGGCCCGTGGCCTTCATACCCGCCTCCTCGAATCTGGCGAGATATTCGTTGTTGAATTCGTATCTGTGGCGGTGGCGTTCCGAAATTTCGGTGCGTCCGTATATCTTGTATGCGAGAGAGCCTTTCTGTACCTTGCAGGCGAATGCTCCCAGACGCATCGTGCCTCCCTTTACGGTGACGGCTTTCTGGTCTTCCATCAGGGATATGATGGGGTTGGTGGTGGCGGGGTTGAGCTCGGTTGACGAAGCGTCGTGGAGCTTGAGTACGTTGCGTGCGAATTCCGTCACTGCCATCTGCATTCCGAGGCAGATGCCGAAGAACGGGATGTCGTTTTCACGCGCATAGCGTGAGGCGACCATCTTGCCGTTGAGGCCTCTCTCCCCGAATCCCGGGGCCACGAGTATGCCGTCCATATCTCCGAGAAGGCTCGCCACGTTGTCGTCGGTGACATTCTCACTCTGGAAACTGGTGACCTTGACCTTGCACTCGTTGACTGATCCGGCCTGGTTGAAGGCCTCCTGTATCGACTTGTAGGCATCCTGAAGCTCCACATACTTGCCAACCAGGGCTATGTTGACCTCGCCCTTCGGATTCTTGAACTTGCGTATGAACTCCTTCCAGCTTTCGAGGTCGGGGTCGGGAGCGGTGATTCCGAAATGCTCAAGCACTATCGAATCGAGATTCTCCTTCTGCATATACAGGGGCACGTCGTAGATGCAGCTTGCATCGTACGACTCGACCACCGCATTGGGCTTGACGTTGCAGAAAAGCGCGATTTTGCGCTTCATGTCCTGGGGCAGGTGGTGCTCCGTGCGGCAGATTATAACGTCGGGCTGCACCCCGTACTGCTGCAGGGCCCTCACCGAATGCTGCGTGGGCTTGGTCTTGAGCTCCTTTGCGGCGCTCAGGTAGGGGATGAGGGTGAGATGGATGGCCAGACAGTCCTCCTCGGGCAATTCCCACTGCAACTGGCGTTCGGCCTCGATGTAGGGAAGGGACTCCATATCGCCCACCGTGCCTCCGATTTCGGTGATTATGATGTCGTACTGCCCGCTCTTGCCGAGAAGCATCATACGGCGCTTGATTTCGTCGGTGACGTGCGGGATTATCTGTACTGTTTTGCCGAGATATGCGCCTTCCCTCTCCTTGTCGATGACCGTGCGGTAGATCTTGCCGGTGGTCACGTTGTTGGCCTTGGTGGTGTGGATGTTGAGAAACCTTTCGTAGTGGCCCAGGTCAAGGTCGGTTTCAGCGCCGTCCTCGGTCACGTAGCACTCGCCGTGCTCGTAGGGGTTCAACGTACCCGGATCCACGTTGAGATATGGATCGAATTTCTGGATTGTCACTCTCAAGCCTCTGGCTTGCAATAATTTGGCTAATGATGCGGCTAAGATGCCCTTACCGAGTGAAGATGCCACTCCTCCCGTTACAAATACGTATTTCGTGTTCATGATATATGAAGTTTCGTAAGATAACGGGATACAAAGATAAAATTATTCCAGTATCTTTGCAATGAAAACAAGACCTGTTTTGTAACAGGTTCTCAACAATCTGACGCTTATGACGGAATTGATTTCCAATATCGACATATGGAACGTGCTGGAACTTCTCGCGATGGTTTCCGGCCTGGTTTACGTTATCCTCGAAATCAAGAAAACCAGAAGGATGTGGAGATGGATGATAGTGTCGTCCCTCTTCAACATAGCCGTTTTCGCCCATCGCGGATTCCTTTCGATGACACTTATCCAGATATATTATATAGTGACTGCGGTCTATGGCATCATCACCTGGTCGAAAGTGGTGGAGTCGGCAAAGCAGCAGCACGGTCCCGAACGCGGGAAAAAGGTGGCCATAGTGCCGTTTAACCCCCGCCGTGCCGCAGTGAGCGTCGCGGTGGCAGCCGTGGTCTATGCCGTCCTTTCGTTCATTTCGGTGCGCAACTACCGGCCGCTTCCGGGCGATATCCCTTTCAAGCCCTTCTGCGATGCGCTGGTTGCCGTGCTGAGTATGCTGGCCACCTACTGGCTCAGCCAGTCGTGGTTTGCGCAGTGGTATATATGGATTGTGGTCAACACGCTGGCCATAGTGATGTTTCTTTTCCCGATATTCTCGGGCCATGCCGAAAGCGCTCTTCCGCTGATAGGGGTGCTTTATGTACTCTATATGGTATCCTGCATAGTGGGAGTGATAAACTGGAAGAGGCACGGGGTAATCGTAAAATAGACTGTTATGATTCTTGTTGCAGACAGCGGCTCCACCAAAACCGACTGGAGGGCCATAGATGCCTCCGGCGCTGTGAGGGGCTTTTCTTCAGCCGGCATAAACCCGGTGTTGATGTCTCCTGCCGAGATATCGCAACTGGTTTCCGACAAGCTCCTCCCTGCTCTGGGAAGCGACGTGGATGAAGTATGGTTCTACGGGGCCGGAGTGATGTCGGATGAAATGGCTTCGGTGGTGAGCGGCGCCATCTCCGGCGTGTTCCCGAAGGCCCGGTGCTTTGCCGGCAGCGATATGCTCGGCGCCGCGAGATCGCTTTGCGGCGACGACCCCGGTATAGTATGCATAATAGGTACCGGTTCCAACAGCTGCCGCTACGACGGCCGCGAAATAACCGGCAACGTGCGCTCGGGCGGCTATATCCTGGGCGACGAGGCCTCCGGGGCGTGGTTCGGCCGCAAATTCCTCTCCGATTTCGTGAAGGGCCTTCTTCCACAGGCAATCGAACGCGAGTTCGATGCGAGGTTCGGCCTCGACTATCCTTCTCTGGTGCAGAAGGTCTATCGCGAGCCGATGCCCAACCGCTATATGGCCTCGTTCCTTCCGTTCCTTGGAGAATTCACCAACCATCCGTACGTGCGGAGCCTTATCCGCAGCGGTTTCGACGAATTCCTCTCGCGCAACGTGGCGCAGTACGACAACAGCCGTTTCTGCCCCGTGAGCTTTACCGGGAGCGTGGCTTTCTATTTCAAGGATATCCTGCTCAAGGCGCTCTCTGCCGCAGGAATGACGGCCGGGCGCATCGTGCGCGCTCCGATGGACGGTCTTATCAGATACCATTCAGGCAGAATATGATGTTACGCGGCAATTACAACTCTTCAATCCTCGAGGATGCTGTCGACCAGCTCTCGTCCCTGCCCGGGGTGGGGCGGCGCACCGCGCTGCGTCTGGCTCTTCATCTGCTGGGGCAGCCTGCCGAGAATGTGGCCAGATTCTCATCCGCCGTGGGGCGGCTCAAAACCGGCCTCAAGTTCTGTCCCGAGTGCAATATGGTGTCGGACGACGGCCTTTGCCCGATATGCTCCGACAGCCGCCGCGACCACGGCATAATCTGCGTGGTGGAGAGCCTGCGCGATGTTTTCAGCATAGAGAATACAGGCCAGTACAACGGTCTTTATCACATTCTTGGCGGGATAATCTCGCCGATGGACGGCATCGGCCCGGGCGATCTGCCGATAGGGCGGCTGGTGGAGCGCATATCCGCGGGAGGCGTGCGTGAGGTGGTGCTTGCCCTGAGCACCAGTATGGAGGGGGAGACCACATCGTTCTATATATGCCGCTGTCTTGATGGTCTTCCGGTTGAGATTACTGCAATAGCGAGGGGCGTGGGATTCGGCGATGACCTCGAATATACCGACGAAATGACTCTCGGCCGCTCGATCCGGAACCGTCAGCCGTTCAAGCCTTGAAAAAAATATTGCAGATTTAAAAAATTGTCGTAGATTTGCAGTCCCAAACTCCGCCCAGGTGGTGAAATTGGTAGACACGCCAGCTTGAGGGGCTGGTGCCCGTAAAAGGGCGTGCAAGTTCGAGTCTTGTCCTGGGCACAAAAGAAATCCCGTTCAGAGTTCTGAACGGGATTTCTTTTAGCCCAATATCGACTTGGCTACGTTCATCAGGTGGTCGCCGATACGCTCGGCGTTGGAACTCAATGAAAGGTACTGTGCGCCGATTGCAGGCGAGCACACTCCTTCCGAGAGCCTTGAGATGTGGTTGTCCTCCATCTTCTTCGTGAATTCGTCGATTGCCTCCTCCACGACGTTGGCCTTGCCGAGAGCATTTGAATCCTCGTCGGTGTAGGCCTTGATTGCGTATTCGTAAAGTTCGCCCAACAGGTTGCGCAACTCGTGAATCTCCTTCAGGGCATCTTCGGAGAACGGCGAAGACGCCTCCTTGAGGTACTGCGCGTATTCCGTTATGTTCTCGGCATAGTCGCCGATACGTTCGATGTCCCTCACCGTGCGGAATGTCCCTGACAGATAGATGTGGTCTTTCTCTCCAAGCCCGCGACGGCCCGAAAGATCCACTACGAATGCCACAATCTGGTTGTTGAGCCAGTTCAGCTCGTCTTCCGTGCGCTTGAACTCATCGAGCCGGTCGAGGTCGAGAGTGGATACCATATCCAGCGAGAGGTTGAAGTTGCGCATGGCCAGTGCGGCCATATTGACAATTTCGTTCTTCGTCTGAAGCACTGCGATAGGAGGGGTCTTGAGCATGTTCCGGTCGATGTAGTAGAATTTCGACCTTTCTTCTTCCTCCTGCGCCGCGTTCTCGGGAACGATGCGGCAGACAAGCTTTACAAGCGCGTCGGTAAGGGGAAGGATGAGGATTACCGTTATGACGTTGAATATGGTGTGGAACATTGCCAGCTGCTCCTGGGGCGCATTGGGGAACATCGACTGGAAGATGTCGCCGAACGTCGCGCCGCCCGAGATGACCTTGATGACAAGCCCGACAAAGAGGAACAGCACGACGCCGCTCACGTTGAACAGCAGATGAATCAGGGACGTGCGTCTGGCGTTGGCCCCGGAGGTCATTCCGGCAATCAGGGCCACGACGCAGGAGCCTATGTTCGAGCCCATCGTTATGAATATACCCTGGTCGAGGGAGACCAGCCCTGCGCAGAGCATCGCTATGGCCACGGAGGTCATGACGGACGAGCTCTGGATTATTGCCGTGAATATGGCACCGATTGTCACCAGCAGGATGGGATTGCCGATCCGGGAAAGGAATATCTTCACGCCTTCAAGCCTGGCGAAGTCGCTCATCGAACCGCTCATCATACTGAGCCCCACGAAAAGCATTCCGAATCCGGCGAGGATACCGCCCGCCTGCTTGCGCGTGTCCTTCTTGGCGAACAGGGTGAGAAGAGCTCCTATTCCGGCGAATGCCGAGAAGACGATGGTTGTGGATATGGCGCTGGCCCCGCCGAACATACCCAGCGCTACGATCTGCGCCGTGACCGTGGTTCCGATATTGGCTCCGTAGATTATCGTGGCGGCCTGCGTGAGCGACATTATTCCGGCGTTCACGAAACCTATCACCATCACCGTGGTGGCTCCTGAACTCTGGATGGCCGCCGTGCCGACCGTACCGATGCCCACTCCCAGCAGGCGGCTGCGGGATGCCTTGGAGAATAGTGACTTGAGCTTCGTGGAACTTGCGGACTCGAGATTCGAGCTCATCATCTGGCAGGCAATCAGGAAGATTCCAATGCCGGCGATGAGCGTGAGTACGGCTGATATGATAACACCTGTTGTCGTATCGTATCCTTTGATTCGGCGGGCAAAGTTAGCCTTTCTTCTTCAGATTATCAAGCGTCCAATATATTGTTTGACTTTTTTTCAATAAAATTGTTATCTTTGCCGGCGCTTCTTCGGGGCATCCGGAGAGCCGTTGTAAATGATCCGATTCAATCTCATAAAGCACTTCTGCTGCATACGCAGGGCCAAGCCGCGAGCCAGTCAGTTGTAACCCCGTAAGTTCACGGAATTACAACCAACTGATACTATGTGGCAATGGTACAGATTTTTTACAATTCAAACGGGCAGGTTCTTACCTGCGAATCAATCGACATATTGAAGGAAATCACGGTCAAGGATGCTCTTTGGCTGGATTTGTTCAACCCTGCCGGCGATGAAAAACGGGCCGTGGAGGAGTTCCTCGGCACCAACCTCCAGAGCCGCGCGCAGGCTGAGGAGATCGAGAGTTCGTCCCGCTACTACGAGGACGACAACTCCATATTCATCAATACCGACTTCCTTATTCCCGGGCCGGAGAACTATTCGATGGAGTCGGTCTCGTTCATTCTTACCGGCACCACCTTCACCTCCATCAGGCAGGTGCCGCTGCGCAGCTTCACCGACATCCAGCGCCGGTTGCTGATGAGCCGCAGGATGTTCCCGACGGGATTCCACATTCTGATAGGCATTCTCGAAAACCGAATCGACCTTGATGCGGATATGATAGAGCTCATGTCGAAGGAGATCGGGCAGTACAGCAAGAGGGTCAGTCTGGGAGAGGACGTGAGCGAGGACTTCCTCATCGACATAAACCAATTGCAGGAGAACACGATGATAGTCCGCGAGAACATCGTGGACAAGCAGAGGATGATTTCGAGTATCGTAAAGAGCCTCAAGACTCCCAAAACCGTCACCACGAGATGCAACGTGCTGCTCAAGGACGTCTCGTCCCTGATCAACCACACCAACTTCAGCTTCGAGAGGCTCGAATACCTGCAGAACACCGTTCTGGGTATCATCAATCTCGACCAGAACAAGATAATGAAGGTGTTCACCATAGTGTCGATGCTGCTGATGCCTCCCACGCTGATAGCGAGCATATACGGTATGAACATAAAGCTGCCGCTTGTGGGCGGCAACTGGGATATGCTGGTGGTGGGCAGTGTGATGATGCTTTCGGTCATTGCGGCAATCCTTATCTTCCGCAAGCGTAATATGATGTAATTCACCAAACAATGGAAAATTTAGTAATAGCAAGTTCCAATGACCGCTCTATTCTGGGCGATTGGAATGCAAGTTCGTTCATTACGCGCGCCATCGACGACGTGCGCCGTACGGTCGGCGGCGACAAGGTGATTCTCGCCCTCAGCGGCGGAGTGGACTCCACGGTTACCGCAGTCCTGATCAACAAGGCGATAGGCAGCCGTCTCAACTGCATCTTCGTCAATCACGGCCTTCTCCGCAAGGGGGAGTTCGAGGATGTGCTCGCCTCTTACAAGGCTCTCGGCCTCAACGTTTGCGGCGTTGATGCATCCGACAGGTTCCTTGCCGCCCTCAAGGGCGTCACCGATCCCGAGGCAAAGCGCAAGGCTATAGGCAAGACCTTCATCGATGTTTTCGACGAAGAATCGCGCAAGATAAAGGATGCCAAATGGCTTGGGCAGGGTACCATCTGGCCCGATATTGCAGAGTCGGTCAGCGAAAAGGGCGGAGCCAAGGTCAAGTCGCACCATAACGTGGGAGGCCTCCCCGAAAATATGAAGCTCCAGCTGGTCGAGCCGTTGAGACTCCTCTACAAGAATGAAGTCAGGGAAGTGGGCCTTGCACTCGGCATACCCGATTCGTTCATAATGCGCCATCCCTTCCCGGGCCCGTCGTTGGGCATCAGGCTGCTTGGCGAGGTTACCAGGGAGCGCCTCGACATTCTCCGCGAGGCCGACAGCATATTCATCAACGCGCTGCGCAACACTCCCTGCGACCTTCCCTGTGCATCCATCCCCGGCCGTCGTGCCACCAACTGGTATGATGCAGTATGGCAGGCGATGGCGATACTCCTTCCGGTGAAGAGCACCGGAATCAAGAACGGCTCGCGTACCTATGCCAACGTGGTTACCCTCAGGGCCATCACTTCGACCAATGCTCTTACGGCCGATCCGGTGCATCTTCCGTACGAACTGCTCGACAAGGTGGCTGTCGACATAATCAATCAGGTCGAGGGCATCAACAGGGTGGTTTACGACATTTCGCCCAAGCCGCCTGCAACCATCGAGTGGGAATAGTCTGCGATGACAGGTCTTGAAGGTCTTGGCCTGCTCGGCCTGTTTATCGGCACCTTTCTCGCCGCGACTCTGTTGCCGCTGAGTTCCGACGCCCTGTATGTGGCCGTCCTGCTGGCTACCGGCAGCAAAGTCGGGTGTCTTGCAATGGGGACGCTCGGCAACTGGCTGGGAGGGGTCACCACATATTTTATCGGCCGTCTGGCGGGATGGCGGTGGATAGAGCGCATCTTCAGGGTCAGGGAGGAGACGCTTCGCAGGCAGAAGGAGAAGATAGACCGCTACGGGGTATGGCTCGCCCTTCTGGGCTGGGTGCCCGGGATAGGCGATGTGATAGTGCTGGCGCTGGGTTTCTACAGGACGAACGCCCTCTGGACCATTCTGCTGATGCTCGTGGGAAAACTGGCAAGATTCGTGTTGTGGACGTGGCTGTTCGCCTGATTGCCCGTCCTTCAGGTTTGTTTGGCGATATGGCCTTAAAGCGATATATTTGCAGATTGTTTTGTGACTTTTGATAAATTTTTGATATGAAAAAAGGATTGATTGCCGTTTTGGTTGCAGCCTCTCTCGTCGGCCTCGCTTCGTGCGGCGGCCCCAGGATGATTTCGCTCGAGCCCCAGGGTAACGAGATGTGGCGTGGCAAGACCCATGCGGCCATTATCGAGGCCTATGGAGCCCCCACCCGCGAGGCATCCGACGGCAAGGACGGAAAAATCATAATCTACGAGCGCACCACTACTTCCGTAACCACTACCGCCGACGCCGGCCCGGGTTACTATGGAGGACTGTACGGTTTCTACTACCATACCGCAATGTCGCCGATAGTGCGCACCGAAACCGAAACAACCACCGACTACGCCAATTTCTATATCGACGGCAAGGGGATCTGCTATAGGGTCGAAACCAACCTCGAGCGCCCCGAAACCAAGAGCGAAAGGGAAATGCGCGAGGCTGCCGCCCGCAAGGCAAAGGAGGCCAGGTAAACTCTGGATATGCGTCCTTACGTTCACCGCATCAGGTATTATGAGTGCGACGGTATGGGTGTGACGCACCACTCCAACTACCTTCGCATAATGGAGGAGGCCCGGCTTGACCTTCTGGAGAAAGCCGGTTTCAGCTACCGCGACATCGAGGCTTCCGGCATAATATCGCCGGTTGTCAAGCTTTCGATAAGGTATGTCAGACCTACCGTCTTTGATGATGAGGTGACGGTCGAAACGCGGGCCTGCTGCGCTACCGCGATGCGGCTCAAGTTCGAATATGTGATGAAAGTGCGCGGAGAGGTTGTATGCACCGCCGACAACATCAACTGTTTTATCAAGGGCGGCAAACCTCAACCGATAGAATCGTGCCTTCCGGGACTCGGTGAAGCCCTCGGGAATCAATAATGAATAAAATGCAGGAAATTAGAAACATCGCCATAATCGCCCACGTGGACCACGGCAAAACGACGCTCGTCGACAGGATGATCATACAGTCCAAGATTGTCAGGGGGGCTGAACAGAAAGGTTCGGAATTGTTTCTGGACAACAATGACCTTGAACGTGAAAGGGGTATAACTATTCTTTCGAAGAATGTGTCCGTTCCATACAAGGGGGTCAAGATAAATATCATAGATACTCCGGGCCACGCCGATTTCGGCGGAGAGGTGGAGCGCGTGCTCAATATGGCCGACGGAGTGCTGCTGCTGGTCGATGCTTTCGAGGGTACGATGCCGCAGACCCGTTTCGTGCTTCAGAAAGCCATAGAGATGGGCAAGAAGCCCATCGTGGTGATAAACAAGGTCGACAAGACCAACTGCCGTCCCGACGAGGTCAACGAAGAGGTGTTCGACCTTATGTTCTCGCTCAACGCCACGGAAGAGCAGCTGGATTTCAAAACCTTGTACGGCAGCGCCAAGCAGGGGTGGATGTCAACCGACTGGAAAAAGCCGACGGGCGACATAACCGCCCTTATGGATGCCATACTCGAGGAGATCCCGGCTCCAAAATATGTCGAGGGAACTCCCCAGATGCTGATTTCCTCGCTCGAATACTCTCCGTATGTAGGCCGTATAGCAGTGGGTCGCGTCACCCGCGGCGAACTCAAGGCCGGAATGCCCGTGTCGCTCTGCAAACGCTACGACATAGTGGAGAAGCAGAAGGTCAAGGAACTGATGGTCTTCACCGGAATGGAGAAGCAGAAGGTCGAATCGGTGGGCTGCGGCGACATCTGCGCCGTGGTGGGGCTCGAGGGCTTCGAGATAGGTGATACGGTGGCCGATTTAGAGAATCCGGAGGCTCTCCCTCCCATCACCATCGACGAGCCTACGATGAGTATGCTCTTTACCATCAACGATTCGCCGTTCTTCGGCAAGGACGGCAAGTTCGTCACTTCGCGCCACATAAAGGAACGCCTCGAGCATGAACTCGAGAAGAACCTTGCCCTGAGGGTCAAGCCCGGCAACAGCGCCGATTCGTTTATGGTCTACGGGCGTGGCGTGCTCCATATCTCGATTCTTATCGAGACAATGCGCCGCGAAGGGTTCGAGCTCCAGGTGGGCCAGCCCAAGGTGCTCGACAAAACCATCAACGGGCAGAGGTGCGAGCCGATAGAGTTTCTTACAATCGACGTTCCCGAGGAGTTCGTGGGGCGTGCCATAGAGATGTCGACCCGCCGCAAGGCCGCCCTTGTGCATATGGATACGAGAGGCGACCGCACCCATCTCGAATTCGAGATTCCCGCCCGCGGCCTGATGGGGCTCAGGAGCAACCTGCTCACTGCAACCCAGGGCGAGGCTGTCGTGGCGCACCGCTTCAAGGGGTACGAGCCTTACAAGGGTGATATCGAGAAGCGTACCAACGGCTCCCTCGTGGCAAATGAGACGGGTCTTTCGGTGGCTTATGCTATGGACAAGCTGCAGGACCGCGGCAGGTTCTTCATCGAGCCCGGAGAGGAGGTGTATGCCGGTCAGGTCGTGGGGGAGCACTCGCGCGACTTCGACCTCAACATAAATGTCTGCAAAACCAAGAAGCTCACCAACGTGCGTGCCGCCGGAACCGATGAGAAAGTGATTCTGCCTCCTGCCGTAAAGTTCTCTCTCGAAGAGGCCCTGGAGTATATCCAGGAGGATGAGTATGTGGAGGTTACTCCCCACGCGATGCGTATGCGCAAGATAGTTCTCGACGAGACTATGCGAAAGAGATTGCAGCATTAGAAAAATTGTTGTATATTTGCAGCCCCATTTTGCAGCAATGGAAGCATTGGCAGATAGCTTGATTATCCCGCTCAAGGGCCTCCCGAGGGGCGCAAGCACCTTCGATTTTGCGATTGGGGCAGAGTTCTTTCAGAAGTTTGGCAACACCCGCATCAAGGATGCGGACTGCAGTGTCAGGGCGCAGGTCGTCCGCGGCAGCACGCTTGCGAGCATCAGGTGCATCGTAGGCGGCTTCGTGGTGGTCGACTGCGACAGATGCCTCGACGACTTGACCCTCAAGGTCGATGTCGAGCGTGAACTGACGGTCGGTTTCGGCGCAATCGATATCGATGATGCCGCCGATGAGGAGGATGTCATAGTCGTCTCCGAGTCCGACCGCGAAATATCGATCGACCAGTTCATCTACGACTATGTATGCCTGAGTCTCCCTCTGGTGATGGTCCACCCCGAAGGCAAATGCAATCCCGATATGCTGTCCAGGATGGGAGGTGTACCCGGCAATGAAAGCGACGATGGCGGCGCAAGCCCTTTTGACGGATTGAAGGAAATGTTGAAAAAATAAATATTTGAGTTATGGCACATCCTAAACACAAACTCTCTAAGCAGCGCAGAGACAAGAGAAGAACACACGACGTTGCACCCGTTCCCCAGATGGCTGTTTGTTCCAACTGCGGAGCCACGGTATTGTATCACCACGTATGCCCTGAATGCGGATTTTACCGCGGACGTCAGGTCATCGACAAGGCTAACGTATAGCGCCCTTGTAGTTCAACGGATAGAATGGAAGTTTCCTAAACTTTAGATAGCAGTTCGATTCTGCTCAGGGGTACGAGGACCCCGCCCGGCTGCCGGGCGGGGTCTCTCTTTTGCATTCATTGTCACCGAAAGAAGAAAATCACTAAATTTGCGACACTAACAATCATATGCCTATGACAAGGTTCTTGAATGTCTTCAGCGGGATAGCTGAATCGTTCTACAACAATTTCATTGTAGAGGACAGATATATGCATATCATCAACGGGTTGGGGACCACTCTGGTCATCACCGTGTTCGCCGTCCTTCTCGGCACTCTGCTGGGGGGAGGCATCTGCTGGATGAGGATGAACCGCAGGAAGTGGCTCCGCACCGTCGCCTCCGTGTATATCGACATAATGCGCGGCACACCCGTACTGGTGATGCTGATGATAATGTATTACGTAGTCCTCGCCCCGGTCAACGCTTCCGGGATACTGGTCGCGATAATCACCTTCGCAATGAATACCGCGGCGTATATCTGCGAGATGCTCCGCACTTCGATAGAGGGTATCGACAAGGGGCAGACCGAGGCCGGCCTGTCGCTCGGCCTTTCCAAGACGCAGACATTCTTCCATATCGTGCTTCCGCAAGCTGTGAGGAATGTGATTCCCGTATATCAGGGTGAGGTGGTGAGCCTTCTCAAAAGCACTTCCATAGTGGGCTACATAGCGGTAATGGATATGACCAAGGCCTCCGACATAATCCGTGCCAGGACGTTCGAGGCGTTCTTCCCGCTGATTCTGGTGGCTGTCGTCTATTTTATGATAGCCTGGCTCATCGGGCTCCTGCTCAAGTCATTGTCGAGGCCGCGCCATAGGGCGGCCGCAACTGTGCTGATGGCGGTTCTCTGTCTGGCTTCGTGCAGCGGCAAAGGTGAGAGCGACGGGGAGATCAGGAGTGAGGCGGACCTCGACGGCAGGAACGTTTCGGTCATTCTCGGCTCAAGTCAGGAGCAGTACGTGCATGGCAGAAGGGGTGTCGACGGGGTGCTGTCGTTCAATACTCCGGTCGATGCAATAGAATCCGTACTGCGCGGCAAGTCCGACGGTTTTTACATAGACGACATCTTTTCAGTCGAGCCCCTGGCCGTCCATAGTGAGCTCGATACCATACCGACCGGCATTCCGGCAAGCAACATAGCGGCTTGTTTCAGCTTCGAAAACAGGGAGCTGTCGCAGCAGTTCAGGGGATTCGTCGAAATCATCACCGCTTCGGGCGAGAACGCCGAGATGGTCGGCCGCTGGATGAACGTCAAGGATTCCCTCAGGCATCGGGACGTCCCTTCCGTGGCTTCCGGTACGCCGTTCAAGGTGGCGGTGCTCGGCACCGTTCCGCCGTTCAACTTTATGCTGGACGGCGAACTCGACGGCTATGAGATTGAACTGATGCGCCGTTTCGCCCTGTATGCCAAGCGTCCTGTCGAATTCGAAACGATGGATTTCGGCGCCGTCATTCCAGGACTGGTGTCGAACAAGATAGATGCGGCGATCTCCATCATCAACCAGACCGAGGAGCGCCAGAAGATGATAATCCAGATTCCGTACTATTCGAGCCATTCGGTGGTGATAGTGCGCAAAGACGAACCTTCTGCAGGAAGGGGCATCACTTGTGAGGCCGACCTCAAGGGAAAGTTGGTTTCGGTCACTCTCGGCTCGCTCGCCGAACCTTATCTGCACCAGATTCATGGAATCGCCAACGTGAGGTCGTTCAATACCGACGTGGACGGAATAACGGCCTTGCGCAGCGGAAAGGTGTCGGCCCACTTCCTCGACGACCTCAATGCCATAACCCCTCTGCAGCAGTATCCCGAACTTGACACCATACCCACCGGGATGCCTTCGATGCCCGTGACGGCCTGCTTCAGGAAGGAGGATGACTATCTTCCCGCGCAGTTCGAGAGTTTCGTCACGGAGTTCAAGAAAACGCCTGAATATGATGATATGCTCTCGAGGTGGTTCATGGGGGCTTGCCCCCAGGCGCATAAGGATGTCGCCAGCGCCACCAGCGGTCCGGTGCTGAGGGTCGCCAGCATAATGTCTTCCGCCCCGATGAGTATGGTGATGAACGGGGTTCCGGATGGATTCGAGATAGAGATGATGCGCCGGTTCGCATTGCATATCGGGCGTCCGGTGGAGTTCGTCAATATGGATTTCGGAGGCATCATCCCAAGCCTGGTGTCCGGGAAGGTGGATGTGGCGGTGGCTACGATAAGCCTTACCGAGGAGCGCCAGAAGATAATAAATCAGGTTCCGTATTACGACAGCAAGGTGGTTGCGATTATTGTCAGGGACAGTGCTGCAAGCGAGCCTTCATCGTCGCCCACGTGGGTATGGGTGGCGCTCTCCGCGCTGCTTTCGGCAATCGTGTGCGTGGTTTCGATGCGTCTCCGCCGCCATCGTTCCGCCTCTGCTTGCGGGGTACCATCTTCCTCTGAAGATGACGTGGTGATCCGCATCTCGCATCTTACCAAATCCTTCAACGACGGAGTATGCGTGCTCAAGGATGTCAATGCAGAGATCCGCAAGGGTGAGGTGATAAGCGTAATAGGCCCTTCCGGTACCGGAAAGAGCACTTTCCTGCGCTGCCTGAACCTGCTTGAGCAGCCTTCCGGCGGGCGTATTGAAATATGCGGATGCAATATTCTCGCTCCCGACGTCGAGGTGCCGGCCCTGCGCCGCAAGATGGGTATGGTGTTCCAGTCGTTCAACCTGTTCAACGGGATGAGCATAATTGACAATATCACTTTCTGCCCGCGCAAGCTGCTCGGCAAATCCAGGGAGGAGGCCGAATCCAAAGCTATGGAACTCCTGCAACTGGTGGGTCTGGCGGAGAAGCGCGATGCAATGCCGTCGCAACTTTCCGGAGGCCAGAAGCAGCGTGTGGCAATCGCCCGGGCCCTGGCGATGGAACCTGAGATACTGCTGTTCGACGAGCCCACTTCGGCTCTCGACCCCACTATGGTGAGCGAGGTTCTCGGTGTTATGAAGACTCTGGCCCGCAAGGGAATGACTATGATAGTGGTTACGCACGAAATGCGTTTTGCGCGCGAGGTGTGCAACCGTGTGTTCTTTATGAACGAAGGCATTATCTACGAGTCGGGAACTCCGGAGCAGATATTCGAAAACCCTCAGAGGGAACTGACCTGCAATTTCATAAACCAGATCCGCGACTTCCGGTACGAAATCCACTCATCGGGTTACGACTATTATGAGATGATGGCCGGAGTCGACAATTTCTGCACCAGATACAATTTCTCCGCTTCGGATGCCGACCACGTGGCCCATGCTGTCGAAGAGGGCGTGCTGATGATGGGGACGGAATTCGGCGCATCGGTCAAGGTGTCCTATTCGGAGAAGACCGGAACGAAGGACGTAACCATATCCGTCCCCGTGCCCATAGATGGCGAAGTCTTCGAAAGGGAGGAACATGCCATCCAGGCAGCCATTCTGCGCGGTCTTTGCAGCGAGGTGCATCTGGAGAATGAGGGTGGAGGCACCGTGCTTCACTGCACTCTCTGAGCGGAGGGCGGCGCCGGATGGATGAGTTCGACAATACGCTGTCAGATTTCAGGAGCTATCTGGTTCTGGAAAGGTCGCTCTCACCCAATACTGTGGAGGCTTATTCGCGTGATTACCGCGCTCTTGCTGAGTTCCTTCGCAACCGTGGGATAGGGAGCCCGTGGGAGGCTGATTACGACACCCTGTCGGCATTCCTCGCCTGTGAAGTGGAGGGGGGTCTTTCGAAGCGGTCGCAGGCCCGTCTTGTAAGCTCGCTCAAGACTCTGTTCAGATTCCTCGACTCGGAGGGGCGTCTTGCCGGGGGCAATCCCTGCGAGCGGCTCGACACTCCGCACATCTATCCCCATCTGCCTGACGTGCTTACCGTCGAGGAAATCGAGTCCATGCTGGCATCTGCCGATCAGTCAGGCATCGGGGGGCGGCGCGACCGCACCATACTCGAGGTGCTCTATTCCTGCGGCCTGAGGGTGAGCGAGCTCGTGAATCTCCGCATCTCCGACCTTTTCCTCGCCGATGGCTTTGTGAGGGTTACCGGCAAGGGCAACAAGCAGCGTCTGGTCCCGATAGGGGAGGCGGCCTCGAAAAGCATAGAGCTGTGGATGGCCGACAGGGCCCTGATGGGAGTCTCTCCGGAGGCTGAGGATATCCTGTTCCTGAATATGAAGGGGGGCAGGCTCTCGCGGGTGGCCGTGTTCAATATGGTGAAGGCTCTCGCTGCCGCCGCCGGTATTTCGAAGAGCATATCCCCGCATACTTTCCGCCATTCGTTCGCCTCACATCTTGTCGAGAACGGGGCGGACCTCCGTGCCGTGCAGGAGATGCTGGGACACGAAAGCATCCTCACCACGGAGATATACACCCACATCGACACCCGCAAGTGGCAGCAGAACATACTGGCCCACCATCCTGTTTCGGATTATTCAAAATAATGCTACCTTTGTAAACGGCAATCACGGTTATATGACTTTGTCTGAGTTCAAGAGCAGGGCTTCTTCATCGCTGGCTTCCCTGTATGATCGGAGGGAGATTTCGTCGATTGTCCTGACGCTCCTCTGCACAAGACTCGGGATTCCTCAGTACAGGATTGTGGCGGAGCCGGGAATGACAATTCCTCCCGAAAAGGAATCTGCACTGGATGATGACCTTGCGCAGCTTTCGGCAGGCCGTCCACTCCAGTATGTGACGGGTCGCCAGGAGTTCTGCGGTCACAGGTTCAAGGTGGGCGAGGGATGCCTGATACCGCGTCCCGAAACCGAGGAGATGGTGGATATGATTATCCGAAGCCTCGATGATGGAGGCTGTGAGGGGCCGTTCAATATTCTGGACCTCTGCACGGGAAGCGGTTGCATCGCGTGGTCGCTTGCCGCCGCCTTTCCGCAGGCGCAGGTGTTCGCCTGCGACGTTTCCGATGCCGCCCTGGGCATCGCCTGCCGGCAGAGGGTGAAGCTTTACGGTGCCAAACCGGTGTTTTTCAAGGCCGACATATTGCAGGCGCCACCTGCCGGCCTGCCCGAGTTCGACCTGGTGGTATGCAACCCTCCCTACATAATGGAGAGTGAGAAGGCTCTTATGCACCGCAACGTGCTGGAATATGAGCCGTCGGAAGCCCTGTTTGTGCCCGACGACAACCCGCTTCTGTTCTATGGTGCACTGGGGAACTGGGCTTCAAGGCTCCTCGCCCCTTCGGGAGAGGTGTGGTGCGAGGTCAACGAGCGCCTGGGCGGTGAAACCGCGGCCCTGCTCGGACATGGCGCCGAAGTGCTCAGGGACGTCAACGGCAGGGAGAGGTTTGTCCACTACCGCAAATGAATGATTTAAAATTTATGATATGAAAAAGTTTTTTCTCTCGGCCGCGCTGTCTCTCGTGCTGTGTGCAGTGTGCTGCGCTCAGGAGAATGACAGCCACAACACCAATACCATCACCCGTATGGAGGAGTCGATACTGTTCTACGAACGTCTGTCCGACATAGCCTTCGTCGATATGGTGCGCATCACCGGGCCGGCCCGTCAGGTAGTGGTGGAGACAGGCTGCCGGTTCAAGGATACGCTCCGCTCCAACAAGCTTAAGTTCCATTCGTACGTGTTCATTCCCAGAAGTGTCAAACAAAACAGGAAGTATCCGCTCATCGTGCTCTCGCACGGCGGTGTGCACAGCAACTTCGCCCAGGGGCAGGTGCACATTCTGCGTGAACTCCTTGCCCAGGGCTACGTCGTGATAGCACCCGATTACCGCGGGTCGACCGGGTACGGCAAGGGGCTGTACGAGTCGATAGACTACGGCGGAATGGAATATGAGGACGTGTGCGCTGCGCGTGACTATATGGTCGACTGCTACAGCATAGTCGACAGCACCCGCGTGGGCCTGCTCGGATGGAGCCATGGCGGAATGATTTCGCTGATGAATATCCTCAATCATCCAGACAAGTTCACCTGCGCTTATGCCGGAGTTCCGGTCAGTGACCTTGCCTTCCGCCTGTCGTACCAGCACAGGAGCTATATCAAGAACTTCAACCAGCCTTACCATATCAACGGCACTCCCGAGGACAAGCCCGAGGAGTATACCCGCCGTTCACCGGTTTCGTATGCTTCCAGGCTGTGCCGTCCGCTTATGATAACCACCTGCATCAACGACGATGACGTGTGCCACCTCGAAGTTGAACGTATGATAGATGCACTCAAGGCTTGCGGCAAGGATTTCGAATACGAGATATATCCTCCGATGGAAGGCGCGCATCTCTTCGAGCGCATAGACATACGCGAGGCGTGTGAGGTACGTCTCAAGACCTACGGATTCCTTGCACGCCACCTCAAGCCTTCAAAGCCGATAAGGACGATGGAGGCCCTGCGCAAGGCCGGGTATTATTTCTATTGATCGCCGCTGCCCAGGTCGGGTGTATAGCGGACCGAGCACAGTATCTGGCCCGAGGTTGACTCCTTTTCGGCAATCGTCAGGACGATTGTGAAAATCTCGTAAGGCTTCAGATGACAGCATATCTCCTTTTCGTCGATAAGGCGTACGGCCGCGAAGAAGTCGTTCTGGGCATTGCAGCAGGCTTCGGAATATGTCGAGGTGTACTCCTGCTGACTCTGGAAATACGGGAAGGACTTGACATATTGGAGTATGGCATCCCTGTCCCCATCCTCCACGGTGGGGGATACGGTGTATATCGGCACTGTACGGTATGTCCCGAAAGGATCCTTGTTGCAGGATGAGAGCAGGACGATGGCCGCTATTGCGGCAAAAGTGATGGAAAGAATCTTGCGCATGGTCTTATTTGTTGAACTATTGTCAAAATTAAGAAATTTTTGATAACTTTGCACCCCCGTAGAAAAGGAGGTGTTTGCAAAATGATTATCGTACAGATAAAGGAAGGTGAAAACATAGAGCGCGCCCTCAAGAAATTCAAGAGGAAATTCGAGAAGACAGGAGTCATCCGTGAGCTTCGCGCACGCAAGACTTTCGAGAAGCCTTCGGTAAAACGCCGTGACCAGATCAAAAAGGCCATCTACGTGCAGCATTTGCAGCTTAACGAAGAATAATACGAAGGATTGTTCCCCCACAGAAAAAGGGAAGCCGGCCGGCTTCCCTTTTTCTGTGGAGCATAGGGGGATCGAACCCCTGACCTCAAGATTGCGAACCTTGCGCTCTACCAGCTGAGCTAATACCCCTTCCTTGGGGTGCAAATGTAGTATATTTCCGAAAAATTTTCCTAACTTTGTAAGGATTGTATTTAAGAAATGAAGAAATTTTCGATAATCGCACTTTTTCTGGCTCTGGTTCTGGACTGCGCGGCCGCGGAAGTGTCGCCTGAAAGGGCCCTTGCCGTAGCCGAACGCTTCCTTGGCGGAGGCACCAGATCGGGAATCTCGCTCACTCAGGTAAAGCAGAGCGGTGTCCGCTCGGCATCGGATCCGGCATACTATGTCTTCAACAATGCCGGCGGAGGATTCGTCATAATTTCAGCCATCGAGGCGGCCCGCCCCGTGCTCGGCTATTCCAACGAAGGGAAATTCAGCTTCGATGCCACGATGCCGGCCAACCTTGCGGAATGGATGGAGGACTACCGCACTCAGATAGAGCAGCGCCGCCGCAGCGGAGTTGCGGCTACGGCCGAAGAAGTGGCCAGGTGGGATGACATTCTCTCCGGCAGGGTCACGGCGGCCACTGCAGCTGTCGACCTGAAGACACCCGACTGGGGGCAGGGCGAGCCCTTCAATGCCAAGTGTCCGAAGGACAAGTCGGGCAATTCCACGCTTGTGGGCTGTGTTGCCGTTGCCATAAGCGAACTGATGGCCTATTACAAGCATCCGGAGTACGGAGTCGGCACGCTCCCCGGCTATACCACTGACGGAGGGATTGCGGTCCCCGAACTGGAGCTTGGCGAGGAGTATATGTGGGGCGATATGCTGCCGAAATACGATAAGGTGATGTACACCAAGGAGCAGGCCGATGCCGTCTCGACCCTCTGCTACCACATAGCCGTAATGGCGCAGGCCGATTTCGGAGCAGACGGCACAGGTGCATCCACCCTTACCACATATCCTCGCCTTGCCACCTATATGGACTACGACAAGGGGGCGGTGCACTATGCAAAGGATTATGTCACCGCCGACAAATGGCGTGAGATGATCTCTTCGAGCATAGGGCAGGGGCATCCGGTCCTGATGTCGGCCTCCTCCATAAGCGGTTCGCACGCTTTTGTCATCGACGGCTATGATTCATCGGGCAAGTTCCTCATCAACTGGGGTTGGAACGGCACCAGCAACGGCTATTACGAGCTCAGCGCGTTCGGCAGCTACACGCTCAAGCAGACCGTCTATATCGGAGTCCGCCCCAATGCCGGAGGCTCCTATGTGTCTTCGATCGAAATGAGGGGCGGTCTCAATAGCAAGGGCGTCAATTTCAAGGGAATAGAATATATAACCGGGAATATCTACAGGGACAGCACCTTCTACCTGAGGGTGGGGAGGATTTTCAATTACGGTGACTCCACCTTCCGGGGGTCGTTCAATCTCGCCCTGATGAACCGTGCCGGAACGCGCAAGGCGTGGATGCTTCCAACGAACAAGTCGTTCAACATAACCAGCGGATATTATGCCTTTGACAGCCTCGGCGTATCGCTCGGCAAGAGTAACTCCGTCGAGGAGGGTGACTATATCCAGGCATTCTACAAGGTTTACGGCGGCAATACCTGGCTGCCGGTATATTACAGTCTCAACCCTGCCGACAGCATCTGCGGCAAGTTGCCCGTCCACGTGCAGGACTACTCTTCGATGGAGTACGACTCGCAAACGAGCATCCTTACAGTGAGGTTCTTCCCGAGCGAATGGTCGGCCTGCTCCTTCCTCGATTCGTCGGGTCAGTCGGCCGGAAGTGTGATTCTGTATCAGAAGAAGGACGGAATCTTGAAAATCAGGACCTCCGGCCTTGCATCCGGTACATACAGGCTCATCCTCTATTTCAGCGGTTATGCCAAATCCGGAACCAAATCGTATGCCCAGAAGGCCGAAATAAAAATAGTCTTGTAACGGTATGAAAAAGTATCATATAATTATTGCGGCACTTTCCCTCCTGATTGCTTCTTCGTGCAGCAAGTCATTCATCGAGGCGGAAACCGGCGGATTGCAGGGCGAGACAAGGCGCATCTCGATAAGCCGCGAGGAGATTGCCGACTCTGACGGCAGAACGGGGCTCGGCGATGATATGGTCCCTGTCTGGAAAACCGGCGACAAGATCTGGATATCCGACGGGCAGCACGTGGCATCTGCCACCATATCCCAGGAGTACGACGGCCTCAGCAGTGCCGAAATATCGGTTACGGGAGTCGATTTCTCAAAGAAGCTGTTCGCATCATACCCGTATAACGAAAACAACTTCGTGTACGAGGGGAGCCTTATCCTCGACATACCTCCTGTTCAGGAGGGCTCGTTCGCCTCTGCAAACATAGTGGTGGGAGAGTGCGAGCCCGGTGGCAGCAGCATCAATTTCCGCAATGCCACGGCAATCCTCAAACTGTCGTTCATGCGGGAGGATCTCTCTAGCATGGAACTGTGCTCCGTCGACAGCCTTGTATCGGGGCTCTACGGCATCGAAACCTCCACCGGCAACGCCAACGGGCAGTATGCCACCACAAATGCCAAGATCCATATCGATATGGCCTCCGGCCACGGAGCCAAGTATATCGCCTGTCTGCCGTCAACCCTTGCCGCCGGGTCGGGTTTCTCCCTGGTGAGCCGCGACGGCCGTTTGGGGCATATTCCAATGACCAGCAAGAACTCTCTAAAAAGGGGCGTGATATACGATATGGGCTCCATCGACGAGAGGATTGAATTCGACACCGACCCTGCAACCGACCTCAGCGCCGTCGAATCGGCCAACTGCTATATCGTCAGCGGTTCGGGAAGCTACCGCATCAAAACCTGCCAGGGCAACAGCAGTGAGAGTGTGGGTGAGGTGGCCTTCGGCCGCGTGGTATGGGAAACGGCCAACACGAGCCACGCACCAAAACGCTTCTCAATTGTCAGCGATGCCGTCGCCGACGGGCAGTATCTTTATTTCAGAAAACCAGAAGGCGCACCAGACGGCAATGCTCTGATATCAGTAGGCGGAAAAGACGGCCTGATACTGTGGAGCTGGCATATCTGGTCGCTTGAAAACGGCGTGACCGACCAGACCTATTCCGATGGTGGCAGCACGTTCAGCGGGGCCGTGATGATGGACCGCAACCTCGGGGCGCTCGATGCAGGCCTGACTGCAAAGGGATACGGGCTGCTCTATCAGTGCGGGCGCAAGGATCCTTTTGTAGGTTCCTGCACTCTCGAGGGTTCGGGAGCCGCAGTCGCAGGCCAGCCTATGATGACGGTTCCCCTGTCGGAGGATACCGGTTTCATCGAGTATGCTACGGCCAACCCCTATGTGAGGATAACCAGCGATACGGGTGAATGGCTTATGGAGCCCGACAACACTCTCTGGTCGGCTTCCAACAAAACCCGTTATGACCCCTGTCCCGCCGGGTATCATATCCAGTATGAGAGCGCTTTCAATGGAATCGCGATCGGCAGCAATTCAACCTGGCGCAGCAGCTATTCGGAAAGAGGCTGCCGCACCCAGATGGGGGATACCTACGTGAATTTCCCTGCAGCCGGAGCAAAGGATTACAGCGGCAGTTCTGTCTGGTTCAACGTGGGATATACCGGCTATTACTGGAATGAGAGTACCGGATGGCGCTTCAATTCCACTGCAGTGACGTTGCGCAAGCAGCTTGCCCACGGATATGCCGCTTCGGTACGATGCCAGAAGAATGCAACCGGCCCCCAGCTTTCGTTCAGCCTGACCGTGTCGGCCCCTGTCGCAAACTATGTGATGGCTTCACCGTCGATATCGGGTCCGGGATACCCTTCTGCATCCATCCTTTGGGGTGACGGCTCCGATGAGGAAAAACTCGTCGATGGAAGCACCCATACTTATGTTGAGAGCGGGACGTACACACTGACTGTAAACGGTTATTCCTTTACGAAATTCTCCATCAGGAGCCTCGGCGGCGTGTCGCAGGTTGACCTGTCAAGTTTCAAATAGAAGATTCCCAACCTTATATGGCTGACGAGAAGATCATCTTTTCCATGAATGGGGTGAGCAAGATTCTGCCCCACAACAATAAAGTAATACTCAAGGATATATACCTTTCGTTCTTCTACGGGGCCAAGATCGGCATAATCGGTCTCAACGGCGCCGGCAAGTCCACCTTGATGAAGATCATAGCCGGCATAGAGACCCCGACCCGCGGGGAGGTCGTCTTCGCTCCCGGTTACAGTGTGGGCTATCTTGAGCAGGAGCCTGTGCTCGACAATTCCAAGACGGTGGTTGAGGTGGTCCGCGAAGGGGTCTCGGAGGTGTTCGACCTTCTGAACGAATATAATGAGATAAGCGCAAAGTTCTGCGAGCCTATGAGCGACGACGACATGAACCGTCTTATCGAAAGGCAGGGAGAGCTTACCGATGCCATAGAGCAGGCAGGGGGCTGGGATATCGACACCAAGCTCGAAAGGGCGATGGACGCCCTGCAGTGCCCCGATGCGGATGCTGCCGTAGCTACCTTGAGCGGAGGAGAGCGCCGTCGTGTGGCATTGTGCCGTCTGCTTCTGAGCGAGCCCGACGTACTGCTCCTCGACGAGCCTACCAACCATCTCGACACGGAATCGATCCAGTGGCTCGAGGCTCACCTGCAGCAATACAAGGGCACTGTGATTGCAGTGACTCACGACCGCTATTTCCTCGACAACGTGGCCGGGTGGATCCTTGAGCTGGACCGTGGCGAGGGCATCCCCTGGAAGGGCAATTATTCGTCGTGGCTGGAGCAGAAGAGCACGCGTCTTGCACAGGAGGAGAAGCAGGAGAGCAAGCGCCGCAAGACTCTGGAACGCGAGTTGGAGTGGGTGAGGATGGCTCCCAAGGCGCGTCACGCCAAGAGCAAGGCCCGTCTGGGGGCATACGAAAAGATGCTCAATGAAGACGGTAAACAGAAGGAGGAACGTCTTGAGATATTCATTCCCGACGGCCCGAGATTGGGGCAGAAAGTCATCGAGTGCAAGGGGGTTACCAAATCATTCGGCGACCGTATTCTGTACGAGGACCTCAATTTCTCGCTTCCTCCGGCAGGCATCGTGGGAGTGATAGGTCCCAACGGCGCCGGAAAAACCACTCTCTTCCGCTTGATAATGGGTTACGACAAGCCTGACTGCGGGGAGTTCAGTGTGGGCGAGACGGTCAAGATTGCCTATGTCGACCAGCAGCACAAGCAGATAGATCCCGACAAGACGGTATACGAAACCATAGCCGAGAATTCCGAGTTCGTGAAGTTGGGCAACCGGGAGATGAATGCGCGCGCATACATAAGCCGTTTCAATTTTACGGGGGCCGACCAGGAGAAGAAATGCGGCGTGCTCAGCGGAGGCGAGCGCAACCGTCTGCATCTGGCCCTTACATTGAAGGAGAATGCCAACGTACTGCTCCTCGACGAGCCGACCAACGACGTGGACGTGAATACCATCCGCGCTCTGGAGGAGGGTCTTGAGAACTTTGCCGGATGTGCCGTCGTGGTTTCGCACGACCGCTGGTTCCTCGACCGCATAGCGACGCATATCCTTGCGTTCGAGGGGGACTCGAAGGTGTATTTCTTCGAAGGAACCTACTCTGAATACGAGGAGAACAAGAAGATGCGTCTGGGCAATGTGGAGCCCAAACGGTTCAAGTACAAGAAGCTGAAAGCGGACTGATACTTTCGTGACCGATATTCCCGGAGAAGACTCATCCCCTGAGGGCACTTTGTCTGAAAGACCGCGGAAGCGTCGTGCCCTCAGGGGATGAGTCTTCTCCGGAACGTAGAGACGTCACAATTTGACTGTCAGGACGGTGATATCGTCGTTCTGGTCGTTCTCGCCGGTGAACTCCTTGACTGAGGAGAACAGGTTGTCGATGACGGTCTCGGAACTGTCGCTGTCAGCTATGCCCTTGACGAATTCGATCAGGCGGTCTTCTCCGTACTGCTCCTTGTTTACGGTTTCGGCTTCAGTCACTCCGTCGGTGTAGAGCAGCAGACGGCTTCCTTTATCGAGCCGGAGCGTCCCCTTTTCGAAATCGAAATTCTCCACCAGACCGATGGCTATGTTGGATTTGGCGTGGAGATAACTTACGCTGCCATCCGAGCCCTTTACCACGATGGGGTTGTGCCCGGCATTGCAGTATTCCATTTCGTATGTCTGAAGATTGATTCTGGCAATGAACATCGTCACGAACATCATCATGGAATTGCCTTTGCAGAACGAGTTGTTGATCTGCACCATCACATCGTCGACGCCGAAGCCGAGGCTGGAAATGAAATTGAAGGCGTAGCGGGTGATGGCCATATACAATGCGGCCGGCACTCCCTTTCCGGACACGTCGCCTATGGCTATGTAGAGATAATTGTCACGCACGAGAAAATCGAACAGGTCGCCGCCGACTTCCTTGGCGGGAGTCAGCTTCGCATAAATGTCAAACTTGTCCGATTTCTGGAACGTGAAGGGAAGCATCTGCTTCTGGATGTTGCTGGCGATGTTCAGCTCGCTCTCGTATTTTTCGTTTGAGGTCGTCGAGACCTTCAGCTGCCCGATGTAATCGTTGAATGACATCAGCATATATTCGAGCGAATCGTGGAGCCGTCTCAGTTCGTCGTGGGTCTTGACTTCGGGAAGGCGCGCATTGAAATTGCCCTTTCCGATTGTGAGCGCCGAATATACGAACTGCGTTATCGGTTTTGTGGTACGGCTGACAATCCTGCGGATTACGACGAACAGCAGAAGCAGTTCGAGCAGCATCAGGACTGTCAGCTTGGCGTTCGTCGTACTGATTGTGTGGTATATGTCGGCATAGGGGCAGACAATCGCCATCGACCATCCGTTCGACAGGGAGCCGTATGCAACGTAACTTTTACCGGCGGGGCCGTTTATCGTCGTGGCTCCCGATTTTCCCGAGATCATGTTCGCCCCCAACTCCATTATCCCGTCATTGCCGGTTTCGTTGGCATATTCGAAGATGGTGGCCAGGCTCATTACCGCAGAATCGGGATGGCTTATGAAGGATCCGGAGCGCCCGAGAAGTATCGAATAGGAGTGCTCATACCCTTCGAGTGATGAAAGCTTGTCCGTAATGTCCAGCAGCGTGACGTCGGATTGAAGTACCGCCATGAATTCGCCGCTTCCGTCGTAGAGCGGAATCGAATAGGTGGTCAGATATTGGTCTATCCCGTGCTGCAGGTTGTCTTCGTCGTAATAAGGGTCGAGCCATAGGCTTGAATTCTGGGATTTGGGCAAGCGGTACCAGTCTTCTTTGAAATAGTCGTACTCTTCAGTTCCGCACTGGTACGCAACCAATTCCCCTTTGCTGTCGGTGGATACGTAAGGGGCGAACCATTTGCCTTTCGACGGATAATGGAACGGTTTGAAAGCGACGCTGACCCCTGTGATGTAAGGATTCGACCGCATCGTTTTCTCGCATATATGGAACATGAAGTCCGCATCGCCGACATTCTCCATTACTACCCATTCCATACTTTCGGTTGTCCTTTCGACCTCGGCCAGGATTTTCTCGACGTCCTTTATCTGAATCTTCAGGATCTCACCGGCATCCTTCGACACTGATTTTTTGAGCTCCTTGACGGAAAAGATTTCCGCACCCACAAGCCCTCCGATACTCAAAACCGACGTGGCGAGTATGATATACAGGCTCAGCCTTGCTGAGAATGACTGGTTGAGTTTCATCGTGCGTCCTCCTTTTTCAGACCGGGCAGGCGGAGTGTCACGGCCTTTTCAAGTATTTCCATATCAAAATGGTCGGAAGCGAGGATTTCTCCGTCGTTGCTTACGTACATCAGGTCCTTGCAGCTGAGCTCCACTTTCTTTGCCTGACGGTACACCATCCTGCGCATGCAGAATCTGTTGTCGAGGTGCTCTCCCTTGATGTACTTGGGCAGGATTATCAGGAAGGAGAGGAGGCTGATGGAGCGTATCAGGCAGACGTCCATCAGGCCGTCGTCATTTTTCGCCCGTGGTGAGCATTTGAAACTTCCTCCACAGTAATGCCCGTTGGAAACGGTGCAGAGCAGAGAGAGCCCTTTCGTGATCCGCTCTCCATCGACAATCATCTTGAAGTTGTTGAACCTGCTGGTCAGGATCGACTTCAGGACTCCGCGCAGATATCCTGATTTTACGCCGGCCTCAAGATAGAGGTTGGTTTCGTATGCCGCATTGGCATCGAATCCGATGTTGATGACGTTGAATGAGTAGTCGTCATTGCATCTGATTGCATCGATTCGGACTTCCTCCCCGTTCTTTATTATGTCACGCAGTGATTTGTGATCCCTGCCAGGGTAGTATTTGGTGAAGTCGTTGGTGGTGCCGTATGCCAGAATCGCCATACTCTTTTTCGAATATCCTATCAGGCCGGAGCCGACTTCGTTTACGGTTCCGCTGCCTCCGCAGGCCACGAAACAGACCTCCTCCTTTTGGTGGAATTCACAGTAGGAACGCACGAAGCGGGTGCCGTCGCCCACGCCGATGGTTTTATATTGCATGGCGCCTGGGCACAATTCGTCTATTTGCTTCTGGATTTCTTCCTGGAAGCGGGCCTTGTCGGGGCGGCCGTTTATTACGAAGATATAGTTCATATCCGGTAAAGATACAATTTTTTCGGAGAATGTTCATCACTGAAAATATATTCCCCCTTCAGGCCCGGCGCTCCGCGGTCTTTCAGACAAAGGGCCGTCAGGGGGAATATATTTTCAGCAACGGATCCTCCAATCAGGCCCGGCGCTCCGCGGTCTTTCAGACAAAGGGCCGTCAGATCCTCCGTTAGAGGATGCCGGCCCTGGTCATGGCGAGGCGTATGATTTCCACCGTGTTCTCTATGCTGCCGGCCTTGAGGGAGTCGATGCATAGATCGTAAGAGGCGGAGTCGCCCCAGGTCTTGAATGTGTAGTAGTTATAGTACGAGGCGCGCGATTTCTCGCTGTGCTCTATGAATTTTCTGGCTTCTCGCTCGGAGAGGTCAAGCCGGTGCATTATTTTCCCGACGCGGAAATCGAGCGGGGCGGTTATGAATACGCTGAACATATTGGGGAAGTCGCGGAGTACGTAGTCGGCGCATCTGCCCACGAATATGCAGGACTGCTGGGAGGCAATTCTCCGCATCACGTCGCTCTGCATCTTGAACATGTCCTCATCGACGATGGGGTTGCTTTCGTGCATTCCGAACAGGGACCTGAGTCTCCACGAACTTTTCTCGTCGCGTTTTTCGAATATTTCGGGATGGAGACCGCACTCCTTCGCCGCTTCGGCGAGCAGTTCCTTGTCGAACATCTGGATTCCCAGTTGCTCTGAAAGCATCTTTGCGGTGCGCAGCCCGCCCGAGCCGATACGCCGCCCTATCGAGATGATGTATTTGTCAGATTCGCTCATTGCCCTGTGCCTCCTTTTTGAATGATTTCTTGAGGTTTGCCAAAAGTATTTCCGAGATTATGACTGCAGCGAGGTCGGATGCCGGGAAGCTGTACCATACCCCGTCGACTCCGAAGAATATCGGCAGGATGATGAGGCAGGGCAGCAGGAAGATGAGCTGTCTGGAAAGCGACAGGAAGATTGCCCGCCGGGCAAGCCCAAGGCTCTGGAAGAAGTTGGATATCACCATCTGCCTTCCCACTATGAGAAACATTATGACGTTGATTGAAAGCCCGTGTGCGGCCATTTCGATCAGCTGCTCGTCGTGAGTGAATATCGATACCGCCGCCCTGGGGAAGAGCATACCTGTGAGAAAGCACATCGACATCACGATACATGCGCAGACGACGGTCATATTGAGGACCTTCAGCACCCTGTCGTAGAGTTTGGCCCCGTAGTTGTATCCTGCAATCGGCTGCATTCCCTGATTGAATCCCATCACTATCATAAGGAAGAGGAACACAATCCTGTTGATGATGCCGAATGCCCCTATCTGAAGGTCGCCTCCATAGGTGCCCAGCTGCCTGTTTACGAAAATCACCACGAAGCAGGATGCCGCATTCATCAGGAAGGGGGCGAGCCCTATCGAGAGGGAGCGCTTTGCAATCGGGATATCAAGCCTCATCCCGTTCCAGTCAAGATGCAGGAAGGCTTTTTTGTCGCACAGGATCTTCATTTCCCATCCAAGCGAGATGCACTGCGCCAGTACGGTGGCTACGGCGGCTCCCTGTATGCCCATATCGAACACGAATATGAACAGCGGGTCCATTGCGGTGTTGAGGCATACGGTGAGTATGGTGGCTGTCATAGCCTTGCGCGGCTGCCCCGAGGCCCTGATTGCAGCGTTGAGGCCGAAATAGAGGTGGGTTATGATGTTGCCTGCGAGAATCGGAATCATATATTCCCGTGCATAGGGCAGGGTGGAGCCGCTGGCTCCGAAGAATCTGAGCACCGGGTTGAGGAAGATGAGCGTAAGGCCGCTGAACAGCACGCCTATGATGACGTTCAGTATGAATACGTTGTTGAGCACCTTCTTGGCTATGTCGTAGTTGCGCTGCCCCAGAAGTACCGAAATCAGGGTGGCTCCGCCCACTCCGACAAGGGTGCCGAAGGCTGCCGAGAGATTCATCAGCGGGAAGGTGATTGCAAGGCCCGAAATGGCCATCGCGCCGCATCCCTGGCCGATGAAGATGCTGTCGACCATATTGTAGAGCGACGATGCCGTCATCGCCACAATGGCCGGCAGGGCATATTTCTTGAGCAGCCTGCCTATGCTCTCGGTGCCGAGTTCGAGTGGAATGTTTTCTGCCATCGTGCGTCCTTTGCCGGACAAAGGTACATTATTTTGCCTTAAGTCATTCTCAAATCGGTTTTTTCCACTATCTTTAGAGCTCGATACTTCATCCGAAAATGAACCGTAACAGGACAAAGCCGTTTCTCGCCCAGGTCGTGGAGCACTATTTCGCTTCGGCCGGGGCGACGCTGTTCGTTTTTCCAAATAGGCGCAGCCAGGTCTTTTTCAAGAAATATTTCGGCGAGAAGATGCTCGCGGAGAATGTGGGCGCCGGTATGCCTCAGCTTGCTACGGTTTCCGACCTTTTCAGGTCGCTTTATGCTCCGCAGGGCTCCATGGCGGACGAACTTACCCTGCTCGTGGAACTCTACGAGGTTTACAGGCAGGTCAGGGTTTCGGCGGGCCATACGGCTGAGCCGCTTGATGATTTCCTGTTCTGGGGAGGAGTGATCCTGAGCGATTTCGGAGATATCGACAAGTACCTTGCCGACCCCGGGCAGATTCTGAAGAATATCGCCGATTACAAGGATATCGACGTGGATCCCAAGTCGTTCACGACCGATGCGCAGTACGATGCAATCTGCTCCCTGGTGGGCAGCCTCAGGGGGGACGACGGGACCGTCTCCAAGGAGTATCATAAAACGTTCATCGCAATCTGGGACCTGCTGCTCCCGATTTACACGGAATACAACAAGTCGCTCAAGGAAAAGGGACTCGCTTACGAGGGTATGGTTTTCAGGTACGTGGCCGAACATCCCGCCGAGAGCAAGGCCACCCTGCAGCGCCTGTATCCCAATGCCGCGAAGGTGGTGTTCGTCGGGCTCAACGCTCTTTCCAAGGCCGAACTGACATTTCTGCACAGTCTTGCCAAGGAGGACGGCTTTGCCGAGTTCTGCTGGGATTTCCCAACCGGCGGCCAGGATTCGCCGCTTCTCGGCGACCCGCAGAACAAGGCTTCGCACTTTATCAGACGGTATCTCGCCCCGGGGGTGAACTCCCTTCCTCAGGCATTCAAAGTCGAATACGGCCCGCTTCCCGAGATCTCCGTAATCTCCACAAGCACCACGGTTGCCGGCAGCAAGCTCATACCCGACTTCCTTCAGGCCGTGGAGGGCCCTGTCGATGAAAGGACTCTCGTGCTGCTCCCTGACGAGACTCAGCTCCAATCCGTGCTGACCTCCATCCCCGACGCGCGGGCCGATGTGCTCAATATTACAATGGGCTCCCCGCTGAGCCTTTCCGGCTCGTATTCTCTCGTCACTGCAATCCTGCGGCTCTTCGAGGGCAGGCGTCAGGGATATTTCTACCACAGGGTGATTTGGGACATATTCTCCTCCACGATATTCAGGCACGCGCACGAAGGGGATTCCGACAGGATATGCGCCGTCAAGGATAAGGCCCAGACATACATCCCTTCGGGGGACCTCGATTTCAGCCCGGTGTTCAGGAACCTGCCTGACAGGGATTCACTGGATGAGGTTATCGATTACCTGCTTGCGACACTCTCCTTCCTGGCTTCCGGAATGGCTTATGACCCCCTGGAGAGGGAGGCTATGTATGAAATATACCGCGTCGTGAACTATCTCAGGACTCACGCTCTTCACACGCGCTATACCGACCTCCGTTTCGATACCTTCAAGAGACTTCTGGTAAAGCTCCTTTCGGGAGTCAGCATCCCGTATTGCGGCGAGCCTCTGTGCGGCCTTCAGATCATGGGCCCGCTCGAGGTCAGGGCTCTCGATTTCGACAATATCATGATTCTTTCCTCGTCGGAGGGGGTGTTCCCGCGAAAGAACGTGGCTGATTCATTTATCCCATATACGATACGCAAGGCGTTCGACCTTCCTACGTACGAGGAGCAGGATGCCATCTGGGCCTACTACTTCTACCGTCTGATTTCGCGTGCCGGGAGGGTGTGGATGGTGTACAACAGTACGGCCGACGGCCTGCGGAGCGGAGAGCCGAGCCGTTACATAATGCAGCTCAAGTATGCATACCGCGATATGGTCAGGCTGAAGTTCTATAATCACGACGTGGTTTCTTCAGTGTCGGCCGGCTATATGGAATATGCGAACGACACTCCGTATTCCAGGCCTTTCTCCGCATCGTCGGTCCAGAAATACCTCTCGTGTCCGTTGGCATTCCATTACCGTTACATCAAGGGTATAGACGATGACGACGAATCGGTGTCGGAAGACGTGGAAGACAACCGTCTGGGAAACATAGTCCACAACACGATGGAGGAGCTGTATGCTCCGTTCGTGGGGCGGCAGGTCACCGAATCTGAAATCGCCGGGCTGGACTATATGCCTGTCATTGAGAAGTATCTGAAGTCCGAACTGAATGTCGACGTAATCGAAGGCAAGCCGTTCGTCTCCTATGGGCAGGCGGGGCAGTTCGTCGCCGAAATCCTCGAAGAGGACAGGGCGCGTGCTCCTTTCACGATTCTTGGCCTGGAGCAGAAGATAACGGCGGATTTCCACGGATATGCCCTCAGCGGGATGATCGACAGGATCGACCTGGTGAAAAACGGGGCTGGGGAGGATATCGTCAGGATTGTGGATTACAAGACCGGCAGATATTTCGCCGAGGATATTCAGCCCAGGGACGGAGTCACTGTGGAGAAGGCCTTCGATGAGCCCGACTCGAGCTTCTGGCCAAAAATCTCGATACAGCTGTTCATCTACGGTTATCTGTGGAGGTCGCTGAAGGATGGGAGGACCAAAGTATATATAAAGGATGCTGCCGGCCGGGAGGTGGAGAGCGCGGAGCGCAAGGCGGAATTGCTCAAGTATGCCGGCTGCAAATACGCGAATTCGATATACTGCCCTTATATGCTCAAGGCCCAGAGGAACGACAGGATAAGCAGCAGCGGCATGGCGAAGACACCCGACGGCACGTTTTCCGAAGTGGCGTTCGGGGAGTTCTCCGCCCGCCTGAAATCCCTTCTCGACGAGATCTCGGACCCTGCAACCATTTTCAGGCATCGCGACGGTTGCAGCAGCTGCGTTTACTGCAGATACGAAACACTTTGTAGGAAATGATTGAGTTGATCACAGCTTCCGCCGGCTCGGGCAAAACCTATGCACTGGCAAAGAAATATATCGGGATACTCCTTGAAGCGTATCTGAAGGATGGCTCGAAGGATGCCAGGGAGTTCGAGCACATCCTTGCCGTAACCTTCACCAACAAGGCTACCGCAGAGATGAAGGACCGTATCCTCCAGGAGCTTTACATACTCTCGCAGAACCCGTCGCTGAGTGATTACTACAATGATTTCTGCAAGGAATACGACGCTGCGGCGGTCTCCGACCCCGATATGTGGAAGCGGATCCTCTTCACACTTCTCCATAACTATTCAAGGTTCAGCGTCTCCACTATAGACACGTTCTTCCAGGGTGTCCTCCGCCATTTCGCGAGAGAGATAGGGGAGTTCGACTCGTACAGAATCGAGCTTGACCGCGATGCCCTGGTGGGTGAGGCCGCCGACAACCTTCTCTCCGGCATAACGTCGGCGGATGACCCGGTGTACAGGATTGTAAGCAGCCTCACTTCCGATAAAATGGAAGACGGCAAAAAATTCAATCCCAAGCGCGAGCTGACCGCAATCGCGAAGGACCTTATGGGCGGTGAATTCGTCCGGGCCCTCGAAGGACTCAAGTCCGGTTCCGCGTATGAGGGGCTGCAGGAGGAGATAAAGAGCGGTGCAACCCTTTTCAGCGACAAGGTCAGTGCATTGGAGGCTTCGCTGAAAGGAGATGGAAGCGCTGCTGATTCGATGAACTGTGCAAGGCTCCTGTCGCTTGCCGTCGATGCATATGACGTAAACGGGAAATATGTGAAATCGAATGTCAGGACCGGCATCCGTGATTATTGCGATTCGGGCAAGGACCTTACGGCGGCGTGCCTGACCGCATTGGATGGCGATCAGGCAAAATTCTTCAATAAAAGCGCTCCCGGCAAGGACGCCTTTATGGAGACTAACGGGACGTTGATGGCCGCTCTTGTCTCGGCCTATGTCAGAAAGAAGCGCGTCGCGCAGCTGCTGAGGTATGTGCCTCATCTCAAGTTTTCGGTCAGCGTGTTCAAGGCGTTCGCGGAGGTGACCGACTCGGCCAATGTCAAGTGCCTCGACGACACGACCAAACTTCTTTCCGAAATCATCGCTGGAAGCGACGCTCCGTTCATCTACGAAAAGATAGGGACGCGCTTCGACCACTACCTCCTCGATGAGTTCCAGGATACATCGCACATCCAGTGGAAGAACTTCAAGCCTCTTCTTGCCGATGCGAATTCCAAAGGGGGGCGCAACCTCGTGGTGGGTGACGTCAAGCAGAGCATCTACCGTTTCAGAAATTCGGATTACTCCATCCTCGGCAGCGAAGTGCGGAAGGATTTTGACGGGCAGATCAATAACACCCTGCTCGACGAGAACTATCGTAGCGGAAGGAATATAGTGGAGTTCAACAACGACCTTTTCGCCGCTCTCGCACAGAGGGTCGATGCTCTGATGCCGGGCTCCGGCAGCGTGCTGAAGGATATTTACAGCACCGTGGGGCAGAAGGTCAAAAAGGAATTCGACGGGTACGTGCACTACGAAAGGGTCTGCGGCAAGGACAAGGATGACATCGAAAATAAAATCTATCCGCAGGTTGTCGCCATCGTAAAGGATTTGTGCGCGCGCGGGGTGAAGAAGAACGACATCCTCATTCTGGTCAAGGGCAATGCGGAGGGGGGGCGTGTCGCCGAAGACCTCCTGCGTGAGGGAATCGGCGTCTGCAGCGATGACTCCCTGTTTGTCAGCAGCAATGCCCTCGCCCGCAAGCTGCTCTCCGTGCTCCGCTATATGGACAACGGCAAGGATCTGATAAGCGGGGCGGTGGTCGGCGAACTCGGGGATGGCTTTCTTGGAGATGACGGGGCGATTCCCTACTCGACGCTCGTGGAACTTTGCGAAAAGGTGATTGAAAGGCTGAAGGGGATATACTGCGCTGCGCCGGAAGGGAAGGAGGAGTTCGCGGGCAGCATTCCGTATCTGAGTTCTCTGGTCGACGCCGTGGGCGAATACGAAACGAATTACGGCAATTCCCTCCACGGTTTCCTCGAATATTTCAACAACAAGGATGCGAAGATAGCATCGTCCTCATCGGATGACGCCGTAAGGATAATGACCGTGCACAAGTCTAAGGGCCTTGCCGGAGAGTTCGTGATAGTGCCTTTCGTCAACAGGTTCGTGCTGTTCGACACCCGTCACAACGAAAAATGGTCGGAGTGCGACGACGTGCCGCTCCCCGACGGAAGCCGTGATTTCGTGTATTATGCCTCGCTATCGAAGACCGATGCCGATTCCGCCTTCCGCGGCGCTTATGCCGAAGAATACAGGCAGAGGTGCATCGATGCGATGAACCTGCTCTACGTGGCCTTTACCCGCGCCCGGCACGGGCTGTATGCCCTGGAGGGGAAAACCGAAAGGCAGGATGTCAACCTGGCCTGGATTGCGGCCGACTGTCTCGCCCTCAAGGCCGACGGGCATCTGGTCGTCAATGATGACTCCGGTATGGTTTATGAACTGGGCGGGGTTGCCGCGGCCGTTGCGGATTACCTTGCCCCAAGGGTCGAGTCAAACCAGAAAAAGATGAAACTGCTCGACGGCCTGCACCGTCAGGAGTCCATCCCGGGCGACTATTCCGTCTTCGAATCCCGCGCCTCGGTCCGCAACTCGATAAAGGCCAATGAATTCTTCGATTCGCTCCATCAGGATGGGGATGTATGCGCAAACAACTTCAAACTGAAGGGCGTTCTCCAGCACGCGATACTGTCGGCCGTACGCACGGTGGATGACGTGGATGCGGCTGTCGAGGAGAAGTGGCAGGAGGGTGTCCTTGAGGGGACGAAGGAGGATATCAAAGCCTATCTCAAAGAGAGGATCTGCACTGTGTCGCTTTACGGCTGGTTCGACCCCGAAGCGACAATCGTAACCGAAGGGGGGATGCTTGTCAGAACCCTGAAACTTCAGAAGAACGGCGATGGCACCGGGGAGACTCCGGTCGCCTCCCGCAGGCTTGATGACGGGACGATGGAATATATCGTCAGCCGCCGTCCCGACAGAATCGTAGTGCACGGCAATGGGGACGTGGACATAGTCGATTACAAATTCACGCTCTCGCCGCAGGCCAACCTGTCGGAATACACCCGGCAGGTATCATCCTATTGCGACTGGTACCGCGCCCTTCCGGGATGTGCCGGCAGAACCGTGACAGGCTACATCTGGTATGTGAACGCCGACAGTGACGCGGTGGTGAAAGTGGATCGCTGAACCGTACCATACCGTCGGACACTCCCATACGGAACTTTGCAGGTGAACCAAATAATCCTTATCTTTGCAGGATAAACCGAATCAGTTAACATTAATCCAGGAAATATGATTGTATTAGTATTGAATTGCGGAAGCTCTTCGTTGAAGTATCAGGTGCTCAATATGAAGAGCGACAACGACTACACGCTTATGGCCAAGGGCCTCGTGGAGCGCATCGGCGAAAAGGTCGGCGCGCTGACCCACAAGGTAGGCGGCGACAAATATTCCGTCGAGATGCCCATCCCCGACCATACGGTAGGTATCAAGGCTGTCCTCGACCTTCTCGTGTCGAAGGAGCACGGAGTGCTCTCCTCGCTCAAGGACATCGACGCAGTGGGCCACCGTGTGGCACACGGAGGAGAGTATTTCAAGGGTAGCGCCCTCGTAACTCCCGAATCCACCGCCGAAATCGAGAAGCTCTGTGTTCTGGCTCCCCTTCACAATCCGGCCAACCTTCTCGGCGTCAAGGCTATCAACGAACTGATGCCCGGCACTCCGCAGGTCACCACGTTCGACACCGCCTTCCACCAGACTATGCCCGACTACGCATACACCTACGCGATTCCTTACGAATACTACACCAAATATGCCGTACGCCGCTACGGCTTTCACGGCACGAGCCACAAGTTCGTGGCTGCAGCAGGTGCCGAGTTCGCGGGCATCGACATCAACAACTCCAGGATAATCACCTGCCACCTGGGCAACGGAAGTTCAATCACCGCAGTGAAGGACGGCCGCTGCATCGACACCTCGATGGGCTTCACCCCTCAGGAGGGTGTGCTGATGGGCACCCGCTCGGGCAGCATCGACGCCACAATCGTTCCCTATATCGCAGCCAAGGAGAACCTCAATCCCGCAGAGGTCGAGAAGATGCTCAACAAGAAGAGCGGTCTGCTCGGCATCTCCGGCATATCTTCCGACTGCCGCGACGTGGAGGAGGCCTCGGCCAAGGGTGACATCCGCGCATCCCTCGCCCTCAACTGCCTCTGCTACGGCATCAAGAAGATAATCGGCGCCTACACTGCCGCCCTCGGCGGAGTCGACCTCATAATCTTCACCGGAGGAATCGGCGAGAACTCGGCTTCGACCCGTTACGGCGTATGCCAGGGCCTCGAATATCTCGGCGTAGAGTTCGACGAGGAGGTTAACAAGGGCATCCACGGCAAGGACGCCTTCATCAGCAAGCCTTCATCCAAGGTCAAGGTGTGCGTCATCCCCACCAACGAGGAGCTCGTGATTGCACGCGACACAATGAACATCGTGAAAAATCTCAAAAAATAATTCAAAATGATTACAAATTTCGACCAGCTTTTCGAAGCTCTCCGCTCAAAGGCGAAGAAGCGTATCATCGGTGCCTGGGCAGTTGACGACCACACCATCACAGCCATCAGCAAGGCAGTGGAACTCGGTATTGTTGAAGCGACTCTCGTAGGCGACAAGGACAAGATCGAAGAGGTATGCAAGAAGGAAAACATCAAAATCTCCAACTTCACCATCGTTGACAACAAAGTTGAACTTGCAGCCATCGCACAGGCAGTTGAAATGGTCAAGAACGGCGAAGGCGACATCCTTATGAAGGGTCTCTGCAGCACCGACAAGTATATGCGCGCCATCCTCAACAAGGAAAAGGGTCTTCTCCCTCCCAAGGCAGTGCTCAGCCACGTGTCGGTGATCCAGAATCCCAACTATCCCAAGCTTCTCTTCTTCAGCGATATCGCAGTTATTCCCCTTCCTGATTTCAAGCAGAAGCAGGCAGAGATCAAATATCTCGTGAACACCGCGAAGGCATTCGGAATCGAAAAGCCGAAGGTTGCGGCGATTGCAGCTACCGAGCAGATGCTCGACGGTATGCCAGCCTGCGTTGAGGCAGCCCTTCTGGCAAAGATGGCCGACCGCGGTCAGATTGCAGGATGCTATCTCGACGGGCCTCTCGCCCTCGACGTGGCTCTCGACAAGGAAGCCGTTGCCATCAAGAAGCTCAAGAGCGAAGTTGCAGGCGACGCAGACTGCCTTCTCTTCCCCAACATCGAGAGCGCGAACGTGTTCTACAAAACCAACTCGAAACTCTGCCCCGGTGTACGCCAGGCAGCTATGGTTGCAGGCGCCCAGGCTCCCTGCGTGCTTTCGAGCCGCGCCGACAGCATCGATACCAAGTTGAACTCCATCGCCCTTGCGGCAATGAGTGCAAAATAGCGTTATGCTGGGCAAAAGAAAATCGGAACAGTCGGAGTCCTCTGCCGTCAATCCCAATGACGTGAGCAGGGTGGCTGCCGGCACCTCCATCACGGGCGGCCTGCTCACCACTTCCGGAGATATCCGTTTCGATGGGGAGTTCGACGGCAGGATAGAGTCCACCGGCCGCGTGATGATAGCGGCCAAGTCGCACGTCAAGGGCAAGATAAAATGTGCTTATCTTGACGTATGGGGCTTGTTCGAAGGGGATGCCTGCGTCGGCGAAGAGGCTACTCTCAAGAGTGGCTGCCAGTTCAAGGGCGCCCTTGCCGCAAAACGGATGGTGGTCGAACTGGGGGCCGGATTCGAGGGTACCTCGACGCGCCTTGTCGAAAAGGAAGCCTGAAGGTTCCGCTTTTTTTGCAATATCGACCTGCGGTGCTTTGCATCGCAGGTTCTTTTTTATATCTTGCGCTCCGGGTATGGTTCGGGGGCGTGAGATAGTGTGGTGTGCCTTCTGGCTGCTGGCCGGAGATGTTGCGGGATTCTTTCTGGCGCCGGATTCCGTATGGTGCGCTCCCTTGAGCCTGGCAGCCTCTGCCGCGGCAGGTTACGCGGCATTGCGCGGGCGTTCCTCCGGGGCCAATGTCACTGCCGCATTCTTCCTTGCGGGCTTCTCGCTGTGCGGAGTGCAGTCCGTCGCCGATTCCGAGAGCTATGCGGCTCTGCTGGAGAGAGCCTCCTTTTTCAGGGCAAGAGCCTCGTCGTTCCTTGAAGCCATACTCGATCCGGCCTCCGACGGCGGCGAACTTCCGGTGGTGAAGGCGCTCCTCACGGGCGATAGGAGTTCGCTGAGCCGTTCTGCCAAAGCGGGTTTCAGATTGAGCGGGGCATCCCATATCCTGGCCCTGTCGGGGCTCCACGTCGGGATAATCTACAAGATTCTCAAGCGCATCGCATCTCCCGCCGGGAAGAGCCCCGTCGCAAGGGTTGTGGGAGGCTTGGCCACTCTTGCCGCGCTCTGGGCCTACGCATTCGTTTCGGGGATGAGCGCTTCCATTGCGAGGGCCACGCTGATGGTTACGATTTTCGAAGCGGGACTGCTCTCCGGTCGGAGGAGCGACGGTCTCAATTCGCTTGCCTTGAGCGCCATCGCCATAATGGTCTTCGACCCTTCGGCTCCCTGGGACATAAGCTTTCAGATGTCGTTCAGCGCCTGCCTTGCGATATTCGTGATATTCCCGTACCTGAGGCGGATGCTCTCGACGAGGATGATCGTAATAAGATATATATGGGAAAGCGCAGCGCTGGCCATTTCGTGCCAGATGACGACCGGTGTGCTGGCCTGGGCGTATTTCGGCACGTTTCCGCGCTATTTTCTGATAACAAACCTGCTGGCTGTCCCGCTGGTATGGGTCATAATCCATCTTGCCATAGTCGCGGCGGTCACCTTCCCCATTCAGGCAATCGCGCCTCATACGGCCGCGGCCCTGCGCCTTGCGGTTAGAGTTTTGAATTATATCGTCGGAACGATTGCCGATTTGTAATATTCTTCCAAATATTGATTATTATTTGAAAAAATATTTATCTTTGCCACGAACTAATACAAAAACCATCATGAATGTTTTCATTTACGGCTTAAGTTTCAAGGCAAGGAGAGAGAACCTCGCTGAACTTTTCGCTCCCTACGGTGAAGTTACCGCAGCGAGAATCATCGTCGACAGGGAAACCCGCCGTTCAAAGGGCTATGGTTTCGTCGAGATGGAAGACAAGGCTGCCCTTGCGGCAATCGAAGCTCTCGACGGTACCGAGCATATGGGCCGCACGATCCACGTGGCTGTCGCCAACGAGCGTCCCGAGCGTCCTGAAGTTGCCCCCGTCGCTTCCGAAGCCTAGCTTATCCGGCCTTCAGGCCTGATTCAGCCGACTATTTCGCATATTCTGCTGAAGATATCCTTGATATCACCCTCACCGCATATTTCACAGTATTTCGACTGTTTCCTGTAATATGCGATGAGTGGTTCTGTTTTATGATGGTACGTTTCGATACGGGTCTGTATCGTTTTCTCGTCCATATCGTCCTTGCGGTCTTCGATTTCGGCGCGATGCCTTATCCGCGCCTTTACCATCTCGTCGGATATCATTATTGAAATGACCCCCGTTACCGCTTCGCGCCTTGCGGAGAGCATCCTGTCGAGGTCTTCGGCCTGAGTTGTGGTGCGCGGGAATCCGTCGAACAGGAATCCGCGCGCCTCGGGGTGGGACTCTATCTCCGAAAGAATCATCTTTTCCACCATTTCGTCGGGGACCAGGGAACCTTTGTCGATCAGTGCTCCCGCCTTGATGCCGGTTTCGGTGCCGGCCTTTATCTCCCTGCGGAGCAGTTCGCCGGTGGAGACGTGGCGGAAACCGTATTTCTCCACCATCAGCGCAGCCTGTGTGCCTTTGCCGGCGCCTGGAGGACCGAAGAGGATGTAATATTCAGCCATGGCTATTTCAGAACGTAGATGTCTTTGTGGTTTCTCCCGAGCTCGTTGTAGTCGAGCCCGAATCCGACTATGAAGCGGGGCTCTATCTCCATCGCCACATAATCTATTGCGATGTCACCCTCGTAGATGGCCGGTTTGAGCAGGAGGGTGCATACCTTCACTTCGCTTGCCCCCTCCTCCTTGAGGATCTGCGAGAGGCTCCTGATGGTGTTGCCGGTGTCGATGATGTCTTCGACCACCAGGACCCTGCGCCCCTTTATCGCAGCCGTGAGGCCCATCACCTTGCGCGCTATGCCGGTGGATTCCGTACCGTGATATGACGAGAGGCGGATGGTGGCCAGCTCGCAGTTGAACTTGAGCCTTTTCATCAGTTCGGAGGTGAACATCATAGCGCCGTTGAGCACGCATAGAATCACCGGAACGTCTTTTGAGCCTTTGTAATCTGCATTGATGCGGCGTGCAACGGAGTCGATTGCCTTGATTATCACGCCGTATTTGATGTACGGTGTGAATGTCATGTTGGTGAGTTTGATATCGGCCATCTCGAAATGGAATTGAATTTACAAATTTAGCAAAAAATCATAACTTTGCCCAGTAATTTGACGGGTATGAGGAGAGAGAAAGAGGGGTCGTGGTCCCGCCGCATTGCGCGCTGCGCTGCAATTGCGATTTTATTTTCCAGCGTTTTCACAGCCTACGGGCAGACTTTGCCGGCGGAGGTCGCCGACCTGATGGAGCGGCTGGCCGAAGAGGGCTCGTCACGCGAGGCGGTGGCGGAATATTTCGAGGACCTTGCGCTGCGCAAGCCCGATATCAACCGCCTTTCGCGCCGTGATCTGGAGCGGACACATCTGCTGAGCGTGTTCCAGATAGAGAGTCTCCTCGACCATCGGGAGCGGTATGGGAATATCCTCTCTGAGGGTGAACTCGCCCTTGTCGACGGCTTCAATCCTTCGGTTGCGGCACTGTGCGGGCATTTCTTCAGTTTCGCCGCCTCCCTTTCCCAAAGAGGAGGGTGGAGCCACGATGCCTCGCTCAAGTTGAGGAAGCCCCTGGCCTCTCCGGGAGTGTCGGTCACGGCCAAGTACAAGGCCTCATCTCCTGCCGGCTGGGGGTTCGGCTTCACTGCCGACAGCGATGCCGGGGAGGGGCTTTCGTCCTGTCTTCATCCCGATTTCGTGTCGGCTCACATCAGGTACAGGGGCGATGGTCTGCTTCGCGAGGCTGTGCTGGGCGATTATACCGTCAGGGCGGGGCAGGGGCTGGTGCTCTGGAAGGCCTTTCCGGCAAATGCATCCGGCGCCCCGTCGTCCATAGTGCGGCATCCCTCGCTCATCGACCCCTATACCTCCAGCGACGAGTCCGACTTTTTCCGCGGAGCGGCTCTCACCCTCAGCCGCGGAGGCTGCGACATATCGGCGTTTGCGTCGTACAATGCCCTGGATGCCAGGATTGTGGACGGGCGCTATACGTCGATAGCGACCGACGGTTACCACCGCACCCCTTCGGAGATCGCAAAGCGGCATTCAATGCACGAGGTGGTGGTGGGTACGGCCGCCTCGGCCGAAGCGGGCCGGTGGCGATTCGGAGTCACGGCGGTGGCCTATACTTTCGATCGCCCCAACGGCCGTACGGTGAAGGAATACAACCGCCTCCAGCAATACGACGGGTGGTGGGGCAACGTGGGGGCGGATTTCTTCGTCCACTTCACCAGGTGGCGCATTTTCGCCGAGGCGGCCCTTGATGCCGGAGGAGGGGCCGCGCTTCTTGCCGGAGCGGTATTCGCCCCAATATATGAGGTGGAGATGAGCCTGCTCTGCCGCCATTACGGCAAGGATTACATCGCAACCCATTCCGGGGCCTACTCCACCATATCGTCGTGTTCCAACCAGGACGGGCTCACTTTTGCCGCAAGGTGGTATGCGTCAAAGGTGTGGTCGCTCTCGGCCAATGCCGACTATTCGTTCTATCCCTGGCCGAGATACGGAATTCCGGCCGGTTCGCACTCCTTCAAGAGCCGCATCTCGGCCGTGAGAAAGTTCTCCGAGAGGTCGTCTCTCGATATGCAGTTGCAGTACAGGCATTCGCCCGACAGGATTTCGATAGACGGACGGGTCAGCGCATCGGTGGTCCTGTCGGAGCATTGTTCACTTGAAGGGAGGGTCGCTGCAAATACCGGAGGATGGGCCGCCTTTGCGGGATGCCGTCTTTCGTTTCTCAAGGGGAGGCTCGAGATATCGGGAAGATTCACCATATATGATATAGACGGCTACGACAACAGGATTTATTTCTATGAAGGCAACGTTCCCCAGACTTTCTCCACCAAGGCCTATTACGGAAAGGGAACGGGAGAATATCTCATTGTGAAATATTCTCCCGTCAAGTGGTTGTCGCTGTGGCTTCGTGCCTCGAACGACTATTGTTCCTTCTTTACCCGTATCTTCATACCGGGGTAGATCTTGCTCTTCATCGTCAGGTTGTTCATCTTGAGCAGGGAGTTGAGGGATATGCCGTGTCTGCTGGCGATTCCCGACAGGGTGTCGCCCTTCTTTACCGTATATCTGGAGTTCCCTGTTGAAGCGGAGGCGCCTCCCGATGATTTGCCTTGCGAGGCTTGGGATCCTCCTTCCGACGGCTTGCCGGAGCGACCGTAGATGGCCAGTTTCTGACCTACCCGTATGGTGTTGCCCTTGATGCCGTTCCATCGCTTGAGGTTGGACACGGAGGTGTGGTAGCGGGCCGCTATCCCGCCAAGGGTTTCACCACGCTTTACCTTGTGGATTATACGCTTCCCGTCGCTGATCCCTCCGCTTTCGGCGATCTTCTTGATGGCCACTTCGTTGAAGAACGTCGAATCCTTGTAGGTGTAGATTTCGTTCTCCTTGTCGGCGAAGGCGGCCGTGAAGTTGTAGGGGAGGCAGAGCACGTATTCCCTTTCGGTGCCGGGGATTATGTCGTGCAGGTACTGCGGGTTGAGTTCGCGCAGCAGCTCGATGGGAATGCCGATGTTGTCGGATATCTGTTGGAAATGGAGCATCCTGTTGACGTGGAAGGTGTCGATGTGGGCCGGGACGCTTACAGCCTTCTGCATTATGCCGTGGGCGTCGTGGTATTCGAGGATGTAGAGCGCCGCTATGAATGCGGGGATGTATCCCCTGGTCTCTCTCGGCAGATAGGGATAGATGTCCCAGAAACCCGTGAGGCCGCCAGAGCGGCGGATGGCCTTCCTGACGTTGCCGGCGCCGCAGTTGTACGAGGCGATTGCCAGCTGCCAGTCGCCGAATATCAGATATGCGTCCTTGAGGTATTGCGCAGCTGCTTCACAGGCCTTTATCGGGTCGTAGCGCTCATCCACGAACGACGTGATGTTGAGTCCGTACTTGCGCCCGGTGGTGTAGATGAACTGCCACATGCCCTTGGCTCCGGCGCGCGATACCGCCTTGGGGTTGAGGGCCGATTCGATGACTGCCATAGCCCTGAGTTCCTTGGGCATGTCGTATTTGTCGAAAATCTCCTCGAACTGCGGCAGATAGTACGGCGCGAGGCTTATTATCTCCTGAGTCTTGTAAGGTATCCTGTCGGTGTAGTGGATGATGTTGTTCTTTACGTAGCGGTTGAACTGCAGCGGGATGTACGAGTTGAGACGGCGCAGCCTCGATACATATACCGAATCGGGTATGACCGACGTGAGCGTGTCGCGGTCGAGCCGCTCGAAGTCGTTGTCTGTGAAGTCTTCCATCACCCCCTTGCCCTGCGAGTAATATGCGTTGAAGAGCGAGTCGATGTTGTCGGGGGTGAAGTCTATCTCCTGCACGAGGCTGTCCTGAATGCGGTCGTCGGGGTCGTCGGCCGTGACGGGCTCCAGCACCGACTGGTACTCTACGTAAAGTGAGTCATAGGCCCTCTGCAGCGAATCGACCTGGTTGCGCAGGTCGGAGATCACCTGGTTGCGGTTGAACAGTTTGCCTGTGATTTTTCGTGTCGAATCGTCCTGTGCATGCGCTGTGGTGCAGAGAAGCGAAAAGGCCAGGACGATGATTGAAGTGGTGAATGGGGTTCTCATATCAGAATCGGAAATTCATTTTAAGCCCGAGGGCCGGTTTGTCGGTGGACGCCGATGAGGCGAGCACCATATCGGGCGGGAGTATCACGGTCGGTTCGATGTCGACCGATGCTATGTTGTCGCTCACGTCGAAATCGGCCATATGGGCGAAGACGTTGGCGTCGATTATGTTCAGGGCGTATACCAGTATCGTGGCCAGGATTGAATAGTCGCGGTATTTGCGGTAAAGGTCCTTGTACCATTCGGCCTGGCTGGCCGATATCGCCCCTGTGTATCCGCTTGCAGGGTCGCTCGCTACGGTGTATATGTATTTGAACCTCTGGTACTGCATATTGTTGATATGGATGGCATATCCGCATCCCACGAATCCTCCCACGAATATCGGTATTTTCCACCAGTCACCGTTGTTGGCCTGACCAAGGCCCGGAAGCAGGATGGAGTAGATTGTGCTCTTGGCCGGAACCGGCTTTTTGACCCCGGTGTCATAGCATATCGTGCCGTCGAGCAGCGCGGCCCATTGGAACAGCCCGGCACCGGCGTAGCTTATCGCCCTCCAGGTCTTGAACGACTCGTCGCCCGTTGCGATGTAGCGGGTGTTGCACCAGATGCCAGCGCCGATTCCGGCCGCTATCCCTCCGTAGAGGATGGGAAGCTTCCAATAGTCGCGGTTGTAGATCTGGGCGGCTCCGGGGCAGAACAGGGCTCCGGTAAACATGTATCCAGGGGTGAGGGTGTCCTTGCGGGTGTATCCGCGTATCATCCTCTTCATCGAGAATCCGGCCAGGGTGTCGGTCTTGACGGTGGCCGTGTCGCTGAGTCCTCCGGATCGGCCGTCGTCACCCGGGGTGCCTATGAGGTTGTCCGAAGTATTGGTGCTGATATCCTGCAGACCGCTTCGGGATGTGCCGTATTCGCGGAACTGCGCTCCGGCATCAATCGCCGTGCACAGAACGAGTACGATAACGGTGAACAGATAGCGGCGCACGTCTCGAATCAGTCCTTGATGTTGGCTGTGGCCGAAACGAACCTGTCGAGGTCGCTTCCGCTCTTGAATTTGATGGTTACGCAGTTGCACTGCCCGCCGGCATCCTTGAGGGATATCCGGCCGTTGAATCTGCCTGCCAGCTCCACGAGAGGGGAGAACCTTGGAGGAATCTCCGAACTTGCCCGCGGCTGCGGTTTTTCCAGGGCTTTCCTTATCTTGTCTTCTATGGTGCGGACGCTCCAGCCGTATTTGACGGCCTGCGCGCATAGGCGGCTCTGGAGCGCAGGGTCTTCTATCGCAAGCAGGGCTTTGGCGTGGCCTCCGCTTATCAGATTCTCCTTTACGGCCTTCTGTACGTCGGGCGGAAGGCGGAGGAGCCTGAGATAGTTGGTTACGGTGGCTCTTTTCTTGCCGACCCTGATGGCCATCGCCTCCTGGGTGAGGTCGCATTCGTCTATCAGACGCTGGAATCCGAGGGCCGTTTCTATGGCATCGAGGTTTTCCCTCTGGATGTTCTCCACTATGGCCATTTCCAGCATTGCGGTGTCGTCGGCCATGCGCACATAGGCCGGGACTGATGCCAGCCCTGCCATACGGGATGCTCTGTAACGCCGCTCACCGCTGATTATCTGGTATTTCCCGTCGGGCATCCTGCGGAGCGTGAGAGGCTGTATTATGCCGAGAGTGCGTATCGAATCCGAAAGCTCCGCCAGCGCATCTTCGTCGAAAGTGGTGCGCGGCTGGTACGGGTTGGGCACTATGTCGTCCATAGGTATTTCACTGACTGCGGCAGGGTTTGAACCGCGCTCCTGAAATGCTGCCGCTGTGGCGGAGGGATTGTTTCCGGGTATGTTCTGCGGTACTCCGAGAAGAGCTCCGAGCCCCTTGCCCAATGCTGCTCTGTTTGCCATTATTCGTTTTTCTTTATTATTTCCTGAGCGAGCGAAAGGTAGTTGTTCGAGCCTGACGAAGCTGCATCATACAGGATTACAGGCTTGCCGAACGAGGGAGCCTCGCTGAGCTTGACGTTGCGTGATATGACTGTCTGGAACACCATATCGCTGAAATGCTTCTTGACATCCTCGACCACCTGGTTGTGGAGCCTGAGCCGGCTGTCGAACATCGTGAAGAGGAACCCTTCGATTACCAGCGAAGGGTTGAGGTTGGGCCTGCTCTGCACAAGTTTGATGGTGTTGAGCAGCTTGCCGAGCCCTTCGAGCGCGAAGAATTCGGGCTGGACCGGGATTATCACGGAGTCGGCGGCCGTGAGGGCGTTGATTGTGATGAGCCCGAGCGACGGGGCGCAGTCGAGTATGATGAAATCGTAATTGTCCTTTATTCCTGCAATCGACTTTTTGAGCACCGTTTCCCTGCCTTCGATCTGGAGCATCTCGATTTCGGCCCCCACGAGGTCAATGTGTGAGGTTATCACGTCCAGGTTGGGAAGTTGGGTCTCCATTATAACCTCGTTTATGTCCTTTTCTCCGATGAGGACCTGGTAGATTGTCTGCCTTGCCTGGGAGCCCGGGTCGAAATTGAGGCCGGAGGTGGTGTTGGCCTGTGGATCGACGTCGATCACGAGGGTTTTCTTTTCAAGGACGGCGAACGAGGAGGCCAGATTGATGGCCGTTGTGGTTTTGCCCACGCCACCTTTCTGATTCGCGATTGCTATTACTTTTCCCATACTTTGAAATGTATACAGACTACAAATTTACAAAATCTTTTTCAGGTTTTAGGTATTTGTGCTATTTTTGTGCCCCGTCGCATCATATGAACCGACATTTATGGAAGAGTGGAAAGTCATAATCAGCCGCAAATCTGGTGGCGGGAAGGCCGGTGTCGCGTGGGATGCCATCGGCGAGATTCTCAAGCGGAGAGGCGTATCTTTCTCGACGTCCTTTACCGAATACAAATATCACGCCATTGAGCTGGCCCGCAAGGCTGTCCTTGAAGGGTACCGCAAAATTCTGACAGTGGGAGGTGACGGGGCGATACACGAAATACTCAACGGCGTAATGTCGCAGGGCGAGGTCCCGTCTTCCGAAGTCACCCTCGCCGCAATACCTGTCGGCTCTGGCAACGACTGGCCGCGACTGCACGGGATTCCCCGCAATTTCGAGGCGGCTGTCGACGTGCTTGTCAAGGGTCGTACAATGGTTCAGGACGTGGCTCGCGTCGAAAGCGTGATGGACGGCAAACCGTTTGTCCGCTATATGATAAATATCGGAGGGCTGGGGTTCGACTCTTACGTGTGCTATCTTTTCGAGGAGTCCAAGAAAAAGGGCCGCAGCGGTGATATCCAGTATTTGAGATGCCTTCTCAAAGGATTCTTCGGCTACCGCTGCAAGAAGTTCGACATCAAGGTCGACGGCCGCGATTTCTACAGCGGTGACGCGCTTTCGGTAGCCCTCGGCAACGGGCGCTACTGCGGGGGAGGAATGATGCAGACCCCCTCGGCCGTATGCAACGACGGACTGCTCGACATAACGGTGGTTCCCAGGCTCTGGAAATTGAAGTTCATCTGGAAGATACGCACCCTCTATACCGGAGGCATCTACTCGATACCCGGGGTGGTGGCTGCGCGTTCCTCCAAATCGATAGAGATAAAGGCCGAGCCTTCGTCGTATCTCGAAATTGACGGCGAATCCTGCGGCTGCACTGCCGTAAAGGCTGAAATCATCCCCTCCGCCATAAAGGTGGTCACCAATATGGCCGATATGTAATAGCCGATGTTCTGGAATCCTTCGATAGAGTGCCTCGACAGGGACAAGCTCCGCAATCTTCAGGACGCGCGGCTCCGGGAAATGGTGTCGTATGTCTATGACAACACCCCTTTCTACCGGCGCAAGCTCGACGAGGCCGGAGTCTCGCCCGGCGACATCCGCGGAGTGGGGGATATCTGCAAGCTTCCCTTCACCACCAAGACTGACCTGAGGGACAATTATCCCTACGGTCTGTGTGCCGTGCCGATGAGCCGCATCGTGCGCATCCACGGCTCTTCGGGTACTACGGGCAGGCCTACGGTGGTCCTCTTTACCAAAAACGACATAGCCCTGTGGACGGAGTGCCTTTCGAGGGCTTTCACCGCATTCGGCGCCGACTCCAACGATATCTTCCACATAGCATACGGATACGGCCTGTTCACCGGTGGCCTCGGAATGCATTACGGAGCCGAGAACGTGGGCGCATCGGTGATTCCGATGTCGAGCGGCAATACGGTGAAGCAGATACAGTTGATGCACGATTTCGGGGCCACTGCGCTTTGCTGCACTCCGTCGTATGCCCTGTATCTGGCCGATTCGATACGTGAGAGCGGCCTGCCCCCCGAAGAGTTCAAACTCCGCCTCGGGGCGTTCGGGGCCGAGCCCTGGACCGAGGCTATGCGTCTCGAGCTGGAATCCAAGCTTGGAATCAAGGCTTTCGACATATACGGGCTCAGCGAGATGTCGGGTCCCGGCGTGGGTTACGAATGTATGTTCCAGTGCGGCACGCACATAAACGAAGACCACTTCTATCCCGAGATAGTCGATCCCGAAACGCTGGAGCCGCTTCCGGAAGGCAGGGTGGGCGAGCTTGTATTCACCCATCTCACCAAGGAGGGGATGCCCCTTCTGCGCTACCGCACCAAAGACCTCACGGCCCTCCACTACGAGCCCTGCGACTGCGGGCGCACTTTTGTGAGGATGGACCGTATCCTGGGCCGCAGCGATGATATGCTCATCATCCGCGGAGTCAACGTGTTCCCGTCACAGATCGAATCGGTACTCATCAAGCTCGGATACACGCCGAACTTCAGAATACTCGTCGACCGTGTGAATAATCTCGACACGTTTGAAATCCAGGTCGAGCTCAACGACGACAATTTCGACGACTCAATCACGGAACTGTCACGGCAGGAAAAAAACATCACCGACGCCATGGTTTCGCTTCTCGGAATCAGGCCGAAGATCAAACTCGTCAACCCGAGATCGATAGAACGCACCGAAGGGAAATCGGTCCGTGTTGTCGACATGCGCAAGCTTCACGGCTGAGACGCACGCAGAGGCACTCAGAAAGGACGGAAAGGCAATGGCAGTAAAACAGCTTTCGGTTTTTATTGAAAACCGTCACGGCACCCTCACGGAGGTCACAGAGGC
>JAZUGR010000016.1:0-21631 GCA_045641345.1 Bacteroidales bacterium
GTCTCGGTGAGAGGACGGTACGGAGGAACAAAGTAATAAAGCACATTCTGACCGGCATATTCTCCAGTCTGCGCAAAGTCTCCGCAAAGAATCTCCACCTTCTGCAATAGAATAGAATCGGCTTTCAAAGTGGCCTCATCACAGATTCTTGGATTCGAATACTTTCCGTGAGGGACATTGAATTCTCCCTTTGAATTTACTCTATACAAGCCGTTGAAACACGTCCTGTTGAGGAAGATGAAGAGAGCAGCGGTCTGCACATCGGTGGTATTCTTGGTGTTGAACAGTGCTCGTTGTGCGAGGTAATAATCTTTTCGGTCTTCGGCAGACAAAGGAATATACTCGGCTTGCAATCTGCTCAATTCAGCTATCAACGAGTCGACATCGTTCTTAATTACACGATAGGTACAAATAAGTTCCGCATTAATGTCGTTGATGACAGCTCTTGTGATATTCGGATATTCCTGAAGAATCCAGAAAAGGACTGCACCTCCACCAACAAAAGGCTCAACGTATGTCAAACACTCTCTTTTATCAATGTCTTTCGGTAATGATTTCTTAATGTCATCGAGAAGCTGAGTTTTCCCTCCAACCCATTTTATGAACGGCTTAGCCGTATATGTTTCAGTTCTCTCCATAGAGCACATATTCATTCTGACAAATTTATGCATTTTTTCTCAATGGCACAGGCATATGTCGTCAAAAATTTGCCGGATGCGCTGTTTTGCCGCGCAGCGGAATCCCGGATGGCATCCGTCCTCAAATATTAAATCCCATACCGGCTCACCGTCAGCATAAATTCATTACTTTTGTCCCGCGAATCAATTATAAAACACGAAACGAAAATGAAAAGGATTCTTGCCGTTCTCGCAGGCGCCGTGTTGATGCTCCTCTGCACAAGCTGTAACTATGATATAGTGACAATGGAGTACGGAGTCCCGCAGGATGATTTCAACACCCTCGACGTAAGGGGTGAGTACTATCAGGAGTGCTATGACCTCAGGGATGAGGTGCGCGGAATTACCGACGAACACGAGTTCTACAAAAACGAAAAGGAACTTATCGCTGCGGTTCAGAAGGTCGTTGACAATCACAATGCCAATGGCAACCTCAAAGGGACGATCCGTCTGTTCAAGGCCGAGTTCTCGATCGACATCGAACAGGGTAAGGGAACCGTAATCCACACTTATGAACTGAGGTGGAAGGAAAACTGACCGGCCGGCTCCCGTAGCCACCGGACCATAACGGAAAAGGCCGCCCGGAGAGGCGGCCTTTTCGTGATCCGTTTGGGGCTCGAACCCAAGACCCCAGCATTAAAAGTGCTGTGCTCTACCTACTGAGCTAACGAATCGATTCAGCGCGGCAAAAGTATATATTAAAGTGGAATTTTCCAATTTTTTTGAGTATTTTTGTCCTTATGAATGAGTCGAGAGGTGATATTTTCGAGGGGTTGAACGAGGCGCAGGCCGATGCTGTCAGGTGTACCGAGGGGCCGTCGCTTATCGTCGCCGGAGCCGGCAGCGGCAAAACCAGAGTCCTTACGTGTCGCATTGCATATATCCTCAGTCAGGGGGTAAAACCGTGGGAGGTGCTCTCGCTCACTTTTACGAAAAAGGCGGCCGGCGAAATGAAGGAGCGCATCGCCTCCCTCGTGGGGGAGCAGGGCGCACGCCGCATCTGGATGGGCACCTTCCATTCCGTATTCATCCGCTTCCTGCGTGAATATGCCGATTTCCTCGGCTATCCGGAGCAGTTCACGATATACGACCAGTCCGATTCGCGCAGCCTCATAAAGCAGTGCATAAAGGAGCTGGAGCTCGACGACAAAATATACAAGCCCAATGTGGTGCAGAGCCGCATTTCGATGGCCAAGAACAACCTCTACACCGCTGCCGCCTACAGGGCCGATCCCCAGCTCGGGAGCGAGGACGCCGCATCCCGCAAGGGGCGGCTGGGTGAGGTGTACTCGCTCTATGCGCAGAAATGCCGCACGGCGGGAGCCATGGATTTCGACGACATACTGCTCAATACCAATATTCTCCTGCGCGACAACGCCGAGGCCCTCGACAATATTGCCGGGAGGTTCAGGTACATAATGGTTGACGAGTACCAGGATACCAACTATGCGCAGTATCTCATCCTGAAGCGCCTTGCCGGAGTGCACCGCAACCTGGCGGTGGTCGGCGACGATTCGCAGAGCATATACGCCTTCCGCGGGGCGAGGGTGGAGAATATCCTCCGCTTCCGCAAAGACTATCCGGATGCGCACGTTTTCCGCCTCGAGCAGAACTACCGCAGCACACAGAACATAGTCAATGCCGCCAACAGCCTTATAGCCAAAAACGAGCACAGGATCGACAAAACCTGCTTCTCAAAGGCTCCGGAAGGGGAGAAGATACACATCATCAAGGCCTTCAACGAGCAGGACGAGGCCTTTCTCACAGCGTCCTCGATAGCCGAAAGGGTTTACGGCGACAGGGCTCCGTACGGAAGTTTCGCAATCCTCTACCGCACCAACGCCCAGTCGCGTGCCTTTGAGGAAAGCCTCCGCAGGCGGAATATCCCTTACCGCATATACGGCGGCCATTCGTTCTTCGACAGGACCGAAGTGAAGGATATGCTGGCCTATTTCCGCCTTGTGGTCAACCCTATGGACGACGAGGCCTTCCGCCGCGTGGTCAACGTGCCGCCGAGGGGGATAGGCGCAACGACGATGGAGCGTCTTTCGGAGGTAGCCTCGGCCTGTGGCACCTCTCTTACCGGGGCTCTCGCCCTGCCGGCCGAGAACCTTGCAGCCGCCGGACTCAAGGATGCCGCAATGGGCAAGCTGCGCAGTTTTGCCGCGTCGCTCTCTTCGGTCATATCCCGTGCGGAGGGAAAGGATGCCTTCGAGGTGGCCTCGGCCATCGATCTTGCATTCGGCTATGTGGCGTACCTGCGCAACGACACGTCCCCCGAGGGGATGTCGCGTTTTGAGAACGTCGAGGAGCTTTTCAACAACGTGAAGGAGTTCTGTGACGAGGAGGCCTCCCGCCGCGGAGATGAAGCCTCTGAAGGGGATGAGCCGCCGGTGGTGACCCTCGGCGACTATCTGGAGAACATCTCCCTTCTGTCGGAGGTCGAAAAAGACGATGAGGAGGATCCGGATGCCGACAACGACGACAAGGTGACGCTGATGACGGTCCATGCCGCCAAGGGGCTTGAATTCCCCTACGTATATGTGGCGGGGATGGAGGAGAACCTTTTCCCTTCGGAGAGCTGCACCGGCTCCACTTCGGAGATAGAGGAGGAGCGGCGTCTGTTCTATGTGGCTCTGACCCGCGCCGAAAAGGCGGTGACCGTCTCCTATGCCCGTAGCCGTATGCGATGGGGCAAGACCGAGAGCAACGATGTGAGCCGTTTCGTAAGGGAAATAGATGCCAGATATATGGACGAACCTGTGCAACCGCAAAGTGCTGCGCCCCGTCCTGCTGCTCTCCGTCCTGTGGCGCCCCGTCCTGCTGCGCCCCGCTCCGCGGTTGTCCGGGTTCCGTCTTTCACTCCGCCGGTGCACAGGGTTCCGTCGGCTGATTTCAAGAGCGACGACACCTCGTCCCTCAAGGCCGGCCAGAGCGTCGAGCACGACAGGTTCGGGTTAGGGAAGGTCGTCTCGACCGATGGCTCGGGGGCCGATATGAAGGCAGTGGTGGATTTCGAGCAGTGCGGCCGCAAGACTTTGCTTCTCAAATTTGCCAGAATAAGAATCATAAACCGATAAATTAATCAGTATGGAAGATATAAAGGGCAGGACCGTGGTGATAAACAAGCCCGCTTATGCCATCTACAGCGCATTTTCGAATCTCGACAACCTCAAGACGTCACTGCCTGAGCAGCTGCGCGACAAGGTTACGATAGGCGATGACACCATCACCGCTTCGGTGCAGGGGTTCAGCCTCGGTGTCAAGGTGCACAGCCGCACTCCGTTCTCGAGAATCGATTTCGAGCAGTACGGGCAGTCGCCTTTCCCGTTTCTGGCTTCGTTCTTTATGGAGCCTTCGGGCGACAATGCCACTTTCTTCCATATCGAACTTCACGCCCAGCTCGGCACTATGATGAAAATGATGATTGGCAAGCGGCTTCAGGAGGCTGTGGACAAACTTACCGACGGAATCGCCTCGGCTGCTTCCGGCAATATTCCGGCAGCGTGGGCCGATGTTACCCGATAGTTTCATAGAACTTCTTTCCGAGTCTCTCGGATCTGACAGGTGCGCGGCTGTGGCCGGAGCTCTTGAAGGGCCTGCCGAAGTTTCGGTAAGGGTGAATCCGGCCAAGATGCCGGTCGGCTCCCTGCGCTCCTGGTTCGCTTCCGCTGCCGGGGAGTCCGTGCCCTGGTCGGCCGAAGACGGCTTCTATCTCACGCAGAGGCCTCAGTTCGGCTCCGACCCTATGTTCCATTGCGGCACGTATTATGTTCAGGAAGCCTCTTCGATGTATGTGGGCGGCCTGATAGGGAAGGAGAGCGGAAAAATGATCCTCGACCTTTGCGCGGCTCCCGGAGGCAAGAGCACGCATATCCTCTCGAAGATCGGCCCCGACCAGTTGCTCGTGGCCAACGAGGTCATTTCGTCCAGGGCCGGAATCCTGGCCGACAATATTGCGCGGTGGGGCAGCCCCAACGTGATTGTCACCAACAATGACCCGTCGGCGTTCGCCTCGCTCGGGCCTGTGTTCGACCTCGTGCTGGTCGATGCTCCCTGCTCCGGGGAGGGGATGTTCCGCAAGGAGCCCAAGGCGGTCCGGGAGTGGTCTCCCGACGGAGTGAAACTCTGCGCTTCACGGCAGCGGCGCATTCTGGCCGACGTGTGGCCCGCACTCAGGACGGGAGGCACCATAATATATTCAACCTGCACCTTCAACCATTTCGAAGACGATGACAATGTGGAGTGGATATGCTCGTCGCTTGGCGCCGAGTTGATTTCGCAGCGCCGGTTCCTTCCCGGAATAGACCGCGGCGAGGGATTCTTCTGCGCCGTCCTGCGCAAGACTTCGGGCAGCGGAGGCTGTGGAGGGCGGTTGCGATTGAAGTGTTCCCGCAAGAGTGTGCGCGACGGTGCGGAACTCCTGACCGACGGGCACCTGATATATATGAAGGGAGATATGCTTAAGGCATATCCGGAAAATCTTTCCGATGTGATGCATACGATGGAAGAATCCCTCAAGGTGATCCATTCCGGAGTGGCTGTGGCCGTGCGCAAGGGGCGCGACCTGGTGCCCGAGGCCGACCTGGCACTGTCGCAGATCCTCCGGCGCGGAGCCTTCCCGGAGGCCGATCTCGACAGGGAGACTATATCCGGATATATCCTGAGGCAGAACATCACCCTCGAGGGGAGCCCCAGGGGTTTCGTACTCGTCACTTTCGACCATCATCCTCTCGGGTTCGCCAAGAATCTGGGCACCAGGGTAAACAACCTCTACCATTCAAAATTATTATGATATGTCGGCTAAATGTAATACCTTTGTACCCTAATCAGAGGTAATGCAAGCAGTATATTTCGAGAATCGAAGCGTGGTTTTCTGCACACCTGACGAGACTCCGGTCATTTCTTCCGGGGAAAAATCGGTAAAGGCTTCCGGCGTATCGGCAATTCAGGCAATATCCGACGGTTTCATCAACGACAGCACGGTTTCACGGCTTTATGTCGAGAGCCCCGATGCGTCAAAGCTGTTCGACCAGTTCTGCTCCTGCTTCAGGGAGATTGATGCTGCCGGAGGCGTCGTGATGAACGCCTCGGGAGAGTACCTTATGATTTTCCGTCGCGGCAAGTGGGACCTGCCCAAGGGCAAGAGGGAGCCCGGTGAATCGGTATCCGACTGTGCTCTGCGCGAGGTGGCGGAGGAAACGGGGCTGTCGTCGCTCGAAATAGGCTCCCCGATATGCGTTACGCATCACTCATATGTGCTCGACGGTGCTCTGTGTATCAAGCATACGCATTGGTACAATATGCTCTGCACAAAGCCGTGCACACTTGTTCCCCAGGTGGAGGAGGAGATTACCGAGGCTTGCTGGATGGACGCCGACCGTATGAAACGTCTCGCCGCAACCAGCTACCGTTCCATCAGGGAAGTTATCTCAAATCTGTAATTACCGTATTGTCGCCAAGGGACGAAGTGTCGACCGTGAAATGGCTTTGCGGCCATTTCGACTCCATTTCCTCGACCATCAGCATCTTGAATACCCTTCTGCGGCCATCGGAGGTGGTGAACGTGATGCCGGTCTTGCCTCCTTCGACTTCAGGTGAGGCTTCCTTTACCAATTGTTCGAGGACACTGCCGCTGCTTATCGTCACTTCATCGGCAGAGGTGTCGATGCACCACATTGTAACCCCGTCGCCCGTTATGATCAGCGGTCCGTACGAGGCGCTGAAACAGGGGTACTGCACTTCGAGGGTGCCCGTGGTTGAGGATATCTCGGCTCCGGAAGGGTCGAATATCTTTTCGCAATAGACGATTCTCGACGGCGGCATCGTGGAGATTTTCTCAAGGATGGAGTTGGAGCCTTTTTCCCCTGAAGGAACTGCCAGGATGGCCGAAAGTATCGTTGCGATCAGAATCGTCATATTACACTATGGTTTGTGCATCGAGCGATGCCAGTTTGCGGTCGAGGGTGTCGAAATCGGCTATCAGTACCCGGCGGGCCTTGCTCCCTTCGAACGGACCTACTATCCCGGCGGCTTCCAGCTGGTCGATCAGCCTGCCTGCACGGTTGTATCCGAGGTTGAGCTTCCTTTGCAGGAGCGAGCCCGATCCCTGCTGGTATTGCACGATGATCTTGGCGGCCTCTTCAAAGAGTTTGTCCCTCTTGCGCAGATCCACCTCTCCTGAGCCGTCTTCGCTGTCGTCTTCGCATTCGGGGAGGTAGAACGGCTTGTCGTATCCCGGCTGTGAATTGATGAACTTGACTATCGAGTCGACTTCCTTGTCGATGAGGGCGCACTGCACGCGGGTGAGGTCCTTGTTCGGGGCTATCACAAGCATATCGCCGCGCCCGATGAGACGGTTGGCTCCCGGAGTGTCGATTATGGTGCGGGAGTCCACCATCGAATTTACCTTGAATGCTATCCTGGCATTGAAATTGGCCTTGATGGTGCCGGTGATGATGTCGGTGGTAGGCCTCTGGGTGGCAAGCACCAGATGGATGCCCACTGCGCGGGCCTTCTGGGCCAGACGGGCGATGGGCTCCTCGATTTCGCGGCCGGCGGTGGTGATAAGGTCGGCGAACTCGTCGATAACCACAACAATGTACGGCATATATTTATGTCCGTGGGCGGGATTGAGCCTGCGGCCCAGGAACTTTTCGTTGTAGTCCTTCACCTGGCGCACGTCGGCGTTCCTCATCAGCTCGTAGCGGTCTTCCATTTCGGTGCAGAGCGACTTGAGGGTGCATATCACCTTTTTGGTGTCGGTGATTATGGCCTCGTCGCCATCGGGCAGTTTGGCAAGGAAATGCTTCTCCAACTTGGAGTAGAGTGAGAGTTCCACCTTCTTGGGGTCCACCATCACGAACTTGATCTCTGCCGGATGCTTGCTGTAGAGCAGTGACGTTACGATGCAGTTGAGCCCGACCGACTTTCCCATTCCGGTGGCTCCGGCCACCAGCAGGTGCGGCATCTTGCCAAGGTCGAGGAAGAACGGCTCGTTGGTTACGGTGATGCCAAGGGCGAGGGGGAGTTCCATCTTCGCCTCCTTGAACTGAGGGGAGTTGAGCACGCTCTTGAGCGGCACGACGCTGGCGTGCTCGTTAGGCACTTCGATCCCAACCGAATCGGTAAGGGTTACCACACGCACTCCTTTGGTACCGAGGGATATGGCTATGTCCTCTTCGAGGTTGCGCACCTGGGCCACCTTTATCCCTTCGGCGAGCCGTATCTTGTAGAGGGTTACGGTGGGGCCTTTGGATGCGGTGATTCCGGCAACACCTATCTTGTAGTTGGCCAATGCATTGACTATCCTCTGCTTGTTCTTTTCGAGCTCCGTGATGGGGACCTCGTACCACTGTGACCTGTAGTCGCCCAGCATTGACAGTGAGGGGCGCTCATAGCGCGGCAGGTCGAGCCTAGGGTCGAAAATGCGGGCTTTCTCGTCTTCGGAGAGGTTTGAGAGGAAGTCATTTTCCGACTCCTCCACGTCGAGGGGCACCTCGTCGGCCGAAGATGGGGCTGCCGACCCCTCGTCGGGATCGACTGTCACTGGGCCGTCATTCCGTATGGTGCCCTCGCAGGGCTCCTGTGCCGTGGCGGTTTGAAGCAGGTCCTCTCCGGATATTTCAGGCACCTCGCCCACTTCGGGGCAGGGCTGGTCTTCGTCATAGGGGTCACTCTCCTCGTCAGGAACGGGTATCTCAACTTTTTCGGGGCGGTGGGAGGTAAAGTATATGAAATTGTCGAACCATACGGCCACCTTGTCGCTGAAGAGCATCGCCCATATTATCGCAAACAGCACGATGGCGCATCCGGTCCCGAACGTGCCGATGGCGCTCTGCAGCCATTTCGTGGCGAAATGTCCGCAGGCTCCCCCGGGGATTCCGCCGAGGAACGTGGTATCTCCGGCAAGGATGGCGACGAACGATGCCGCTGCAGATACGAGTATCGCTCCCAGAGTCGACACCGCGAATATCTTGACCAGATTCACCTTGCGGACCCTGAGAAAGAATATGGCGATTGCACCGAAAAAGACCGGGACTGCAAATGCACCGAGCCCGAACAGCCGTGTTACCAGCAGGTCGGCCCAGAGGAAGCCTATCTTGCCTCCTGCGTTTTCGGCCGAGACTCCCGACGACATCATTCCGGGTGTAGTGAGGAGGCTCTGGTCGGCGGTCCAGGTGAATATGTATGACAGGAGTGCGGCGAACGAATATATCGAGGCGGCGGCAAAAAACAATCCCGCCGTTATGCGGAATATCCTGGCCCACTGCCCGGGGATGCGCTCCGTACTCTTTTTCCTGCTCTTTCCGGACTTCCTGCCCGATTTGCTCCCTGCCACCATATGTTATTGCTTGTTTTTGCGCCGGTGATTCCTGTTCTTCTTGTGGAACTGCTTTCCCGTGCCCTGCCCGGGACGGTTGAATACCGCATCGCTGGCTATCGCGCCGAGCTCAAGCCCTTCGGGAACCTTGAGCCGGCCGTCGGAGAGTTTTTCCATATCGGCGAAGATGGTGGTGTCGGCCACCGAGTCCTTGTTCCATATCAGATACTGCTGGCGCATATAGATGGCGAGGCGGCGGATCATCTCAGTCTTGACCTCGTCGTCGTCACGGTCGGCAATAAGGTTTATCATGTTTTCGATGTTGCGTCCGTAGCAGGCGGCCCTGACCGGTTTTTTCTCTATCGGAATGGGCGCGGGACGCTCGTCGGTGAATGCCTTTTCGGGCAGGGGATAGGGCGAGTCCACGTCGAGCGCGAATCCGGCTATGGTTTGTGCGTGGTCCCAGAGCTTGTGCTTGTAGTCGGCCATTTCCCTCACCTGTGGGTTGAGTATGCCCATTATCTGTATCAGCGCCTGTATCTGCTGGTTGCGCTTGTCCCTGTCGCCGATGGCCTTGACCTGCTCCACCATCTTCTGCACGTGCCTCCCGTATTCGGGCAGGATGAGTTTGTCTCTTTGCGTATTGTAATCCATGGTATTGGTTATTCTTATGTCGTTCAAACTACAAATATAGCATAAATTTTGGTATCTTTGTGCGACTTAAGACAATTGCACGGCCGGTAATGAAAATCAACGATATCAAGGTCATCGCTTTCGATGCCGACGACACCTTGTGGGACAACGAGCCTTTCTTTCGCAAGGCTGAGGCGGATATGGTACGGATGCTCTCTGCGTATGAGTCTCCTGAAAGAATCGCTGAAAGCCTTTACCGTACCGAAATGGCCAATATGCCTGATTACGGCTACGGGGCCGTGGCCTTCACAATGTCGATGGTGGAGAATGCCATCGCCGTTACCGGAGGGCGGATCACGGCCTCCGAAATCCGGAAGATAATCGATATGGGCAAGGGCCTGCTGCATCTCAAGGCCACCCCTCTGCCTGGGGTGGAGCCGACGCTCAAGTCAATCCGTGCTGCGGGACGGTTCAGAATGGTGCTCTTTACGAAAGGGGAGCTCCTTACCCAGCGCAACAAGCTCGAAAGGTCGGGCCTCGCCCCGTATTTCGACAGAATAGAGATCGTGTGCGACAAGAAGGAGGCCGAATACGAGGCCCTGTGCAGGGAGGAGAACATCTCGCCAGAAGAACTGCTTATGGTTGGCAACTCCCTCAAGTCCGACATCCTTCCTGCGCTCAACATAGGGGCGTGGGCGGTGTTCGTACCTTACGAAATCATGTGGCAGCACGAGGTTATGGAACCGTTTTTGCATGATAGGATGGTGACCCTCGACAAGTTGAGTGAAATAACGGGCGTCCTCCTGTAACGAAAATAAACAAAGAACAGATATGAAAAAGCTTTTTTCCGTGCTGCTCGTCATTGCAGCGGCTTTACAGGCGTCGGCCCAGCAGATGCCTCCCGTCCCTGTCGATCCGGCAGTCCGAATAGGACACCTCGACAACGGACTCACGTATTACATAAGGCATAACGGGGAGCCTGCCGGGCAGGCCAACTTCTACATCGCGCAGAAAGTCGGCTCCATCCTTGAGGAGGAGAACCAGCGCGGTCTGGCCCATTTCCTTGAGCATATGAGTTTTAACGGTACGCAGCATTTTCCGGGCAACGGCGTGGTGCAGTACTGCGAAAAGATCGGCGTCAAGTTCGGTGTCGACCTCAATGCATACACCTCCATCGATGAAACGGTATACAACATCGACAACGTGCCGGTGGGCAGAATTCCCGATGCCGTAGATTCGTGCCTGTGGATACTTCGCGACTGGGCCGCCGGCCTGCTCCTCGAGGGGGATGATATCGACCACGAGAGAGGTGTGATACACGAGGAGTGGAGAACCCGCTCCAATGCCATGCTCCGCCAGTACGAAACCATCCTTCCGCTGCTCTACCCCGGCAACCGCTACGGCCAGAGGCTTCCTATCGGTTTGATGGAGGTGGTCGACAATTTCCCCTATCAGGCACTGCGCGATTACTACCGGAAGTGGTACCGCCCCGACCAACAGGGAATCGTCGTCGTGGGTGATATCGACGTGGATGCGGTTGAGGCCGGGATAAAGGATATCTTCGGTACAATCGCGAAACCTGAGAATCCTGCCGAAAGGGTTTACTTCGACGTGGAGGACAACAAGGAACCGATAGTTATTCTGACCACCGACAAGGAACAGCCTTATTCCGCTGGTATGATATTCTGCAAGCACGATGCGGTCCCCGCTTCGGAGAAGGGCGATATGCAGTATCTCGTCTATACCTATGCCCGCCGGCTGATATCAATGATGTATGCGCAGCGTCTGGACGAAATTGCGCAGCAGAGCAATCCTCCGTTCATACAGGCCGGCGTTGAGGAGAGCGAATTCTTCATCTCCAAGACAAAGTACGCTCTTTCGGGTGAGGTTGTCTTCGACGAGGCCTCTCTCGGTCGTGCCGTTACCACGCTGTATCGCGAAATGCTCCGTGCCGTACGCAACGGCTTCACGGCTTCCGAGTACGACCGCGCAAGGGCCGAATACCTCACTCAGGTCGAGTCGGATTACAACCAGAGGGAGAAGCGCAAGAGCACCTTGTTCTGCAGGGAGTATGTCCGTCATTTCATCGACAACGAGCCGATTCCCGGCATCGAGAATGAATTCGCGCTTGCCCAGCAGCTGGCTCCCAACATCCCGGTCGAGGTGATAAATCAGATACTCGCATCTATGGTGAAGGAAGGCAATCTTGCCGTTGTATGCATGCTTCCCGAAAAGGATGGCGTCGCCTATCCCTCGCAGGCCGAAGTGTCTGCAATGATGGCCTCGGTCGAGGCTGAGACGATTGCTCCCTACGAAGATAAGGTGTCCGACGAGCCGCTCATCAGCGAACTGCCGGTTGCCGGCAGAGTAGTGCGCAAGGAGGCTGCGAAGTTCGGCTATACCCGCTATATCCTTTCAAACGGCGCAAACGTATATTTCAGGCAGACTGATTTCAACAAGGACGAGATACGCCTTGACGCAACCAGTTGGGGAGGCCGTATGGCATGCAGCGACAAGGCTCGGTCGGCCGAGATGAAATGCGCCGAGGACGTATGGTCCATCGGCGGTGTGGGCAACTTCAGCGTCACCGAACTCCGCAAGGCCCTCTCGGGCAAGAAAGTGGCGGTCACCCCATCCATCAGGGAGTACAGCGAATCGATCGAGGCCACTTCCACGCCGAAGGATCTGGAAACGATGATGCAGCTGCTCTACCTCAACTTCACTTCGCCGCGTGCCGACAGGGAGGCGTTCACTTCGTACAAGACAAGGCTCTACTCTTCGCTCAAGAATGCCGAGGCCGACCCTATATATGCATTCCAGGATTCGATATATTCCACCGTATTCTCGAGTTACTGGCGGTTCAGCCCCCTCAAGGCGGCTCAGGTGGATGGACTCGATTACGACGGTATGCTTGAATTCGCCCGCAGCCGCTTCGCCAATGCGGCCGACTTCACTTTTGTGATAACCGGCAATGTCGACGAGGAAACGCTGGTTCCCCTTGTGGAGCAGTACATAGCTTCGCTTCCGGCGGTTGGCAGGAAGGAGAGGTGCTCGAGAGTCAGGATGTTCAAAAAGGGTTCCTGTGAGAATCTCTTCGACAGGAAGATGGAGATTCCGATGGTCACCAACCTGTTCTTCTACAGTGGCGACGTGCAGTACAACCTCAAGAACGACGTGGCTTTCAAGCTTGCAACCCAGGCCCTTACAACTATCCTGCTCGAGGAGATCCGTGAGAAGGAAGGAGGTACCTACGGCATAAGTGCACACGGCTCCGTGATTTCACATCCCTATCCTGAAGTGATGATGCAGATAGGATATCAGACCAATCCCGACCGCTACGAGTACCTCAATGCCCGCGTGGCCGCCATCCTCGATGATTTTGCGACAAACGCCCCGAAAGCCGAGCTGCTCGACAAGGGACGCGAATATCTCATCAAGAAATACAATGAGAACCTGCGTGAGAACGCCTGGTGGTCGGAATCCCTCAAGGAGTATCTTCTTACCGGAATGGATGTCGTATCGGCATACGAAACAATGGTCAGCGCGGTTTCGGCCGATGACGTGCGCGCCGTCGTTTCAGATATGCTCTCCCAGAAGAACGACAGGAAAGTGATAATGCACGGCGTGTCTAACCAATAATTTCGTATTTTTGCCGAAATTGGATTGAGATGAAAGGATTCATTCGTTTGTCTGCATTCGCCGCTATGGCGCTGCTTTGCGTATCGTGCGGGATGACCAGCATAGTCACGGTGACGCCTGACTATGCAAACTCATTGAGTTACAGTACTGTGGTTACTGCTCCGCGTACGCGCACGGTGACTACCGCCGCGAGCGTGACACCTGCCAGCCAGGATATATCGCTGTATCTCGACCTCAAGGCGGTGTCGGCCGCATTCGCGCAATCGTCAACGGTGGAGGAGTTCGAGAGGCTCATCAACGACTCGTCGTACATGCTCTCGAATCTCGACCTCAACAACGACGGGTTCGTGGATTATCTCCGGGTACTCGAAACGGTTGACGGGCACAATCACGTGTTCCTCATCCAGGCCGTGCTTGCATCTGATCTGTATCAGGACGTAGCCACCATTGTGGCGGAGATTCCCCTCACTGGCAGGACCTGTGTGCAGATCATAGGCGATCCGTATATCTACGGCCCCAACTTCATAATCCAGCCCACCTTTGTGGTGACCCCTGCAATCTATGCGTGCTTTGCAGTGCCTTACTACACTCCATGGCGTTCACCCTGGTACTGGAACCATTTCCCTCCCTGCTACAGACACCCGGCACCGATATATCTGAGCCACTATCAGGCTTACGTAACCGTATATATGCGCAACCACAGGTTCTGTCACGAAGTGGTATATGCCACCACGTGCCACTATCCCGACTATGTCGTTGTTTCGGCTCCGTGCCGGCGCAACGACTACGGCCTGCAGCATCCTGAGCGTTCGTTTGCCCAGCGTACCGCCGAGCCGGCGCACAGGGGCGTCTCCGCCCAGAGCCAGGCGGTCAATGCGCGTGACATAATCGCGCGTCAGGCATCCTCGACCAGAACGGCCACAACGTCCACGACTGCCACAAGGTCGGCTTCCGGCTCTTCAGCGACCGCAACAAGAACGTCTGCAACGGCAACGGGAACGTCTTCGACGGCGACAAGGCAGGCTTCGGCTTCAACTTCCACCGCCACCAGAAAGGCATCCGGATCCACCAAGGCCACGGCTACAAGGACTCCGCAGACCACTGTCAAGAGCCGCGTATCGACTTCGGGAAGTTCGACCACCCGCACCACCACCGTATCGAAATCGGGTTCCACCACTTCGGTAAAGCGCGGCTCGAATTCCCAGCCCTCTGCGGCAAGAACTTCCACGTCTGCCCGCAGTTCTTCCACGTCTGCCCGCAGTTCCTCCACGTCTGCCCGCAGTTCTTCCGGCGCTACCCGCTCCTCTTCGTCACGCAGATAAAGTTTTGATGATATGAAACCGATTTCCAAAATATTCCATTCAATTCTGATTTGCGCCATCGTCTGCGCCGTATCGTCGTGCCAGGGAGCTCCCGGCCGTGACGGAATGGACGGACGCGACGGCTTTGGCGTAATCAAAAACGTCGATATCGATGTCCCGATGTCGTCCTGGAACTACACAGAGGACTTCAACAACAACTATTTCTACGCCCGAATCAGGATGCCGGAGATTAACCGCAACGTTTTCAAGGGCGGGCTTGTCGAGATGTACAGGGTTTTCAATTACGGCTACTCCGACGTCAGCCAGATGAAGATGCCCTTCACCCGTGTCGTCGAGGAATATGTTGAAGACGAAGACAGGTGGGCGTTTTATTCCGAAAACATCGACTATGATTTTTCCGAAGGGTGGGTTACCATCTACTACCGGATGAGTGATTTCTACTATGAGATTGATGAAACGTTCGTACCCGAGGCGATGAATTTCAGGTGCGTAATCGTTTATTGACAAGTTTGTTACGAAGATATATGGCAAGGAAAGCAGGCATAGGCACCCTTTGCGTAAGGGCCGGATATGAGCCGGGCAAGGGTGAGCCCAGGCAGATACCCATAATCCAGAGCACGACCTTCAAGTATGAGAACAGCGACCAGATGGGGCGTCTGTTCGACCTTGAGGAGCCGGGCTATTTCTACACCCGTCTGCAGAACCCGACGAACGATATGGTGGCAGCGAAGATTGCCGCCCTTGAAGGCGGGGTGGGGGCGATGCTTACCTCATCGGGTCAGGCGGCCAATTTCTTTGCGTGCTTCAATATATGCGAGGCAGGCGACCATATGATCTCGACCACCAGCATCTATGGGGGCACGACCAATCTCTTCGCCGTTACGTTCGCAAAGATGGGCATCGAAGTCACTTTCGTCGATCAGGATGCCTCTCAGGAGGAGTTCGATGCCGCTTTCAAGCCCAATACCAAACTGCTTTTCAGCGAGACCCTCAGCAATCCCGGGGTGCGTGTGCTCGATATCGAAAGAGTGGCCCGCATAGCCCATTCGCACGGGGTTCCCCTGATTGTCGACAACACTTTCCCCACTCCCGTCAACTGCCGTCCGCTGGAGTTCGGAGCCGACATAGTGACCCATTCCACCACAAAGTATATGGACGGGCACGGGGTGTCGGTGGGAGGTGTGATAGTCGACGGAGGCAAGTTCGACTGGAGTGCCTACGCCGGCAAATTCCCGGGCCTGTGCACTCCCGACGAGTCGTACCACGGTCTTACTTACACCGAAAAGTTCGGCAATGCCGCATTCATAACCAAGGCTACGACTCATCTGATGCGTGACCTGGGCTCCATTCAGGGTCCTCAGAACGCATTCTATCTCAATCTCGGCCTGCAGTCGCTCCACGTGCGTGTCAAGCGTCACTGCGAGAGCGCACTGAAGGTTGCCCGGTACCTAAGCAACCATCCGCAGGTGGCCTGGATCAACTATCCTGACCTTCCGGGTGACAGCCAGCACGCCCTTCAGCAGAAGTATCTCCCTTCGGGTTCCTGCGGGGTTATGGCCTTCGGCCTCAAGGGCGACCGTGCGCTGGCCAACCGATTTATGGATTCGCTGAAGCTGGTTACCATAGAAACGCACGTGGCAGACTGCTACACCTGCATCCTGCATCCCGCCTCGCATACTCACAGGCAGTTGTCGGAGGCCCAGTTGAAGGAGGCCGGTATCCCGCACGACCTGATGCGTCTGAGCATAGGTCTGGAGGATGCCGACGACATCATCGCAGATATCGAAAATGCGATAGACATTGCACTCAAGGGCAGATGATATGACAGGCAGGACCCTAGTTACCGAAGAACCTTTTGAGTTTGAGGCCGGCGGCCGTCTCGACCACCTGTCGGTCGCCTATCACGTTTCCAAGGACAAATACGTTCCGGGCGACAAGGTGGTTGTGATATGCCACGCCCTTACCGCCAATTCGGATGCGGAGGACTGGTGGCCCCAACTTGTGGGAAAGGGCAGACTCTTCGATACCGACAGGTATTTCATCCTGTGCGTCAATATGCTCGCCTCGCCATACGGATCGAGCGGCCCTTCGAGCGCAAAACCTGACGGGTCTCCTTATTTCCTGGATTTCCCGAAAGTCACGGTACGCGACATGGTGCGGGCCTCCATCCTGGTGCGCAAGCATCTGGGCATAGAACATATAGACCTTCTGCTCGGCAGCTCGATAGGCGGATTCCAGGCTTTCGAATGGGCCGTGATGGAGCCCGATATCATAGGCAACGTATTGTTCATAGCCACCTCTCCGCGTGTCTCTCCGTGGCTGTCCGCTACAATGGAGGCGCAGAGAATGGCCATCGAGGCCGACCCTTCGTTCCGGCAGTGCCGCAGCCTTGACGGGGGGAAGGACGGGTTGCGCTGCGCACGCGCCCAGGGGCTGATAACCTATCGCGGTTATGACGGGTATTGCCTGACGCAGGCGGAGCCTGACGACGACACCGTATTCGCGTCCCGGGCGGCTTCGTATCAGCGGCATCAGGGCGACAAGCTTGTGGCCCGTTTCGACGCCTACTCCTATTGGTATCTCTGCTATGCGGTCGACAGCAACAATGTCGGCCGCGGCCGTTCAGGGGTGGAGAAGGCCCTCTCGCTCATCAAGGCTTCGACCACCGTTGTGGCGATAGATTCCGACCTGCTGTTCCCTCCCAGCGAGGCTCAGGTATGGTCGAAGTACATAAAAGGAGCCGTTTTCAAGGTAATACACTCCGAATTCGCCCACGATGGCTTCCTTCTGGAATACAAGCAATTGACAGATATCATCAAACCAATCCTCGGATAATATGCAAGTACTCAAATTCGGCGGCAGTTCAGTCGCAAATGCAAAGAATATGGCCAAGGTGGTGGAGATTGTCTCCGCAGCCATATTGAACGACCGCACCATGCTGGTCTGCTCGGCGATAGGAGGATGCACCGACGCCTTGATAGAGATAGGCCGCAGGGCGGCATCAGGCGACGGTTCGTACAGCGGGATGATAGACAGCCTCGAGAGCCGTCACGATGAGATAATCCGCGAACTTCTTGCCGGATCTTTTGCGGCGCGTGCCGGAGAGGAGTGCGGCGATCTCTTCAAATCCCTGCGCGGAATCGCCCAGGGCGTATATCTGGTCAAGGAATTAAGCCCTGCCAGCCTGGCATCGATAGAGAGTTTCGGAGAACTTCTTTCCACCAAGATAATATTGTCGGCTTTCCTTTCCAAGGGGATACAGGCCACCTGGGTCGATTCCCGTGACATCGTGCACAAAGTCGGCGACGTGGTCGATTCAGAGGCTACCTTCAGTGCTGTGGAACGGCTTGTGGATGACAATCCCGGAGTGGGGCTGTTCATCCTGCCGGGCTTCATGGCATCCGACGAAAACGGACGTACCACCACACTGGGTCGCGGAGGCTCGGATTATACGGCTTCGCTTCTGGCTGCCGGGGCAAGTGCGGGGAGACTTGAGATATGGACCGACGTTCCCGGTATGATGACGGCCGACCCCAAGATTGTGGAGAGCGCAGGGACCATAAGGCACATTTCTTACAGAGCGGCGTTGGAACTTTCGCATTTCGGGGCCAAGGTGATATTCGCGCCCACGATCCATCCCGTGATTTCGAAGAACATCCCGATTTACATAAAGGATACTTTCAATCCTGAAAATCCCGGCACCTGTATCGAGGCCAATCCTCCGAGGGAGTCGAACGATGATTTCATCGGAATCTGCAATTCCGACAACATAGCCCTCATCTCATTGGAGGGCAGCGGTATGGTAGGAGTTCCCGGCTTCTCGTCGCGTCTGTTCGACGCATTGAGCCGCAGCGGTGTGAGCATAATCCTCATAACCCAGGCCTCGTCGGTCAACACTATGTGCATAGCTATTTCGGAGAAGGATGCCGTGACTGCCAAGAAGGCTGCCGACGAATGCTTCGCCTATGACATCTCCCTGGGCAGGATAAATCCCCTCAAGGTCGAAAAAGGATATTCCATAGTATGTCTTGTGGGTGACAACGTGCTGGCAAAGAGCGGGGTGTCGGGCAGGATGCTCGCCTCGTTCGGACGCAAGGGAATTCCCGTCAGGGCCACCGCACAGGGCTCGTCGGAGCGCAGCATCTCGGTGATAGTGTCTTCATCCTGTGTGAAGGAGGCTCTGGTTGCGGTGCATCGTGAATTCTTTGAGCATTCGTCGGAGAATGTGATCGATCTTTATGTCGCCGGATTCGGTACGATAGGGAAGTGCCTTGTGGGTATGATTGGCGAGAATGCCGACAGGATAGCGGAGCGTACCGGCAAGAGGTTGCGTCTGTGCGGACTTTCCGACAAGGACAGATATGTAATCTGCAAGGATGGGATGGACTGTCTCTCTGCCGAAGGCCTTCTTGCTTCGGGTATGGATGCTTCCGACGGTGCGTTCATTACCGCAGTCTCGAGAGCAGCCGGAGAGAATTCGGTGTTCGTTGACTGCACCGCCAGCACGTTCATCTGCGGCAAGTACAAGTCCCTGATAGAGAACGGGCTTTCGATTGTAGCCTGCAACAAGTTGTTCTTCGCCGGAAGCCCGTACGAGGCATTCCTTGACGTGATGGGAGCGGCCGCACGCAGCGCCCGAAGCGTAAAATACGAGACTACCGTCGGGGCCGCCATCCCCATTGTGGAAACGGTTTTGCGCTGCGTCAACAGCGGGGATACGCTTGTCAAGGTGGAGGCTGTGCTTTCGGGCACTCTCAACTACCTTTGTTCCAATTATGACGGAGGCGATTTTGATGCCCTTCTCAAGGAGGCTTCACGTCTTGGATATACGGAGCCTGACCCTGCCGAGGATTTGAGCGGCAGGGATGTGCTGCGCAAGCTGGTAATCATATGCCGCAGTGCCGGTATGGCCATCTCCGAGAGCGATGTGGAGATGGAGGCGTTTCCTGTCTCCGAAATCAAGGCGCGCTATGAGGCTGCCGCCGCCGAGGGTCGCAGACTCCGCTATGTGGCCTCGTTTGAAAACGGCAAACCGTCGATTGCGCTCCGTGCAGTGGGGAAGGATAATCCCCTCTATTCGCTTTGCGGTACCGACAACATGGCCGTGATAACCACTGCCGACTATCCCTCCCCCGAAATCCTTTGCGGCGCCGGAGCGGGCGGACGTCAGACCGCAGGCGGGTTGCTCAATGATATTTTGTCGATATAAACTGTTTATGATATGAAAGTTGCTCTTGTGGGTGCGACAGGGCTCGTGGGCACAAGGATGCTCGAAGTCCTTGAACAGCGCAGGTTTCCGGTCGATGAGTTGATTCCTGTCGCTTCCCGTAAGTCGGTTGGCCGCAAGGTCTCCTTCGGCGGCAGGCAGTGGACGGTGGTGTCCGACGATGATGCGGTTGCCATGCGCCCTTCGCTCGCTCTTTTTTCGGCTGGAGGAAGTGTTTCGGCCCTCCTCTCTCCAAGATTTGCATCCATCGGATGCCGCGTGGTGGACAACAGTTCCTACTGGAGGATGGACCCGGGCAAGAAACTCATCATCCCAGAAATCAATCCCGACGCCCTTTCTGCGGATGACTTTATAATAGCCAACCCCAACTGCTCCACGATACAGATGCTTATGCCGCTTGCCCCGCTTCACCGCCGCTACGGCATAAAGCGCATTGTGGTATCTACCTACCAGTCGGTTACGGGCACCGGGTACAAGGCTGTGAACCAGATGAATGCTGAGCGTTCCGGTGGAAAGTGGGGTGAGTATGACGCCGTTTATCCTTATCCAATCGACCAGAACATCATTCCCCATATCGACTCCTTTACCGAAAGCGGTTACACCAAGGAGGAACTCAAGATGGTCAACGAGACCCACAAGATTCTCGACCCTTCCATTGCCGTGAGTGCCACTACGGTCCGCGTTCCGGTGCAGGGAGGCCATTCGGAGAGCATCAATCTGGAGTTCAACGGCGAATTCAGGATTGACGACGTGAGAGAGATCCTTCGCAATACACCAGGGGTAGTGCTGCAGGACGACACCGCCCACAACGTCTATCCAATGCCTCTTTATGCGTGGGGCAGGGATGAGGTGTTCGTTGGGCGTATCCGCCGCGACGAAACGGTGCCCAACGGACTGAATCTCTGGTGCGTGGCCGACAATCTGCGCAAGGGTGCGGCAACCAACGCGGTGCAGATAGCAGAACTGTTGCTGGCCAAGGGGTTCTTGAAATGACGGATGTAATATAAATCCATAACGATATGAAATATTCTTTTCTGACTTTTGTCTCAATTGTGATTATGGCAGTTTCGTGCAATCCTTCTGCGGAATCCCCTTCATATCTTGACGGGACGCAGGTCATCGACAGCGTTATGTCCTCAAGGCGCAGCATACGCAAGTTCACTCCCCGTGCCGTAAGCCGTGACACTGTCGACAAGATACTCAAGGCGGGCATAATCGCCCCCAACGGAATGAACCGTCAGGCATACGAACTGAGGGTGGTCGATAGTCCCGAACTCCTTTCCGCCATTTCCGATGCGTGCTCCAAGGATGGAAAACACATTTTCAATGGGGCTCCCTGTGTTGTTTTCATCGCTAACGATACCTCGTACGATATGTCGCAGGTCGATTGCGGTCTGCTGGGCGAGAATATGATTCTTTCGGCCTGGTCGATGGGTGTCGGCTCGTGCTGTATGGCAAGGCCGGTGAGGATGATGCTCGATACACCGGCCTGCGCTCCGTATGTTGAAAAGCTCGGATTCAGCGAGGGTTTCTCCTTGCTCTACAGCATCGTGTTCGGCTATCCCGACGAGGCACCCGCTGCCAAGCCCAGAACTGCCGACAGGATCCGTTTCGTGGAGTGCGAGTAAGCCACCACGGCAGAACAATATCTTCCCCCTGAGGGGACTTTGTCTGAAAGACCAGCCCTGGGCCCTCAGGGGGAAGATGTTGTTCTGCCAAACAGGACCGGTTACCCGGCCAGGCAGGAGTCGAGAGCCTTTATGATTGGTTCCTTGTCGAGATGCTGGCCGATGAATACAAGTTTCTGCAT
>JAZUGR010000017.1:0-6783 GCA_045641345.1 Bacteroidales bacterium
CATCCGCGATTATACCTACTCTGAACTTGGCAGGATGATAAAGCAACTTGAAGAGATTGAAGGAAATTCTGAAATAAAAATAACGAAAGTATGATTATTCGTCCGAGATTATCAGATTATTACAATATCCCTTTGCTTCAAAGCGAAGTCGATTTTGCTATCCCATTCATGGATGAAGATACTCGCTGTCATTGACTGTCAGTAACGCGTCACTTGACGAAAGTGGCAGCAAACCATCAAAAGTTGCTGCCACTTCGCTGTTATAGGGTGTCACACGCACTTCGTCGGAGGCTTACGTTGCTGCTCGCATTCCCTGTCAATCGCAGCGTTTCTTCTCGTGTCATCATAAGCTTCGCTTTTTTGCAAAGGTAGCCCGGCTCGCGCCGGGCTACAATATGCATTTCGTCGGATGCTTACATTGTTGCTGGTTAAGACAAAACAGGGGAAGTCCGGCCCGGGAGGGGACGGAAAAGGGACATCCGGATTGCGAAATCCGGCACGGAATGCTTGTAAAGATCTGGTTTAGAAACTAATAAGTACCCCCCCCCATACTCAAAAGAGCATCGCTCCGGAAAGGAAAACCGGAAGCGCAGGCCGGTGAAGCGGCCTGACGGGGCATTTGTAACTGGCTATGATTCACAATCATTAGCGGGTATATCGTTGCAAATGTAGAAAAATTTAATCTGAAATACCAAAAATCAGGCAGAAATCCCAAAATTCCTGCCTGATTTTTAACTTTTCGTAAGATATCAGTTGCCGATCGAGCCGCCTACGATATCGAGGATTTCGGAGGTGATTTTGTTCTGGCGCCCCTTGTTATACTCTATCGTGAGTTCGGATAGGATGTCGTTGCCATTGTCGGTTGCGGCCTGCATAGCCACGGTGCGGGCGGCGTGTTCGGCTGCGGCCGAATCGAGCACCATCGAGTATATCTTGAGCGAAAGCACCTTGGGAAGCAGCTCAGCCGCCACCGAGGCGGCATCGGGCTCCACTATGTAGTCGGTTTCTTCGGGTGCAGCCTCCCCGGCCCCATTGGATGATTCCACCAGAGGCAGATATTGCTCCACCCTCACCTCCTGACGCGAGGTGGACACGAAGTGGTTGTAAACCAGCATCACCTTGGAGAACTCTCCACAGGTGAACCTCTCGACCAGCTCCGCAGCGAGCGAAGATGCCTCGTCGTATGACGGATGCCCTATAAGCGAAGCGTGGTCGTCACCCGTGGTGAGACCGGTCTTGCGCAGGCTGTCGGCTATCTTGCGCCCGAGCGTGAACACCACGCAGTCGCCGCAGGAGGATATGACTTCCGCCGCCTTGCGGGCCACGTTGGAGTTGAAACCTCCGCACAGCGACGAGTTGGAGGCCACGGCCACTACCGCAGTTTTGCCGCCATTGCCCGGAGAGACGGGCCCCTCTCCAGATGAAAGGCGGGAGAAAGTGTCGCTCAGGGCCGCTTCGTAGGGGGCCATAGCCTCTATCGAGGCCTGTGCCTTGCGCAGTTTGGCCGAGGCCACAAGTTTCATCGCCGAAGTGATTTTCAGCGTCGACTTGACCGAGCCTATCCTGTTCTTTATTTCTTTAAGTGAAGACATACGTCCGCAGCAACCTTTTCAATTATTTCGGGAGCGCCGTCGGGAATCCTGCCGGAAGCAAGGGCATCGAGCACGTCGGAGTGCGAAGCCCTCATCCTGTCGAGGAACACTGTCTGGAATTCGCCCACCTTTTCGATGGCGATCGATGCCATAAGGCCGTGGGTGCCGCAATAGAGCACGGCGACCTGTTCGCCCACAGGCATAGGACTGTACTGTGGCTGGACGAGCAGACGGTTGTTCTTGCGCCCCTTGTCGAGGGTCATCGCGGTAACCTTGTCGACATCCGACGAGAACTTGCTGAAGGCCTCCAGCTCGTTGTACTGGGCCTGATCGATCTTGAGCGTCCCGGCTATCTTCTTCATCGACTTGACCTGTGCCGAACCGCCGACACGCGACACCGAGATGCCCACGTTGATTGCGGGGCGGAATCCCTGGTTGAACAGGGAGGCTTCGAGATATATCTGGCCGTCGGTGATTGAAATCACGTTGGTCGGGATATAGGCCGATACGTCTCCGGCCTGGGTCTCGATTATAGGGAGGGCAGTAAGGGAACCGCCGGCCTTGACCTTGCCCCTGAGGCACTCCGGAAGGTCGTTCATCTGCTCGGCCACTTCCTGCTGGCTGATTATCTTGGCGGCACGCTCGAGGAGCCTGGAGTGCAGGTAGAACACGTCGCCAGGATATGCCTCGCGGCCAGAAGGGCGCTTGAGCACGAGCGACACCTCGCGGTATGCCACGGCCTGCTTGCTGAGGTCGTCGTACACCACAAGGGCGTGACGTCCGGTATCCCTGAAGTATTCGCCTATGGCGGCTCCGGCAAACGGAGCGTAGTACTGCAGCGCCGCAGGGTCGGCGGCGGTTGAAGAAACCACTATCGTGTAGTCCATAGCCCCCTTGGCGCGCAGGGTATCGACTATGGATGCCACGGTGGAGCCTTTCTGGCCCACTGCCACGTATATGCAGAATACGGGATGCCCTGCCTCGAAACCGGCTCTCTGGTTGATTATCGTGTCGATGGCGATGGCTGTCTTGCCCGTCTGGCGGTCGCCGATGATGAGCTCCCTCTGGCCACGGCCGATAGGAATCATTGCATCGATGGCCTTCAGGCCGGTTTGCAACGGCTCGCACACCGGCTCACGGAATATCACTCCCGGAGCCTTGCGTTCGAGCGGCATATCGATGGTATCACCCACAATCGGGCCCTTGCCGTCGAGAGGCGTACCGATGGGGTCTATCACCCTGCCTACAAGGCTTTCGCCCACCGGGATGCTGGCGATACGGCCCAGACGGCGCACCTTCATACCCTCCTTGACCTTGTCGGTGGGGCCCAGGAGCACCGCACCCACGTTGTCCTCCTCGAGGTTCATGACCACGGCCTTGACTCCGCTGTCGAATTCGAGCAGTTCGCCCGCCCCGGCATTGGCAAGGCCGAAAATCCTGGCCACGCCGTCGCTCACCTGGAGCACGTTGCCGACCTCCTCGAACTTGACGGATGTATCGATTCCTTTCAGCTGCTGCAGAAGGATATCTGAAATTTCACTTGCTTTTATTGAATTCTGCGCCATTATTCTGATCTTTTGTTTTTGTTAGCGAACTCCCTCCGTATGAGTTCTATCTGGCGGGCCACACTGGCATCCATCAGGTAGTCGTCGACTTCGAGTACGAAACCGCCTATGAGCGAGGGATCCACCTTCGAGTCGATGACGACCTTTCTGGAGAGACGGCTCTCGAGGAGCGACTTGATGCGCCCCTCCAGCTCGGGTGAAGCGACTGCCGAGGTGAGATGCGCCAGACTTATGCCGGCCCAGCGGAAATACATCTTCACATACGAGTTGAGGATGTATTTGAGAAAATCCATCCTGCCCTTTTCGACAAGCAGCGACAGGAATTTCTCTAGGTCGCCCTCCAAAGGCTCGGGAACGACGTCAGGAGTGGCCAGCAGGCTGCGCACCTGAGCGCATACCTGCTCCCCTCTCCCCGACTCCTGAGTGAGTTTGAGGAGGGCCGTTGCGTATCTTACTGCTATAACGCCGGTATTCATCAGTTCACCTTTGCGTCCCTTGCCTCATCGATTAATTTGTCGAGCAGAGCCGTTTGAGCCACACCGGAGTCGAGGTCCTTGCGCACCACCTTCTCCGCCACGCTCACGCTGAGGGCGGCCACAAGCGAGCGGATGTCGCCCAGAGCCTTTTCCCTCTCGGCGTCAATCTGCCGCCTGGCATCCTCGAGGACCTTCGAGGCCTCACGGGTTGCCTGCTCCCTGGCCTGCGCCACTATTGCATCGCGGGTTTCGGAGGCTTCCTTGAGTATGCGTCCCTGCTCCTGGCGGGTCTCCTCTATCATCCTGGCCTGCTCATCAGCGAGGGTGAGAAGTTTCTGCTGCGCCTCATCTGCAGCCTTCAGCGAATCCGCTATGTGGTTGGAACGCTTCTCGACCATCGACGAGATGACCGGAAAACCGAACTTGGCCAGCAGGAAGAAAACCGCGCCGAATATGATGACCATCCAGAAAAGGAGGCCGAAATCGGGAGTGATGAGCGACATGTCCTGAATATTAGAGGAGTACTGCGAGCAGGCACACGATTACGCCGAAAAGGCAGACGCCCTCGATAAGCGCGCCGATGATGATGGCCGTGGTACGGAGACCGCCGGCTATTTCGGGCTGACGGGCAGAAGCCTCCATCGTGGAAGATGCGAGTTTGCCGATACCCATGCCTGCTGCGAGAGCCACGATACCTGCACCGAGTGCGCCACCTACTTTGGCGAGCGCCGCTGCTTCAAGAATTGTTCCGATCATAATTGAATAGTTTTATAGGTTTTTGTTTAATTGGTTTCTTTTTCAGGGTTCTGGTGGGCAAGGCCGATGAACACAGCCGAAAGCATCGTGAATACGTATGCCTGAATAAAGGCCACCAGAAGTTCGAGACAGTCGAGGAATATGCCGAACAAGGCCGCCACGAAGGTGAGCGAGCCGTTGAGCACCGCCCCCATCTTTGCAGTGAGGAATACGAGCGCTATGGTGCTCAGCAGCATTATGTGGCCCGCCAGCATATTGGCGAAAAGCCTTATCGTAAGGGAGAACGGCTTGGTGAACACGCCGATTATCTCGATGGCCGGCATTATGGGGATGGCCTTGAGGAAAACCGGTACGTCCGGCCAGAATATATCCTTGTAATAATGTTTGTTGCCGAAGAAATTGACCATAAAGAACGTGAACAGGGCGAGCACGAGCGTAACCGCTATGTTGCCCGTTATGTTGGCTCCTCCGGGAAATACGGGGAATATCCCCATCAGGTTGTTGACAAGGATGAAGAAGAAAGCCGTGAGAAGATACGGGGCGAACTTCCTGTACTGGGGCCCCACGGCATCCTTTATCACGTCGTCGGTTATCATCACTATCACGGGCTCGAGAAGGGCCGCCAGCCCCGTTGGCTTCTCCTTGAGCACGTCGTGCCGGCGGTACCACCTTGCGCAGAGCAGCACGAGCACGACAACGATGACGCTGTCGACCATAAGGCCGAGCACGTTCTTGGTGATGCTTATGTCGATGGGGCGCTCGAGCGTCGTGGCATTGACAATCTTGCCTTCGCCGTTGAGCGTATAGCCGGCCTCCGCCATCTTCTCGGACGAAAAGACGTGCAATCCGCCGTCAATCACGATGCACGGGAGAGGCAGTACTATTTCGTGCCCGTATATGGTGGTGATATGCCACTCATAGGAGTCGTTGATGTGGCCGAAGAGATAGTGCTCCATATTGAGGGACTCCTCTCCGCGGACCGAAAGGGGAACAAGCACAAGCGCTGCAAGTATGGCAAGCAATTTCCTCATACGGCTAAACCTCCACGCAAACCTGTATTTCATTGTTGCTCACCCTTGCGATCCCGCCCTTTATCAGCTGGGTCTCAAGCCTGCCGCCGGAGCGCCACTTGACTTCTCCGGAGGTCAGGGCGCTGATTATCGGAGCGTGATTCTCCAGCACCTCAAACTCTCCGAGGGCGCCGGGCAGAAAAACGGCCTCGGCCTCGAAGGACTTGTTCCATTCCGGTGTCAATATCCTGACTTTCATCACTTGGCCTCTTCGAGTATCTTCTTGCCCTTGGCTATGGCATCTTCGATTGTGCCCACGTTGAGGAATGCCTGCTCCGGCAGATAGTCGCACTCCCCGTCGAGTATCATATTGAATCCCTTGATGGTATCCCGGATGTCCACCATTACGCCGGGAACTCCGGTAAACTGCTCGGCCACCGCGAACGGCTGGCTGAGGAAGCGCTGCACGCGGCGGGCGCGGTTGACAGTGAGCTTGTCGGCATCCGAAAGCTCATCCATTCCGAGGATGGCTATGATATCCTGAAGCTCCTTGTTGCGCTGCAGTATCTGCTTCACGCGCTGGGCTGTGGTGTAGTGGTCTTCGCCGATTATGTTGGGGTCGAGGATACGCGAAGTGGATTCGAGGGGATCGACCGCCGGGTAGATGCCCAGCTCGGTGATTTTCCTGCTGAGCACGGTAGTGGCATCAAGATGCGAGAAAGTGGTGGCCGGAGCGGGGTCGGTAAGGTCGTCGGCAGGCACGTAAACCGCCTGGACAGAGGTTATCGAGCCGTTTTTGGTAGATGTGATGCGCTCCTGCATGCGGCCCATTTCGGTGGCCAGGGTGGGCTGGTATCCCACTGCCGAAGGCATACGGCCCAACAGCGCGGAGACTTCGGAACCCGCCTGGGTGAAACGGAATATGTTGTCGATGAAAAGCAATATGTCGTGAGGCGAAGAGGGGTCGGCCGAATCGCGGAACGACTCGGCAAGGGTAAGGCCGCTCAAAGCCACCGAACTGCGGGCTCCCGGGGGTTCGTTCATCTGGCCGAACACCATCGCAACCTGGGATTTCTCAAGCTCGGCGTCATTGACCTTCGAAAGGTCCCAACGCCCTTCCTGCATCGACTTGACGAACTCGTCGCCGTATTTGATTACGCCCGACTCGATCATTTCGCGGAGGAGGTCGTTGCCCTCGCGGGTACGCTCGCCCACCCCGGCGAATACGCTGAATCCGTTGTGCTTCTTGGCTATGTTGTTGATAAGCTCCTTGATGAGCACCGTCTTGCCCACTCCGGCGCCTCCGAAGAGACCGATCTTGCCACCCTTCAGGTAAGGCTCCAGAAGGTCGATGACCTTGATGCCGGTGTAGAGGACTTCCTGC
>JAZUGR010000018.1:0-14686 GCA_045641345.1 Bacteroidales bacterium
TTCTTGGCTATGTTGTTGATAAGCTCCTTGATGAGCACCGTCTTGCCCACTCCGGCGCCTCCGAAGAGACCGATCTTGCCACCCTTCAGGTAAGGCTCCAGAAGGTCGATGACCTTGATGCCGGTGTAGAGGACTTCCTGCGAAGTGGTGAGGTCCTCGAACTTGGGAGGCTCGCGATGGATAGGCAGGGAACCTTCGCGGTCGAACGGCCCCAGGCCGTCGATCCTCTCGCCGGTGACGTTCATCACGCGGCCGCGGATCTGCTTGCCCACCGGCATCGAGATGGACCCGCCGGTGACGGACGCCTCCTGACCGCGGCGGAGCCCATCGGTGGAGTCCATCGCTATGCAACGGACGGTATCCTCACCTATATGCTGCTGAACTTCTATTATCAGATCGGCCGCGTCGGAGCGCTTTACGATGAGGGCATCGTTGATATTCGGGAGGAGATCCGCTATGTTCTCCCCGGACGCACCCTTGAAACGGACATCCACGACAGGACCGATGATCTGGGAGATGGTTCCCTTGATTGCTGGCATCTTATTGACGAAAATTAATGTTCTATAATGGCAAAATTAACAATAATTATTCCCCGATGCAAAACTTTTGTCAATGCTGAGCCGCAGCATCGGAGGTGGCGGCTTTCAACTGTCGGACGATATCGAGATAGCTGCCGATGAACCTTTGTTTCGAAAACATTTCCAAGGCCACCTCCCGGCTGCGCGCGCCATAGGCGGCCCTTTCTTCGCCGGTAAGGCGCAGAAGCCTTTCCAGAGCCGAGGCGATGTCTTCTCCCCTGTGCGGGTCGAAAGTCTCTCCGTTGATGCCGCCCCTTACATAGAGGGCATTGTCGCTCACACGGCTGCAGGCCACCGGAAGGGCGCTCGAGAGAGCCTCACACATCGAATTGGGGGTCCCTTCGTAAAAACTCGGAAGACAGAATATGTCGGACCTTCCATAGACCGTCTCAACATCCTTCACGGCGGGGAGGATGAAAAAGCGATCGGAAAGAGAACGGGCATTTATGCGCCGGATGCATTTGCGATAATACCTGTTTCCGTTTACCAGGCCGTACCAGCGCACTTCGAAGTCAAGCCCCCTTTCCCTGAGAATCCCGGCCGCATCGATCAATCCGAGCACATTCTTGCGGGAATCGACCCTGGCGGTGGTGCATATCACCGGCCTTGCGTTGCCACGTCCCTTGCCCGGCATAAACCGGTCGGTATCGGTGAAATTGACGACGGCCGCAAGCCTGCCTCCGAGCCACGGGGCATGCTTTCTCACAAAAGCTTCCTGGGTGTGACTGTTGGCCACCACAACGTCGGCCTCGCGGAAAGCGAGGAAGCGGAAGGCATCGTGGGGCATATACCGCAGGTTTACGTTCCTTTCGGATACGACGAGCTTGAAGAGGGGCCATCTGCGATGAGCCCTGCAGGCCTTCAGGTTCGCGCTCGAAAGGAAAGATATCACCACGTCGGGCTTCTCCCTCTTGAAGTGGCGCACGATGTCACTGACGATCTGCCAGCCGTTCCTCTTCGGGATACAGGTATGCCCCACCCCGTTCTCATCGAGGAAACCGGCATAGAAGTCATCCGGGCGGTAGGTGAGCACCTCCACCCTGTGGCCAGCACCGGAGAGCATCGATGCGAGCCCCGTTATCTGGCGCTCCGCGCCACCCAGGGCAAGAGAACGTGTAAAGCAGATTATTTTCATCCCCGATTTGCAGACGGCAACGACGAAGATATCGATATATTGGCTACCTGCCAAATTTTTGTATACATTTGCGTGGAAATTTCAATTCGATATGAAAGACATCCAAACAATAGGGCTTATGACTTCCGGCGGGGATGCACCGGGAATGAACGCATGCATCAGGGCCGTGACCCGCGCGGCCATCTTCTCAGGATGGAAGGTGATCGGCATATACAGGGGTTATGAAGGGTTGATTGCGGGCGACTGCTTCGAAATGACCACCGAAAGCGTAAGCAACATTGTGCAGCGTGGAGGAACGATTCTCAAAACTTCGCGCAGCGACGAGTTCATGACAAGCGAAGGGCGCAGGAAGGCATACGACAACATAGTCAAGTTCGGCATCGACGCGCTGATAGTCATCGGCGGCAACGGTTCGCTCGCCGGGGCCCAGACGCTCGCCAGGGAATACGACATCCCCTGCATCGGCCTGCCCGGCACAATCGACAACGACCTCTACGGCACCGACGTCACCATAGGCTACGACACGGCGCTCAACACCATAGTCGATGCCGTCGACAAGATACGCGACACCGCCAGTTCGCACGACCGAATCTTCTTCGTGGAGGTAATGGGACGCGATGCCGGTTTCCTGGCTCAGAACAGCGCCATCGCTGCAGGGGCCGAGGCGGCCATAATACCGGAGGAGCAGACTTCGATCGACCAACTCACCAATTTCATAGGCCGCGGAGTACGCAAGAGCAAGAACAGCAGCATAGTCATTGTCTCCGAAAGCCCCAAGAGCGGAGGCGCCATGCACTACGCCGAGCGTATGCGGAAGGAATACCCCCAGTACGACGTGAGGGTCACCATTCTCGGATACCAGCAGAGAGGCGGCAAGCCCAGTGCCGGCGACCGTATCCTCGCAAGCCGCCTGGGAGTGGCATCGGTCGTCGCGCTTAAGGAGGGGCAGCGCAACATAATGGTGGGAATCGACAACGACGAGATAGTATATGTGCCCTTCTCGCGCGCCATCAAGATGGACAAGCCCATCAATCAGGAATTGATTGACGTGCTCGGGATACTCTCCATATAATATAGCAGTCTAAAAATCGAAATCGAGGCGGTAGAGGACTCCGGCCATCACGGTCGCACCCCGATAGTAGTTGTTGGCGGCAGCCAGCAGATGAAGCCTCAGGTTGCGGTTTGCCTTCCACGGATAGAAATAGGCATACGCCCCGCCGAAGAAATACGGCTTGGAGGGGTCAAGCACCAATGGTACTATATAGTCCCTTGTAAATGTGGGCTCCGTCATCCCGGGGGTCAGCAGCGGCTCGTTGCCGACAGTGAACTCCCATCCTCCCTTGAGATGCAGCTGAAACCAGCCGGGCCCCTCGTATGCGAGTTTGAGAGTCAGTGTTGACTCATACGAGAAAAGCGTATTCCAGCTGTCGGACCTTACCGTATAGTCCAGTTCGGCAGAGTAATACCGGTGATAGAATCTCTGGCCCAATCCCAGCGATTTGAGGAACGAACGGTCCTGCCGCTGAAGCAGGGCCAGTCCCCAGTAAGTCTGCACGGGGCCGACCTGTCCGTCCCACGCGAGCGAATATGCCATCAGGCCGTGTTTGAATATGGCCTCGGAATATGGGGAATTGGTGGCCGTGACGCTTATGGTATTGTTTCGGGCGATGTCGAATCCGACCGATGCGCCCCAGGTGTACGGCTGGGCGTGCATCCAGAAATTCGACATAAGGTTGTGGTGGAACTCACTGTTGGGGCATTCGAATTCGAATCCTCCCATCCTCACGTAGAGCTTGCCGGCCTGGAAATGCCAACGGTTCTTGTTGAACGACAGCTGCAGAATGTCGAGCCAGTTGACACACTGCGGATTGCCCAGCTCAGTATAGAGAATGCCCGGAGACGTGGTAAGCCACCTGTTGTTCATTCTCAGATTCCAGCTCTCTGAAATCCTGAAATCGAAGTTGCTGAAGAGGGATGTATGCCCGAAGGTCGGAAGGTAACCTTCCTCGGCGCCGAACTTTGCACCGGTCTCGACCCTCGACACCACGGAAATGGAAAACCTGTCCTGTGCACCGGCCGCAAGGCCGATGCACATCAGGGACAGGATGATTAATTTTTTCACTATCTGGCCTTTCCTGCGGAGCCGAGCACGTTCACGATCTTGTCGGCATAGAGTTTGGCCATCTCGTCACGTGCAGGACCGAGATATTTGCGGGGATCGAATTCACCGGGCTTGTCGACGAACACCTTGCGCACGGCTGCAGTCATTGCGAGACGGCTGTCGGAGTCGATGTTGATCTTGCATACCGCACTCTTGGCCGCCTTGCGGAGCTGGTCTTCGGGAATGCCTACTGCATCAGGCAGCTTGCCTCCGTGAGTGTTTATGATGTCGACGTAGTTCTGCGGAACTGAAGACGAACCGTGAAGCACGATGGGGAATCCGGGGAGATTCTTCTCAACGGCCTTCAGCACGTGGAATGCCAATGGAGGGGGCACCAGCTTGCCGGTCTTGGGGTCGCGTGTGCACTGCTCCGGCTTGAACTTGTAGGCTCCGTGGCTTGTTCCGATGGAGATTGCCAGGGAGTCGCAGCCTGTTTTCTTGACAAAATCGAACACCTCTTCAGGCTTGGTGTAGTGCGACGCTTCCGAAGACACCTCGTCTTCAACGCCGGCGAGCACGCCGAGTTCGGCCTCAACCGTAACGTCATATTTGTGAGCGTACTTGACCACCTTTTTCGTAAGGGCCACGTTCTCTTCGTAAGGCAGCGAACTGCCGTCGATCATAACCGATGAGAAGCCGATGTCAACGCAGCTCTTGCACACCTCGAAAGTATCCCCATGGTCAAGATGGAGCACGATCTGGGGCTTTTTCCAACCGAGTTCCTTGGCATATTCAACGGCGCCCTGAGCCATATAGCGGAGAAGCGTCTGGTTTGCATAGTTGCGTGCGCCCTTCGAAACCTGGAGGATTACAGGCGACTTGGTCTGGGCAGATGCCTGTATTATGGCCTGCAACTGTTCCATGTTGTTGAAGTTGAACGCAGGGATGGCATAGCCGCCCTTTACGGCTTTGGCGAACATCGCTTTCGAGTTCACGAGTCCGAGGTCTTTGTAGGAAACTTTAGTTTTCATTTTTGATGTTTGTATTTGATTGAAGATTGAAGTTTAATATGACGACAGCCACTTGACAAGAGGGAAATCCTGACGGTGAGGAAGTCCGGGATGCTTGGGATAGATGCGGGTCCCCACCTGATACATACCGGTGCGCTCGGGCACGATGGAAGTGGTGAAAGTGGCCACTCCGTTTTCGTATTTGTCGAGATGGAACTCGCTTATTTCCTGTATGTGGTGCTGCCCCTTGCCATCGACGGTGGTGAAAACCATTTCAACGCCAATGTCTTCAGGCTTGATGCGGCCGAGGTCTATCACCACCTCGCTCCTTATCATATCCTTGCTGGAAAGCATATATGAGGGAGCCGGCTGCGTGCACGAAACAATCTTCATATTGTTCCACTCGTCATAGACCAGCTGCTTCCACGCCACCATCTCGCGTACCTTGGCATAGTTGTCGGCGACAAGCGACTGATGTCTCTCATATTGCGGCACATAGTACTGGCTGCAATAGTCCGAGAGCATCCTGTTGGTCGTGAAATTGCTGGCCACCTGGGCGATGGTGTTCTTGATATATCCTATCCACTGGCTCGAGCGGCCGGTTGAAGCCTCCACCTTGTAGTATGAGGGTACTATCTCATTCTCGAGAGTTGCATAAATCGTGGCGGCGTCAAGTTCGTTCTGGTAGTCGCCGTCGTCATAGGTCTGCTCCATCGGCAAAGCCCATCCGGCGCCTTCGCGGTAGCCTTCGACCCACCATCCGTCAAGCACCGAGAAATGCATCACTCCGTTCATTGCAGCCTTTTCGCCCGATGTACCCGAAGCCTCGAGAGGACGGGTAGGGTTGTTGAGCCATATGTCAACGCCCTGCACAAGACTCTGTGCAAGCGAGATATTGTAGCCCGGAACGAATATTATCTTGCCCAGGAAGCGTTCCTGCTTGGAAACCTCTATCACCCTTCTGATGAAATCCTGGCCCATACCGTCGGCGGGATGAGCCTTGCCGGCAAAGATGAACTGGACGGGATGCTTCGCATCGTTCACTATGGCATCGAGACGGTCTAGGTCGCTGAAAAGCAGCGTAGCCCTCTTGTAGGTGGCGAAACGGCGGGCGAAACCTATGGTGAGCACGTCGCCGCGCAGCCTCTCGATTATCTTGACCACCTCGCTGGGGGAGTAATGCCCGCTCACCAGGGGATCGGACAGACGCTGGATGATGGTCTTGACCAGATCCTCCTTGAGTTTCCTGCGGACCGACCATACGGCATCGTCGGTAAGCTTGTATATGCCGTCGAAGCACTTCTTGTCGTAATGGTGCGTCTTGAACTGCCTTCCGAACACCGTACCCTGAAGGAGTTTCCATTCTTTCGATGCCCACGTGTCGTAATGCACGCCATTGGTCACATAGCTTATGAAAAGCTCCTCCGGCAGATAGCCCGGATACATCCTCGAGAAGATGTCGCGGCTCACCTTGCCGTGAAGCATCGAGACTCCGTTCACGTTCTGCGACATGTTCACGGCAAGAACGCTCATACTGAACTTCTCGTCGTGGTTGTCGGCATCGATCTTGCCAAGGCTCATCAGTTTGTGCCAGTCGATGCCGAACCGCTGCGGATAGTGCCCGAAGTAGCGGCCCATCATATCCTCATCGAACGCATCGTGCCCGGCCGGAACCGGGGTATGGGTAGTGAACAGGCTGGAAGACCTCACAAGCTCGAGCGCCTCGAAATAATTCAGGCCGCCCTGAATCATATACTCACGGAGCCTTTCGAGGCCGGCGAATGCAGCGTGTCCCTCGTTATAATGGTATATGGTCGGAGAGAGACCAAGCGCCCTCAATGCCCTGATGCCGCCGATCCCGAGCAGAATCTCCTGCTTCAGACGGTTCTCCCAGTCACCACCATACAGCTGGTAGGTGATCTGCCTGTCCTCAGGGCTGTTGGCCTCGAAGTCGGTATCCAGCAGGTAGAGGTCGGTACGGCCCACCTGCACTTTCCATATCCTGGCATTCAGAGTGCGCCCCGGCATAGCCATCTGCACTGTTTTCCAGTTGCCTTCCTCGTCGAGCACCGGAACGGCCGGGGTCTTGAAGAAATCCTGTGCTTCGTACAGGGCGTCCTGCTTGCCCTGCGGGGTTATCCTCTGGGTGAAATAGCCGTAACGGTAGAACAGCCCGACGGCAACCAGATTCACGTTCATGTCGCTGGCCTCCTTGAGGTAATCCCCGGCAAGGATGCCAAGCCCGCCGGAATATATCTTCAACGACGAATCCAGCCCGTACTCCATACAGAAATAGGCCACCGACGGATCGCTGCGCTTGGACTTCTCGGCCATATAGGCGTTGAATTCCGCCATTACCGCGCCGAGGCGGAAAAGGAATTCGTCGTCCGATGCCAGTTCGTTGTATTTCTTTATGCTGACATTGTCGAGTATCTCCATCGGATTGTGCCATGACTTCGACCACAAATCGGCGTCAATCGACTCGAAGAGTGCCTTGGCGTTGTCATTCCAGCACCACCACATATTCTTGCACAGCGTTTCGAGCCCCGACAGGGCTTCAGGAAGATGGCGCGTCACCATCACGCTGCTCCACGAGGGAAAATTGACCTGGTTCTTGAACATACTGTATCTGTATTGTGTTATCTTTTCTCTTCCAATGCATTGTCGACCCTTATGATGAAATCGCTCAATACATTCATATAGTTGATGAATGCCTCGAAAGGCGTATTGTACGGATTGAAACGCTTGTGGACCTCCCCGTCGGAGAAAAACTTCGTGCTCATATAATAGAGGTGGTCGCTCTCCTGAAGATGACCGTAATCGGCCCACAGGGCCTCATCGTTGAGTATCGAAAGCTTTTCCTCAAGAGAGTAGAGCTTGTTGAAGGCCTCCTGCTGAAGCTCGTTTCCAAGCCACGCCGAAAGGTCGCGCTCCTCGTCGGCCCAGGAAACAGGTTCCGGAACGGGGAGCTCACCCACCGGCTTGTGCCTTGCCGCAGCGCGGGACGGGGTAACGAACTCGAAGCCCCCGTCGCCGAGCACGGCATCGGGCAGGGCCTTCATAAATTCGAATATCCCGCTCGAAACGTCCTGATGCTCCCCGAAGGTTTCGTAGTCCATATAGAGATTGACGATTTCACCGTCGCCGGCCTTGAGCCATTCCACGAACTTGTCTGTTGTCAGGGGCCACTGGTTCCAGCCCCTGTTGGAGAAGCGGAACGCCACATCGTCGCTCAACGACCAGTTGCGCAGGAGAATCTTCTGCTTCGGGCAGGCATCGTTGGAATAGACGAAATCGGGGCTTTTCCAGCCCATTATGTGCCTTGCGCCCTCCGTAAGGATTGTGTGGTAGCCCATATCGTATACCATAGAGCCTATGGCGTCGGAATAGATGAGCTCGGTATTGCGGAACGTGACAGGTGTGACGCCGAAATGGTCTTCGACAGCCTTGCGGTGCTTCCCGACCTGATGGCGGAATTCCTGCCGGCAGCCCAATGAAGAGAGTGAATGATAGTATGTTTCGCCCAGAAACTCCACCGCGCCCGTTTCCGCCAGAGAGCGGAAACTGTCGATGACCTCGGGAGCGTAGCGGTCGAACTGCTCCAGTGCGGAGCCTGTTATCGAAAAGGCAACCTTGAACTTGCCGCCAAGACGGGTGATTGCATCAAGAAGGAGCGCGTTCATTGGCAGATAGCATTTCTGCGCCACCCTCCTCAGTATCGTACGGTTGGTAAAATCATCATAGTAATGGGAATCCTTGCCTATGTCGAAAAAGCGATAAAGCCGCAGTCTCGAAGGCTGATGTACCTGAAAGTACAGACAGATTGACTTTTTCATAGTAATGATTCGTATACTGTTTTCAACTTGGCCGTGGCGTTGTTCCACTTGAGGTTGTTGACTTCGTCATATCCTGCCTTGGCTGCAAAACGGGCCAGCGCGGGATAGGTGATCAGCGCGTATATGTCGTCGGCCAGGGAATCCACGTCCCAGAAATCCACCTTGAGCGCATATTTGAGCACTTCGGCGGCTCCTGACTGGCGGGAGATTATCGAAGGTACGTTTGTCCGCATGGCCTCGAGAGGCGATATGCCGAAAGGTTCCGACACCGACGGCATTATATACACGTCGGAAAGGGCGAACATCCTGCGGACATCGGCTCCCTTGAGGAACCCGGTGAAATGGAATCTGTCGGAAATCCCCAGCTTTGCCACACGGCATATCGAGCGTGCCATCATGTCGCCGCTGCCGGCCATCACGAATCTCACCCTGTCGGTCCGCTTGAGCACCTTGGCGGCAGCTTCTATGAAATATTCGGGGCCCTTCTGGTAAGTTATGCGGCCCAGGAAAGTGACAACCTTGTCCCTCACGCCTCGGCTCACCTCGAGGTCATCCCTGCCGCTGAAATCGACGGCATTATGCACCGTAATGACCTTTGAAGGGTCGATTCCGTACTTGTTGATCACTATGTTGCGGGTAAGGTCGCTCACCGTTATCACGCGGTCGGCAGCCTCCATTCCGCTGCGTTCGATGGCATATACGCGGGAGTCCACCTGATCGTCGGTTCCACGGTCGAACGAGGTGGCATGCACGTGGACCACAAGAGGCTTGCCGGTAAGCTCCCTGGCTGCCATTCCGGCCGGGAAGGTAAGCCAGTCGTGGGCGTGTATTATGTCGAACTCATCCTTGTGCTGAACCGCTATCGTGCCGCCCACGGCCGCATAGCGGGCGACCTCCTCGAGCAGATTGGCGCCATACTTGCCCGAGAATCTGAATTTCTGCCCGAAACCTATCGAAGTCTCCCCCACCTTCCTGCGCTTCATATCTTCGATTGCCGCAAAATATTCGTCATCCGTAGTGTATGGCACGAGATTGGAGTCCACATACATGAACCTGATGTTATGCAGGAGGTCATCGACGGATGGCGCATAGCAGATGGAGGCCACCTCGGAAGCGTTTATTATCCGGGTGCAGCTGCAGTCTTCGTCACCCGAGGCCGAAGGCATCACGAAAAGGGTTTCCACACCATTGTGGGCCAGACCCTCGACGATCCCCTTGCAGGCGGTGCCGAGCCCTCCGGCAATATGGGGAGGGAACTCCCATCCGAACATCAGAACTCTCATCTGTCCACCTCCCTGTACTTGTCCATAACGTTTTCTATATTGAGCAGCGCAGCCGTACTGCGGGCCGACGATATGGCACCGTGGGCCTCGTGCGGAGGGTCGCCGTCGTACAATTCGGAGAAGCATCCCACCCCGTGCTTGTTGAGGTCTTCATAGAAGCCCTCTATGAGCCATTCGGCCTTTTTGAGGAAAGAAGCCCCATACATCCTGAAACATATCTCGATATACACGTCAAGCAGGAAAATCCTCGTACTGCCCTGATGATATGCGAGGTCGCGGTCGATCTGGCTGCCCTCGTACACTCCGCGGTATCTGGCGTCACGCGGCGAAAGGGTCCTTATCCCCCTCGAAGTCACAAGTTCGTTGCCGACCACCTTCAAAACGGACGGGAACAGTTCTTCGTCGAGGGGGGAATGCTCAACCCAGAGGGCATACAGCTGGTTCGGCCTCACGTCCATATTCTGACCGGAGCCGTCCACATAATCGGCCAGACATCCGACCGAAGGGTTCCAGAACGTTTTGGTATAGGAAGCCTTTATCATATCGCGTATGCCGGAAAAGGTCTCGATGAACCTGCTGTCACCGCCGAAACGGCTTTCCATATCTATTGCAAAGCAGACTGCATTGTACCACAACGCATTGGTCTCGACCTGATATCCCGCCCTCTCGGTCACCGCGCGGCCACCGACGTATGCGTTCATCCACGAAAGGGCCACACCGTCGACCTGTGCCCAGAGCAGCCCGCAAGGATGCATCGCAACCTCGCGCCGCACTCCGGGGAGATAACTCTCCACCACAGTGCGCATCACCTGACCGTATTTCTTCCATATCGCGGCAGGGCTCTTGCCATAGGAGATGTAGTGCTGCAGCACGCACGCCAGACGCAGTGGAGCCTCCACCTGTGTGGTGCGGTGGAAGAAACGCTCCTGATTGTCTTCGATAAGGTTGTCGAGTATCTCCTCGAACTGGCGCGGGTCCCTCAGGCCGTAAAGCGTGAGGCCCGTGACCGACTGGAGCGTTTCGCGCAGCAGCCCCACTCCCATCCAGCTGTGCCCTGCACATATCTTGCGGCGGTTGTTGTGGTTTATCACAAGCCTGTCGGCACAGATGGCAAGCTGGCCGCGGTAATCCTCGACGACCCATTTCTTCTTGAAGAGACGGCTGAACTGCGCCGACAGTGCGGCCGGATTCTCTTCGAACAGCGATGCCGAAAACACAATCGACGAGCCCGGCCTGAGGGTTGCCGTGAACACGCCCGGGACAAAGAGGTCCTCGCGGCAGTCGAAACCGCGGCGGTATTCGTCGGAATACGTGACATTCATATTCCAGTACGGGCCGTACGCAAAGGATGAATCCTTGCCGCTGGTCTGAATATGCAGCGTAGGGAAGTTGTCGTACATGCAGCAGGTTATCCCTCCGGGGATTTCGCCGCACGAGAGCACGGCTGCGTCGTTGCGGTGGGTGAGGTCATCGGTGTTGCGGAAGGCCAGGAAGGGCCTCAGCTGAAGCTGGACAGGCCTGGCCGACTCGAGCAGTTCGTATTTGACAAGGACCTGGTCCCTGTCGGGTACGAGCAGGATGCTCTTGCACAGTTTGACTTCGCCCACGCAGTAGGTTGTCTGCGGCACGGGCACCGCCTCGAAGTCCACAACGTATTTGTGGCCTCTGGGCTCGTATATGTCGCCATAGCAGTGGATGCCCAGATTGAACTGCTTGCCCGATATCACAAGGCTCTCGTCGATATCGGAAAGGAGCATATACCTGCCGCCCCCGAAGCGGTCGAGCGTAACGGCGAGCATGCCGTGGTAGCGGCGGGTGTTGCAGTGCACTATGGTGGTGTTGAAGTACGCACCCGTCTTATTGGCCCCGAGGATTTCCCTCTTGAGCGAATACGAGAGGTTGACAAGCTCCGTCTTGTTGAATTTCAGGAATGACATATCAAACTTTTTTCAAAACCATTGCGCATCTGCTCGGCAGATACACCGACAACATACCATCCACCGTGACGTGCTCCTCATCGTCGCCGAGACGGGCAAAACCGCCGAAACGCTCCTCGTCGGAATTGAACGCCATCACATACCTGCCGGCGGCGGCATGGAACCTGAAGCCTTCGTATGAAACGGAAGGATGGAAGTTGAATGCAAAAATACTGTTTCCACGGGTGAAAACCAAGACTTTGCCATCATCATTTACAAACAGCTGTTCTGCATCGCCCGACAGGATGTCTTCCTCCTTGAGATAGTGCACCATAACGCTGTCGAATGCGAGCAGGGCGCCATAGCGGAGCATCGGATTGTCGGCCAGCGACCATTGGCGCCTGGCATACTTGTACGACCATCCGTTGCCCTCACGGGGGAAATCTATCCACTCCGGATGGCCGAACTCATTGCCCATGAAATTCAGATAACCTCCCCCGCACGTGGCGGCGGTGACCAGACGTATCATCTTGTGCAGGGCCACCCCGCGGTCGACTGCAAGATTCTTCGAGCCGCGCTCCATCGACCAGTACATATCCTTGTCGATCAGACGGAAGATTATCGTCTTGTCGCCCACAAGAGCCTGATCGTGGCATTCGGCATAACTTACCGTTCTTTCGTCGCGGCGGCGGTTGGTCAGCTCGTACCACATCCCTCCCATCGGCCACTGCTCGTCGGGCAGCTCCTTTATCCACTTTATCCAGTGGTCGGCGATGCCCATCGCCATCCTGAAATCGAATCCCACTCCACAGGAATCAAGCGGAGCGGCAAGACCGGCCATCCCGCTCACGTCCTCGGCTATGGTGACAGCCCCGGGGCGCATCTCATGAACCAGCAGATTGGCAAGACCGAGGTAGGTCACGGCATCCTCATCCACGCCGGGGCCGAAATAGCGGTCATATCCGCAGAAATCCTCCCCAAGGCCGTGATTCCAATATATCATGCTCGTCACCCCGTCGAAACGGAATCCGTCGAGATGATACTCCTCCAGCCAGTACCTGCAGTTCGAGAGCAGGAATCTGCGGGTCCTCGGATTGCCGTAGTCGAAGCATCTGGTACCCCAGGCGGGATGGTGGCCCTGAGCGCCGCTGTGGCAGTACAGGCATCCGCTTCCGTCGAGATTCGCCACGCCGTCGGCATCGTTGGCCACACAGTGCGAGTGGACGATGTCCATAATCACCGATATTCCGAGGCCGTGGGCCTCATCCACGAGGGCCTTGAACCGCTCCGGCGTGCCGAAACGGGAACTGAGGGCATAGAAGCCCGAGACCTGATAGCCGAACGAGCCGTAGTACGGATGCTCCTGGAGGGCCATTATCTGAAGGGTGTCATATCCGAGGGAAGCAACCCTCGGGAGCACGTTGAGACGGAACTCATCGAAAGAGGAGACCTTTTCCTCCTCGCCGCCCATCCCTATGTGGCACTCGTATATCATCGGGTGGGCGGAGGGCGAAGGGCGGCCGTTCCTCCACTCGTAGCGCACCGGGGGATTCCAAACCTGGGCGCTGAAAATCTTGGTTTCATCGTCCTGCACGAGCCTTGCGGCATAGGCCGGCATCCGCTCGCCGCCTCCTCCCGGCCACTCCACGAAGAGTTTGTAAAGATCACCGTGATGGAGGAAGTACTCGGGAAGGGTTATCTCCCAGTTGCCGCCTCCCACCGGAGTGAACGCATAGGCAGAGGTCCGTTTCCAGTTGTTGCAGTCGCCGATCAGATACACCCTCGACGCACCGGGAGCCCATTCGCGCATCACCCAGCGGCCGTTTTCGACGTGCAGTGAATAATATTCGAAATCATCCGCGCTCTCCGAAAGCGTACGACCGCCGCAAAAGGCATCGCGCTCCGCCATGATCCGGCTGTGACGCGCCTCTATGGCATCCTTGTACGGCTCGAGCCACGGGTCTGTTTCGTATATTTTCATTTCAACTGGTTGTCATCAGAAGAGCCTGCGTCGAATATCCTATGCGGGACTTCGCCGGAACAGAATGCAACCTCAGGCGCATTGTCGAGAGCCCTGACGACCGTTTCCACCACATCGTCGATGCCGGAACCGGCATTTACCAGACGACCTACCCCATAATTGCGGCAGCATTCGAGAAGATTGACGAATCCCACCACGTTCGACTCCATATAGTCGAAAGGATGGGTGACGGAGTGCCCTGCGCCGGTCTGGGCCGCAAGATTGACGACTGCGTCGAATCTCTCGCGGGCGAATATCCCAGGCAGCGCCTGACGGTCCGACAGGTCGCACTTGTAGAAGCGGAACTTGCCGCAGAACCTGCTCGGAGCCGGAAAAGAGCCGCAGCCCGGCTCACCCTCATCTGCAATGTCAGCGGCATCTGCAATCCCCAGACGCGAGAGACGCGCATATTTCATTTCGCGGGGGTAATAATCGTTCAGGTTGTCGAGGCCCACCACCGAATCGCCCCGGCCCAGCAGCCTTGACGCCACGTGGTATCCTATAAAGCCCGCAACACCTGTAACAAGTATTTTCATATCATTACAAAGATAACCAACATTGGCCAGAATTTCAAGTCACCTCAATTCTGTTGAACTAAGTCCAATTACCAGCCGAAGTGTTATATTCGCATATAAAGGCAGATGGGAAGCAGCATAGTCGAGAACAGATTAGTGGCTTTGTCCCTGAAAGATAACCTGACTTTCGTGGTTTGCGGCCTCATACATTGGGAGAGTCAGTTCGCGCTGCAGTTCCCGTTTAGAAAAATTTCCAGCAGTTATCGCCCACGGAGCTCCCCATTCTACCTGT
>JAZUGR010000019.1:0-41452 GCA_045641345.1 Bacteroidales bacterium
CAGCGAGTATATCGTCGCAAATATAAAAATTTAATCAGAGATAACAAAAATCCGACAAAGGTTACGAAAATCGACTGTTCAGATTTCCATTTCGAACACCGGGGCGTAGGCGGTGACGGCGGCGCTATAGGCGGCGCGGCCCTTGCCGGCGATTTTTTTGGATGTGCCCTTGACGACTCCGTAGACGCTTATCATCACATTCTTCTTCACGCTCTGTTTCTTTGCCTTTTTGGGATCCTTGGGAATTTTGCGGAAGACTTCGAGTCTGGCTTCGCTTTCCCCTCCGGGCACAACCACCGCCTCGGCCTTGACCTGGGGGACGGAAGATTTGAGCATAATGGTGACTGGCGAATTGAACCCAGGCTTACGCTCGAGGCGCACCTTTATCACATTGCCCTCGACACTCTCAACCTTCACCTTGAGGGGCTGCTCCGGCACCACCTCCATACGGAACTCTTCCATAGGCATAAGATGCGTATAGTAGAAGGCCTGCATCATCGACTCCACAGGCACGCCACGGCGCACTATCAATCCCCCGTCTTTCGAAGAGGCATAGCCGGTCACCTCGGGATTGAGCACGCAGGTATCGGCGCCGGAGGGGGCCGTGACGGAGATTATGGTCTTCTTCGATCCCTTGGGGATGTTGCATCCCGCAACCTCGAATCCTGCAGGGAGACCCTTCACCTTCATATCCACCGCCCCGTTGAACTTCTGCTTGCGGGTGAGAAGCACGTTGAACACTCCGGTGCCGCCGGAAGGGACGCTCACAATCGGAGGCTCGATGTTCAGCGCGAAATCGGGCTCGGCCCTGTTTATGGAGAGACGGAAAGCATATTCCTCTCCGCTCCTGCCCTGGGATTCGACAACCCGCACGCGATAGTCCCCCCTGTCGAGGCGCAAGGTCACGAAAGGGTCTGCAAAATGGGTGGCCATACAGTCTTCCGGATCCTCGCTATCGTCAATATCCTTCACCACATTGCCTGAATCGTCGTAGATGGTGATGCGGGCATCGGTGGGAGCGCCAAGGCGGCGCGCATAGATGCTGAAAGTGTACTGCTGCTTCTTGTCGGCGTAGAAATCATACCAATGCATCTGCATCGGCTCTGTGAACACCCCTTCGAAAACCTCCTCATCCGAACTGCCGTCGGCCCTGAAAAGGAGAGAATTCGAGACAATCCCGTCCCTGCCCACGGAAGATATGGAACAGTTCCCCGCCTTCCCGGGTCTGATTACAACGGCATTGCTCTTCAGGTTGTGCCCGCGAAGCCGGACGGTCGTCTTTCTGCCCACCTTCCCGCCCAAAGGGGAGATGGAAGTTATGAAGGGCAGTTCCCCCACGTCGATGCGGTACACGAAATCCCCGCGCCCGCGGTAGAGCGCGTCGTTCACCTCTATGTCATATTCCCCGGTCTCCGGCACCTTGAAGAAGATGACCGGGTCGACGTGGAAAGTATAGTCGTCGTTGAAGGCCACCTCCCTGCCGTCTGGGCCGTAGAGCCGCATCACCGGCTGGAACCATCCGGGCACCGCATCGGCCATATAAGGTATGAGCACGCGGCCCTTGAGCCGGATTACGAGGTCCTGACCCTTGACGGCCCTGAATCTGAAACGGTCTACGTCGCTGCGCATTATCTGCCCGTTGAAGGTCACCGGGAGGGTGGCCGAGTATGCCGAGAGCGAAGCCTTTCCGTTTTCCAGGACATCGGGGAGCTGCCCCACCTCGAAATAGAGACGGTTGGTCACTCCGCCAGGCAGACGGAGTCGAAAATCACGCATTCCGATGGCGGCATCGGGGGCTATGGTGAGCCGCACCTTCACGATATCGGAAATCTGGAGGTTGTCCTCCTCGCCGATATCGGCATTTTTCCTCTTCTTTTTCCTCCCATTCGCTGCGGGCTGGGGCAGCACTTCGGCGCTGATGCCGTTTCCGCTTATCAATACGGACCGGGCCTTGGTTATGCCCTGACCCCCTATCGTCAGTTCAACCGTGGTGCCCCTCTGCGCCCCCGCCGGATAGATGAACCCTATATTGCCCTTCTGGGCCGAGGCTGCACACGACAGCAGAATGAGGAGGGCCGCCGCAAGCGACAATTTCATTGTTTTCATTGCATTATCTCCTTCAACATTCCGTTGCTCTGCCCCTGCCTTCCGTAAGATGGAAGCATCGGTATCTCTCCGAGCACCGGGTGCTCCAGAGTTGACAGGGGATCTATTCCCATAAGGGTGAACACGCTGGCCCACAGGTCGGCCGGATAAACCTTGCGCTCGATGACATTCTCTCCTCTTGCATCGGTGGCACCCACGACGCAGCCACCCTTGAAGCCGCCTCCGGCCACGATATATGAGAATGCTATGCCGTAGTGGCCGCGACCTCCGTTCCAGGGCGGCCCGAATTCAATCTTAGGAGTACGGCCGAACTCACCTCCCACCACTATCACCGTGCTGTCGAGAAGGCCACGCTTCTCAAGGTCGATAATGAGGGATGACACCCCCGCATCAAGCTCGTCGAGACGGTGGTCCATCCTCTTGAAATGCTCCTTGTGGGTATCCCAGCCGCGGAAACGCACCATCACTACAGGCACCCCGGCCTCCACCAGACGGCGGGCTGCCAGACACGACTGACCGAAATTGCTCCGGCCATAGGAAGAGCGCACCGAATCGCTTTCCGATGCAATGTCGAACGCCTTGCGGGCCTCTCCCAACATCAGGTCGTAACTCTGCCTGCGCAGTTCTGAGGCCTTCTTCACCTGAGGGGTCTGCTCCACAGCCTGGCCGAGCGAAGAGACCGCATCCAGAAGTTCCCTGCGGGAGAGGAGCATTTTGTCGGGAATCCCGTGATTGACGATACCGCTGACATCAAAGAACTCCCCGGCAGGTTCGCCTCCGGTGTCGTAAGGCTTGTACATCACGTTGAGGAATCCGGCCTCGTTGAAACGGGTTGACGCTTCGGTGATGCAGATGTACGGGAATATCGGATTGTCGTATTCCGCACTCTTCTTGTAGGCTATCATAGCCCCGAAAGAAGGATACACAATGTCACGGCCCGTCATATCGCCTGTCAGCATACGATAATGTCCCGTCTCGTGGGCGTTGGTGCCGTCGGTCATGCCCCTTATTATGGAATAACGGTCGGCAAGTTGCGCAAGACGCACGAGCCGCTGCCCCACATATATCCCCGGAACGACGGTCGCAATCGGTTTGGTGTATTTGCCGGTATAACTGTATCCGGCCTCCGGCTTGGGGTCAAAAGTGTCGGTCTGCGAAGAACCGCCGTCAAGATAGATGTACACCACGCTGCGCGCCTTCTGCGCCACCGCCCCCTGAATTGAGAGAAGCATAACCGCGATGAATATAGTCAATCTTCTCATAATCAATTCATAAACAAGAATTCGTCGGTATTTGTCAGGGCCCATATCAAATCGGCGGCAAGAATCCTGACGTTCTCACTTCCTATCTTCCGCCGCGCATATTCCGCAACGGCATCGATTTCGGCCTCGCTTGCGTGGCGTGAAATCACCCTGAGATATATGTCGTCTATCACGCTGCGCAGGGGAGTGTTTTCCGGAATGAGGGCCACATACGGACTCCCCGCCAGTTTCTCTTGAATGTCGGTGGAATTCAAGAGATAGAGTATCTGCTTGGCATTAACCGAATTGTCGCGACCGCTCTCGAGAGCCACATCGCGTGAGGGGCGGCCGAATATGTCGAGTTGCGGCGTGGTGATAGTGCCGTCGCACACCTGATTGGCACGTGTTCCCGCCGGAAAATTGGTGAATGGTTCCGGTGCGCGGCTGGAATAGGAATCGGGAACTCCCGTAATGTCACAGATTGCGTCGCATATCTGTTCGGCCGTGAGGCGGTTCTGCCTGTAATGGGAGAAGAGCTTGTCGTCCCCGGCGTTGGATGCGTTCGTCAGTGTGCTGCGGGCGAATGCATCGCTCAGCAGAATCTCCCTGGCCAGAGCGCGGATGTCGTAACCTGACGCAATGAAAGTATCTGTGAGATATTCAAGCAGTTCTGGATTGGAAGGGGTGCGCCCCTCAATGTCATCCACAGGGGATATGATCCCTTCGCCCATAAACCAGAACCAAAATCTGTTGGCAAATGCCCTGGCAAGACAGCGGTTGTCTGTCGTGAGCCACTCCACAAAAGGCTTGCGGAAGTCAGTGCCCGGCGCGAGCCGGATCTCCGTCGTGCCGAGAATCACCCTTGTGCGCTCCGGAGCCACGTCGGGATCGAGACAGAGAATCTCCTCCTTCCACTCCTTGGTACCCTTGAACCGTATCTGGCTGAAAAAGACGTCCCACTCTTTCGGGGCATCTCTCCTGCACAGGAAAAGCAGCGCCGCATCCGATGCGAACTTATGGGCGCTGCGGTCGTTTCCCGCCCGGTAGAAGTTGGTCTGCGGCACCCTGAAATTGCTTCCCGTGCCACTCAGAAGATTCGCAACGAACTCGTTGTACGGCGTGTTGGCCCTCATCTGGAGCGTAAGCCATTTGTTGAAGGCCTGCACGGCATTGGGCCACATACAGCTTGGGAATTCCGATTTTATGCGGAGCATGTCCCCCCACTTGAGCACCAGATGCTCCACAAAACCCTCACTTGCAAGAAGGCTGTCGACAAGGGCCTCCCGGTCGGGGCAGGCAAGGAACGAGAGAGTCTGCTGCCTGCTCGGAATACGGTCGGTCACCACCAGGAAGCAGCGCCTGACAAACCTTGCAGGATCGCTCGCTTCGGACGGGGTTATGTTGCGTGCGGCCAAAGCCGCGTCAATCCTTCTGTCTATCTCTCCTGCAGATAAAGCGCCGCACGACAGAAACAGCAGCGCGAGGAACGGCAGCCACGCCTTCTTCATCTAGAACATATAGTCCCATGCGGGGAGAAGGACAGGCTTGGTGTCGAGTGCCTTCTGTGCCTTTTTGCTGAGATACCTGCGGTCGACCACCATACGGAACATATATTCGTCGAACCACTCGTCGGTAAAGTTGAGATAGGTCTTCTCGCCGGTGTCGTACCAGCTGTTGAAGAACTGCCACTTGAGGGGCTTGTCGTTCTCGTCGGTGTCGCACGCCACAATCAGCATTGCGTGTGCGGATGCGCTGTAGCGCGAGAGGATGCGGCTCCTCTTGTCCATATCGAAACTGACTCCGAAAAGGGCGTTGTAGTCATAGTTGTCGCACGACATCGTCATCTCGGGCTTGGCCATACATTTGCGCCAGTCACCCGACACATATACAGGCTCGTCGTTCTTTATCATCTCGAGGATACCGGGTTTGATCTCCTCATTGGGCAGATTGAGATACCTCCACGGCGTACCCTCTATCACATCGGTATAGTTCTCGATTTCATATACCTTATAATATTCGCGCGTGGGGTCGTTCATTATCATCACCTTGGTGGCGAATCCGAAATCGGAGGGAACGATGCTCTTGTAGAATGCCTGCGGGGTTGAGGTGATGCTGTGCCTTGCTCCGGCCTTGTCCTGATAGTCCCACGTGAATTCCACGGGTGGCTCGCCGAGGAAAAGGACGAGGAGCCGGTACACGTCTTTCATAGCCTCTATCTTGTAGGCGCGCAATTCCTTTTCGGGAGTGCCGGCAGCGGCCTTGTCGCGGATTATCATCCCTTCACGGCGAAGCTTCTGATTGATGATGGGGAGTCTGGCCCTGATTTTGGAATGGGCGGTTTCGGGCATCACGCTCTCGGGGACGACCCCGTATTTTTCGGCAATGTTGACGAACATGTTCCACACGCCGCCGTCAGCCACCGGATTCTTGAACAGAGTGTACACGGCGCGGCTGTTGGCATCTTCAGCCCTGGTGGAGATTATCCCCTCCAGAAAGAGATTCGCCTTCTCGAACAGATTCCAGAACGCATCATAATTGTTGGAGAAGCGGAAGTCATCGACATCGAACTTGTCGATGGCATAGTGACGTATGCCGTTGAGCGAGGCGAACAGCCAGCAGCGGCCCGAAGTGTATTGGTCGGGTGAACTCTTGAGCGGGGTGACCCTGTATTTGAAATTGTTGTCGAGCCTGGTGCACGAAGAATTCTTTGCAAGGGCATCGATGTTGGTATTGTGCGAAATGGCATTCCAGGCGGCAACGGTGGCCTGATCCTTGACAAAACTTTCGCGGATTTCCTTCAACTGCCCGGCAGTGATGCTCTGGGCTAAGAGGGTTGCGCCGAAACATATTGCCAGCGCTGAAAACATAAGCTTTTTCATATCCTGTTTTTAATGTTTCTCAGTTCATTTCCTTTTCAACCTCATCCACTGTTATCGGCAGACGTTTGGCCCCGAGGAGCCTTGCTCCCGAAGCAGTGATGAGCAGGTCGTCTTCGAGGCGTATGCCGCCGAAATCATAGTATGATTCCAATTTGGAGAAGTTGATGTACTGCGCGTTATGGCCTTCGGCCCTCCATTTCTCAATCAGGGCGGGGATGAAGTAGATGCCCGGCTCGTCGGTGATGACCTGACCCGGCACAAGGGAGCGCGCCATCCTGAGGGAGCCCAGGCCAAGCTGACGGGCTCTCTCCTGCCCGGGATCATAACCGACGCGGTTTTCGCCGAGATTCTCCATATCGTGGACGTCGAGACCCATATTGTGACCGAGTCCGTGGGGCATGAACAGCCCCTGCACCCCGGCGGCAATCATTTCCTCCATATCGCCCTTCACGAGGCCGAGATTCGAAAGACCCTGAAGGATTATGCGGCTCGCTCCCAGATGCACGTCCTTGTAGGTGATGCCGGGGCGCGCCGTTTCGAGAGCATACTGATTTGCCGTGGACACTATCGTGTAAATCTCCTTCTGCCGGGTGGTGAACCTCCCCCCGACCGGCCAGGTGCGGGTGAAGTCCGAGGCATAGTGCGACGCAATCTCGGCCCCCGCGTCAATCACGCACAGCTTGCCGGCTGAAAGCACTCCGTCGTGCCTGTGGTTGTGGAGGGTCTCCCCATGCTGCGAAAGAATCGTGGGGAACGAAGTCATATATCCTCCCGAGATGCATACACCCTCCATCGCTCCCACAAGTTCCTGCTCCACCATCCCCTCTCTCATCAGTTTCATCGCGGTATAGTGCATGGCATATCCGAGGTTGCACGCCTTGTCAATCTCGTCTATCTCGCATTTTTCCTTTATCAGCCTCTGGCTTATGACGGCCATCACCAGAGCGTCGCTCGAAGAAGCGTCCACCTCGTCGAGACCCATACCGAGCAGGCGGTGGAGCATTATCCTGTTGTGGCTGCGGTATTGCGGGATGAAGTGTATCCTGCGCCCCTTGAGGGATGCCTCCTTCAGGTAACCGGCAAGCGCCGAAAGCGGAGCCGTGGCCCCGACTCCGACCGTGGCCGCCTCTTCGGCAATCCGGGGCTGAGGTCCCATCCATATGATGTCGTCCATATCGACGTCGTCGCCGAAGATAATCTCCTCTCCGGTCGCGGTGTCGATTACGCCCGCCAGAGATGGCTTGTCAAGGCCGAAATAGTAGAGAAACGTACTGTCCTGTCTGAACAGATAAGCATTGTCGGCATAGTTGCACTCCGCCTCGCCGTTGCCCAGCAGCAGGATTATGCCATCGCCCACCTTGCCGGCGAGGACTTTCCTTCTGGATGAATAAACTTTGGTGTCGAACATTCCGTTATGTTTATGATTTGAGATATTTCAAGAAACCCTCCTTGTCTTCGGCAGTGATGAATTCGGTTTCGATGGGAAGATAGTAGAGCCGCTCCTTCACCTCGCGCGTCAGACATTTGTTGTCAAGCAGCCTCTGGGCGTCCTTTTCGGTGGTCATTATTATGGAGTACGGATGCTTTGCGGCAAAGCGGGCAATCTCCATAACATCCTCATCGCTGAACATATGGTGATCGCCCGATATCCATTTGCCGACTATGCGGTAATTCTTCGAAAGATAGTCGAACATCGGCTTGGGATTGGCTATCCCGGCAAAGACTATCGCCTCCTTGGCGTATATGTAGCGGTTGTTGCCGGTTCCCTTGAACACCGCCTTCGGCTTGCCGTAGGAAACTCCGGCAAAAAAAGTTTTCTGTCTCCCGCTAATATGCGACTTGCGGCAGATGGCGGCGCGTTCGTCTTCCGACAGGAACGCGGGACACTTGGTGAACACCACCGCATCCGCCCTCCTTATCTGCTCCGGCAGGTCGCGGAGCCGCCCCAGGGGAAGGAGCTCGTCACTGAATATGGGCCTGTTGTAATCTATCAGGAGTATATTCTTGGCGGGAATGATGTCACGCCGCTGGAACCCGTCGTCGAGCACAATCAGATCCGGAGCATCCAAAAGCGTCTGCAGTGACTCCACCCCCTCCCGCCTGTTGCGGTCGACCGCGACGGTGATTCTGGGATATTTGCGCTTTATCTGAAGCGGCTCATCCCCCACAAGCGAGGCCGGATCCTCCGCTTCGACTATATGGAACCCCTTGTTGGACCCCTTGTATCCGCGTGAAAGGACGGCGATCCTGCGGCTGCGGCCCAATGAACGGACAATGTATTCGACCATCGGGGTCTTGCCGGTGCCTCCCACGGTGACGTTGCCCACGCTTATTATCTGCGTGAGATACGCCGTGGATTTGCTGCTTCCTTTGTCGTATCGCGAATGTCTGACCTTCAGGGCCAGATAATATGGAAAAAGCAATACTTTGCTGAATATCATGTCCAAGTCTCCTTTATATAATCCAGAGTGGAAAAAAGTTCCTCCGGAGAATTCAACGTAACCAGTTTGAGCCGGGTCTCCTTGAAATTGTCGAGGCCCTTGAAGTAGCACGAAAGATGGCGGCGCATCTCCAGAACGCCAACCCTTTCACCCTTGATTTCCAACGATTTGGCAAGATGTTTCTTAGCCAGGTCAACCCTGTCGGCGACACTCATCGGGGGAAGGATTTCGCCTGTTGCCAGATAGTGCTTCACCTCCTTGAATATCCACGGATGGCCGAAACTTGCACGGCCTATCATCACTCCGTCCACCCCATAGCGGTCGAACGCCTCCGCAGCCTGGAGGGGGGTGGTGATGTCGCCGTTGCCGATTATGGGAATATGCATCCTGGGATTGGCCTTGACCTGCCCGATGAGGGTCCAGTCGGCCTCACCCTTGTACATCTGGCAGCGGGTGCGGCCGTGGATGGTGAGCGCCGCGATGCCGGCATCCTGCAGACGCTCGGCAAGCTCGACTATTATCTTGCTTTCGTCATCCCATCCCAGACGGGTCTTGACCGTAACCGGCACGCGGACCGCATCCACTACGGAGCGTGTTATCTCCACCATCTTGTCGGGATAGCGCATCATTCCGCTGCCGGCGCCCCTCTTGGCAATCTTGTTGACCGGACAGCCGAAGTTGATGTCGACGAGGTCGGCGCCGTGGCCGCCGGCTATCTCGGCCGCCCTTTCGGCCATTCTGGCCGCTTCGACCATCGATTCGGGGATATGCCCGTATATCTGTATCCCGATGGGAGCCTCCGCCGGTGAGGTTTTCATTTTGGCGATGGCCTTGGCGGCATCGCGGACAAGGCCGTCGGAGGGCACGAATTCGGTATAGACCATATCGGCGCCGTACTCCTTGCAGATGTATCTGAAGGATGCATCGGTGACGTCTTCCATCGGAGCGAGGAAGAGCGGACGCAAGCCGAGGTCTATTTTTCCGATTTTCATTGCGGGAACAACTTAACCTACAAAATTAGTAATTTTATTGTACCTTTACCGAATATTTAATAGCGGATATGAAAAGGTTTTTTATACTGATGGCAATGGCAGCAGCTACCGCCTGCGCTCAAAAGGGCGCAGATGAGCCCGTTATCGGCAAACCTGAAATTCAGGTGACCGACGGGCGGTTCACCCCCGAAATAATGCATCTTCTCGGCAAGGTGAGCGACCCCCGGGTTTCACCCGACGGAACGAAGATTCTCTACGGAGTAGGCTACACCTCGATCGAGCTGAACAAAAGCAACCGCGACCTGTTCGTGATGAACGTCGACGGAAGTCTCAACCGGCAGATAACCTTCTCCGCCAAAAGCGAATCGAACGCCCGCTGGATTGACGGCGGAAACCGGATAGCCTTTCTCAGGGGAGGGCAGATGTTCACCGCAAAGAGCGACGGGAGCGATGAGAAACAGGTCAGCGACGTGCAGGGTGGCATCAGCGAATTCAAGATATCGCCCGACGGAACGAAGGTCCTCTACATAACGGGATTCAAGGTAGCCCCCAAGGCCGCCGACATATATCCCGATATACCGGAATCCACGGCCCGCACCATTGAGGGGCTTATGTACCGCCATTGGGACCATTTCGTGGAGGAGATACCCCACACCTACATAGCTGATTTCGACGGCAAGCATCTCGGCGAAGGCGTCGACATACTCGATGGCGAGCCGTTCGAACTCCCCACGGAGCCCTTCTCCGGCATCGAACAGCTCTCGTTCTCGAGCGACGGGGCCACGGTGGCCTACAGCTGCCGCAAGAAAACTGGCCGCGATTATGCATTCTCCACCAATTCCGACATATACCTCTACGACGTGGCATCGCGTTCCTGCAGGAACATCACCGAAGGGATGATGGGCTACGACACCGAGCCCGTGTTCTCGCCCGACGGCAGATACATAGCCTGGCTGAGTATGGAAAGGGATGGCTACGAGGCCGACCGCAACAGGCTCTTCATCTACGAAATGTCGACCGGCGAGAAGAAGGAACTCTCCGCGGGCTTCGACAACAATGCCGCCTCGCCGGTATGGATGCCCTCTTCCGACGGCTTGTGGTTCTGCGCCGAAGTGAACGGTCTCGGAGAAATCTGGCAGACCGACCTTGAAGGCAATATGAAACGCCTGACCCCCGAACGCGACTGGCACGACTTCGCCTCGCCCCAACCTGCCGGAGACCGCCTCATTGCGACCAACCAGTCGCTTCTCAGGCCATCCGAAATAGTGTCAGTCTCCCTTGCCGACGGCAGCTGGGAGCAGCTCACCCACGAGAACGACGAAACGATCTCACAACTCGACGAGTGCCGGGTCGAAGAGCGCTGGATCAAGACCACCGACGGCAAGAAGATGCTCACCTGGGTGGTATATCCGCCCCATTTCGACTCTTCCGTCAAGTATCCTTCCATCCTGATCTGTCTCGGAGGGCCGCAGGGCGTGATTTCACAGGGATGGTCGACACGCTGGAACTACCGCCTGATGGCATCCCAGGGATATATCGTGGTGCTCCCCAACCGCCGCGGCACGACCTCGTTCGGGCAGCAGTGGTGCGAGCAGATATCGGGCGACTACATAGGGCAGAACATGCGCGACTACCTTTCGGCCGCCGACGAAATGCTCTCCGAGCCCTATGTGGGTAAGATGGCCGCAATCGGAGCCAGCTACGGCGGATATTCGGTTTACTATCTGGCCGGAGTGCACAACCATCGTTTCTCGGCCTTCATAGCGCACGCCGGAATCTTCAACGAAGAACATATGTATATGGAAACCGAGGAGATGTGGTTCCCCGACTGGGACAACGGCGGCTGCACCAGGCCCGGCGAATATATGGCCGGTTCGCCCTGGAGCAAGACCCCGGCAGCCGTGCGCCACTATGCCAACTCCCCTCACAAACTCGTTCAGAATTGGGATACGCCCATTCTGGTCATTCACGGCGAACTCGACTACCGCGTACCTGTCGATCAGGGGATGGCGGCATTCAACGCCGCCCAGATGATGGGAGTCCCTTCCAGGATGCTCCTTTTCCCCGACGAGAACCATTGGATACTCAAACCTCAGAACTCGGTGCACTGGCACAGGGAGGTGTTCTCCTGGATTGAGAAGTGGTGCAGATAGGACCGGATACCGGTATGATTGGATAAACACACAAAAATATGTACAAGGATTTTCAGAACTATCTGACCGGCGAGCTTCAGGCTATAAGGGATGCCGGCCTTTACAAGGAAGAACGGGTAATCACATCGGCACAGAAGGCCGACATCACCGTTGGAAAAGGCGACAAGGTGCTCAACTTCTGCGCCAACAACTATCTCGGGCTGGCCAACAACCCGGAGTTGATCAAGGCGGCCAAGGAAGCTCTCGACACCCACGGCTACGGAATGGCTTCAGTCCGCTTCATCTGCGGCACGGGTGACCTCCAGAAGGCCCTCGAAGCCAAGATTGCGGAATTCTTCGGAACCGAGGACACCATCCTCTACTCGTCCTGCTTCGATGCCAACGGCGGCGTGTTCGAGCCCCTGCTCGACGAAAAGGACGCCATCATATCGGACGCCCTCAACCACGCATCGATCATCGACGGCGTGCGTCTGTGCAAGGCTCAGCGCTACCGCTATGCCAATGCCGACATGGACGAATTGGAAAACTGCCTCAAGACGGCTCAGGCGCAGCGCCACCGTCTGATTGTCACCGACGGCGTATTCTCGATGGACGGCAACGTATGCCCGCTCGACAAAATCTACAAGCTGGCCGAAAAGTACAATGCAATGGTTATGGTCGATGAATCCCATTCCGCAGGTGTTGTGGGCAAGACCGGTCGCGGCGTCACCGAGCAGTTCAATCTGCGCGGAAAGATAGAGATACTCACCGGCACGCTCGGCAAAGCGTTCGGAGGGGCCATCGGCGGATTCACCACCGGCAGAAAGGAAATCATCGCGATGCTCCGCCAGAGGTCGAGGCCGTACCTGTTCTCCAACTCGCTGCCGCCTATGGTTGCCGCAGCCGGATGCAGGATGTTCGATATGATGAGCGAGACCAACGCCCTCCAGGACAAGCTCCACTCCAACACAAAATACTTCGTCGACAGGATGAAGGCTGCCGGATTCGACATAAAGCCCACCCAGAGTGCAATCTGCGCCGTGATGCTGTATGATGCGCCGCTCAGCCAGAAGTTCGCAGCCCGTCTGCAGGACGAAGGCATCTATGTCACCGGATTCTACTACCCGGTGGTGCCCAAGGGGCAGGCCCGCATCAGGGTCCAGGTCAGCGCAGGGCACGAAGTGGAGCACCTCGACAAATGTGTGGCGGCCTTTACCAAGATAGGCCGCGAGCTCGGTGTATTGAAGTAAAAGTGCCTGAGACATAAAATTTTGTCATCTGAGAAATTAATCGTATATTTGCAGCCCCGCAAAAGTGTGCGGGGCTTTTAACTTATTTATTTATACCAAATTAACAACCAAAATGCCTGGTATTATTGGAAAAAAAATCGGAATGACTTCCGTTTTCAGTGCCGAGGGAAAAAATCTTCCATGCACTGTTATTGAGGCTGGCCCATGTGTTGTTACGCAAATCCGTACTGTTGAGAAAGATGGTTACTCGGCCGTACAGCTTGCCTATGACGATGTAAAGGAAAAACATGCCAGCAAACCCCTTAAGGGACATTTTGAAAAGGCAGGAACCACGCCCAAGCGCAAACTCGTGGAATTCAAGAACGACTTCCCGAAGGAGCTCAAGCCCGGTGATGTCGTAACACTGGCTGACCTTGCAGAAGGCATACAGTGGGTCGACGTTGTCGGCATCTCGAAGGGTAAAGGTTTCCAGGGCGTTGTGAAGCGTCACAACTTCCAGGGCGCAGGCGGGCAGACCCACGGTCAGGACGACCGTCTCCGTCACCCCGGTTCGCTCGGTGCATCTTCATGGCCTTCAAGGGTATTCAAAGGCATGCGTATGGCCGGCCATATGGGCGGCGACCGCGTGAAGGTGTTCAACCTCGAGGTAATCAAGGTTATCCCCGAGAACAACCTCGTAATCGTAAAAGGTTCCGTACCCGGAGCCAAAGGTTCCTATGTAATTGTGGAGGACTAGTGTTATGAAATTGGACGTTTACAAAATCGACGGTACGGTTTCGGGCAAGAAGGCCGAACTCGCAGATGACATTTTCGCGATCGAACCCAACGACAACGCCATCTATCTTGACGTAAAGCAGTATCTCGCTGACCAGCGTCAGGGTACCCACAAAACAAAGGACCGCAGCGAAGTTGCCTACTCAACCAAGAAAATGGGTCGCCAGAAGGGCGGCGGAGGGGCACGTCACGGCAGCATCAAGGCCAACATCTACGTAGGCGGCGGTACCGCACACGGACCCAAGCCCCGCAGCTACGCCTTCAAGCTCAACAAGAAGCTCAAGCAGCTGGCAAGGTACTCGGTTCTTTCATACAAGGCCAAGGAGAAGGCCATCACCATGGTGGAGCCTTTCACGATGGAAGCTCCCAGCACCAAGGGGTTCATCAAGATTCTCGATGCCCTCAAGGTCGGTGGCCGCAAGACCCTCGTCGTGCTTCCCGAAAACTCAAAGAACATTTACTTATCGTCTCGCAACCTGCCTGAAGCCAAGGTTATCACCGTTGACGAGATCAACACGTTCGTTCTGCTTCACGCAAACAAGCTCGTGCTGGTCGACGGCGTACAGGACATCATTGCCGAAAGACGCAAATAAACATTTGAACGATGGAAATTTTAATTAAGCCAATAGTAACTGAAAAGATGACGGTTCAGGGCGATAAATTGAACCGCTACGGTTTCATCGTCAGCAAATCAGCCAACAAGGTTGAGATAAAGAAAGCCGTCGAACAGATGTATGGCGTTTCGGTAAAGGACGTGAACACCGTGAACTATCACGGCAAGCGCAAGAGCCGCCGTACCAAGGCAGGGCTGATGACAGGCCGTACAAACAACTACAAAAAGGCGTTTGTCACACTCGCCGGCGAAGACAAGATTGATTTCTACAGTAATATTTAAGGGCTATGGCAGTACGTAAATTCAAACCGGTCACTCCCGGTACAAGAAACAAGGCGATCAGCACATTCGAAGAGATTACTTGCAGCACCCCTGAAAAATCACTGCTCAAACCTCTCCACAGCACCGGTGGCCGTAACAACCAAGGTAAGATGACCGTCCGTTACATAGGTGGCGGACACAAGAAGATGTACCGTGTCATCGACTTCCTTCGCGACAAGGACAATTACACCGCAACGGTCAAGACCATCGAATACGATCCCAACCGCAGCGCACGCATTTCACTTGTAGTGTATGCTGACGGTGAAAAACGTTATATTCTCGCACCTAACGGAATCAAGGTCGGACAGACCATCGCTTCCGGAAGCGGTGTGGCTCCCGAAGTCGGAAACTCTCTTCCCCTTTCGGAGATTCCTCTCGGAACGCTCGTGCACAACATCGAGCTTCACCCCGGCCGCGGCGCAGCAATGGCCCGCAGCGCAGGAGCGTATGCTCAGCTCACGGCACGCGAAGGCAACCACGCAGTACTCCGTCTCCCTTCCGGTGAGACCCGTATGGTACTGGTTACCTGCCGCGCAACCGTAGGTGTTGTCTCGAACACCGATCACAACCTGGAATCTCACGGAAAGGCCGGCCGCCGTCGCTGGCTGGGCCGCAGGCCCCGCAACCGCGGTGTTGTCATGAACCCTGTCGATCACCCTATGGGTGGTGGTGAAGGCCGCGCATCCGGTGGACATCCTCGTTCACGCAAGGGCTTGATGGCTAAGGGCTACAAGACACGCAACCCGAAGAAGACTTCCAACAAGTTCATTATTGAAAGAAGAAAGAAATAACGGAAATAAATCTATAGATTATGGGTAGTTCACTTAGAAAAGGTCCTTATATTCAGGACAGTTTGGAAAAGAAAGTGCTTGCCATGAACGATGGCAGCATGAAGAAAGAGGCCATCAAGACCTGGTCACGCGCCAGCATGATTTCCCCTGACTTCGTAGGACACACGATTTCTGTTCATAACGGCAATAGATTCATTCCGGTATATGTAACAGAAAACATGGTTGGCCACAAGCTCGGCGAATTTGCTCCGACACGTACATTCAAGGGCCATTCAGGTAATCGTTAACATTTAATAGAAGATTACGATGGGAAAACGTAAAAGAGAAATGGCCGACAGGCTGAAAGAAATAAAAAAAGTCACAGCTATCGCAAAGCTGAATGACGTTCCTACCTCTCCCCAGAAGATGCGCCTCGTGGCCGACATCGTCCGCGGCGTGGAAGTCAACAAAGCTCTGGATATCCTCAAATATTCAAAGAAAGAGGCTTCTGCAAGGCTTGAGAAGCTGCTGCGCAGCGCCATCGCCAACTGGGAGTCCAAGAACGAGGACAAGCGCAAGGAGCTCGAAAACGGCAACGTCATCGTCAAGACCATTATGGTCGACGGTGGCCGCAGCCTCAGGGGTATCCGCTACGCTCCTCAGGGGCGCGCATCACGTATGCACAAGCGTTCCAACCACGTCACTGTAATCCTTGACGTGAAGAAGCAGGAAGCAGCACCCAAAGCAGCACCTAAAAAAGAAACCAAACCGGTAAAGGAGGAAAAGTAATATGGGACAGAAAACAAATCCTATCAGCAATCGTGTAGGTATCATCCGCGGCTGGGACTCCAACTGGTTCGGCGATTATCCTACAAGAATCCTTGAAGACTCCAAGATCCGCGAATACCTCAACGCCCGTCTTGCAAAGGCTTCGCTCTCAAAGATTGTCATCGAGCGCACTCTCAAGCTCATCACGGTCACCGTACACACGGCCCGTCCGGGTATCATAATCGGAAAGAACGGGCAGGAGGTCGACAAGCTCAAGGAAGAGATCAAGAACATCTGCAACAAGGATGTCCAGATCAATATCTTCGAGGTAAAGCGCCCCGAGGTTGACGCAAACATCGTTGCCAACAACATCGCACGTCAGGTCGAGGGCCGCGTATCCTACAGAAGGGCCATCAAGATGGCTGTCGCTTCCACGATGCGTATGGGTGCCGAAGGCATCAAGATCCAGATCAGCGGCCGTGTAGGCGGAGCTGAAATGGCCCGCAGCGAAATGTTCAAGGAAGGGCGTACCCCTCTCCATACAATCCGTGCCGACATCGACTACGCACTCGCCGAGGCTCACACCAAGGTAGGCGTTCTCGGTATCAAGGTGTGGATCTGCAACGGTGAGGTTTACGGCAAGAGGGATCTCTCCCCCAATGCCGGCACCGCCGCAGGAAGCGCAGCTGCCGCAGGCAGTGCAGCTCAGGGCGACCATCAGGGCCGTCCGGACCGCAGGCGCTCTTCACGCGGAACGGACCGCAGGCACAACGACCGTCGTCCTCGTCAGAGTCAAGACAACGAATAATCAATCAAGTGGGGCTCGACAGGGCCCCACTTCTTTTTTATGCCGAGCACTGAAAACATAACTTTTTGTGAAGACCTTTCTCCGCTCCCGGAGCTTCTCAGGGGAAGAAAGGCTTTCGCCATAGTTGACGGCAACGTGCCGGCAAAAGCGTTCGAAAAATATTTCGACAAGGGTAACATTCTGCCCCTGGATGCCTGCGAAGCGGCAAAGAAGATTGAAACAGTTGAATATCTGGCCGGACAGTTGCTCGAAAAAGGTGCCGACAGGGAGTCGCTTCTGGTGGCAGTCGGAGGAGGGATAACCACCGACGTCACAGGACTTCTGGCCGCCCTATATATGAGAGGCATTCCGATGGGCTCGGTTCCCACCACCCTGCTTGCACAGGTGGACGCCTCCATAGGCGGCAAGAACGGGGTGAACCTCGGCGGATGGAAAAACATCCTCGGCACGTTCCGACGGAGCGAATTCATCTGCATCTGCCCTGAAATGACCGCCACCGAAAGCGCGCAGTCGAGATTGTGCGGAGCTGTCGAAATGCTCAAGACGTTCCTTATCGCCGACGAGGCCTCCTACCGCAGGGCAGTCGAGCACTTCAAAGCCGGCGGCAGTGTCCCTCCGATGAGCCTGATATCCCGTGCCGTTGCGATAAAATGCGACATAACCGGAAAGGACCCCTTCGACAGAGGGCAGCGCAAGCTGCTGAACCTCGGGCACACCTTCGGACACGCCATCGAGAAATGCAGCGGCGGGACGATATCCCACGGAATGGCCGTTGCACAAGGCATAATCATAGCCGCGAGGATTTCCCGCAACGAAGGCATTATGGAAGGCAGCTGCCTCGAGAGTCTCCTGGAGGATTGGCGTCTCATCCATCTTCCCGTAGAAACGGCCATACCGGCGGCGGCTCTGGCGGACGCCATCCTCAAAGACAAGAAACGCAAGGAGGATTCGATTGATTTCGTCCTCCCCGTCAAGCCGGGGAAGGCTGTAATCAGGGCCATGCTTCCTTCGGAAATAGTGAAATCAGCCGGAAAATGATCTGCTACAGCCTCAACGAATGCGATGATGTCTATTGCAAGTTCATGGTCGAAACGCGCCATGGCTGTGCGGTGGAGATCCGGCTCGACAGCAGTATGCTCACCACCGAGCAGATACGCGACATATTCTCCTACCCCAAGAAGGCGATGACGGTGGCCTCGTTCCTGAAGAACGGCAGCGCCGAGACCTCTTCCGCCGTCGAAAGACTTTCGACGGCCATCCTTTCGGGTGCCGATTTCGTCGACATAGGAATGTGGCTCCCCGACAAATCGCGGGCGTGGCTCATCACCCTCGCCCTCAACAAAGGATGCAGGATAATACTTTCGCACCACGATTTCAGCTGCACCCCGTCGCTCGACAGCCTTACAGCAATTGCCTCCAGGGCGCTGGGCGAGGGAGCCGACATCGTAAAGATAGTGACCACCTCCCGCTGCGGTGACGATACTGCCAGAATCACCAGACTGTACGAGAGGTTCAAGCCCGAAACCCTGATAGCCTTCGCTATGGGCGAAAAGGGAAAGGAGTCCCGTCTGGAATCATTCTACCGCGGAGCGCCTCTCTTCTATGTAGCCGTGAAAAGGGGTATGGAAACCGCCGAAGGGCAGTACTGCAATTTCGATTTCATCAGAAAAGACTCGCTCAAGCTGCGCGGAGAGGCGCATATGCCGGCCTCGAAAAGCATAGTGCAGAGGGCGGTCCTCCTCGCATCCCTGACCACCGGATGCACCCGTCTGTACGGATTCACCCCCTGCGGGGATTCGATGGCGGCGATAAAGGTGGCCGAGCAGCTCGGGGCCGAAGTGGTGCTGGAGGGGGACACCCTTTCCGTCACCGGGCATCAGGATATTCCGCGGCGCGGGCTGCAGATTGCAGGAGACACTCTCGAGGTGGGGGAATCGGCGCTTCTGGCACGCCTCTGCATCCCGATATGCGCCCTCAGCGGCAAGAGCATCACCATAAAGGGAAGCGGCTCCATAATGCGGCGGAAGATATGCGAAGGGCGCACGGCGCTCAAGAAGTGGGGCATCACCGTCAAATGCACCGACAGGGATTTCCTGCCGGTTGTCGTAAGCGGCCGTCTCAAACCGGGCGAAGGGGTCATCAGCGGAACGCACGGGTCACAGCTCATCTCCGGAATGATGATAGCTCTCTCCCAGATGAAGCAGGACAGTTTTCTCCTGGTACGCAACGCCGCCAGCAGGCCCTACCTCTACCTGACCTCGCAGATAGGTTCGTTCTTCAATCTGGCGGAACCCTCCTATCCCGAAGAGGAGGAAGACCCCGACCGCACCTTCATTATCGAGGGCAAACAGACAATCCGTCCCGTAGGCGGAATGCGGATCGAACGCGACTGGAGCGCCGCAGCATATTTCCTTGCCGCCGGCGCGATTATGGGAGACATCACCCTGAAGGGGATGGACCTGCGCACCGAGCAGGGGGATTTTGCAATCTTCGACTTCATGGACCAGTGCAACATAGATTTCGAAACCTCCGATAACGGTGACATTTCGGTGCGCAGGTCGATAATATGCCCGTTTTCCTTCGATTTGAACGACACCCCTGATCTCTTCGGGCCGGTGCTCCTGCTTGCCTTGAGGGCCGACGGGGAGAGCTGCATAAGCGGAATAGGAAGGCTCCGCAACAAGGAGAGCAACCGTGCCGTAAGCTTTATGGAGGAGTTCCACAAAATAGGCGCCGATATGTTCATAGCTCCGGACGGCTGCCTCTACGTGGAGGGCTCGCCCGACTTCACGCTGCGCGGGGGCAAGTGCTCCTCCCATAACGACCACCGTCTCGCGATGGCCCTCTCGATAGCCTCATTGATATGCTCCGAACCTCTGGAGATCGACAACCTGGAATGCCTGTCAAAATCTTTCCCCGGCTTCCTTGAGACTCTCGAAAATCTAAAGATAAAATGACGATGAACACTTTCGGAAACAGATTCAGGATAACCGTCTCGGGAGGTTCCCACGAAAGCACGGTCGGAGTCACCATAGAGGGGCTGCCTGCCGGCGTGGACCTGTGCAGGGAGGATTTTGAAAAAGACATCTCACGGCGCAGGGCAGCCGCCGGAGGGACCACGGCCCGCAGGGAGGAAGACCTTCCGGAATTCGAAGGAGGGATGCTCCCCTGCTCCGACGGAAGCTTTGTAACTGACGGAAAGCCGCTGACAATCACATTCCGCAATGCCGACATCCGTCCGCAGGACTACGAGGCGTTCAAGGACATTCCCCGCCCGGGGCATGCCGATTTCACCTCAATGGTAAAATACGGGCATCCGTCTGCCGGGGGAGGCATATTTTCGGGCAGGATGACCCTCCCGATCGTGGCTGCCGGCGTGGTGGCCAAACAGATTGTCGCCCCAATCAGAATCTCCGCCCGTCTCATCGAAGTCGGCGGCATTCCTGCCGAAGATGAGGCTGAAGTGAAAAAAGCGATCGAAGATGCCGCCGCTCAGGGAGATTCCCTGGGAGGTATAATCGAATGTCGCTGCAGCGAAGTGCCTGCCGGGCTTGGAGAGCCTTTCTTCGACTCTCTCGAAAGCTGCCTGTCACACGCAATGTTTTCGATACCGGGAATCCGGGGAATCGAATTCGGAGACGGATTCGCCGCCGCCGGAATGAAGGGCTCCCGGCACAACGACCCCATCATCGACATCTGCGGCCACACCGCAAAAAACGGATGCGGGGGGATAAACGGAGGCATTTCGAATGGCAACGAAATAGTGTTCAGAGTGGCCGTCAAACCCACTTCGAGCATTTCCAAAACGCAGGAAACGTTCAATTTCGCCACAGGGCGGATGACAACCCTCTCGGCAGGGGGCAGGCACGACACCTGCTTCGCCCTGAGGACGGCTCCTGTTGTGGAAGCCCTTGCAGCCTGCGTTCTGGCCGACTTTATCGCCCGATGCTGATATTTTGTATCTTTGCCATATGGCTCTCGAATGCATAATACTTGCCGGAGGGATGGGCACCCGTCTGCGCAGCGAAGTCGCCGACCGTCCCAAATGTCTGGCTCCTGTCGCCGGATTCCCCTTTCTCCATTACCTGATGGAGAACCTTGAGGCGGCCGGATTCGGACACATAATCCTCTCGCTCGGCTATATGCACTCCCTCGTGGAGCAATGGCTCCGGGACGGCAAATGGAGCGCCGAAATCACCACGGTCGTCGAAACCGAACCTCTTGGCACTGGTGGGGGAGTCCGCCTTGCGCTCGAAAAGGCCCGGGAGAACGATGTATTCATATTGAACGGCGACACCTGGCTCGACGTGCCTTTCCGCCGAATGATGGCGCTGCACCTGAAGTCGGGATGCAAGGCCACCCTCGCACTCAAGCCCGTAGCGGATTCGGGCCGTTACGGTGCGGTGGCCGCTTCCGTTGCGGGAGGGGTTGAGAAAGTGGTCTCTTTCCACGAAAAGCGGCAATGCGGAGGAGGTCTGATAAACGGAGGCGTGTATATCATCCGCAAAGACACCCTGAAAGAGATGCCCGGCAGATTCTCCCTCGAGAAAGACTTCTTCGAAAAAGAAGCCTCGTCGGGCAATATAGCGGCCTTTCGCACCGAGGGCTTCTTCATCGACATAGGCATACCCGACGACTACTCGAAGGCGCAGGGGATATTCGCCGAAGGGAGCTACAAACGCTACGACACCCTCTTCCTCGACCGCGACGGAGTGATAAACAGGGAACTCACCGGCAGTTACGTGCGGAATCCGGAAGAATTCGAATTCCTCCCCGGGGCAAGGGAGGCATTGCGGCGGCTCGGCGCCATCTTCGCCAGAATCGTCGTCATAACCAACCAGCGTGGCGTAACGAAAGGGCTTATGACCCTGTCAGACCTCGAAACGGTTCACTCGTATATGATTTCCGAGGTTGAAAAGGCCGGAGGGCGCATCGATGCCGTATATTACAGCACGGGGATGGATTGCAGCGACCCTATGCGCAAACCCAACCCCGGAATGATATTCAAGGCTGTCGGAGACCGGCCGCAAACCGACCTGAAACGGAGCATAATGGCCGGCGACAAGGATTCCGACATGCAGTGCGCCGCAAATGCGGGGGTGAGGGGCGAAAGGATATCGGAGCATTTCACGCTGGAGGACCTTGCCTCGCGCCTGATTGACGAATAGATTATGAGAATAGCGTATCTGTCCACTTTTTACCCGTTCAGGGGCGGTATTGCACAGTTCAACGCCGACCTGCTGGAGGCTTTCGCACGCGGGAACGAAGTCAAGGCCTTCACCTTCACACGGCAATATCCCGACTTCCTGTTCCCGGGCACCTCACAATATGTAACCGACGGCGACAAGGCCCGGGAGGTTTGCAGCGAGGCAGTGCTCGACACGGCCAATCCGCTGTCGTACGGCAGGGCGGCCCGGCGGATCGCGGCGTGGAAGCCCGACGTGCTGGTAATGAAATACTGGATGAGCTACCTGGCCCCTTCTCTCGGATACGTGGCCCGGTATCTGCGTGGCAGGGGCGTGAAAGTGATAACTATCCTCGACAATGTGATTCCGCACGAGAAGCGGTTCTTCGACAGGCCCCTGTCGAAGTGGTTCATCTCATCCAACAGCGGATGCGTGGCAATGAGTTCCAGTGTCCTCTCGGATATGCTTTCACTCGTTCCGGAGGAGCCGTACATCCTGCGCGAGCATCCCGTCTACAACCACTTCGGGGAAAAAATCGAAAGGGAACGGGCCTGCCGGCAGCTCGGCCTTGATGCAAGGAGCAGAATCCTGCTCTTCTTCGGACTGATACGGGAATACAAGGGGCTTGACCTGCTCATAGAGGCATTCAAGATGCTCCCCGAAGAGTATTCGCTCGTGATAGCCGGAGAATGTTACGGAGACTTCTCAAGATACGCGGCCCTGATTGACAGCCGCATCGCTGGCCGCATCAAGGTATTCGCCCGTTACATCCGCGATGAGGAGGTGCCGGCATTCTTTTCGGCGGCCGATCTCTGCCTCCTGCCCTACAGAAGCGCCACCCAGAGCGGCATAACTTCAATCTCCGTCCATTTCGGAGTTCCCCTCGCCGCCACTCCGGTGGGAGCCCTGAAGGCGGGCGTAGGCGATGCCGGCATCGGCGTGGTGGCCCGCGACGTTTCGCCTCAGGCGATATGCGAAGCTGTGACGGAATACTTCTCCAACAACAAAAACGGATATCTGTCATCCATCGAAAAGCTCCGGAGCGAGGCCACCTGGCCGAATTTTGCGGACGCAATAACTTCGTTTTCGTCAAATTTGTGATAAAAGTTGATTATTTCTTGACCACCGTCTTTCTTTTTGTTGAAAATTTGTTAATTTTGTGCGGTTTGGAGTAATATCCATTATTGGACAATATTAACTAACAACAAAAATATGATCAAGAAACTTGTTCTCGCGCTATCCTGCATCCTCGCGTTCGCCGGAATAGCTTCAGCCCAAGTATCCAAAGTCACAGGTACCATCGTCTTCGCCGACGACGGCACACCTGTCATTGGTGCCTCTGTTTTCGTAAAGGGCACAACCGTGGGCACTGTCACCGACATCGACGGTAAGTATGTCCTGACAAACGTTCCCGCCGGTGCCAAGACAATCGTCTTTTCGTTCATCGGTATGCAAACCGAAGAATTGCCCATCAAACCTGAAATCAACCTGTCGATGGTTGCCGGCACCGAGTCCATCGAAGAAGCCGTAGTGCAGGTGGCTTATGGTGCCGCCAAGAAATCTAGCCTTACCGGTGCGGTCGCTTCGGTAGATGCGGAAAAGATTGAGAACCGTATCACGACCGACGTAACCTCCGCCCTCGAAGGCGCGGTTGCCGGCGTGCAGGTCAACAGCTCCATAGCGGCTCCCGGTGAGAGTCCCACCATCCGCATCCGCGGTATCGGTACCATCAACGGCGACCAGACACCTCTCTACGTTGTCGACGGTGTTCCCTACGATGGCGACAGCGCCGACCTCAACCCTGCCGACATCGAGAGCGTGTCAGTCCTCAAGGACGCCGCTTCGGCAGCCCTCTACGGTAACCGCGCGTCCAACGGTGTCGTGCTGATCACCACCAAGCAGGGCAACCCCGGCAAGATTCAGATGCGACTCGACATCAAGCAGGGTATCTATACACGCGGTCAGGGTGATTACGAAACGATGACCCCCAACGAGTGGATGGAATCCGAGTGGACGACCATCTACAACCGCTGGAAGTCGAAGGGCGACGATGCAACCACAGCAGCCAACAAGACCAACGCAAGTTTCGTACCCACCTACAGCAAGTTGAATATCTACAACGTTCCCGACAACGAGCTGTTCGACAGCCAGGGACATCTCAACCCCAAGGCAAAGATCCTCGAAGGATATACCGACGACCTCGACTGGTACAATGAAGCTTACCGCGTCGGATGGCGTCAGGAATACAACCTCAGGGGAAGCGCAGGTACCGACAAGAGCGACTACTACTTCTCCGTCGGCTACCTCAACGAGCAGGGTTATGTCAACAACGCCGACTTCAGCCGTCTCAGCGGCCGTCTGTCAATCAACACCAAGCCCTTCAAATGGTTCAAGGCCGGAGTGAACATCTACGGAAGCCTCCAGAACACGAACCACACCAACGGTAACGAAAACGAAGACGGTTCGACATACACCAACTACTTCGCCGTGTGCCGCCAGATGGCACCTATCTATCCCGTGCACATCCACAACCCGGCAACGGGCGAATATGCACTCGACATCAACGGCAACAAGCAGTACAGCACCGGCTACTACACCGACGAATTCGGCTACAGCCAGCCTACCCGTAACCAGTACGAAGACCGCAACATCATCTGGGAAAACTCCATCAACAAGGACAACACCCGCAAGGTCATCCTCAACACAACGGCATTCGTCGACCTCTATTTCCTCAAGGATTTCACATTCACGGTAAAGGGCAACCTCAACCTGCGCAACAGCACCCGCAAGAGATACTACAGTTCCGAAATCGGAGCATACAAGGGAGTGGGCGCAGCATCCCGCACCGAAAACGCATATACCAAAGTCACCTTCCAGCAGCAGTTGAGGTGGTCGCACCAGTTCGGCGGACACTCCCTGAGCGCCCTGGTGGCACACGAGTCCTACAACTATAACAGAGACTGCTATTACGGTTACAAGGACACCGAAATCACCCCTGGAAACACCGACTTCACCAACTTCACACAATTGGTCGACCTGTACAGTTACGATCAGGACTACCGCACCGAGAGCTACCTCGGCCGTATCCGTTACAACTATCGTGACAAGTACAACGTGGAGGGCTCCTTCCGCCGCGACGGTTCGTCAAGGTTCTCGAAGAGTTCCCGCTGGGGCAACTTCTGGAGCATCGGTGCAAACTGGATGATAAGCCACGAAGACTTCATGAGGGACGTCGACTGGATCAACACCCTCAAGCTCCGTGCCGACTACGGTGAGGTGGGTAACGATGCAGGCGCAGGCTACTACGCATCCTACGACCTTTACACCATCGACCAGAACTACAATCAGGCCGCATATTATTACTCCCAGCGTATGAACGAAGACCTCCGTTGGGAAACCAGCCAGTCGTGGGGTGTTGGTATCGAATCCACAATGTTCAACAGGTGGAACTTCAACATCGAATATTTCGACAAGCGCAACAAGGACCTGCTTTTCGACGTATATAATCCCCTTTCGGCCGGCGCAACCACACTGAGCAGGGCTGAATCGATTACAACCCAGAACCTCGGAACGATATCCAACCGCGGTATCGAAATCGAAACCGACGTCGACATCATCAAGAACCGCAAGTGGAAGTGGAACGTGGGTGCCAACGGCACATTCCTCAAGAATGAGGTTTTGTCTCTCCCCGAAGGCAACGAAAACGGTATAACCACCCAGAACGGCCGCCAGAGAATCAAAGTCGGCAAGTCGCTTTACAACTGGTATCTCTACGATTGGGCAGGTATCGACCAGATGGACGGACGTTCGGTCTACTACCCCAACCTTGAAGGATACTGTATCACCGAAGACGACACGAAATACGGCCGCGTCCTCTGGGGCAAGCCCAAGTACGATGAAGACGGTACAATCACCAACCTGTTCCCCAAGTCGTACCGCGTAATCAACGGCCAGCCTTACACCACATCCTATACCTATGCAAGGCGCAACGACAGCAAGTCGGCTCACCCCACTTTCTTCGGCAGTATATCCACATCAGTGTCGTACAAGCAATTCACTCTTTCCGCCCTGTTCACCTACTCACTCGGCGGGTATTGCTACGATGCCGTTTACAAAACTTTGATGTCACCTGCCGTAAACACTATGCACAACTACCATTCCGAAGTCCTTACAAGAACCTGGACCGGAATTCCGGTAGACGTGGAAGCGGATTCTCCCAACCGCATTTCAACGGAAGCGGCGCCTAAGTTCAATTCATACAACTCCAGCAGCGACAATGCAACCTCGACACGCTGGCTCATTTCTTCCAACTATTTCATCATAAAGAATGCGAAGTTGAGCTACAACGTGCCCAAGAAGGCTGTCAAGAATATCGGAATGAGGGGAATCACGATAAGCGTAACCGGTGAAAATCTCTTTACGTTCACCGCCCGCGAAGGCTACAACCCCCAGCAGACCGTTACAGGTTACCACTCGAACGTGCTGGTTGCGCCGAGGATTGTTACACTTGACCTCAGTTTCAAGTTCTAATTGAAAAACGACGAGATTATGAAAAGAATTATCAGAATATCATTCTCACTTGCAGCGGTTGTCCTGCTTGGAACATCCTGCAGCAAAACATTTCTCGACACGAATCCGAATTATCTCAAGCCCACGAGCGAGGTGTTCTCGGACATCGCGGGTGCGGAAGGAGCAATCAACGGTCTCTGCCGCCTGATGACGTCGGAATACGGTGACCTCGATGGAGGCAGCGGCGAAGGTGCGATTCTCAACTATTACGGAAACTACCCTGGAAACGACTTCCAGAAATGCAACCGTACCGGTATGAACGGCGTAATGAGCGGTTCATATCATATGCTGCTCGACAGTGCGTATGACTACTACCCCTGGCATTATTATTTCATGATAATAATGAACGCCAACCAGATTCTCGCGAACATCGACAACATCGACGGCAAAGGGGTCAATATTGACGCTCAGAAAGACTTCATCAAGGCACAGGCACTCGTGTTCCGGTCCTATTCGTTCTTCAGGCTCTCGGAACTCTATTGCAACCGCTGGGAGGATGCCAAAAAAGCCGACAACACCTATACATACACCGATATAAAAGGCGACGAGCACACCTTCAGCGGTGAAGGAGCGGTCCGCGGACTTCCCCTCCGACTCGACCTTTCGACAGGTGATATCCCCTGCAGCGCGCTGATTGAAGTCAAGGACCAGATCTACAAAGACCTCGACGAGGCTATCGAAAAGTTCACGCTTTCCGGCCTGCAGAGGAAATCGGATGAATACTTCAAGCCCGACAAGCGGGTTGCCTACGCAATCTATGCAAGGGCTGCGCTCACCTATCAGGACTGGCCTACCGCAGCCAAGTATGCGCGTCTGGCACGTGAGAATATGGAGCTTATGTCAAACGACGAATACCTCAACGGTGGCTTCAATTCGGCAAACTGCGAAACTATCTGGGGAACCTACGATGCCATCGACCAGAATCTGAGCTCACGTTCGTTCTTCAATTACATGGCCTCCAACGGAAGCTCGCTGAACTGCCGTACGTATCCGGCTGCCATAAGCAAGCAGCTCTATGACCAGATACCTGTCGGCGATATCCGCCGCCAGCTGTTCCTTGAGCCTACGCCGGAGGAGGTTATGGATTCCAAGTTCGACAAGACGACCGGCCGCAGCACCGGAATCCTGGCAGAAAGGGCAAAGAAGCAGTACAAGGAAAAGCTCTACTGGGACACCCAGAACGACATCCTGATGAGCAACATATATATGTATATGCAGTTCAAGTTCCAGTGCACCCATCTTCCCGGTGTGGGCAGTGTGATCTTCTTCCGTACGGCTGAAATGATGCTCATCGAAGCTGAGGCCCTCTGCATGATGGGGTCTGATGAAGGTCAGATACGGGCCATCCTCAAAGAACTCAACCAGAAACGTAATCCCAATTACAACTGTGACGGGCTCGCCGGAGACAACCTCAAGAACGAAATCTTCCTCTACTGGCGTATCGAGCTCTGGGGCGAAGGCTTCGACTGGTATCTCTACAAACGTCTGAACCAGACCATCAACCGTGTCAGCATAACTTCGGGCGGCAGTTTCCACGATACGTTCTGCTATGTAATCAAGCCCGGCGCACGAAACAAATGGACCTGGGTTATCCCCCGCAAGGAAACCGACTACAACAAGCTCATCAAGGCCGAGGGAGAAACCGACGAAGAAATAGTAGACGAATAATCCTATAATAAATACACTGAAGTTGGGAGAAGCGGCAAATCCACTTCTCCTAACTTTTAAGAAACGCATATGACAAAGCATTACATAGTGGCAGGCCATCGGTTCGAACTGAATATGGCGGATGATTGTCCGGTATGGAACTCTGTCGGAAACTATCTGCCCTTTGAGGTGAAAAGCTCCGGCAACCCTTTGTTTTCGCTCACTATGATTGACAAGAAGGACCTTCCTTCCATTGACAAGGAAGTTGTTTACGACACGCCTTCCGAGGAGAGCGACCAGCCCCGCATAGAAATTTTCCGCAATCGGGAGGACAACCGCTTCAAATGGATTTTCGAGATGGCCCCCGTCCAGAAAATGAAAATATGCGTGAGGCTGCTGGCAACCGAAGATTTTTCCGAGGCACTTGTCGCTGCAGCAGATTACGACAGAATCGGGACGTTCGGCCTCAACAACGCCCTTATGCTGCTTTTCGCATTCAACACGGCCACCCTCGACACCCTTGAGATACACGCTTCGGTAATCCGCAACGATGGCAGAGGTTATCTTTTCCTAGGCAAGAGCGGAACCGGCAAAAGCACCCACAGCAGCCTGTGGCTAAAGTATATCCCCGGGAGCGAACTGCTCAACGACGACAATCCCATAATCCGCATTGTCAACGGCAGCGCGTATGTATTCGGATCTCCCTGGAGCGGCAAGACCCCCTGCTACAAAAACCAGGAAGTTCCCATAGGCGCCTTTGTAAGGCTCAACCAGTACAAGGAAAACAGGATGCACCGCTGCTCCATACTCGAAGCATATTCGGTACTGTTTCCCTCCGTTTCAGGACTACGGTCGATCGAAAGGATTGCCGACGGGTTGCACAGTTCGCTCGAAAAACTCTCAACCGGCGTACCCTGCTTCGTACTCGACTGTCTTCCCGACGAAGGTGCGGCGCAACTCTGCCATAAAAACGTAGTACAGTGACTGGGAAACGCATATTACCCAACGAGATTCTCCTCTCTTCGGCCGGAGAACTGCTGGACGAGGGCAGGGATGTCACACTTATGGTAAAGGGCGACAGCATGCTGCCGTTCCTCCATAGCGAGCAGGACAGTGTAAGGCTGCGCAAGATGGAATCAGTCGGGGTGGGAGACATTGTGCTCGCCCGCATAGCAAAAGGACATTATGTAATGCACCGGGTGCTGCAGATGGACGGCGAGACCATAACGCTTATGGGCGACGGAAACCTGCATGGTACGGAATCGTGCAAAAAACAGGATATACTCGGCACGGTGGTTGCCATCATACGCCCCAGCGGCAAGGAAACCGCACCGAACAACGGCCGGCTCTGGAAACAGCTCCTCCCGGCAAGAAGATATTTGCTGGCAATATACAGAAGAACCAAGAGAATAATATGAAAATAGTAGAAGGCTTCAAACTGAGACCTCTCGGAAGGGAGTTCATAATAGTTGGCGAGGGTATCGCCCAAGTCAATTTCAACAAAATGATTTCGCTCAACGAAACTGCCGCCTATCTGTGGGAATCCCTCATTGGGAAGGAGTTTTCTGTCGAAGACATGACCAGGATACTGCTCGACAGATACGACGTCGATGATCAGACGGCAGCCAAAGATGCCGCCCGTCTTGCACAGGACTGGATAGAAACGGGGCTTGTAACCGAATAATGAAGGATTTCCGCACCTGTCTCAAAGGCTTCGCCCCCGTACTTAAGAATGCCGGATGGAAAATACTGGTAAGTATTCTTATCGGACAGGTGCGCATTGCGGCATCGCTCGGCTTCGTCTGGATCTGCAAACGTCTGGTTGATATCGCAACGGGAGTTTGCGACGCTCCCCTTCAGGCAAATATCCTCCTTATGGCAGGGATAATGGCGACGCAGGTTGCAACCAACATTTCGGCCTCCTGGTGGGAACACTACATCAACCTGCACGCCAAGAACGACGAGCGCAAGAGGGTGTTTGCACACGTGGTCAAAAGTGTGTGGAACGGCCGTGAGGCATTTCACAGCGGAGACACCATCAACCGTCTCGAAGATGACATACGCACGGTTGTGGAGCTCATCTGCTCCAAATTGCCGCAGACGGTAGTAACGATATGCCAGCTGGTGGCTGCATCGATCTTTATGCTGTCGATGGCACCCAGACTTATGTGGGTGCTCGTAATCCTGATGGCCGTGGCCATTGTCGGAAGCCGGATGTTTTTCAAGACAATGCGCCGCATCACAGCCGAAATCAGGGCCAAAGACAGTGAGATACAGGGTTATATGCAGGAGAACCTGCAGAACAGGCCGCTGGTCCTCACTCTCATCGGGGCCGGAAGGGTTCTTGCAAAACTCGGTATGCTGCAGAGCGAACTTTCCCACAGCACCGTACAGCGGCTCAACTACGGGGCGGTGGCCAGAGGGTTTATGAACGTCGGAATCCTGTCGGGCTATGCTTCGGCATTCCTGTGGGGCATATTCGGAATACGCGACGGTGTCGTGACATACGGTATGATGACCGCTTTCCTGCAACTGGTAGGCCAGATACAGCGGCCTATCGCCGACATCGCCCAACACATACCGGAGTTCATACAGTCGCTGACTTCTGCCGAAAGGATTCTGGAACTGGAAGAAATCCCTCTTGAAAACGAGCAGGAAGACATCCTTGCCGGAGATGCTCCCACGATAGAAGTCAAAGACGTCACCTTCTCCTATCCCGGTCAGACAAAGAAAGTGCTGAATCATTTCTCTCACACGTTCGAAGGAGGCTCAATGACAGTGATAACCGGCCCTACCGGAGCCGGAAAGAGCACCCTGATCAGGCTGATCCTCTCACTGCTCAGGAGCGAAAGCGGCGAGATACTGATAGGCGGCCACAGTGCAGGGGTGGGAACAAGATGCAACTTCATGTATGTTCCGCAGGGCAACACCCTTATGAGCGGCTCGGTGCGGGATAACCTGCTCCTGGCCAACGAAAATGCCACCGAAGAGCAGATGAAAGCCGCCCTGCATACGGCTGTAGCCGACTTTGTATTCGACCTGCCCGAGGCTCTCGAAACGCACTGCAGCGAAAAGGGAGCCGGATTCAGCGAGGGACAGGCACAGAGGATTGCCATTGCACGCGCACTTCTCCACAGGGGAGGCATCCTGATTCTCGACGAGGCCACCTCGGCCGTGGACCCCGAAACCGAAAGGAAACTGCTTGAGAATCTGTCTGCCGGATATCACGGCAAAAAAACCATATTGTTCATCAGCCACCGCGAGGCGGTAACAAAAGTCGCTGACGCATCCCTTGCAATCAGCGACCTCGGTTAGTTGCTGCATTCTGCAGCCTATCTCAGCTTGTCGGCGAAGAATATCGCATTCGTGAGGAGGTGCGAAGTACCGAGCCAGTATGAGCGGAAGTTCATATCCTCCGCAAAGAATATCACGTGCCCCTGCCCGTTGGGGATGGTCATTACCACGGGCGCCCCTTCATATTCCTTATCCTTCCCGTCGGGCATCCATCCTGAAAGATATGGGGACTGTGAAAATTCCATAACCACGGAAGCCTCTTCAGGAACTGACCAGATGCCGTCCGACATCTTGAACACGGGCATCGTGTAGTGATCGTAGCCCCACAACAGCGGGCTTTTTTCGTCGGATGCTGTTGCATTGAGAATCACTCCGCTTATATTCCTGCTCCCTTTCCCGATCTTCTCTATCTTCGGCATCCCGAGAAGAGAGGTGAAAGAAGCTCCTTTCTCATAGAGCACGAGCGTACCGCCGTCGTTGAGCCATTTCTGCATACTTGCGTACATCTTGCGGGTGACGTCGTTCATCTTGGGCATCTCACCATAGATGAGGATTGTGTTGTAGTCGCTGAATTTGAATGAAGAACGCCTTGCATCATCAAAATGGACTATGGTATGGTTCATCGCATAGCGGTAATCAAGCAGATACCACAACTGACCCAGCTTCTGGAATCCGCCTTTTGCGCCAGTACCGACCAGAATCGCCACTTTGGGAACGCGCACGGGAGTGCGGTTGATGAATGAGAGGCTGAAATCCTTAAGTTTGCTCTCGCTTTGCAGGGCATACACGTCCACGCCACAGCGGGTAGCACAGGCAAGTATCCTGTCGTAAAGTTCCGCAGCGGAAAGCCGCTGGTCCTTGAGGGCGACGACTATCGTACCGGTGGGGAATGTCTTCTTCTTTATCCCGTTCTTCCCGTTGCTGTAGGTGAAAGGCTCCTTGGCCACCGTAAGGTTGACGCCCTGCTTCTGGAGATCGGACATCATTCGCGGGGAATAATACTCCCCTGTTTCGAATGCATATCCGTAGTCGCTGCTGCCGCCGATTACCCTGCCTTTGGGGAATTCCACCACGGAGACCTTCTCCCCGAGAGGAGGGAGGGACTTCTCGAGCGAATAATTGAGGTCGAACGCACGGGGAAGCGTCCAGGTCGAAATGTCGTAGAAGACCGTATCCCTGTACGAGGTTATGTCCTCGAAAAGACATTTTATCTTGTAATAATGCTTCTGATCGAAAGGCACAGCGTAGCGCCCCTCCTCTCCGGCAACCTTGTAAACGTCTATTTCGTGACGGGTCAGATTGTCGAGGATATGGTATTCGATGCCGCGGTTGCCCCGGGCGTCGAAGACATAGCCCCTGGACGGGTCGGAGGCTGCGGCGCGCGCGGCATTCCTATAGAAATCCCTCTGGTATTCCAGAAGGGACTTTTTCATCTGACAGGAACGATAGACGAGAGTGACCGTGGCAACGCTCTGGTTGCGTACTGTGAATGCGAAGTCGATGTCGCCCCTGGCAGTGTGGAGGGCATGCCCGCGGGAGCCGGTCTCTTCGTGGAGAAGGCACACCGAACCCTGCACGTCACCATAAGCGGCGCCCTTTCCGATATAGAAATCATCGTAACCCCGCTCGGTGAAACAAGCCACCTGCATCGAATCGAATGCGGCTTTGGTTGCCTTTGAAATCTGCTTCGTGAGGTCCTGGTTGCGCTGGGGGATATATTTATGGGTACGATTCGGGTCGCCGGGGCTGAAATAATAGAAACCGCGCTTGGCCGACCACTGCTCGTGAAGGTCGAGGACCACGTTCGGCATCCATTTGAGATATGTCGCCACCCCGCTGCCGGCTTCGGGGAACTGAAGGTTGAGCCAGTCGCGGTTGCAGTCGTTCCAGTAGTGGTTGCTGCGTCCCGAAGGGGAGGCCTCGTTACTCTCCCAGGAGTTGTTGTCGGCATTCCGGTTTTCGCTGGCGCGGCTGTTCGCCCAGCTTGCAAAGCGGTTGATGCCGTCTGGATTCAGGCCGGGAACGAAAACCACCACCGTATTGGAGAGAAGATCCTTCACGCCGTCATCCTCGGCAGCGGCAAAATAGTACGCCGAAATCATCACCGAGCCTACACCCGAAGCCTCATTGCCGTGGATCGATGCCATTATGTCGACCACGACCGGCATTCTGTCAATATCGAGTGACGCTGATTCACTGACGTCTGTAAGTTTGAGGTGCTGCAGGCGGATCTGCTCGAGATTCTTCTGATTCTCCGGCGATGTTATGACCACCCTGACAAACTGCCGGCCCTCGAAGGTGGAGCCGAAACGCTCGAGGGAAACGCGGGCGGAGGTCCTTTCCAGCTCGTGCATATACATCAGCACACCGTTCCAATCGACGAAGGACTCTCCGGGATTGAAGCCGAAGAACTGCTGTGGGGTAGGTACCGCCGGATTGAACTTCACGTTCTTTACGGGGAGGAACTCCTCAAGGGAGGATGCATCAGATATCGGCTTCCCGGCCCAGGGCTGCGCAAAACAGATAGCAGCGGCACAAGCCGCTGCTATCATTGTCGTAAACAGTCTCCTCATATTCGCCACCTAAAGCTCGAAGTTAGCCTTGTAGAAAGCCTCAACCCTGTCGTCGGCAGCCTTGTGAAGAGCCTTCATTTCCTTGACGTCTATCTTGCCTGCGGCATACCACTTCGCCAGACTTGCGCGGTATGGAGGGAGTATTTCATCCTCGAGGTTGAACACCTTCTGGAGATAACCTGTGCCGTAGGGATTGACAAGCAGACCGAAGTTGAAATACTTCTTGGCGTTGTCGGGATTGTTGTCGATATTCCACGAATAAGCCCTCATCTTGAGGGTGTATCCCCAGTCTGCGAGGGGAGCGTGAACCTTCTCGTCTGCAAGGAGCATACGGGGGATGCCGTCGCAACCGCCCTTAACCCATACCGGCATGGCAACGGTGGTGCCGGGATAGCCGATTATCGTCCACATCGTGACGAGTTCCGGATTCTCACCCTTCCTTATGCCTTTTATGACCACGCTGCTGAGAGTCGTGCTGCGGGTTATGAAATCGGTGTCGTATGCCCAGCCCTCCGTTTTGGGGGTTTCACCGAGATAGTTGACCTTCATCAGGGGATTTGCATATGAGCGGCACAGGTTCTTGAGGAAGAATTCGGGGGTCAGATCGCCTTCGGCGAGCGCCTTTTTCACCATAAGGTCGGCCTGCTCATACCTCAGCTGACCCTTGCCCTCGGTTTTGGGACGGCCGTTGAAAGAGAAGTTGCTGCGCACGAGATATCCTTCGGGAGCGACAGCGGGGTCATTGACGTCGAACTTGAAATACTGGTGGTAGTTCACCTCGAAATAGGCCACGTTGCCGGAAGCGTCCATAACGCCGAAGTTGGTTGAAAGACCTGTTCCGTCGGGCTCCTCCTCCTTGATCGTCTGCTGAAGGAGCTTTTCGAAATCATCCACGGTAACGCATCTTTCTATTGCGTACTGCATGAACATTCCGTTGTTGTATTTTCCGCCGTGCTGCTTCTCGTCAAGCTTCACGTTGTAGGACATCGTGTTCATTACGCTGAATCCCTTCTCGTTGGTTCCGGCCCAGATGGACTTGTGCTTTTTCGCCCCTTCGTCGATGACTGCGCTGTAGGCGTACGTGTTCCTCTCCTTGTCGGCCGGAACGAAAGTCATTACGTTGGACCGCTTGCCGGCATCGCGGTTCTTCCACATCATGGGGCGGCCGTCGGGAGTTATCTTACCTGAAGCGATGACGCTCGTACAAGCGTATGAAACTGCTGTATCGGCAACAAAGAATGCCGTCAGCACAATGGCGATTGTCTTTAGTCTTTTCATATCGAATCTTATGTATCAGGCTTTAAAGTTAAGAAATTTTTTTCACTTTTCTGCGAATTGCTTAACTTTGCACTTTCGGAGAGCTGGGCGAGTGGTCTAAACCGGCGGTCTCGAAAACCGTTGTACGGGTCTCCCCGTACCGGGGGTTCGAATCCCCCGTTCTCCGCAGATTGAGATATGGTGTAATGGCAGCACTAGAGATTTTGGTTCTCCCAGTCCAGGTTCGAATCCCGGTATCTCAACGATAACTTTTAACTGCATTTGTTTTGGAACCTCCGAGTTGCAATATTTTTGAAAAGGAAGAAGGCTCATCCGAGTCCTCCCCCTGCCGATTGCAGTTTTTCACAACGAACATAAATCCGATATCCGCCTCCAAGCAGCGCGGATACGGGGTCATTTCTTAACCCCTTATGGCACTATACCTTACAAAAGAACTCGACAACGGCGCCAGAATCTACCTCTGGCACATCACCGAAACGGAGCAGGAACTGCGAGAGAACAATCAGATTCCCGACGACGAGCTTGAAGAACTTTCATTTATGAAAAGCGAAGCCCGCCGCAAGGAAAAGCTCGCCGAGAGAGCCCTGCTCAACACCATCTTCAAAGACAAGGTGTATCTGGGCCACCACGACAACGGCAGGCCGTACCTCCAGAACATGGCAATGGAGATAAGCATATCGCACACCAACGATTTCGTGGCCATCATCCTCCATCCCGACGAAGATATGGGCATCGATGTCGAGCGCCTCGACCGCGACTTCTCCGCCGTCGAGAAGAAAGCTCTCTCCGATGAGGAGAAGGACGACCTTTCCGACCGCAACCGCACCCTCCAGCTGGCCATCTACTGGTGTGCCAAGGAAGCCATCTACAAGAGAATGTCCATCAACGGAGTGGACTTCGCGGAGCAGATAGAGTTGGAGAAGTTCACCCCACACGACGAGGGCGAAATAGAAGCCGTGTTCTGCCACAAGGACGGCACGGAGGTGGAATTCGACCTCGGCTATATGACATTCGAGGACCACGTGATGGTATGGGTTATAAATGCCGAGTACGCAGACTGATTGAATCATGAAGAATTTTGTAGAAGAACTCAGATGGAGAGGGATGATCCACGACATCACCCCCGGTACGGAAGAAGAACTTGCCAAGGGACCTATGTCGGCCTATGTGGGCATCGACCCCACGGGCGACAGCCTGCATATAGGACACCTTGTAAGTATAATGATACTCAAGCATTTCCAGTCGTGCGGCAACAAGCCGTTCGCTCTGGTGGGAGGTGCAACCGGAATGATAGGCGACCCTTCGATGAAGAGCGCCGAGCGCAATCTGCTCGATGAGGAAACCCTCTCCCACAACGTGAAATGCATCAAGGAACAGCTCGGCAGATTCCTCGATTTCAATTCCGATGCGCCCAACAAGGCGGAACTGGTGAACAATTACGACTGGATGAAGGACTATACTTTCATCAACTTCACGCGCGACATAGGCAAGCTGATAACGGTCAACTATATGATGAGCAAGGATTCGGTCAAGAAGCGCCTCTCCCGCGAATCCACCGAAGGGATGAGCTTCACCGAGTTCACGTATCAGCTGCTCCAGGGATACGACTTCCTCTATCTGTTCCGGCACAACGGAGTCAGGCTCCAGCTTGGCGGAGCCGACCAATGGGGCAACATAACCACGGGGACCGAGCTCATACGCCGCACTTTGGGCAAAGAGGCCTATGCCCTCACCTGCCCCCTCATCACCAAGGCCGACGGCGGCAAGTTCGGCAAAACCGAAAAGGGCAACGTATGGCTCGACAAGGACCGCACCTCGCCTTATCAGTTCTACCAGTTCTGGCTCAACGTGAGCGATGATGACGCCGAGCGCTATGTCAAGATATTCACTATGCTCGACCGCGACACCATAGAGCAGGCCATCGAGGCTCACCGCCAGTGCCCCGAAAGACGCGAGCTCCAGAAGCTCCTCGCCAGGGAGGTCACCGTTATGGTACACGGGGAGGCCGAATACGAAAATGCCCTCAAGGCTTCCCAGATGCTCTTCGGGAAGGCCACGGCCGACGATTTGAAAAGCCTCGACGAAAAGACTTTCCTCGCGGTGTTCGACGGAGTGCCCACTTTCGAAATCAGCAAGGCGTCGCTTCCCGGGGGTATCCTTGACATCCTGGCGGTCGGCACTTCGGTGTTCCCCTCGAAGGGAGAAGCCCGCAAGATGATCCAGGGCAACGGCTTTTCGGTAAACAAGGAGAAATTCACCGACCCCAACGGGCAGCTCACCGAAGAAAACATCATAAACGGCAAATACATCCTTCTCCAAAAGGGCAAGAAAGATTATTACATTCTTATCGTCAAGTAACAAGCAAATGGAAGGACAGGAAACCACGCGCCAGAAAAAGGTGGAGCGCGAACTGCAGAGGGACCTTGCCGAAATAATCCGCAGCAAGGGGATGGCGGCATTCGGCGGCGCCATGGTCACCGTGAGCGGGGTCAGGATAAGCCCCGACCTGGCACAGGCCAAGGTGTACGTGAGCATCTTCCCGTCGGCCAAAGCCTCTGCCGTAATGGCAATGCTTTCGGCGGATGAAAGGAAAATCAGGGGCGAACTCGGCCGTCAGGTTGCCAAGCAGCTCCGCATAGTGCCGGAGATAGAATTCTTCCTCGACGATTCGCTCGATTACGTCGAACACATCGACGAACTTCTCCGCAAATAATGGACCTGCGCGGATTCATAGCCGGGCGGTATCTGTTTGCCAGAAAATCGCACAATGTCATAAACGTGATATCGCTCATATCCGCCTCCGGCATAGCAGTCGGCTGCGCGGCCCTGATTGTGATATTGTCGATATACAACGGCTTCGACTCCATCGTGCGGTCACTTTACGGCTCGCACACTCCCGATCTGCTAGTCGCCCCCGGGGAGGGCAGGACTTTCGCCGCGGAGCAGGAGCAGATTGCGGCAATCGGCGCCATCGGCGGCATCAGGGCGGTGTGCGGCACCCTTGAGGAAAATGTATACGTCACCTACGGCGACCGGCAGACGGTGGCCACGGCAAAGGGCGTGGATTCGATATATCAGGAAACGACCGGGCTGAGGGATCACGTCACCGCAGGCTCTTTCGAACTGTCGTTCGGAACTCTCAACGAAGCCGTGGTGGGACGCACCCTGGCCATCGAACTCGGGCTGAACACCTCTTTCGTGACTCCGCTGGAGATGTGGTTCCCCTCCAGGGCAAACACCTTCTCGCTGCTCGACCCTCAGGCAAGCATTCACAAGACAAGGCTTTTCCCTTCGGGCATAGTATCCCTCGAACAGGGATTCGACAGGAAATACGTCTTTGTCCCCCTCTCCTGCCTGCAATATATAACGGAATCGGAAGGGCGCATATCCTCCCTCGAGGTATATGCCTCGGATGATATCCTCACACGCAAGGGGGTGATCGATCCCGCGGTGCAGGAAAAAGTGCAGGCGATAATGGGAGACGGTTTCTCGGTCAAGAACCTGTTCCAGCAGAACGACACGGTGTACAAGCTGCTCTCCTACGAAAAGGCGGCCATCTATGCCATCCTGCTGTTTGTGATGCTCATAATTTCGAGCAACATATTCGGCTCGCTGTCGATGCTTTATATCGAAAAGAAGGATGACGTCAGAATCCTGAAGGCCCTCGGCGCCGATGAAAAGCTCACCGGCGGCATATTCGTGAGGGAGGGATGGTTGATATCCCTTATGGGCATCGCAGTGGGAATCCTCTCGGGGCTCGCGATATGCCTGCTGCAGCAGAAAACCGGTATGGTCAAGATGCCGGGCAGTTTCATAATCGAATCCTATCCGGTGGAGGTGCGGCTCGCCGACGTTGCAATCACTTTCGTCGGAGTGAGCCTGATAGGAGCCCTCGTATCACTTCTTGTCAGAAAACAGGTTTCTGACCATCAAAGGGTCGTTGGTGGTAAGGGCCCCGACTCCGAGTGAGGCCATCACACGGGCCACGGCCTCGTTGTTGACTGTCCAGGTGTTTGTGGAAATGCCAAGGTCGGCAGCCTCCCTTATCCAGTTGGAGTGGATTCTCATCACCATAAAGTGATAATCCATACCGTTGATGCCCAACTCCTTCAGCTCCTGCGGACTCAGGTCGCCGTTGAGATACTGGTTTACGAATCCGGGCGCCTCTGCGGCAATCCGGCAGCATATATGCTTGCTGAACGAGATGAAGCCGATGCGGCGGTTGTTGTACATCCTGTGCTCCTTGACCGAGGCAAGAACTTTGTCGACCAGCAGGTCCTCCACCTCCTCGCTCTCCTGCGGCTTGAGCTCCACCACAAGCATCGTTGAGCGGCACTCGCCGGCCTGGGTGAGATATTCGTCGAAAGTGGGACGCCTCTCCCCGTTGGGCAGGAGGTCCTCTTCAAAATCAGAGAAGGGGTGGTTGCGGATACGCTTGCCGGAAATCTTGGCATCGTGGTTGACGATTATCACATTGTCGGCTGTAAGGTGAACGTCGCATTCGCTCCCCCACAGACCGGCATCCTGGGCAGCCTTGAGCGAAGCTATGGAGTTTTCGCTGAAGCCCCCTTCCTCGCAGTTCCAGAAACCGCGATGGGCGATGATTTTCACTCCGTCGGAGTTTACGGGACCGCCGCAGCCCAAGGCTGCGAAAGAAAGCATGAGGCAGAGGAGAAACTTTTTCATATCCGGATTGTCTATCAAGCAAATTTAATAAATTTGCATAAAGAAATGATATGCGCACAGAAATTTCGTCGATCGGCAAGGAGGAGACCCTGAGAAGGCTCTTCGAAAACACAGGATTCGTCAACGGCAGAACCATCGCTCCCAAAGAAAAGGGGGAGTGGTGCACCTCCCACAAGATAATGCTCGAGGGGGTTGACTTCGACCTGGTTTACAATCCCCTCAAGCATCTGGGCTACAAGGCGGCCCTCAATGCCATGGGGGAGATTTACGCCGCTTTCTTCGCGCCGGTGTCACTGTCGGTCAATCTCGGCATTTCGAGCCGCTTCTGCCTGGAAGACGTATCCCAGCTCTGGGAGGGATTCACGGCAGCGGCAAAGGAGCACGGGGTAAAACATCTCTCGCTCGACCTCAACCCTTCGCTCAACGGACTGTGCATAAGCGTGGCTGCCGCCGGAGTGCAGAAAAAGAGCACGCTCGAAAAGCGCCCAGGAGCATCGAACATGGACCTCATCTGCCTCTCGGGCAGGGTAGGCGCCGCCTATATGGGGATGCACGTGCTTGAGAGGGAAAAGGCCGCATACAACAAGGACGGGCAGCAGCCCGACCTTTCGAAATACAAAACCATCCTGGCATCATACCTGAGCCCGGAGGTCAAACCCAACACGGTAAGCCGCTTCATCGAGAGCGGCATCCTCCCTTCGACGGGATACTTCGTGACCAGAGGACTGGGCGACGCCATAATCAGGCTCTCCCTCGAATCGGGATTCGGAGCCAAGATATACCTTGAAAAGATCCCCCTCTCGAGCGGCACCTTCTCTATGGCCGAAGAAATCGATATGGACCCGGTAACGGCGGCAATGAACGGCGGTGACGACTATCAATTCATCTTCACCATCCCCATCGCGCAGAACGAGACTTTCCGCCACGAATTCCAGGACTACGACATAATAGGCCACCTGGCCCGCCCCGACGTGGGTGCGGTGATGGTGACCCCCGAAGGGGCCGAGATTCCCATCAGGGCCCAAGGCTACACCGCCCGCGAAGAATAGACCCGCCCCACGACCGGGCATCATACGGAAAGGGGCGTGCGGGGGTTCCGGACGGGCCGTTCTCTGTTGCGGGGG